>NZ_JBVHPN010000002.1:0-607811 GCF_055567935.1 Streptomyces sp. NPDC026301 | reverse complement strand
TCCTCGTCCTCCTCTCACCACCCCCCTGAAAGGGGGGTTATCGCTCCCCCCCCCCCCCCCCCCCCCCCCCCCCCCCTTCCCCCCCCCCCTCCCCCCCCCCCCCCCCCCCCCCACCGCATTCATCGGGGTGCCCGGACGGTGATCCCAAGGATCTGCGCTCCCACCTCCGTGCGTGGCCGGTGGCTGCTGCCCGGCGCGAACACCACGTAGGCGCCCGGCCCGTGGCGCTCCTCGCCCTCGATGACCTCCCCGCTCAGCACGTAGTACCGCTCCTCGGCGGCGTGGTGGTCCACCACGGGCCACTCCGCGCCCGGCGCGAAGTCGATCAGCCAGCCGCGGGCGTACTCGGTCCGCTGCAGCCGGCGCCGCACGATGCCGGGGCCGACTTCCTGTGTCTCCGCGTCGTCGATGTGCAGCACGGTCTTCAGCTCTTGCGCTTCGCTCTGCTCGCTCATGGCTCAAGCCTTGCCGGAAGCGCAGCACCGGAGGAGAGTCAGGAAAGACATCGTCGGGTACTTTTCTGTCATGACCCCGCACCGCGTCGTGGCCCTGCTGCGCGAGCCGCAAGGCGCCTTCGAACTCGCCGGTGCCGCCGAGGTGTTCGGCGCGCCCCGGGACGGCACAGCCCCGCCCTACGACTTCTCCGTCTGCGCCGAGCGCCCGGGGCCGCTGCGCACCACCGCCGGGTACACGATGCTCGTCGAGGCCGGGCTCGGCGCGCTGGAAAACGCCGACACCGTGCTCGTACCGGGCTGGCTGCCGACCGGCGTGCCCGCCTCCCCCGCCGTGCGTGATGCGCTGCGGGCGGCGCACCGCAGGGGCGCGCGGATCGCGAGCATCTGCAGCGGCGCGTTCGCGCTGGCCCAGGCCGGGCTGCTGGACGGCCGCAGCGCGACCACGCACTGGCGGCGCACCGCGCGGCTGGCCGCCGAGTTCCCGGCCGTACGGGTCGAGGCGGACGTGCTGTACGTGGACCACGGGGACGTGGCGACCAGCGCGGGCAGCGGCGCCGGCATCGACCTGTGCCTGCACCTCGTCCGTCAGGACCGCGGCGCCGCGTACGCCGCCGCGATCGCCCGCAGCATGGTGCTGCCGCCGCACCGGGAGGGCAGCCAGCTGCAGTACGCGGCGGAGCCCGCGGCCCCGGCCCGCGCGGACGCGTCGCTGGCACCGGTACTGGAGTGGGCGCTGAGCCGGCTGGACGGCGGGCTGAGCGTGGCCCGGCTGGCCGAGCGGGCCGGGCTGTCGGAGCGGACGCTCGCGCGCCGGTTCGCCGAGCAGCTCGGCGTCAGCCCCGGGCAGTGGCTGCTGGCCCGGCGCATCGACGCGGCGCGGGTGCTGCTGGAGGAGACCGACCTCGCGGTGGAGGCGGTCGCCGCGCGGGTCGGGCTCTCCTCGGCGGTCAATCTGCGGCGCCGGTTCCGCGCGGCGCTGGGCACCACGCCCGGCGCGTACCGGCGGGTGTTCGGCGAGCGGCGGTGAGGCGCCCTCGGCGCCGTGCCCGAGCGGCGGTGAACCGCCCCGGGAGCGCCGCGCGCCGTCACTCCTCCTTCTTCGGCCCCGGTTCCGGCTCCGGCCCCGGCCCCGGCCCCTGCTCCGGCCCGGCAGCCGGTCCGTCAGCGGTACCGCCCCCGACCTCGGTACCGCCCACGCCGTCGCCCACTTCCCCGCCCCCGTCCTCCAGTTCGTTCGCCCGCTCGGCCTCCTCCCGGGCGGCGCGCAGCGGTTCGGCCTCCGCGCGGCGGCGCGCCTCGCGCTCCGCGCGGCCGGCCGCGGTGGCGAGCGAGGGCCAGACCCGGTCCAGCGCCGCGTTGACCGCCGCGCCGACCAGCACCGCGAAGGCCGAGACGCCGATCCACAGCAGGACCGCGACGGGCGCGGCGAGCGAGCCGTAGATCGTCGGGCCCTCGACCGTCGAGGCGAGGTAGACGCGCAGCAGCAGGCTGCCCAGCAGCCACATCGCGAGCGCGACCACCGCGCCGGGGATGTCCTCCTGCCAGGGCGAGCGGACCGGTACGGACACGTGGTACAGCGTGGTCAGGAAGGCGACCGAGACCAGCAGGACGACCGGCCAGTACAGCGCCCTGATGACGTCCTCGCTGGACGGCAGCAGATGGACGACGGTGTCCGGGCCCGCGACCATCAGGGGCAGCGCGATCGCGCCGAGCACGAGGGCGACGAGGTAGAGGAAGAACGCCAGCAGGCGGGTGGCGACGATGCCGCGCTTGCCCTCCAGGCCGTACATGATCGTGATGGTGTCGACGAAGACGTTCAGGGCGCGGGAGCCCGACCACAGGGCGATGGCGAAGCCGAGGGAGATGACGTCGGGGCGGCCGCCGCGGAAGATGTCGTCCAGCAGCGGCCGGGCGATCTCGTCGACGCCCTTGTCGGACAGCACGGTCGCGGACGCGGTGAGGATGTTCTGCCGGATGGTGTCGATCGTGTCGTGGCCGATCCACGGCTCCAGATAGCCCAGCAGCCCGAGGAGACCGAGGAACAGCGGGGGCAGCGAGAGCAGGCAGAAGAAGGCGGCTTCGGCGGCGAGGCCGGTGACGCGGTACTCCACGCAGGAATGCACGGTGTCCTTGAGCAGCAGCCACCCGAGGCGTCGTTTGGATACATGGCGGTACAGGACGCGAGCCCTGTGCAGACGGCCCGTGGGGTGCTCGGCTGGTTCGTTCGCTGGCTGCACCTCGCCACCGTATCCGGCGGGGCGGCAACGGCCCATGACGTGGCGCCGCGTACGGGGACCGGGCCCGGCGGCCGCCGCGCGGAAGCGGTGCCGCGCCGACTCGGCACCGCTTCCGGCGGGGGGTGGCCGGCCGTTGCGCGGGCGGGCCCGGTACGGAGGCCCGGCCCCCGGCGTACGGAAACGGCTCGCGCCCAGCCTTTCCGGTCATATCGGGAGCGGCAACCGTTGCACGACGTTGCAACGGATCTGCCGATTCCGCACTCCGCCGGGCTCCGGCCCCGGCACGATGGGCCGCGGCGATTCACCAAAACAGCACAAGCGGAGCGACGTTGAGCACACGGCACCACGACAGGACCCGGACCCCCGTCCTGGCAGCGGCGCTGGACTCCCGGGAAGCGGCCCGCCGGCTCGCTTCCGTACGGGAGGCCACCCTCGCGGGGGACGAACCGCCCGACGGCCCCCGTAGCGTGATCGGAGAATCCTGGCGGCGCGTCATCGGCACCGGCCTCGACCCGGACCGGGACCGCCGCGCGCGGCCGCTGTCGCTGGCCGAGCTGGAGGAGCGCCGGCACCGCTCACAGCTGCTGCGGCTGCTGCCGGTACTGCACGCCCACCTCCTCCCGGCCGCGGACGCCGCGCAGCAGATCCTGGTGGTCAGCGACGCCGAGGGCCGGGTGCTGTGGCGCGAGGGCGCGGCGCCGGTGCGCCGGATGGCCGACCGGCACGGATTTGAACCGGGCGCGACATGGACGGAGGACGTGGTCGGCACGAACGGCATCGGGACCGCTCTGGTGACCCGCGAGCCCGTCCTCGTGCACTCCGCCGAGCACTATGTCAGTACCCACCACCAGTGGACGTGTGCCGGGGCGCCGTTGCACGACCCGCGCGACGGGCGGCTGCTGGGCGTGGTGGACCTCAGCGGCCCGGCGCACTCCTTCCACCCCACCACGCTCTCGCTGGTCTCGGCGGTCGCCCGGCTCGCCGAGTGCGAGCAGCGCACCGCGCACCTGGCCGCGCTGGACCGGCTGCGGACGAGCGCCGCGCCGCTGCTCGCCCGGCTCGGCGGGCGGGCGCTGGCGGTGGACCGGGACGGCTGGACGGCAGCGGCCACCGGCACGGCGCCGCCCACGCGGATCGCGCTGCCCAGGTCGCCGCAGGCAGGGCCGCTGTGGCTGCCGCGGTACGGCGCCTGCGCGCTGGAGCCGCTGCCGGGCGGCTGGCTGGTACGGATCGGGGAGGACGGGCCGCCGGGCCCCGCGCCGAGCCGGGTGGTGCTGGACCTCAGCGGCCGGGCCGGCTGGACGGTGACGGTGGGCGGCCCGGCCGGCAGCTGGACGCACGAGCTGAGCCCGCGCCACGCCGAGCTGCTCTTCACCCTCGCCGTCCACCCAGAGGGCCGCACGTCGGCGCAGCTGGCCCGCGACCTCTTCGGCGACGCCCGCCGCACGGCGACGGTCCGCGCGGAACTCTCCCGGCTGCGCCGCACCCTCGGCTGCGTCCTCGCGCACCGCCCGTACCGCTTCGCCGACGAGGTCCACCTCGACCTCCGACGCCCGCCCCGCGCCGCCGACCTGCTCCCCCACTCCACGGCCCCCGCGGTGGTCGCGGCCCGGGCGTGAGCCGGTACCGGAGACCCGGGCCGTCGCGCCGCATGATTGGGTGACGGCCATGACCGAGACTGTCACCACCTGGTACCTGGAGCAGACCTCCCCGGCGGACCTCGTGCCCGCCGCCGAGCCGCCCGCGGGGCAGGAGGTACGGATCGTCCTGTCCGGGACGCCGCTGCCCGAGTTCAGCCGGTTCCTGTACACGGCGGTGGGCGGGGACGTGACCTGGACGGACCGGCTGCCGTGGACGTACGCGGAGTGGCGGGAGCACCTCGCGCGGCCGGGCACGGAGACCTGGGTGGCGTACGAGCGGGGGACGCCGGCCGGGTTCATCGAGCTGCAGGCCCGGCCGGACGCGTCGGTGGAGATCGTCTACTTCGGCCTGATCCCGGCGTTCCGCGGCCGGCGGATCGGCGGCCACCTGCTCTCGTACGGCATCGCGCGCGCCTGGGACCTGGCCGATCGCCGGCCGGAGTGCGAGCGGACGAAGCGGGTGTGGGTGCACACCTGCAGCAAGGACGGCGAGTATGCGATGGCCAACTACCAGCGCCGCGGGTTCCGGGTGTACGACACGACCGTGACGGAGGAGCCCGAGGCGGCGGCGCCGGGCCCGTGGCCGGGCGCCTGACCGGGGTCCGGACATAGGCTCCAAGGTCCCCCTTCGCACGGCACCCTGGTCGCCGGCCACCCGAAGCGGAACGTGACCGGCGACACATCGTCTCGCTCTACGAGACATCCTCGTCCATATTTCGGACGACGGTGGACTGGTCCAAGACCGTCGTGACACGCTTCCGTCATGTCTCGAGCTGGAATTGCCTTGGTGAGTCGGCGCCACGTCGACCTTGCGCGCGTGTCCAGCGCCATCTGTCAGGCGCGCTGACGCTGTACCCACAGGGGTCGGCGACCCAAGACCCGTAGCCCCTGACAGCACCCAGCTCCACCGACTTTCCCGCCGTCCCCATCGTCGCGGACGTGCGGCCACCCCTGATCCGGCAAGTCATGCCAAGGCGCGCTGCCACGCGTCGCGATCCGGCACGTCTTCGCAGGTCACAGTGGGTGCACCCCTGCCTGAAACCGCATCCCCTGCAGCCGCCGAGAAGGACGTATCACCATGGCCGCCACTCCGGAACGCCCCGCCACGACCCGCCGCAAGGCCGGACGCCACCGCGGTGAGGGCCAGTGGGCCGTTGGTCACTTCACTCCGCTCAACGGCAACGAGCAGTTCAAGAAGGACGACGACGGTCTCAATGTGCGGACACGCATTGAGACGATCTACTCCAAGCGCGGCTTCGACTCGATCGACCCCAACGACCTGCGCGGACGAATGCGCTGGTGGGGCCTCTACACCCAGCGCAAGCCCGGCATCGACGGCGGCAAGACCGCGGTCCTGGAGCCGGAGGAGCTGGACGACAAGTACTTCATGCTGCGCGTGCGGGTGGACGGCGGCCGGCTGACCGTTCCGCAGCTGCGCGCCATCGGCGAGGTCTCCGAGCAGTACGCCCGCGGCACCGCGGACATCACCGACCGGCAGAACATCCAGCTGCACTGGATCCGCATCGAGGACGTCCCCGCGATCTGGGAGAAGCTGGAGAGCGTCGGGCTGTCCACGACCGAGGCGTGCGGCGACTGCCCGCGCGTGATCATCGGCTCCCCGGTGGCCGGCATCGCCGCCGACGAGATCATCGACGGCACCCCGGCCGTGGACGAGATCCACGAGCGCTACATCGGCAGCAAGGAGTTCTCCAACCTGCCGCGCAAGTTCAAGACCGCGATCTCGGGATCCCCTGTCCAGGATGTGGTCCACGAGATCAACGACGTGGCGTTCGTCGGCGTCAACCACCCGGAGCACGGCCCCGGCTTCGACCTCTGGGTCGGCGGCGGCCTGTCCACCAACCCCAAGCTCGCCCAGCGCGTGGGCACCTGGGTGCCGCTGGACGAGGTCGCGGACGTGTGGGCCGGTGTCGTCGGCATCTTCCGTGACTACGGCTACCGGCGGCTGCGCAACCGCGCCCGCCTGAAGTTCCTGGTCGCCGACTGGGGCGTGGCGAAGTTCCGGCAGGTGCTGGAGGACGAGTACCTCCAGCGCAAGCTGATCGACGGCCCGGCGCCCGAGGCGCCGTCCTCGAAGTGGCGCGACCACATCGGCGTGCACCGGCAGCAGGACGGCCGCTTCTACGTGGGCTTCGCACCGCGCGTCGGCCGCGTCGACGGCAAGACCCTCACCAAGATCGCCGAGCTGGCCGGCGAGCACGGCTCGGACCGGCTGAACACCACCGTCGAGCAGAAGATGATCATCCTCGACGTGGCCGAGGACCAGGTCGACTCGCTGGTCGCCGGCCTGGAGGCGCTGGACTTCCAGGTCAAGCCCTCGCCGTTCCGGCGCGGCACGATGGCCTGCACCGGCATCGAGTTCTGCAAGCTCGCCATCGTCGAGACGAAGGGCCGCGGCGCGTCCCTCATCGACGAGCTGGAGCGCCGGATGCCGGAGTTCCAGGAGCCCGTCACCATCAACCTCAACGGCTGCCCGAACGCCTGCGCCCGTATCCAGACCGCGGACATCGGTCTCAAGGGCCAGCTGGTCCTGGACGACGACGGCAACCAGGTCGAGGGCTACCAGGTGCACCTGGGCGGCGCGCTGGCCCTGGAGGCCGGCTTCGGCCGCAAGGTCCGCGGCCTGAAGGTCACCGCCGACGAGCTCCCCGACTACGTCGAGCGGGTGCTGCGCAACTTCGAGGCGGAGCGCACCGACGGCGAGCGGTTCGCCCAGTGGGCGGCCCGCGCCGAAGAGGGTGCGTTGAAGTGAGTGAGCGCGCCGCGCCGTTCTTCTGCCCGTACTGCGGGGACGAGGACCTGCGGCCTTCGGAAGAAGGCCATGGGGCCTGGGAATGCCGGTCCTGCAGCCGTGCTTTCCGGCTGAAGTTCCTGGGTCTGCTGACCCAGGGCGTCACCGGCAAGTCCCCTTCCGACGGAGGTGAGTCGTGACCACCGCTACCACCGGAGCCGACCTTCAGGCGCTCGCCGAGCAGGCGGGCCGCGACCTGGAGGACGCCTCGGCACTGGAGATCCTCAAGTGGGCCGCCGAGACCTTCGGGCCGCGCTTCTGCGTCACCTCCTCGATGGAGGACGCGGTCGTCGCGCACCTGGCCTCGCGCGCCTTCCCCGGCGTGGAGGTGGTCTTCCTGGACACCGGCTACCACTTCCCGGAGACCCTCGGCACCCGTGACGCGGTCGCCGCGGTGATGGACGTCAACGTCATCACCCTGACGCCGCGTCAGACGGTGGCCGAGCAGGACGCCGAGCACGGGCCGAAGCTGCACGACCGCAACCCCGACCTATGCTGCGCGCTGCGCAAGGTCAAGCCGCTCGAAGAGGGCCTGACCGCGTACGACGCGTGGGCGACGGGCCTGCGCCGGGACGAGTCGCCCACCCGGGCGAACACCCCGGTCGTCGGCTGGGACCCCAAGCGGCGGAAGGTGAAGGTCTCGCCGATCGCGAAGTGGACGCAGGCCGACGTGGACGCCTACGTCAACGAGCACGGCGTGCTCACCAACCCGCTGCTCCAGGACGGCTACGCCTCGGTCGGCTGCGCCCCCTGCACGCGGCGCGTGCTGGCGGGCGAGGACGCCAGGGCCGGCCGCTGGGCCGGCAGCAACAAGACCGAGTGCGGACTGCACGGATAGCGCGGTACGCACGATGACGGACACTCAGGAGATATCCATGACGGGCGCCACGATCTGGCTGACCGGTCTGCCGAGCGCGGGCAAGACGACCATCGCGCACGAACTGGCCGGGAAGCTGCGCGGCGAGGGCCACCGCGTCGAGGTGCTCGACGGCGACGAGATCCGGGAGTTCCTCTCCGCGGGCCTCGGCTTCAGCCGGGAGGACCGGCACACCAACGTCCAGCGCATCGGCTTCGTCGCCGAGCTGCTGGCCAGCAACGGCGTCAAGGCACTGGTGCCGGTGATCGCGCCGTACGCGGACAGCCGGGAGGCGGTGCGCAAGCGCCACCAGACCGAGGGCACCGCGTACATCGAAGTGCATGTGGCGACGCCCGTCGAGGTGTGCTCCGAGCGCGATGTGAAGGGCCTGTACGCCAAGCAGGCGGCGGGCGAGATCTCCGGGCTGACCGGCGTCGACGACCCGTACGAGGCTCCCGAGTCGCCCGATCTGCGGATCGAGTCGCACACCCAGACCGTGCAGGAGTCCGCGGCGGCGCTGCACGCGCTGCTCACCGAAAGGGGACTGGCATGACGACGGCAACGGCCATCACCGGTACCGGCCCGACCCCGGAGGGCGACGACTCTCCGTACGCGCTGTCCCACCTGGACGCGCTGGAGTCGGAGGCGGTCCACATCTTCCGCGAGGTGGCGGGCGAGTTCGAGCGCCCGGTGATCCTCTTCTCGGGCGGCAAGGACTCCATCGTCATGCTGCACCTGGCGCTGAAGGCGTTCGCGCCGGCGCAGGTGCCGTTCTCCCTGCTGCACGTGGACACCGGCCACAACTTCCCGGAGGTCCTGGAGTACCGCGACCGCACGGTCGAGCGGCACGGGCTGCGGCTGCACGTCGCCTCCGTACAGGACTTCATCGACCGCGGTGAGCTGCGCGAGCGCCCGGACGGCACCCGCAACCCGCTGCAGACCGTCCCGCTGCTGGACGCCATCGACAAGGGCCGCTACGACGCGGTCTTCGGCGGCGGCCGCCGGGACGAGGAGAAGGCCCGCGCCAAGGAGCGCGTCTTCTCCCTGCGGACCGAGTTCGGCGGCTGGGACCCGCGCCGGCAGCGCCCCGAGCTGTGGCAGCTGTACAACGGCAAGCACTCCCCCGGTGAGCACGTCCGGGTCTTCCCGCTCTCCAACTGGACCGAGCTGGACGTGTGGCAGTACATCGGCCGCGAGAAGATCGAGCTGCCCGCGATCTACTACGCGCACGAGCGCGAGGTCTTCGCCCGCGACGGCATGTGGCTGGCGCCGGGCGAGTGGGGCGGCCCCAAGGAGGGCGAGCGGGTCGAGAAGCGGCTGGTGCGCTACCGCACCGTCGGCGACATGTCCTGCACCGGCGCCGTCGACTCCGACGCGGCCGACAACGACGCCGTGATCGCGGAGATCGCCGCCTCCCGGCTCACCGAGCGGGGCGCCACGCGGGCCGACGACAAGATGTCCGAGGCCGCCATGGAGGACCGTAAGCGCGAGGGGTACTTCTAACCATGAGCACTGTTACTGACGGCGTCATCGACGCCGGCGCGACCTCGCTGCTGCGGTTCGCCACCGCCGGTTCGGTGGACGACGGCAAGTCCACCCTGGTCGGGCGGCTGCTGCACGACTCCAAGTCGGTACTGGCCGACCAGCTGGAGGCCGTGGAGCGCGCGTCGCTGGGCCGCGGGCAGGAGACGCCGGACCTGGCGCTGCTGACCGACGGGCTGCGGGCCGAGCGCGAGCAGGGCATCACCATCGATGTCGCCTACCGCTACTTCGCCACGCCCCGGCGGCGGTTCATCCTCGCCGACACCCCGGGCCACGTGCAGTACACCCGCAACATGGTCACCGGCGCCTCCACCGCCGAGCTGGCCGTGGTGCTGGTCGACGCCCGCAACGGCGTCGTCGAGCAGACCCGCCGGCACGCGGCCGTCGCCGCGCTGCTGCGCGTCCCGCACGTGGTGCTGGCCGTGAACAAGATGGACCTGGTGGACTACCAGGAGTCGGTCTTCGCGGCCATCGCCGAGGAGTTCACGAAGTACGCCGCCTCGCTGGGCGTCCCGGAGATCACCGCGATCCCGATCTCGGCGCTGGCCGGTGACAACGTCGTGACGCCGTCCGCCAACATGGACTGGTACGGCGGCCCGACCGTCCTGGAGCACCTGGAGACGGTGCCGGTCGTCACCGACCCGTCCGAGGACCCGGCGCGCTTCCCGGTGCAGTACGTCATCCGCCCGCAGACCGCCGAGCACCCCGACTACCGCGGCTACGCGGGCCAGATCGCCTCCGGCGTCCTGCGCGTCGGCGACCAGGTGACCGTGCTGCCCTCGGGCGCCACGTCCACCATCGAGGGCATCGACGCGCTGGGCGAGTCCGTGGACGTGGCCTGGGCCCCGCAGTCGGTGACCGTACGGCTCGCCGACGACCTGGACATCTCGCGCGGCGACCTGATCGCCCCGACCGCCGCGGCCCCCGCCGTCTCGCAGGACATCGAGGCGACCATCTGCCACGTGGCGGACCGGCCGCTGGTCGAGGGCCAGCGGGTGCTGCTCAAGCACACCACCCGCACGGTCAAGGCCATCGTCAAGGAGATCCGCTCCCGGCTCACGCTGGACGACCTGTCCCAGCACCCGGCGCCGGGCGAGCTGGCCGCCAACGACATCGGCCGGATCAAGGTCCGCACCGCCGAGCCGCTGCCGGTGGACGCCTACGCCGACTCCCGGCGTACCGGCTCCTTCCTGCTCATCGACCCGTCCGACGGCACCACGCTGACCGCCGGCATGGCCGGTACGGCGTTCGCCGAGGACGCCGAGGCGGCGCGCGCCCAGCAGGACGACGACGCGGACTGGGACTTCTGATCATGGCAGGGGAAGCGTTCTCGACCTTCGCGAAGGAGGGCGGCCGGATCGGCAGCGGCGCCCTCGGCAGCGGGCAGGGCGGAGTCGGCCGATGTGTGCGCTGACCCCGCTCCGCTCCGCCCTGCCCGCAGAACCCTTCCGAAGATCACCTGACCTGCCGGGCGCGCCCTAGACGAGGGCGCGTACCGCCCCGGCCCACCGAGAGGAACCCCTCCCGTGCTGCCTGCCGCTCGCCCCCGACGCCCCGCCCGCCGCCTGCTGGCGGCCGCCGCCACCGTGCCCCTGCTGATCGGAGTGCTGGGGGCCTGCGGTTACGGGTCCAAGGCACCCAAGAGCACCAAGCCGGTGGCCGCGAAGGGCCCGAAGACCGACGGCCTGGGCTCGGTACGGATCGGGTACTTCGGGAACGTCACGCACGCGACGCCGATGGTGGACCGGCAGAAGGGCTTCGTCCAGAAGGAACTGGGCGGCACGCAGGTCAAGCCGTACATCTTCAACGCGGGTCCGTCGGAGATCGAGGCGCTGAACTCGGGGACCATCGACATCGGCTGGATCGGCCCGTCGCCCGCGATCAACGGGTACGTGCAGTCGCACGGCAAGAACCTGAAGATCATCGGCGGCTCGTCCTCCGGCGGCGTCTCGCTCGTGGTGAACCCGAAGAAGATCAAGTCCCTGAAGGACCTGAAGGGCAAGCGGATCGCCACCCCGCAGCTCGGCAACACCCAGGACGTCGCGCTCCTGAACTACCTGCACGAGAAGGGTTACCAGGTCGACCCGGACACCGGGAAGGGCGAGGTCGGGGTCCTCCGGCAGGACAACAAGGAGATCCCGAACACCTTCCGGCAGGGCGGCGTGGACGGCGCGTGGGTGCCCGAGCCGACCGCGTCCAAGCTGGTTGCCGAGGGCGGCCGCACGCTGCTGGACGAGAAGCAGGTCTGGAAGGACGGCAAGTTCGTCATCACGAACATGATCGTCTCCCAGAAGTTCCTCAAGGAGCACCCCAAGGCCGTCGAGGCGGTCCTGCGCGGCTCCGTGAAGACCAACGACTGGATCAAGGGCCACCCGGGCGAGGCCGCCCAGGCGGTCAACGCCTCGCTCGCCGACCCCAAGGTGTCCGGCACCCGGCTGCCGGACAAGGTGCTCAACTCCGCCTTCCGTAACGTCGAGGTCACCGACGACCCGCTGGCCTCCACCCTCAAGGACGAGGCGCAGCACGCGGTCACGTCCGGGCTGCTCAAGAAGCCCGACCTGCACGGCATCTACGACCTGCGGCTGCTCAACAAGGTCCTCAAGGGCGAGGGCAGGCCCCCGGTCGGCGCCGCCGGACTCGGCGCGCAGTAACCGATCGATCCGCACGGTTCCCAGGAGGTGACACCGATGACGACCCCTACCCTCAGCCAGCAGGCCGCCACGGCCGGCATGGACGCGACGACGTCCTACGCGGCGCGTATCGACCACGTCTCGAAGTCCTTCGGCCGCCCCGGCGCGCAGCAGCACGTACTGGACGACATCACGGTCGATGTCGCGCCGGGCGAGTTCGTCTGCCTCCTGGGCGCGTCGGGCTGCGGCAAGTCCACGCTGCTCAACCTCGTCGCCGGGCTCGACCGGCCGACCGCCGGGACCATCGACGTGCCCGGCAGCCGCCCCGCCCTGATGTTCCAGGAGCACGCGCTCTTCCCCTGGCTCACCGCCGGCAAGAACATCGAACTGGCGCTGAAGCTGCGCGGGTTGCCGCGCGCCGACCGCCGCGACGAGGCCGAACGGCTGCTGGAGCTGGTACGGCTGAAGGGCGCGTACGGCAAGCGGGTGCACGAGCTGTCCGGCGGCATGCGGCAGCGGGTCGCGATGGCCCGCGCGCTCGCCCAGGACAGCGGGCTGCTGCTGATGGACGAGCCGTTCGCCGCGCTGGACGCCATCACCCGTGACGTGCTGCACGACGAGCTGACCCGCATCTGGGAAGAGACGAACCTCTCCGTCCTCTTCGTCACGCACAACGTCCGCGAGGCCGTACGGCTCGCGCAGCGCGTCGTACTGCTGTCCTCGCGGCCCGGGCGGATCGCCCGGGAGTGGACCGTGGACATTCCGCAGCCGCGCCGCATCGAGGACGTCGCCGTCGCCGAGCTCTCCGTAGAGATCACCGAACAGCTCCGTGGGGAGATCCGCCGCCATGGCCAGCACTGAGACCACCACCGACACCCGCAACCCGGCCGACGCCAAGGCGGCGGGCGCGCGCGGGGCCGAGACCGCGGGCCTGGAGGCCGGGCTGGACGCGCTGGAGACGAAGGTCGTCAGCCGCCCGCCCGTGCTGCGCACGCTGCTCTCCAAGGTCGTGCCACCCGTCGTCGCCGTCCTGATCGTGCTGGCCCTGTGGCAGCTCGCCTACCACTTCGAGGTCAAGCCGCACTACCAGCTGCCCAGTCCCGTGGACGTATGGGGTTCGGTGCGGGAGAAGTGGCTGGAGGGCACGCTCCTCGGCTACGTATGGCAGTCCGTCTCGCGCGGCGCGCTCGGCTTCGCCGCCTCGCTGGTCATCGGCACGCCGCTGGGCCTGCTGGTGGCCCGGGTCCGCCCGGTGCGCGCGGCGATCGGCCCGATCCTCTCCGGCCTGCAGTCGCTGCCGTCGGTGGCCTGGGTGCCCGCCGCGATCATCTGGTTCGGCATCACCGATGCCACGATCTACGCGGTCGTGCTGCTGGGAGCCGTGCCCTCCATCGCCAACGGCCTGATCTCGGGCGTGGACCAGATCCCGCCGCTCTTCCTGCGCGCGGGCCGCACGATCGGCGCGACCGGGATGCGGGGCGTACGGCACGTGCTGCTGCCCGCCGCGCTGCCCGGGTACCTCTCGGGGCTCAAGCAGGGCTGGGCGTTCTCCTGGCGCTCGCTGATGGCCGCCGAGCTGATCGCCACCTCGCCGGACCTGGGCGCGGGCCTGGGCCAGCTGCTGGACCAGGGCCGGGTCGGCTCGGACATGTCCCTCGTGCTCGCCGCGATCCTGCTCATCCTGGTCGTCGGCATCGGCATCGAGCTGCTGATCTTCGCCCCCGTCGAGCGCCGCGTGCTGCGCAGCCGCGGACTGCTCCCCAACGCCCGCTGACGCCCCCGCCGAACGGAACCGCCATGCGCCCCCACCTGCTCGCCCCCACCCCCGGCACCGCCTCGGCCGCCGGGCGGTGCGGGCTGCGCGAACGGCCGGCGCTGCTGGTCGTCGCGCACGGCAGCCGGGACCCGCGGCACGCGGCGACCGTCGGCGCGCTGTGCGAGCGGGTCCGGGCGCTCCACCCGGAGCTGCGCGTCGAGGTCGGCTATCTGGACTTCAACGCGCCGAGCGTGCCGCAGGTGCTGGAGCGGCTGCACGCGGACGGCGTACGGGAGGTGGTGGCGCAGCCGCTGCTGCTCAACCGCGCCTTCCACGCCAAGACCGACATCCCCTCGGTGCTGCGCGAGGCCTGCGCGCGGCTGCCCCGGCTGACCGTCCAGCAGGCGGCTGTACTCGGTCCGGCGCCGCTGCTGATGGGCGCGCTGGAGCGGCGGCTCACCGAGGCGGGGCTCGCCCCCGCCGACCGTGCCTCGACCGGGGTCGTACTGGCCTCGGCGGGCTCTTCAGACCCGGAGGCGATCGCAGTGATCGCTGAAATCGCGCGGGAGTGGCGGCTCACCAGTGGTTGGTGTGCCGTGCGGCCTGCGTTCGCCTCCGCATCCCTTCCCCGTACGGAGGACGCCGTGCGGGAACTGCGGGCCGCGGGCGCCGCGCGGGTCGCCGTCGCGCCGTACGTCATCGCGCCGGGCCGGCTGCCGGACCGCATCGAGGCCGGGGCGCGGGAGGCGGGCGCCGAGCTGCTCGCCGACGTGCTGGGCCCGGCGCCGGAGCTGGCGCACCTGCTGGCGCTGCGGTACGCGGAGACGCTGCGGTGCCCGGCGCCGGCGCTGACGGCCTGAGGCCCGGCCCGCCGGACCGGCCTACCCCTGCCAGTGTGCGGGGCGGGCGAGTGAGGCGGGCAGTACGGTCCGCGCGTCTCCCTTGGCCGCGTTCAGCTGCGCCTGGGTGAGGAAGACGGCGCCGGTCAGGTCGGCGCCGCTGAGGTCCGCGTCCCGGAGGTCCGCGCCTATCAGGTCGGCCGAGCGCAGGTCGGCGCCGGTGAGGTCGGCGGCCACCAGACAGGCGCCGCGCAGGCCGGCGCCCTTGAGGTTCGCGCCCGGCAGCCGGGCGCCGAAGAGGTCGGCGCCGCGGTGGTTCCGCTTCTTGCCGGGTACGGCGTTCCGTACCAGCTCCCCGGCCTGTACGAGCAGCCCGTTGACCTCCTGGCGGACCGCCTCGGTGTCCAGCTCCGCCAGTACGTCGGCGGGGCTGAGCGTGAGCCGTTCCAGGTCCGCCAGCGCCGTGCGGAGCCCGTCGTGCACGGGCCGCGCCTCGGGCCGGTCCAGCGCCTCGGTCACGTACGCGAGCAGTTCGTGCAGCTGCCGCATCACGGGGAAGACGGCGAACATCCGGCGGGCGGTGCCCGGGGCCTGCCGCCAGTCCTGTCCTCCGAAGGTCACCTGCGAGACCTGCTGCCCGGCGCCGAAGCAGTCGAAGACCGTACAGCCGCGGAAGCCCTTGTCACGCAGCTGTGCGTGGATGCCGCAGCGGAAGTCGGCCCGGAGGTTGGCGCAGGGTGTCCCGGCGTCCTTGTCCACCGCGAAGTCGTTCGACGCGGCGAAGGGCAGCGCGACGCAGCACAGGCCGAAGCACTGTGCGCAGTCCGCCTTGAGGTCGGCTGGGGGCATCCGGTTCGTTCTCCTGCCATGGGGACGGGCGCGGCTCGCTGCCGCGCCCGCGTCGAACTGCCATTCTCCCCGATGGCCCCCGTCTCAGCGCACCTCAGCGCACCCCGAAGTGGTGCACGGTCGTCGTCCGGTAGGTCTGCCCCGGGCGCAGCACGGTGGCCGGGAAGGACGGCCGGTTCGGCGAGTCGGGGAAGTGCTGGGTCTCCAGGCAGAGGCCGTCGCCCTGCCGGTAGAGCGCGCCCGAGGTGCCGCGCAGGGCCCCGTCCAGCCCGTTGCCGCTGTAGAACTGCACGCCGGGTTCGGTGGTGGCGATGTCCATGACGCGGCCGGACGCCGGGTGGGCCAGGGTCACCGCGTGCTCGGGAGTGGCCGTCACACCCTTGTCCAGCGCGAAGTTGTGGTCGTAGCCGCCGCCGAAGGCGAGCTGCTGATCGCCCTGGCGGATGTCCTGGCCGATCGGCTTGGCCCGCCGGAAGTCGAAGGGCGTGCCCGCGACCTTCGGCAGCGCGCCGGTCGGGATCAGTGTGTCGTCGACGGGCGTGTACCGGGAGGCCGCGATCCGCAGGGTGTGGCCAAGGACGTCGCCGCTGCCCTCGCCCGCCAGGTTGAAGTAGGTGTGGTTGGTGAGGTTGACGACGGTGGCCCGGTCCGTCGTGGCCTCGTACGCGATGCGCAGGTCGCCGCGGCGGTCGAGGACGTAGTCGACGCGGACGGCCAGGGTGCCGGGGTAGCCCATCTCACCGTCCGGACTGACGCGCCGCAGGGTGAGACCGGTGCCGTCCCCGCCGACGTACGGCTCGACGTCCCACACCCGCTTGTCGAAGCCCTTGTCGCCGCCGTGCAGGCTGTTCGGGCCGTCGTTGACCGGCAGCTGGTACGTCCGGCCGTCGAGGGTGAAGGTGCCGCGGGCGATGCGGTTGCCGTACCGGCCGATGAGGGCGCCGAAGTACGTTCCGGCGGTGAGGTAGGGGGCGAGTTCGCCGAAGCCGAGCGACACATTGGCCCGGCGGCCGTGGCGGTCGGGAAGCTCCAGGGTCTGGACGATGCCGCCGTAGGACAGCACGCCCAGCCGGGTGGCGCCGTTCTCCACGGTCCAGCGGTCGACGCGGGTGCCGTCCGGGAGGGTGCCGAAGTGTTCCTTGCGCGGGCGGCCGCCTCGTGCGGCGGGCGCCGCGGCGGCGGCCGGTCCGGCGCCGACGGCGGTCGCCGCCAGTCCGGCCGCCGCCGCGGCCATCACGGTACGTCTGCTGGTCGTCATGCGCGCTCTCCTCGTGTGGTCGGGCTCCTGGGCCATCAGGAACCGGCCTTGCGCTTGTTGTAGATGTCGAAGCCGACGGCGGCGAGCAGCACCAGGCCCTTGATGACCTGCTGGTAGTCCGTGCCGATACCGACGAGCGACATGCCGTTGTTCAGGACGCCGAGCACGAGGCCGCCGATCATGGCACCCATGACCGTGCCGACGCCGCCGCTCATCGAGGCGCCGCCGATGAACGAGGCGGCGATCGCCTCCAGTTCGAAGTTCAGGCCGGCCTGCGTGGTGCCCGCGTTCAGCCGCGCCGCGTACACGCAGCCCGCAAGCGCCGCCAGTACGCCCATGTTCACGAACACCAGGAAGGTGACGCGCTTGTCCTTCACGCCCGACAGCTTCGCCGCCGCCTTGTTGCCGCCCAGCGCGTACACATGGCGGCCGACCACGGCGTTGCGCATGACGTAGCCGAGGGCGAGGAGCAGTGCGCACATCACGAGCATCACCACGGGCACGCCGTGGAAGCTCGCCAGGGTCAGCGTGAAGGCGACGACGGCCGCCGTGAGCGCGACGCACTTCGTGGCCCACAGCCCGGTCGGCAGCACGTCGAGGTCCAGGGCGAGCTGGCGGCGCCGGTCCCGCCACTCGCGCAGCAGCAGGAACACCACGGTGACCAGGCCGATGACGAGGGTGGGGTTGTGGTACTGGGTGTACGGGCCCATCTCCGGGATGAAGCCCTTGGCGAGGCCCTGGAAGCCCTCGGGGAACGGGGCGAGGGACTGGCCGCCGAGGACGATCTGCGTCAGGCCGCGGAAGAGCAGCATGCCGGCCAGCGTGACGATGAAGGAGGGGATGCCGACGTAGGCGATGAAGAATCCCTGCCACGCGCCCGCGACCGCGCCGATCAGCAGCGAGATCACCAGCGCGAGCACCCAGGGCATCTTCTGTTCGACCATCATCACCGCCGACATGGCGCCGACGAAGGCGACCAGTGAGCCGACGGACAGGTCGATGTGGCCCGCGATGATGACGATCATCATGCCCATGGCCAGGATCAGGATGTAGCTGTTCTGCTGGATCAGGTTGGAGACGTTGTTCGGCAGCAGCAGCGTGCCGTCGGTCCATATCTGGAACAGCACGACGATGAAGGCCAGCGCGGTGAGCATGCCGTACTGGCGCATGTTGTTCCGCACGCTCTGCAGCAGCACCGCGCCGGCCGACCGGACGGTGGCCGGGACCGCGGGGTCGGAGTCCGTGGGCGGGGTGGTCGTGGTGGTCATGGCGGGCCTCAGCTTCTGTTCTTGGTCATCTGGCGCATCAGGACTTCCTGGGTGGCGTCCGCCCGGGCGACCTCACCGGTCAGCCGGCCCTCGGCCATGGTGTAGATCCGGTCGCACATCCCGAGCAGCTCCGGCAGTTCGGAGGAGATGAAGAGGACCGCCTTGCCCTGTGCCGCGAGCCGGTCGATGACGGTGTAGATCTCGTACTTGGCGCCGACGTCGATGCCGCGGGTCGGCTCGTCGAGGATCAGCACCTCGGGGTCGGCGTGGATCCACTTGCTGAGCACGACCTTCTGCTGGTTGCCGCCGGAGAGCCGCCCCACCTGCTCGAAGACCGTGGGCGCCTTGATGTTCATCGAGGTGCGGTAGCGCTCGGCGACGGACCGCTCGTGGTGTTCGTCCACGGCGCCCCGGCGCGTCATGCCGCGCAGCGAGACCAGCGAGACGTTGCGGTGGATGGTGTCGATGAGGTTCAGGCCGTACTGCTTGCGGTCCTCGGTGACATACGCGATCCCGGCGGCGATGGCAGCGGGCACGGTGGCCGTGTTCACCTCGCGCCCGCCGACCGTGACCGTCCCGGCCTCGTGTATCCCGTACGAGCGGCCGAAGACGGACATCGCCAGTTCGGTGCGGCCCGCGCCCATCAGGCCCGCGATGCCGACGATCTCGCCGCGCCGTACGGTCAGCGACGCGCCGTCGACGACCTTGCGGGCCCGGTCGACCGGGTGCCGCACGGTCCACTCCCGTACGGTCATGGCGATCTCCCCGGCGTCCGCGCCCTCGTACGCGGTGCGGTCGGGGAAGCGGTGGTCCAGGTCGCGCCCGACCATGCCGCGGATGATGCGGTCCTCGGGCAGCTCCGGCTGGGCCTCCGGGCTCTCCCGCACGGGCAGCGTCTCGATGGTGCGGCCGTCGCGCAGGATCGTCACCGCGTCGGCGATCTCCCGGATCTCGTTCAGCTTGTGGGAGATGATGATGCAGGCGATGCCCTGGTCGCGCAGCTCGCGGATCAGGGCCAGCAGGGTGGCGCTGTCCTCGTCGTTGAGGGCCGCGGTCGGCTCGTCGAGGATGAGCAGCCGCACCTCCTTCGACAGCGCCTTGGCGATCTCGACGAGCTGCTGCTTGCCGACGCCGATGTCGGCGACGGGGGTCTGCGGGTTCTCGCGCAGCCCGACCCGCTTGAGCAGCTTGGCGGCGCCGCTGAGGGTGGTGGGCCAGTCGATGATGCCGCGCCGGCCCTGCTCGTTGCCGAGGAAGATGTTCTCGGCGATCGACAGGAAGGGGATGAGCGCCAGCTCCTGGTGGATGATGACGATGCCGCGCCGCTCGCTGGCGTTGATGTCCTTGAAGGCCACCGGCTCGCCCTCGAAGCGGATCTCGCCCTCGTAGCTGCCGTGCGGGTGCACCCCGCTGAGGACCTTCATCAGCGTCGACTTGCCCGCGCCGTTCTCCCCGCAGATGGCGTGGATCTCGCCGGCCCGCACGGTCAGGGTCACCTCGGAGAGGGCGGTGACGCCGGGAAAGGTCTTGGTGATGCCGCGCATCTCCAGCACGGGACGCGCCGAGGTGGCGTCACGGCCCGTCACTTGAGCTGTCCCGTGGTGAAGTACCCCTCGTCCACGAGGAGCCGGGTGTTGGACTTGTCGACGGAGACCGGGTCGAGGAGGTAGGCCGGGACGATCCGCTTGCCGTTGTCGTAGTCCTTGGTGTTGTTGACCTCCGGCTTCTTGCCGGTGAGCACCGCGTTGCCCATCTGGACGGCCTGCTTGGCGAGCTTGCGGGTGTCCTTGAACACCGTCTGGGTCTGCTCGCCCCGGGCGATGGACTTCACCGAGGCCAGTTCGGCGTCCTGGCCTGTGACGACCGGCAGGTCATCGCCGCGGTAACCGGCGCTCTTCAGCGCGGAGATGATGCCCAGCGACATCCCGTCGTAGGGCGAGAGGACCGCGTCGACCTTCTCGTCGCCGTAGCTCTTGCTGATGAGGTCGTCCATGCGCTTCTGCGCGATGCCGCCGTTCCAGTCCTGCGTGGTCGCCTGGTTCATCTGCGTCTGCTTGCTGCGCACGACGAGCTGGCCGGAGTCGAAGTAGGGCTTGAGGACCTTCATGGCCCCGCCCCAGAAGTACTTCGTGTTGTTGTCGTTCGGCGAGCCGGCGAACAGTTCGATGTTGTAGTGCTCGCCCGCGTTCTTGTCGGGCTTCTTGAGCTTCAACTGATCGAGTATGTACTGGCCTTGGAGGCGGCCGACCTTCTCGTTGTCGAAGGACGCGTAGTAGTCGACGTACGGCGTGCCCAGGATGAGCCGGTCGTACGAGATCACGCGGATGCCCGCGTCGTGCGCGCGCTGGAGGACCTCGGTGAGCGCGGAGCCGTTGATCGCCGCGACCACCAGCAGCCGGTGGCCCTTGGTGATCATGTTCTCGATCTGCGCGACCTGGTTCTCGACCTTGTCGTCGCCGTACTGGAGGTCGGTCTTGTACCCGGCCTTCCGGAACTGCTCGGCCATGTTCTTGCCGTCGGCTATCCACCGCTCGGAGGACTTGGTGGGCATCGCCAGGCCGATGGTGCCGCCCTTGCCCGCTTCGGGCCGGTAGCGGCTGCCGCCACGGGCTTCCTGGCCACAGGCGGTGAGCGAGCCGATGAGGAGGACGGCGGCCAGGGCGGCGGCTCGTCTGCGGGTGGGCATGGGTGGGGTTCCCTTCCGATGGTGGTGCGGAGCACGCCGGTGAGCCCGGCTGCCGGGCGGGGACCGGAGCGGCCGCGCTTACGGGTGCAGCAGTACCTTCCCGGCGCCGGGCGCCATCGCCTCCGCGAAGCCCTCCAGCGGCAGGCGGTGGGTGACCAGCGGCAGCAGGTCCAGCAGCCCGGCGTCGAAGGCGCGTACGGCGTGGGCCCAGGCGGCGGGCGGAGCGCCGAAGACGGTGCGCACCTCGGTCTGGCGCACCACCAGGTCGGTGGGGTCCAGGCCGGCCGCGCCCGGCGCCGGGAGGCCGGTGAGGACCAGCCGGCCGCCGCGGCGGAGCAGCCCGGCCGCCGTGCGGGCCGCGTCGGCGGAGCCCGCGGCCTCGATGACGACGTCGAAGTCGTCGGGCGCCGGCTCGTCGGCGGTACGGAAGGACGTCGCGCCGAAGTCGTACGCGAGCTTCTCCCGGTCCCGGCCGATGCCGACGACCAGCAGCTCGGCGGGCGATGCCGCGGCCAGGAACTGTACGGCGATCATGCCGAGCGTGCCCGTGCCGACCACCGCCACCCGCTCCCCCGGCCGCGCCTCCGCCTTCAGCGCCGCGGCGGCGACGCAGGCGGCGGGCTCCAGGAGCGCGGCGGCCGTGAGGTCGGCGCCGTCGGCCAGCGGGTGCAGCAGTCGGGCGGGCAGCAGCAGCGTGTCGGCCATCGCGCCGGGCTGGGTGAACCCGGTCTCCTCGTACCCGGCCGTGCACAGCGTCGTCTCGCCCGCGTGGCAGCGGGCGCACACCTGGCAGTTGCGGAAGCCCTCGCCGACGGTCTTCCGGCCGATGAGGGCCTCCGGTACGCCCTCGCCGACCGCCTCGACCGTGCCGGACCACTCGTGCCCGGGGATCACCGGGTACCGCACGTACCCGGCCGGGCGCGTGCCCTGGTACAGCTCGCGGTCGCTGCCGCAGACGCCGGACGCGTGCACCCGGATGCGGGCCTCGCCGGGGCCGGGATCGGCCGGGGCCGCGTCGACGATGCGGTACGCGCCGGGCGCGTCCAGGACGAGCGCGCGGCCGGTCACCGGTCCGTCCCGGCGGGGGCGCGCTTCTCCCAGCCCTCGGCCCAGAGGTCGAACCGGGCCTGCTGCTGCGGGAATTCGGCGGCCGCTTCGGTGTCCAGCTCGACGCCCAGGCCCGGCGCGTCGGGCAGCGCGAAGTAGCCGTCGACGACCTGCGGGGCGCCCTTGACCACCTTCTTGATCTCCGCGTCGGCGAAGTCGTTGAAGTGCTCCAGGATCTTGAAGTTCGGGGTGCAGCCGGCGACCTGGAGGGAGGCGGCGGTGAGCACGGAGCCGCCGACGTTGTGCGGCGCGATCAGTGTGTAGTGGGTCTCGGCGGTGGCGGCGAGCTTGCGGGTCTCCAGGATGCCGCCGAGGTGGCCGACGTCGGGCTGGATGATGTCGACGGCCTGCGACTCGAACAGCTCGCGGAACTCGATGCGGTCGTGGATGCGCTCGCCGGTGGCGACGGGGATGTCCACCTTGGCGGCGACCTTGCTGAGCGCCTTGAGGTTCTCCGGCGGTACCGGCTCCTCCAGCCAGGCGGGCTTGAAGGGCGCCATCTCGTGCGCGAGCCGGACGGCGGTGGCCGGGCTGAACCGGCCGTGCATCTCCAGCATCAGTTCCCGCTCGGGACCGATCGCGTCGCGTACCGCCTCGATCAGCGAGACCGCGTACACGGTCTGCTCGTGGTCGAGTTCGAAGTGCCCGGTGCCGAACGGGTCGATCTTCAGCGCCCGGTAGCCGCGCTCGACGACCGCCTGGGCGGCCTTGTGGTACGCCTCCGGGGTGCGCTCGGTGGTGTACCAGCCGTTGGCGTACGCCTTGACCTTGTCGGTGACCTTGCCGCCCAGCAGCTGCCAGACGGGCACCCCCAGCGCCTTGCCCTTGATGTCCCAGCAGGCCATCTCCACGCAGGCGATGCCGGACATCACGATCTCGCCGGCCCGCCCGTAGTCGCCGTACTTCATGCGGCGCACCAGGTCCTCCACGGCGAACGGGTCGGAGCCCGCGATGTGGTTGGCCTCCGCCTCGCGGAGGTAGCCGAGGAGCGCGTCGGTGTGGCCGAGCATGCGGGTCTCGCCGACGCCGGTGAGGCCCTCGTCGGTGTGGACCTGGACGTAGGTCAGGTTGCGCCAGGGCGTCCCGACGACATGAGTGGTGATTCCGGTGATGCGCACGGGAGGTGCCCCTTCGCGGCTCGCGGTGTCCTTGCTGCTTCGCGTTCGAAATTTCGTCACACGTTCGAAATGCTGCGAGATAGGTAATGCCACGACGGGAGCGGTGTCAACGGTCCCCGCACGGATTTCGCGTGCGCATTCAGAGGTGTTGACGGGGCGACAGGTCGGACGCGATCCTCACTGGGCGATATCCCGAGCATTGTCCGATATCTCGAACAGCCCGTTCCTTCGAACAGTCCGTCAAGGAGCGCACGATGCCCACCACGGCACCCTCTCCCGCATCCGCGAATTCACGGCCCCGGTCGCGAAGACGCGGCCGCCTCGCCCTCCTCACCGGAGCCCTGGTCGCCGCGCTCGCGGCGCCCGCCCTCGCCGCTTCCCCGGCGGCGGCGGACGTCACCGACTACACCCTGAACGTCGACTCCGCCCGCCAGGGCCCGGCCATCGACGACACCATGTACGGCGTCTTCTTCGAGGACATCAACCGGGCCGCCGACGGCGGTCTGTACGCCGAACTCCTGCAGAACCGCTCCTTCGAGTACGACCGCGCCGACAACGCCGCCTACACCCCGCTGACGTCCTGGAGTACGAGCGGCACCGCGAAGGTCGTGAACGACGACGGCCGGCTGAACGCGCGCAACCGCAACTACCTCTCCCTGGGCGGTAGTTCCTCCGTCACCAACTCCGGCTACGGCGGCGGCATCGCGGTGCGGAAGGGCGAGCGGTACGACTTCTCGGTCTGGGCCCGCACCGGCGAGGCGGCGGGCGCGCCGCTGACGCTCACCCTGCGGGACGCCTCGGGCGAGCTCGCCGCCGCCCGCCGCGTCACCGCGCGCGGCGGCTGGACGAAGTACGAGGCGGCCTTCACCGCCACCCGGACCTCCGCCACCGGCCGGCTCACCGTCGCCTCCGGCGCCCCCGTCGCACTCGACATGATCTCCCTCTTCCCCGGCGATACCTTCAAGCACCGCCCCAACGGCATGCGCAAGGACCTCGCCGAGAAGATCGCCGCCCTCCACCCCGGCTTCGTCCGCTTCCCCGGCGGCTGCCTGGTCAACACCGGCAGCCACGAGGGGTACGACGAGGCGTCCGGCTACCAGCGCAGGCGCTCGTACCAGTGGAAGGACACCGTCGGCCCCGTCGAGCAGCGCGCCACCAACGCCAACTTCTGGGGCTACAACCAGTCCTACGGCCTCGGCTACTACGAGTACTTCCAGTTCGCCGAGGACATCGGCGCGATGCCGCTGCCGGTGGTCCCCGCGCTGGTCACCGGGTGCGGCGAGAACAAGGTGACGGACGACCCTGCGCTGCTGAAGCGGCACGTCCAGGACACCCTGGACCTGATCGAATTCGCCAACGGCCCGGTGACCTCGGAGTGGGGCAAGAAGCGGGCCGCGATGGGCCACCCGAAGCCCTTCCACCTCACGCACCTGGAGGTGGGCAACGAGGAGAACGTCCCCGACGCGTTCTTCGCCCGCTTCAAGGAGTTCCGCGCCGCCATCGAGGCCAAGTACCCGGACGTCACCGTCATCAGCAACTCCGGGCCCGATGACAGCGGCACCACCTTCGACCGGGCCTGGCAGCTCAACCGTGACGCCAAGGTCGCCATGGTCGACGAGCACTACTACAACAGCCCGCAGTGGTTCCTGGAGAACAACGAGCGCTACGACTCCTACGACCGAGGCGGCCCCAAGGTCTTCCTCGGCGAGTACGCCTCCCAGGACAACCGCTTCGGCAACGCGCTGTCCGAGGCCGCGTTCATGACCGGCCTGGAACGCAACGCCGACGTCGTCAAGCTCGCCTCCTACGCCCCGCTGCTCGCCCGCACCGACTCCGTGCAGTGGCGCCCCGACATGATCTGGTTCGACGGCCAGAAGTCCTGGAGCTCGGCGAACTACGAGGTCCAGAAGCTGTTCATGAACAACGCCGGCGACCGCGTCGTCCCGAGCACCGCCTCCGGCACCCCGGCCACCACAGCCCCGATCACCGGCGCGATCGGCCTGTCCACCTGGGCGACCGGCGCCGCGTACGACGACGTGCAGGTCACCGGCGCGGACGGGAAGACGCTCTTCGGCGACGACTTCTCCGGCGGCGACAGCAAGTGGACCAAGGCGGCCGGGCGCGGCACGTGGCAGGTCGAGGACGGCGCGTACGTCCAGTCCGACGCCGCGGCCGAGAACACCCTCGTCACCGCGGGCGACCCCGGCTGGCAGAACTACGACCTGCACGTGAAGGCCACCAAGAAGTCCGGCAAGGAAGGCTTCATGGTCGCCTTCGGCGTCAAGGACACCGGCAACCACTACTGGTGGAACCTCGGCGGCTGGGGCAACACCCGCTCGGCCGTGGAGAAGACCACCGACGGCGCCAAGCAGACGCTGACCGAGGACGGCACGAAGATCGAGACCGGCCGGAGCTACGACCTGAAGGTGCAGGTCCGCGGGCGGCAGGTGACGCTGTACCTCGACGGCAAGAAGTGGGGCGGCTTCACCGACGACGCCAAGGCCGAGCCCTTCCGCCAGGTCGTGACGGAGGACAAGAAGACCGGCGAGCTGATCGTGAAGGTCGTCAACGCGCAGGACGCGGCCGCCCGGACGCGGATCGACCTCGGCGCGCGGAAGGTGGCGTCCACCGCCCGCCTCACCACGCTCCAGGGCGCCCCGGACGCGGTGAACACCGCCGACGAACAGCCGATCGCGCCCCGGCAGTCGACCCTGCGCGGCGTCGGCCGCCAGTTCACCCACACCTTCCCGGCCCACTCGGTCACGTTCCTCCGCATCAAGACCGGCTGACCCGCCCACCCGCCATGAAGGAGCACCGGATGTCCCGTACCGAACCGAGCCGCAGAGGCGTGCTGCTGGGCACGCTGGCCGTGACCGCGGCCGCCGGGCTGCCCGCCACGGCCGCCCACGCCGCGTCCGCCGGCCGCCACCGGCCCGCGGCGGCCTACCCGAACCCCCTGGTCAGGCAGCACGCCGACCCGCACATCCACCGCCACACCGACGGCTTCTACTACTTCACCGCGACCGTCCCGGAGTACGACCGCATCGTGCTGCGCCGGTCCCGTACGCTGCGCGGCCTGACGGACGCGCGCGAGAGCGTGCTGTGGCGCAAGCACACCACCGGCGAGATGGCCGCCCACATCTGGGCACCGGAGATCCACCACATCGACGGCCGCTGGTACGTCTACTTCGCGGCCGGCCGGTCCGACGACATCTGGAAGATCCGGATGTACGTCCTGGAGAACTCCCACCCGGACCCCTTCCAGGGAACCTGGGTCGAAAAGGGGCAGATCGCCACCGCCTGGGACACCTTCTCGCTGGACTCCTCCACCTTCACCCACCGCGGCCGGCGGTACCTGATCTGGGCCCAGCAGGAGCCGGGCATCGTCAACAACTCCAACGTCTACATCGCCCCGCTGGCCAACCCCTGGACGCTCGGCGGCCCGCCGGTGCGGCTCTCCTCGCCCACGCTGGAGTGGGAGACCCGCGGCTTCAAGGTCAACGAAGGCCCCTCGGTGCTCCAGCGCAACGGCCGGGTCTTCCTGACGTACTCCGCCAGCGCCACCGACAGCAACTACTGCATGGGGCTGCTCACCGCGGACGCGCGCGCCGACCTGCTGGACCCGGCCTCCTGGACCAAGTCGCCCGTACCGGTCTTCACCAGCAACGAGACCACCGGCCAGTACGGCCCGGGGCACAACTCCTTCACGGTCGCCGAGGACGGCCGCACCGACGTCCTCGTCTACCACGCCCGGCAGTACAAGGACATCACGGGCGACCCGCTGAACGACCCCAACCGGCACACCCGCGTCCAGCGGCTGGGCTGGCACGCGGACGGCACACCGGACTTCGGCGTGCCGGTCGCGGACACCGTCCGCTAGCGGGTCGTCAGGGTCGAGGCGCGGACCACCAGCTCCGGGGCGAGCACGACCTGCCGGTGTTCGTGGTCCGCAGCCCGGTCGCCGGTCTCCTCGATCAGCATCTCGGCCGCCGTCCGGCCCATGAGCCGGGCGGGCTGCCGTACGGAGGTGAGCGGCACGGCGGCGGCCGCGGCGAACTCGATGTCGTCGTACCCCACCAGGGCGATGTCGTCGGGGACCGCGAGGCCGGCGCTGTAGAGCGCCTGGAAGACGCCGAGCGCGAGCAGGTCGTTGGCGCAGAAGACCGCGGTCGGCCGGGGCGACATGCCCAGCAGCCGGGCGCCCGCGTCCCGGCCCGCCGCGACGTCCATCCGCTCCGCCTCGATGTGCCGCAGCGCCGACTCCGGCAGGCCGCTCTCGCGCAGCGCCTGGAGTGCCCCGGTACGCCGGTCCTGGCACTGGGTCAGGAACATCGGCCCGCTGACGTAGACCAGCCCCTCGTGGCCCTGTTCGACGAGGTGCCGGGCGGCCAGCGCGCCGCCGGCCACGTCGTCCACCGAGACCGAACAGCCCTCGGCGCTGCCGAGGACGCGGTCGACGAAGACGAGCGGGATGTTGCGGGGCCGGAAGCGCGCGAGCGTGCCGCCGGTCAGGTCGGCCGGCGTGATCAGCACGCCGCGCACCTGCTGCTCGGCGAAGAGGGAGAGGTACTCCGCCTCCTCGGCCGGGCTCTGGGCGCTGTTGCAGAGCATCACGCCCAGCCCCTCCTTGCGCGCGGCGCGCTCCGCGCCCGCCGCGACGTCGACGAAGAAGGGGTTGCCCATGTCGAGCACGAGCAGCGCGATGATCCGGCTGCGGCCCGCGCGCAGCTGGCGCGCCGACTCGCTGCGGACGTAGCCCAGCGCGGTGATGGCCGCCTGCACCCGCTCGCGGGTCTCCTTCGCGACCATGTCGGGACGGTTGATCACATTGGAGACCGTGCCGATGGAGACGCCTGCCTGGCGTGCGACATCCTTGATACCCACCGTGTGCGCCACACCCGCCATGCTACGCACTCCGCCTTTCCCGCTCGACGCCGCCGGCCGCCGCGCCCCGTGGGGGCGAGCGCGACGGCCGGCAGCTGTGCCCGGCGTTCCGATACCGGGCGGGTGTCGAGGGTTGCTCGCTCGACGTGTCGAGGGCTTACTCGACGATCTTCAGCAGCTTGTTCGGCGTGCCCTCACCCGGGTTGGAGATCTTGTCCGCGGTGGCACCGTCGGTCAGCGCCTTGGTGACGTCAGCGGGCTTGGCGTCCTGGTGACCTGCCAGGTAGACCGCGGCGGCGCCCACGACGTGCGGGGTGGCCATCGAGGTGCCCGAGATGGTGTTGGTGGCGTCGTCACCCTCGTTCCAGTCCGAGGTGATGTCGGTACCGGGGGCATAGATGTCGACGATGCTGCCGAAGTTGGAGTAGTCGGCCTGCTTGTCGTCCTTGTCGCTGGCGGCCACCGTGATGGCGTCCTTGACGCGGGACGGCGAGCCCTGGCCCGCGTCGGTGGACTCGTTGCCGGCCGCGACGCCGAAGGTGACACCGGAGTCGATGGCCTTCTGGACGGCCGCGTCGAGCGCCTCGTCGGCGCCGCCGCCGAGGGACATGTTGGCGACCGAGGGACCCTGGTGGTTCTTGGTGACCCAGTCGATGCCGGCCACGACCTGCTCGGTGGTGCCGGAGCCCTGGTCGTCCAGCACGCGGACGGCCACGATCTTGGCCTTCTTGGCGACGCCGTGCGCGGCACCGGCGATGGTCCCCGCGACGTGCGTGCCGTGGCCGTTGCCGTCGTCGGCGCTGTCGTCGTTGTCGACCGCGTCGAAGCCGGAGGACGCGCGGCCCTCGAAGTCCTTGTGCGTGGTGCGCACGCCGGTGTCGATGACGTACGCGGTGACGCCCTCACCCGCGCTGTCCGGGTAGTTGTACTTGCTGTCGCCCGCGGTGTCCTCCTGGTCGATGCGGTCCAGACCCCACGACGGCGGGTTGTCCTGGGTGGCGTCGATGGAGAACTTCTTGTTCTGGACGACCTTGTCGACGGCCGGGTCGGCGGCGAGCCGCTTGGCCTCGGTCTCGTTCAGGCCGGTGGCCGAGAAGCCCTCCAGGGCCGCGCTGTAGTTGCGCTTGACCTTGCCGCCGTACTCCGCGGCGAGGTCCTTGTTCTCGGCCGTGCGGGCCTGGTCCTTGAGCATGACGATGTAGCTGCCGCTGACGGCGGACTTGGCGCTCGCGCCGTAGATCTTGCCCTCTGCGGGGGTGGCGTCGGCGGTGACCGCGGTGACGGCCGCGATGCCGGTCGCGGCGACGACGGCGGTTATGCCGGTGATCAGCCGCTTCTTGCTGGAACGCTTGTGAGCCATAGCGAGGGTTCTCCTCGTTTGGTGGTGTGGGGGGAAAGCGTTGCGTTGTGGCCCGGCCGCACGAGAAAATCTGCGGCGGGCTGGCTCGAAACCCTGACTGATTGACGCGTCCAATTCAAGACTCCCCCGCGGGTGTGACATAGGCAACAACCTTACAAAAATGCAAATACCGTCACACCCGGTCAAATTGAGCGCTTGAGTTGACTCTGGTTGCCTCAACTCCCGTCACATTGCGGCAACATGGGGAAATAATCACCCTGCGAAACCCGTGCGTCGCTCAGCGCTGATAACGGGCGAGAACGAGATTTCCGTCGTCCACCAGCCGGCCGCGCAGCTCTTCCGAGCCGATCGCGCCGCTGTAGTACTCCTGCAGCCCCGGCGTGGCGATCTTGTCCTTCCACTCCGGATAACCGCGTACGGACTGCGCGGGCGCGGCCCGGAGCGTGCCGGCCAGCGCCGTCCCCGTGGCCCAGCCGTACTTCGCTTCTTTGAGCCGGTGATCGCGCAGTGCCTCGGTGCCCGTGGGCAGCATCCAGTCGCCGAGCGCCAGCCGCACCATGTTGTCCGGGCGCAGCAGGAAGGCGACGAACGCCATCGCCTCCTCCTTGCGCGGGCAGTCGGCGGCGATCGAGAGCGTCTGCGGGCTCACTCCCTGGGCGTGCGCGCTCCCTGAGGGCGCCGGCAGCACCGTCCACTCGAAGCCCTTGGGGGCTTGTTGAACGATCTGCTGCCGGTACGAGAAGCCGAGCGGCACCATCGCGTACCGCCCGGCGAAGAACCCGGGGAGCGTGTCCGAACCGCCCATGCCGAGCGTGCTGCGGGCCGCGCTGCCGTCGGCGTGCACCTGGTCGCGGACGGTCCGCGGCACGACCTGGTCGGCCGCGTCGAAGCGGACCTCGGAGCGGCCGTCGGCGCGGCGGTGGAAGAGCCGGCCGCCGGTCGACAGGGCGAGGTTCAGGGTCGCGGAGACCGGCTCCTTCAGGGGCCAGGCGACGCCGTACTGGCGCCCGTCCCGGCCTTCCCGGCCTTCCCGGGTCAGCCTTTCGGCCGCTGCCCGGAACTCGGCCCAGCTCCAGGGGCGCTCCGGTGTGGGCACGCGCACCCCGGACGCGGCGCGCAGCAGCTTCCGGTTGGCCATCAGGACGCGCGGCTCCTGGAGGAAGGGCACCCCGTAGACGCGCCCTTGGAACGTGCCGGTCCGCCAGCTGTGCCGCGGGATGTCGGCGGTGAGCCGGTCCGGCAGCAGTCCGGTGAGGTCGGCGAGGTAGCCGCCGTACGCGAAGTCGGCGAGGTCGTCGGAGGCGTCGTGGATGATGTCGGGCGCCTCGCCGCCCTCGAAGGCGGTCAGCAGCTGGTCGTGGACGGTGGGCCAGGCGCCCTGCACGTACTCGACGGGGCTGCGCGGGTGCTGCCGGTTCCACTCGGCGACCAGCGCCTTGTTGGCCCGTACGGACTCCGCCTGCCAGGCCAGCGACTGGAAGCGCAGGGGGCGGCGGGGGCCGGACGCCTTCGGACCGCTGGAGCAGGCGGTGGCGATGCCTACGGACGCGACGGCGCCCAGGAACGTGCGACGGCGCATCGGCGCGCGAACGGGCTCGGGCATCGGCGCGCGGGCGGGCCCGGACATCGGGGCGCCGGCGGGCTCGGGCATCAGCTCTTCACCGCCCCGGTCAGCATCCCGCCCGTGATGCGGCGCTGGATGACGGCGAAGAGGAGCAGGCTCGGCACGGTGGCGAGCAGCGCGGCGGCGGCGAGCGGGCCGAGGTCGGCGGCGCCCTCCGCACCGAGGAAGTGCGTGAGGACGACCGGCATCGTCTGTTTCTCCGGCGACTTGAGCAGGACGAGCGCGAAGAAGAACTCGTTCCAGGCGGTGATGAAGGCGAACAACCCGGTGGCGACGATCCCGGGCACGAGCAGCGGAGCGGTCACGGAGACCAGCGTGCGCACCCGGCCCGCACCGTCCACGGCCGCCGCCTCCTCCAACTCGGCCGGCACGGCCCGTACGTACCCGGTGAGCATCCACAGCGCGAACGGCAGCGACCACACCACGTAGACCAGCGTGAGCCCGCCCAGCGAGTCCACCAGGTGCACGGCCTTGAGCAGCAGGAACAGCGGAATGATCACCAGCACCAGGGGGAACGCCTGGCTGACCACCACCCACCCGGTCGCGGCCCGCGCCAGCCGCGTACGGAAGCGCGCGAGCACGTACGCCATCGGGGTGGCCACCACGACGGCCAGCAGCGCGGCCCCCGCCGCCGCGAGCAGGCTGTTGGCAGCCGAGCGCAGCAGCGGCTGCTCGTCGAAGGCGGCACGGAAGTTGGCGAGCGTCGGATCGTGCGGCACCCAGGTCGGGTCGATGCTGCCGAGCTCGCGCGGGGGTTTGAAGGCGGTGGACACCAGCCACAGGAACGGCAGCAGCAGGAAGAGCAGGTAACAGAGGAGGGCGAGGTACTGGCCGGCGCGGGTGGCGGCCGTACGCCTGCGGCGAGTGGTCATCGCTCGTCCTCCCCGGCGCGCAGGCGGCCCGCGAGGTACCCGGCCAGCAGGATCGCGACGACGGCGACCATCGCGAGCCCCATCGCCGCCGCGTAACCGAACTGCCCGTACCGGAACGCCTCCTCGTACGCGAAGAGCATCGGCAGCCGAGTGCGCCCACCCGGCCCGCCGTCCGTCAGCACGAAGACCAGCGCGAAGGAGTTGAAATTCCAAATGAAATTCAGCGCACTGATCGCCAGCGCCACCGGGCGCAGCGCGGGCCAGGTGACCGTACGGAACCGCCGCCAGGCGCCCGCCCCGTCCATCGCCGCCGCCTCGTGCAGCTCGCGCGGCACGTTCTGCAGGCCGGCCAGCAGCGGCACGGTGGTCTGCGGCAGGCCCGACCAGATGCCGACGACGATGACGGCGGGCAGCGCGGTCGCCAGGCCGCTCAGCCAGTCGCGGCCGTCGCCGAGCCCGAGGCCGCGCAGCGTCTCGTTGAGCACGCCCGCGTCCGGGTGGTACACGAGCCGCCACATGATGCCGACCACGACCTCGGGCATCGCCCACGGCACGATGGCCAGCGCCCGGGCCAGCCAGCGCAGCCGCAACTTCTCGTTGAGCAGCAGGGCGAGGCCGAGCGCCAGGAAGAACTGCGGGACGGTGACGCCCAGCGCCCAGACCAGCCCGATGCGGAAGGAGTCCCAGAAGAGCGTGTCCCGGAACAGGTCGGCGAAGTTGAGCAGCCCCACCCACTGGGTGGGTTCGGTACGCCCGGACTGCGCGTCGGTGAAAGCCAGCGCGACACCGTAGAGAAGCGGGCCGACGCTCAGCACGAGGATCGGTATCAGCGCGGGCAGCACGAGGAACCACACGCCGTGGTCGCGGCGCGGTCCGGCACCGGCCCGGGGGCCTGACCGCTTCGCCGCGGTCATGAGGGTCACGGCAGGGGCTCCTTGGCGCGGCTCGGTCCGAAACGTCCGGTACATCCGATACGGAACGGCCGGGCGCGCCCAGACGCGCGGACAGCCGTCGTCATCGTCGTGACAGCGGGGGGCGCCGTCAACAGGTACGACCGCGAGAACGGGATGCGGGAAGGCCGCGGGGACCGGTTGTCAGACCCTCCTGAGAGACTGTGGATGATCGAGACGCTGCAGGAGGCGGAGCACCATGACCGAGGCGAGTGGCGGAGCGGATTCCGTGGCGGGTACGCCCTTCACGGAGGCGCGCGCACGGGACGTCCTGGCCGCGGCCGGAAGGCCGGAAGCCGCGGCGGACGCGAAGCTGCTCGCACTGGGCGAGAACGCGGTCTTCGCGCTCGGCGACACGGGCCCCGTGATCCGGGTCGGCCGCAGCGCCGAGCTGCTGGAGCGGGCCGAGCGGGAGTTGCGGGTGGCCGGCTGGCTGGCCGAGACGGGCGTACCGGCGGTGCGCGCGGCGGAACCGGCGGCCCGGCTGGTGGACGGCCATCCCGTGACGTTCTGGGAGCGACTGCCCGAGGCGATACGGCCTGCGGGGCCGGGTGACCTCGCCGAGCTGCTGCGGCGGGTGCACGCGCTGCCCGAGCCGCCGTTCGCGCTGCCCCGGCGGGAGCTGCTGGGCGGCGTGGAGCGCTGGCTGCGGCTGGCGGGGGACGCGGTGTCGCGGGAGGACGCGGAGTATCTGCGCGGCCGCCGGGACGCCTTCGCCGCCGCGGCCACGGCCCTGGAGCCGCACCTGCCGCGCGGCCCCATCCACGGCGACGCGCTGCCGCGTAACGTCCATGTGGGCCCGGACGGCCCGGTCCTGGTCGACCTGGAGACCTTCTCGCGCGACCTGCGCGAGCACGACCTGGTGGTCATGGCGCTCAGCCGCGACCGGTACGGCCTGGGCGCCGACGCGTACGACACCTTCGTACGGGCCTACGGCTGGGACGTGCGGGACTGGGAGGGCTGCGCCGTGCTCCGCGGCTCCCGCGAGACCGCCAGCTGCGCCTGGGTCTCCCAGCACGCCCCGGGCAACCCCGCGGCCCTGAAGGAATTCCGCCGCCGGATCGCCTCCTTGCGGGAGAGGGACGCGGCGGTGCGCTGGTACCCGTTCTGAGGCGCAGCACCAATATTCTGAGGCGCAGCACCAATATTCAGTGTCGCTCGCGCCCGCCCGCGGGCTAACGTCCCGGCCCATGCCCGACACCAGCGACACCACACCCACTGCGCGCACGACGCAGGCACAGGCGACGCAAACAGCACAAGCGGAACAGGCGGCGCAGACAGCAGAAGCGGCGCAGGCGGCGCAGCCCGCGGAGACGGCAGGGCCGCCGCGGCTGTCGCAGCTCGCCTTCCACGGGCCGCTGTCCGAGGAGCGGGCGGAGCGGATGGTCCGGCGGGTCGCCGCCGCCCGGCCGGCCACCGTGCTCGACCTCGGCTGCGGCTGGGGCGAGTTCATGCTGCGGGTGCTCGACGCGGCGCCCGGCGCCACCGGGCTCGGCATCGACCTCAACGCCGACGACCTGGCCAGGGGCCGGGCCAACGCCGCGGCCCGCGGGCTCGCCGGGCGCGTGGAGTTCGCCGAGGAGTCCGGGCACGGGACCACGCGGGGCCCCGCCGACCTCGTGCTCTGCCTGGGCTCCGGCCACGCCGTGAGCGGCCCCGAGTCGCCGCACAACTTCCGCACCGTACTGCGCGAGCTACGCCGGCTCGTCGCCCCCGGCGGCCGCGTGCTGTACGGCGAGGGCTTCTGGCAGCGCCCGCCGGCCGCGGCCGAGCTGGCCCGGATGTGGCCCGGGGCCACCGCCCAGGACCACCTGAGCCTGGCCGAACTCGTCGACCTCGCCGTCGAGGAGGGCTTCCGCCCGGCCTGGGTGGAGACGGCGAACGGCGACGAGTGGGAGGCGTTCGAGTCGGGCTACCGCTACGACGTCGAGGAATGGCTCGCCGCCCACCCCGACCACCCGCTCGCCCCGGAGAGCCGTGAGCGGGCCGACGCCCACCGCGCCTCCTGGCTCTCCGGCTACCGCGACCTCCTCGGCATCGCCTATCTCACTCTCGTCCCGGTCGGACCCGCCCCGCGCCCCTAAGGTGTTTTTCCGTCCTCTCACTTGAGACACCGATGGAGACACCGATGGCCATTCGCCGTGTCGTGCCCAACGTCCAGTCCGAAACGGTGGGCGAAAGCCGAGACTTCTACGGACTCCTGGGGTTCGAGGAGGTCATGGACCTCGGATGGATCACGACGCTCGCCTCCCCGTCCAGCCCGGCCTCCCAGGTCAGCTTGATGACACATGACCTGACGGCCCCGGTCGTCCCCGACCTGAGCGTGGAGGTGGACGACGTGGACGCGGCCTATGCCGCCATGCGGGAGAGCGGCGCCGAGATCGTCCATCCCCTGCAGAACGAGGAGTGGGGCGTGCGGCGCTTCTTCGTCCGCGACCCCAACGGCCGGGTGGTCAACGTACTGGCGCACCGCTGACGCCCGCTCCCCCATACGCGCCTCATCCATACGCGCCTCATCCATACGCGCCTCATCCGTGCGGTATCAGCGGCCAGGCCGGCTCCACACGGGCCGAGGGGTCGGCCGTACGGCGCAAGTAGCGCTGGAAGGAGGCGGCCTGGTCGGCGGCCGCCTTGCGCTGCAGGGCGTGCAGGGCCGGCAGCGACAGGCCCGCTACCTCCGGATGCTTCGCACCTATCCGGCGGGCCACTTCGACGGCGGCCACGGCGTCAGCCCCCGCTTCGTGCGCCGCGTCCAGCGTCACGCCGTAGTGCGCGCACAGTGCCTGGAGGGTGCGCTTGCCCTTTCGGTACGTGTCGAGGTGCTTGTCGAGGACGAGCGGGTCGACGACCGGGGCCGGGTCCGTGCCGAGCCGGTCGGACAGCGGCGGTATGCCGTGCCGGCGGCACTCGCGGTCCAGCAGCGAGAGGTCGTACCGGGCGTTCATCACCACCAGCGGTGTCCCCGCGCGCAGCGCCGCTTCGAGCGCGTCCGTGATCTCCGCCAGGCCCTCGGCGGCCGGGCGGCCGCGCAGCCGCACGACGTCGGTCGAAAAGCCGTGGATGGCCGCCGCTTCGGACGGTATCGGCACGCCGGGGTCGATCACCCAGCTCAGCGCCGGGGCCGCCCGCCCCGCCGCGTCGAGCCGGATGACGGCCGCGGTGACGACCCGGTCGGTCTCGACGTCGGTGCCCGTGGTCTCCAGGTCGAAGCCGACCAGCGGTTCCTTGTGCCAGCTCATGCGGCCTCCTTCAGTGGTGCGTCCCCCGTGTCGCACGCGACCGCGGCCGCTACAGGCCCGCCCGATCGGCGGGCCTCGCCCGTCCGCGATCTCGTGTGCCTTTACTCTCCCACGCACCACTGACAACGCCCCCGGCTCCCGCCCCTTCCCGGGTACGCGGCCCTAGGGTGACCGGCATGGATCTTCAACTGGCCGGGCGGGCTGCGCTGGTGACCGGGAGCAGCGGCGGGATCGGCGCGGCGGTCGCCGCGCTGCTGGCCGCCGAGGGCTGTGACGTGCTGGTGCACGGGCGGAACACGGCAGCCGCCGAGGAGGTCGCGCGCCGCGCCGCGGAGCACGGCGTCCGCGCCGACGTGGTGCTCGGCGACCTCGTCGAGCCGGACGGCGCGGAGCGGGTGGCCGCCGCGGCGCGGGTTTTCGGGGTACACATCCTGGTCAACAACGCGGGCCCGTTCGCCGAGCACGACTGGGACGGCGTACGGGAGGAGCACTGGCGGACCGCTTTCGACGGGAATGTCCTGTCCGCGGCGCGGCTCACGCAGGCGCTGCTGCCGTCGCTCCGCGCGCACGGCTGGGGCCGGGTGATCAACATCGGCAGCCGGGCGGTGCGGACGCCGCTGCCGAACATGGTCGAGTACTCAGCCGCCAAGGCCGCGGTGGTGAACATGACGACGAGCCTGGCCCAGCACCTCGCCGGTACGGGGATCACGGCGAACTGTGTGAGCCCGGGCGTCATCGAAACGCCCTCGATGCGCCGGATGTTCGAGGAGCGCGGCGAGCCGGCGGCGGAGGGTGCGGCCCGGTACGCGCCCAACCCCGTCGGCCGGCTGGGGCGCGCGGAGGACATCGCGGGCGCGGTGCTGTACCTCGCGAGCCCCTTCGCCGACTACGTGAACGGCATCGAGCTGCGCGTCGACGGCGGCATCACGGGCACGCCCTGAGCCGACGCCCCCGGGTGCCGCAGCGCACCAGGGGCACAGCGCACCGGGTCACGACACCGGCCGCGCGTCCGCCCACACGCTCTCGAATTCCTCGCGGTACACCTCGAAGAGCCCGTGGTCGCTCTCCCGGCCGTCCTCGTGGCGCACGACCTCCCGGCCGCCGCCGCGCAGCACCAGGACCGGCACCTCCATGCCCCGGCTCTTGCGCAGATAGGACTGGACCACGGCTATGCCGTCCGGGCCGTCCCCGTCGACGAGGTACGCCGTGAAGCGCGGCGTCTCGTCGAAGACCTGGATCTCGAACGCGTTCGGATCGCGCAGCCGGGCCCGCACCCGCCGCATGTGCATGATGTTCATCTCGATCGAGCGGCTCATCTCGCCCTTCTTCAGGCCCAGCTCCCGCTCGCGGCGGCGGACCGCGCTGCTGGCCGGGTTGAGGAAGAGCAGCCGTACCCGGCAGCCGGACTCGGCGAGCCGGACCAGCCGGCGGCCCGAGTAGTTCTGCACGAGGAGGTTCAGCCCTATCCCGACCGCGTCGAGCCGCCGCGCGCCCCCGAAGAGGTCCTCGGCGGGCAGCTGGCGCTGCAGCCGCACCCGGTCGGGGTGGACGCCGACGACATCGGCGTAGCGGTCGCCGACCAGGTCCTCGACCGCGTCGATGGGCAGCCGCCCGGCCGTACGGGTGCCGATGCCGGAGCCCAGTATCTCCAGGAGGCGCGCGGAGGCGCGTTCGGCCTGGGCGAGCACCGTCTCGGAGAGCGCGCGGTTGCGGGAGACGATGTTGCGGGCCACCTCCAGCTCGTCCAGGCCCAGCTCGACGTCGCGCCGGTCGTCGAAGTACGGCTCGAAGCAGGGCCAGTGCTGGACCATCAGCTCGCGCAGCTGCGGGAGGGTGAGAAAGCTGAGGATGTTGTCGTCGGCGGGGTCCAGGAGGTACCCCTTGCGGCGGCTGACCTCCCGTACGGCGACCGCGCGGTGCACCCACTCCTGCCCGGCGGGCCCGGCGGCCGCGACCACCCACTCGTCGCCGTGCACCGGCTCGTAGATGGGGCGCAGCACGGCCGCGACAACGGCGCGCAGCCGTTGTTCGACCAGATTCAGCCAGATGTACGCACGCCCGGCGCGTCTGGCGCGGGTGCGGACCTCGCTCCAGGCATCGGCGCCCCACTCCAGTTCCGCCCCGATCTCCATGGGGCGCGCGAGGGACACCGCGCCGGGCGGTGTGTCGATGGAGCCGCCCTCATGACCATCGTCACCAGGAGGCAACTCCAACCCGCCCGAGCTCACCTGTACACCGCCTTCCGAACCCCCGTGCCAACGATCAAGGCACCCTACTGCGGGTCCGGGAGGGGGTGCAGCCCGATGAGCCGACTCTTCCACCAACTCCCCTTATTCGCTGTGCCCGTTGTGTCCGGAAACGGGAGGGGGACGTGAGCGGAGTCATAGCGGAGTCATGACGGAGTCACCGGGAGCCGCACGGGAGTCCCGGCGGACTCTCCCCTCGTCACACCCCTCGTCAGGAGTCTCCGGCGGCTCGGAAGGCGCTCGGGAACGAGGCCGAAACTGATTGCTCAAGAGTCGCGACACGCCCACGAGGCCCCTTACGGCGCACTATGACGTCATACGTGGCGAGCCGCGGTCGGACACCTGACCGTTCCCCCGGTCGGAGGACCCTGTTTCGCGGCAGGTTGCCTGCCTTTCGGCGAAGATCTCGCGAACATCCCACTGTTCCTCGCTCATCGGGGAAGAATTCCGGTTTGGTCCGCGGTCGTGAGTCCGTCGCGGCGCCCCTCTAGGAAGTGGAAGAGTCGACGCATGCAGGTCTGGCCGGGACAGGCGTATCCGCTAGGTGCCACGTACGACGGTGCGGGCACCAATTTCGCGGTGTTCTCCGAGGCGGCACAACGTATCGAGCTGTGTCTGCTGCACGACGACGGTTCGGAGACAGCGGTCGAGCTCCGCGAATCCGACGCGTTCGTCCGTCACGCGTATCTGCCCGGCATCATGCCGGGGCAGCGGTACGGCTTCCGGGCGCACGGCCCGTACGAGCCGGCCAAGGGTCTGCGCTGCAATTCGGCGAAATTGCTGCTCGACCCGTACGCCCGGGCGGTCAGCGGCGCCATCGACTGGGACGAGGCGGTCTACGGCTACCACTTCGGCAAGCCGGAGAGCCGCAACGACCTGGACTCGGCGCCGCACACGATGGCGTCGGTCGTCGTCAATCCGTACTTCGACTGGGGCGACGACCGGCCCCCGCGTACGGACTACCACGAGACCGTGATGTACGAGGCGCACGTCAAGGGCCTGACGATGCTGCACCCGGAGCTCCCCCAGGAGCTGCGCGGTACGTACGCGGCGCTGGCGCACCCCGTGATCATCGACCACCTCCGGGAGCTCGGGGTCACGGCACTGGAGCTGATGCCCGTACACCAGTTCGTCAACGACCATCGGCTGGCGGACGAGGGCCTGGCGAACTACTGGGGCTACAACACGATCGGCTTCTTTGCGCCACACAACGCGTACGCCTCCTGGGGCGACCGCGGCCAGCAGGTGCTGGAATTCAAGTCGGCGGTGCGCGCGCTGCACCAGGCGGGCATCGAGGTCATCCTCGACGTGGTCTACAACCACACGGCCGAGGGCAACCACATGGGGCCGACGCTGTCCTTCCGGGGGCTGGACAACGTCTCGTACTACCGGCTGACCGACGACCCGCGGTACTACATGGACACCACGGGCACGGGCAACAGCCTCCTGATGCGCAGCCCGCACGTGCTCCAGCTGATCATGGACTCGCTGCGCTACTGGGTGACCGAGATGCGGGTGGACGGCTTCCGCTTCGACCTCGCGGCCACGCTGGCCCGACAGTTCCACGAAGTGGACCGGCTGTCGTCCTTCTTCGACCTGGTCCAGCAGGACCCGGTGGTCAGCCAGGTGAAGCTGATCGCCGAGCCGTGGGACGTCGGCGAGGGCGGCTACCAGGTGGGCAACTTCCCGCCGCTGTGGACCGAGTGGAACGGCAAGTACCGCGACACCGTGCGCGACCTGTGGCGCGGCGAGCCCCGTACGCTCGCGGAATTCGGGTCCCGGCTGACCGGTTCGTCCGACCTGTACCAGGGCGACGGGCGCCGGCCGCTCGCCTCCGTCAACTTCGTGACCTGCCACGACGGCTTCACGCTGCACGACCTCGTCGCGTACAACGAGAAGCACAACGAGGCCAACGGCGAGGACAACCGGGACGGCGAGAGCTTCAACCGCTCCTGGAACTGCGGCGCCGAGGGCGAGACGGACGACCCGGAGGTGCTGGAGCTGCGGGGCCGGCAGATCCGCAACTTCATCGCCACCCTGATGCTCTCGCAGGGCGTGCCGATGCTCAGCCACGGTGACGAGTTCGGGCGCACCCAGCAGGGCAACAACAACGCCTACTGCCAGGACAACGAGCTGGCGTGGGTGCGCTGGCCCAAGGAGGGCGAGGACGGCCAGGACCAGGGGGCGCTGGAACTGCTGAAGTTCGTGCGGCAGATGGTGTGGCTGCGGCGCGACCACCCGGTGTTCCGGCGGCGCCGCTTCTTCCACGGCCGCCCCATGGAGGGCACGCACGACGAGCTCTCGGACATCTCGTGGTTCACGGCCGAGGGCGAGGAGATGCGGCAGCGGGACTGGCAGGCCGCGCACGCCAAGTCGCTGGCGGTGTTCCTCAACGGCAGCGCGATCTCCGAGCCGGGCAAGCGCGGGGAGCGGATCTCCGACGACTCGTTCCTGCTGCTGTTCAACGCGCACGGCGAGGAGAAGGAGTTCACCGTGCCGATGGACCACGGACGGCAGTGGCAGGCCGTGGTGGACACCGCGCGCCCGGAGGCGGTCGCCGAGGGCGGCCCGAAGGTGCGGGCCGGCGACACGCTCACCCTGGTGGGGCGGAGCCTGATGGTGCTTCAGCGGCCGGCCTGACGGGGAGCGGTGTGCCCGGCCCTTCCGGCGGCGTACGGAAGCGGACGGTCAGCGCCAGGCACAGTACGAGGACGGCGGCGGCGACCGCGACGGCGAAGGCGGCCGGCGGGCCGTACGACTCGGCCAGCCGCCCCGAGAGGGCCAGCGCGAGCGCCTGCCCGCCGACGACCGAGCTGGTCAGGAAGGCCATCGACTCGGCCATCCGGCGCGCGGGCACCAGCCGTTCGGTGAGCGCGAAGATCGTGATGAGGTGCGGCGCGAAGGCCACGCCGAGCACCACGACCACCGCGTACAGCGCGCCCAGGGAGCCGACGAACAGCAGCGGTACGGAGAGCACGGCCAGGCCCACGGCGGCGGCCCGCCAGCGGGCCGGCAGGCCGATCCGGGCCGGCACGAGGACGAGCGACAGCCCGGCCACGGCGCTCATCACGCCCATCGCCGCGTAGACCAGGCCCGCGTGGCCGGGAGCGCCGAGCCGTTCGGTGAGCGCGGTGATGCCGGCCTGCGAGGCGCCGAACATGGCGCCCTGCAGGGCCATGGAGACCCGCAGGGCGTGCGCACCGGCCGGGATGCGGGGGCGGTCGCGCCGGGCCGTCCTGCGGCGTTCTCGCGCGTCGGCGTGTCGCCGCCACCGCGGCCGGGGAGCCGCCCCGTCGGTGCGCGCGCCCGGCCCGTCGGTGCGCGCGCCCGGCCCGTCGGTGCGCGCGCCCGGCCGGCTTCCCTTCGGCGCCGTCAGCCCCGCCGTCCGGTGCAGCGCGAACGCCGAGCCGCACGTCGCCAGCAGCAGCGCCGCGAGCCCCAGGGCGACGGCCGGGTGCGCGACCGCCGCGGCCACCCCCACCAGCGCCGGGCCGAGCACGAAGGACACCTCGTCCAGCGTGCCCTCCCAGGAGAGCGCGGCGTTCACCGTGCGCTCGTCGGCGCCGGAGCGCCGTACCAGGGCGACCAGCCGGGTCCGGGCGAGCGGCCCCACCTGGGGCACGGTCAGCCCGGCGAGCAGCCCGAGGAGGGCCAGCGGGAGGGTCGCCACGTGGGACAGCGCGGCGAGCACCAGGGCCGTGACGGCGAGCGCGTTGGCCCAACAGGCCGCCAGGACCACCGGGCGCTGGCCGTGCCGGTCGGCGAGCCGGCCGATGAGCGGCCCCGCCACGGTCTGCCCGGCGGCCAGCGCGCCGCCGGCCACGCCGGCCGTCGCCAGGCTGCCGCTGGTCTCCGTGACCAGCAGGACGCTCCCGAGCTGGCACATGGCGGTGGGCAGCCGGCCGAGGAAGGAGACGGCGGGCAGCACCGGGCCGGTCGTGGCGAGCACGGTGCGGTAGGTGGCCAGTACAGCGGTCATCGCCCGACGCTATCGGTGGAGGGGCCGGTCACCGTATGGGCAGGACGTACGAACGAAAAACGGGGCACACCCCGCCCGATCGGATGAAGCAACAAGGCACCGCGCGGGTACGTGTGTCCCCATGACGCCCGAATTCAGCGCGCCGCCCACCGCCACCTACCGGCTCCAGCTCCAGCCCGGCTTCCCGTTCGCCGCGGCCGAGAAGGCCGTGCCGTACCTCGCGGCCCTGGGCGTCTCGCACCTGCACCTCTCCCCCGTGCTCGACGCCGTCCCCGGGTCGGCGCACGGCTACGACGTGGTGGACCACTCCGTGGTCCGCGCCGAGCTGGGCGGCGAAGAGGGGCTGCGCTCGCTGGCCCGGACGGCCGCCGCACACGGCCTGCGGCTCGTGGTGGACCTGGTGCCCAACCACATGGCCCGGCCGGCCCCCGCCTCCTTGAACGGGCCGCTGTGGTCCGTTCTGCGGGACGGGCCCGCCTCCCCCTACGCCCGCTGGTTCGACATCGACTGGGAGGGCGGGCACGGCGGACGGCTGCTGATGCCCGTACTGGGCGGGCGGCTGGCCGACGAGCTGCCCCGGATGCGCATCGAGGGGGACGTGCTGCGCTACCACGAACACGCGTTCCCCATCCGTCCCGGTACCGAGCGGCTGCCGCTCCCGCAGCTCCTCGATGCGCAGTGGTACCGGCTCTCCTGGTGGCGACTGGCCCGCACCGAGCTGAACTACCGGCGCTTCTTCACCATCTCCGAGCTGATCGCGGTCCGCGTCGAGGACCCCGAGGTCTTCCGGGCGACGCACGCCACGGTGCTGCGGCTCGTGGAGGACGGCGTGATCGACGGGCTGCGCATCGACCACCCGGACGGGCTCGCGGACCCCACGGGCTATCTGGCGCGGCTGCGGCAGGCCACGGGCGGGCGCTGGACGGTGGTCGAGAAGATCCTCACCGGCGACGAACAACTCCCGGAGAGCTGGGCCTGCGCAGGCACCACGGGCTATGACGCGCTGCGCCACATCGACGGGCTCTTCGTGTGCCCGGACGGCGCCGACCGGCTCTTCGGCGTCTACCGCGACGCCGTGGCCCCGTTGGCCGACCGCGGCGGCGACTGGGAGGAAACGGTACGGCAGGCGGCGTACGAAGTCGTCACCCACGAGCTGTCGGCCGAGGTCGACCGACTGGTGCGTACGGCGGCGCGCATCAGCGAGCGCGCGCCGCACCACGGCGACCACGCCCCGTGGGCGCTGCGCCGCGCCCTGCACGAACTGCTCGTCCGGCTCCCGGTGTACCGCCCGTACGCGCACGACCCGTGGTGCGCGGAACGGGACGCCGCGATGCTGGCGGCGGCCGCCGAGGGCGCGGCCGCCGCCTTCGAAGTGCGCGAGGAGGCCCGCTCCGTGGCGCTCGTGCGCGACCTGGCACTGGGCCGCCTGCGGGACGGCTCCGGGGACGACAGCGCGGACCACGACGACTTCGCCGCCCGCTTCGCGCAGACCGCCTCCGCGCTGCACGCCAAGTCGGTGGAGGACCGCGCGTTCTACCGGTACGCGCCCCTGCTGTCCGCCTGTGAGGTCGGCGGCGAGCCCGGAGCGCCCGCGGTCACCGCGGCCGCGTTCCACGCCTTCTGCGCCCGCCTTCAGGAGACCTGGCCCACGTCCGGAACGGTGCTGTCCACCCACGACACCAAGCGCAGCGCCGACGTCCGGGCCCGCCTCGCCGCCCTCAGCGAGTGCCCCGAAGGCTGGCGCGAGGTGCTGACCCGGCTGAACGCCCGCGCGGCCCGCACGATGGACGGCCTCGACCCCGATCCGCAGATGGCGTGGACGGCCTGGCAGACGGCGTTCGGGCTGGCCGGCACCGCCGCGGCCGCTCCTGGCGCGGCGGTCGTCCCCTCCTGCGGGCCGGCGGGTGCCCCGGGGCCGGCGGGCGGCGGCATCTCCTTCGAGCGGCTCGCGCCGGCGGTACTGAAGGCCGTGCGGGAGGCCGGGCTGCACACCACGTGGACCGAACAGAACTCCTGGTACGAGGAGTCGGTCACGGAGTTCCTGAAGGCGGGCCCGTGCAGCGCCGCGGCCGCCGCCGAACTGGCCGCGTTCGCCGACGAGCTGGCCCCCTTCATCCGCGCCAACGTGCTCGGCGCGGCGCTGCTGCACCTCACGATGCCGGGCGTCCCCGACCTCTATCAGGGCACGGAGCACGAGTACTTGGCGCTCGTCGACCCGGACAACCGCGCCCCCGCGCGCTTCTCGCCGGAGTTCCTGGCCGACGTGGACGGCGGCGGGGACGGCAGCGGCGGCCCGGCCGGCGACCCGTACGGCACGCCGGGGCTCTCCGCCGAGAAGCTGCGGCTGACCGCGACGGCGCTGCGGCTGCGCCGGGCGCACCCGGAGTGGTTCGGCCCGCAGGGCACGTACCGGCCGCTGCACGCCACCGGCGACCCGTACGGCCACTGCGTGGCCTTCGCCCGCGCCGACCGCGCGGTGACCGTGGCCACCCGGCTCTCGCTTCGCCTCGCCGAGTCCGGCGGCTGGCACGCGGCCGCCCTCCAGCTCCCCGGCGGGCCGTCCGCGACCTGGCGCGACCTGCTCACCGGCCGCGACTTCGAAGGCTCCGTAATCCCGCTGGCCGCCCTCCTGGACCGGTGGCCGGTGGCCCTACTGGTGCTCAACGCCCCGTGAGCCAGCGCCCCGTGAGCCAGCGCCCCGGAGTCAGCGCCCCGTGAGCACGTAGGCCACGCTGCCGAAGGTGACGTGGTCACCGGGGTTGACGGCGACCTCGCCGAGGACGCGACGGCCGTTGACGTACGTGCCGTTCATGGAGCCGAGGTCGCGCAGCAGCCAGACGTCGCCGGAGGTGCGGAGCTGGGCGTGGGAACGCGAGACCGTGTCGTCGTTGAGCCGCAGGCCCGCACCCGGGGCGCGCCCTATCAGGAGGGGGAACGGCCCGGGGGACGGCAGCAGCAGCTTGGGGAGGCGCTCCGTGCGCCATGCCCTGCGGACCATGATGTGGAAAGCGGACACCTTGCCCACCGCGCGCAGCACGGCGCCCTCGAAGCGGCCACGCGTGGCCAAGTCACCGGTCGCCCGGTCCAGTTCACTGCGCTGCCGGGCGGTGAGCACCAGCTCCAGGCGGCGCAGGAAGGTGTCCTGGGACAGCCGCCCGTCTGCCGCGCCCTCGCGCAGCAGCGCCAGCGCGCGATCCCGCTCGGCATCCGACAAACGGGCCGGTCGCGCCGGGAATTCGAGCGATGTCATGGCGCGATTGTCCGGCGGCTTCCGGCCTTCTGTCCAGGCAGCACCCGGGGCAACGGAAATTCGCTCGCGCCGCGCGGGCCGGGCGGCTAGTGTGCGGGCACGCGAACGGCCCACGGCAGGCGGGCCGGTGAGGCGAGCGGAAGGAGGCGGGACGGCATGTACGGCACGGCCATCGACCTGATCGCGCGCTCCGGCGCCGCCCGCCGCATACGCTGACGGGCCGTCGGCAGCGCGCCTCCCGAGAGGACTCGTACCCCCATGACCGATCTGGTCATCCGCGCGCTCACCGAAGGCGACGCGCACCTCTTCCACACCCTGCACGACCCCACGGCCCCGCTCCTGGGGCACGACCACTTCGGCCGGCCGTACGCCACGGTCGCGGCCGGCGGCGAGTACCGCCCCGACTGGACGTGGGTCGCGCTGCGCGACGGCGTCGTCGTGGCGCGCGCCGCGTGGTGGGCCGGCCCGGACGACACCCGCCCGATCTCCCTGGACCGGCTGGACTTCGCGCCCGGCGAGGCCGCCGCGGCGGCCGAGCTCCTGCGTGCCGCTCCGCTGTCGGCGGAGTACGTGCTGATGCTGCCGCCCGGCTGGCGTGCGCAGCGGGACGTGCGGGCCGCGGCCGAGGCCCGTATGGACGTCGTACGGGCCGCCGGGCTGCGCCCGATGGTCGAGCGCTTCCGGTACTCCTGGACCCCCGAGTGCGGCGTGCCCGCGGACCCGGGGCGGCTGGTCTTCCGCCCGGAGCCGGACGACGAGGCGATCCTGGACGTGCTGCGCCAGGTGGAGCGCGGTTCGCTGGACGCGCACGCCCGGCGGGCCGTCACCGAGGGCGGCGTGGAGCAGGCCGCCCGGGAGGAGCTGGAGTTCTTCCACTGGTGCCCGTCGCCGCGCGACTGGTGGCGGGTGGCGTACACGCCCGAGGGGGAGGTCGTCGGCCTGCACGTCCCGGCGCGCAACCACACGGCGCCCATCGTGGCGTTCATCGGCGTGGTCCCGGCGCAGCGCGGCCACGGTTACGCGTACGACCTGCTGGCCGACTGCACACGCGGGCTGGCCGCGCTCGGCGTGGACCGGATCGTCGCCGAGACGGACCAGCACAACACCCCAATGGCGGCGGCATTCGCCAAGGCGGGGTACCCCGTCACCCAGGAGCGTGCTTTCTTCGACGGGTAGAGGAAGGAGACCACGTGCTCTTCGAGGTGTGGGCACCGGACGCCGGTCGGGTGGAGCTCGTACGGGAGGACCGGGCCGCTCCGATGACGCGCTGTCCTTCCCGTACGGGCTGGTGGCGGGCCGAGGTGGCGGCCCGCCACGGGGACCGGTACGCCTTCCGGCTGGACGGCGGCGAGCCGCTGCCCGACCCGCGCGCGGCCCGGCTGCCGGACGGTCCCGGCGGCCCGGCCGCGGTCGTGGACCACGCCCGGTACGAGTGGCGGCACGACTGGCCGGGCCGCGGGCTGCCCGGCGCGGTCCTCTACGAGCTGCACATCGGGACGTTCACCCCCGGGGGCACGTTCGATGCGGCCGTCGAGCGGCTGCCGCATCTGAAGGACCTCGGCGTCACGCACATCGAGGTGATGCCGGTCTGCCCGTTCCCCGGTACGCACGGCTGGGGATACGAGGGCATCGCCCCGTGGGCGGTGCACGAGCCGTACGGCGGCCCGGACGGGCTGAAGCGCTTCGTGGACGCCGCGCACGGCCTCGGGCTCGGCGTCGTCCTGGACGTCGTGCACAACCACCTCGGCCCGTACGGCAACCACCTGCCCGCCTTCGGGCCGTACTTCACCGACACCCACCACACGCCCTGGGGCGCCGCCGTCAACCTCGACGCGCCCGGCTCCGACGAGGTCCGCGCGTACTTCCTGGGCAGTGCGCTGTCCTGGCTGCGCGACTACCGGATCGACGGGCTGCGCCTGGATGCCGTGCACGCGCTGCACGACACCCGGGCCCGGCACTTCCTCGCCGAGCTGTCGGAGGCGGTGGACGCACTCGGGGCGCAGCTGCGCCGTCCGCTGTTCCTGATTGCCGAGTCCGACCTGAACGATCCGCGGACGACGGCGCCGCGCCCGTACGGCGGCCACGGCCTACACGCGCAGTGGAACGACGACTTCCACCACGCCCTGCACGCGGCGCTCACCGGCGAGTCCCAGGGCTACTACGCCGACTTCGCGCGGGCTCCGATGGCGGCCCTCGCGACCACGTTGACCAGCGGCTTCTTCCACGCCGGTACGTACTCCAGCTTCCGGGAGCGCAGGCACGGCGCGCCGCTCGACATACGCGCCACCCCCGCACACCGATTGCTCGGTTACACGCAGACGCACGACCAGATCGGGAACCGCGCGCTCGGTGACCGCCTCTCGGAGCGGCTCTCCCCCGCCCTGCTGGGCTGCGCGGCGGCCCTCGTGCTGGGCGCCCCGTACACGCCGATGCTCTTCATGGGCGAGGAGTGGGGCGCGGGCACGCCCTGGCAGTTCTTCACCGACCACACCGACCCCGAGCTGGCGGCGGCGGTGCGCGACGGGCGGCGCCGGGAGTTCGCCGCGCACGGCTGGCAGGCCGAGGAGATCCCCGACCCGCAGGACCCGGCCACCCGGGAGCGCTCCTGCCTGGACTGGTCGGAGCCGGCCCGCGCCCCGCACGCGGAGCTGCTCGGCTGGTACCGCACGCTGCTGGCGCTCCGCCGCGACCACCCCGCGCTCACCGAGCCCCACCTCGCGCTGACACGGGTGGCGTACGACGAGGAGGGGCGGTGGCTGCGGCTGGAGCGCGACTCCGGACACGGCGAAGGCGGGGTGCTGGTCGCGGTGAACCTGCACCCCGCCCGTACGGCGGTGATTCCGCTGCCCTATGAGGCGGCGCGGCCCCTGGCGGGGTGGCCGGCGCCGCAGGAGCCCGGCGCGGACGGCGTCCTGCGGCTGCCCCCGGAGTCGGTGACGGTCCTCAGGACGTGACGGACTCCGCCTTCGGGGACGGCCCGCCGTCCCCCGCCGGCTCGCCGTCCAGCTCGCGCTCGCTCGCCGCCACCGCGGCCAGCTCCGTGTCCCTGTCGAGGCGGCGGTTGAGCAGGTAGTACAGGCCGCCGCCGATGATCAGGCCGGGCACGAAGGAGAGGTCGGCGCCGCCCAGCGCCTTGGCGGCCGGGCCCTCGTAGGCGTGGGTGGCGAAGAACGGGATCATCGTGGCGAAGCCGACGACGTAGGAGACGATGCCGCGCCAGGACCAGCGGCCGTAGATGCCGCCCTTCGAGTCGAAGATCGCGGTGACCGCGTAGTGGCCGCGCCGCACGCAGTAGAAGTCCACCAGGTTGACCGCGGTCCACGGCACCAGGAAGTACAGCATCATCAGCACGAAGGTGTTGAAGCTCTCCAGGTAGTTCTCCGGGAGCAGCATGGCGACGGTGAAGATGACGACGCCCACCGCCGCGATACCGGCGACCCGCAGCCGTACGGTCGGCTTGACCGTACGGAAGGCGTCCACGGCGCTGGTGGTGGTGAGCATCGCGCCGTACGCGTTGACGGCCGTGATGCCGATCAGCGCGATGGAGGAGACCACCACGGCGAAGGTGCCGAAACCGGGCAGGATCGCGTTGCCGACCTGACGGATACCGGTGATCGCGCCCGGCTCGGGCAGCGCGGAGGACAGCAGCGCGCCGAGCGACATCAGCCAGACGGCGGAGCCGGCCGCGCCGGCGTACGTCCACCAGATGACCTTGCGGGCCGAGACGTCGCGCGGCAGGTAACGGGAGTAGTCCGAGACGTAGATGGCGTAGCTGATCTGGTAGCCGGCCGCAGCGGAGAAGACGACCAGGAAGGACGTCCACGTCGAGCCGCCCCCGGACGCTGCGGCGTGCGCGGTACCCGGGTGCAGCTGGACGAGCGCTCCGATGGTGAGGACACCGAAGACGGCGATCAGTACGTACGTCAGCCAGCGCTGGACGAGGTGCAGCAGATCATGGCCGACGACCGCGAGGACGATCGCGACGGCGATGATCACGCCGTACCAGAGGGTCTTGCCCCCGGGGAGGATCGTCTGGAGGCCCTCGGTGGCGAGCACCACGTTGAAGACGTTGAAGCCGATGTAGACGAAGACGACGGCGGCGAAGGGGACGATCGCGCCGCGGGTGCCGAACTGGGCCCTCGACTGGATCATCTGCGGCAGGCCCATCCGGGGCCCCTGGTTGGCGTGGAACGCCATGAAGAAGGTGCCGAAACAGGCGCCGAGGACGACGGCCAGCACGGACATGCCCAGGCTCAGCCCCAGCTCGGGGCCGAGGAACCCGGTGACCATCGTGGTGAGCACGAAGTTCCCGGTGAACCAGAACGGCCCCTGGTGCCAGACCTTGCCGTGGCGCTCGCGCACGGGCACATAGTCGATCGATCGTTGTTCGATGACCCTGGGGGCGGCAGCCATGGGTCCTCCTCGGGTGGTGCGGTGACCGGCTGGGGGGCCGTACGGGGCGGGGTCTGCGGGGGATGCGACCTACAGCTGATCGCGGTGGTGTGAACCTACGGGCCCGTTCGGAGCTGCTTCGATCGCCCGATCGTCCATTCGATAGATATGTGATGGACACTATGTCTATGCCGCTGTACCTCACCGACCTCCTGGCGCGCCCGGACCTGAACCTCTCGGTCACCGGCGCCCCCGCGCCCGGGCTGCTGGACCGCACCATCGACGCCGCCACCGTCTCCGACCTGCTGCATCCCGGCGAGTGGCTGCAGGGCGGCGAGCTGCTGATGACCATCGGGCTGCTGCTCCCGATGGAGCCCGCCGCCTGCCGCGCGTACGTCGCCGACGTGGCGGCCGGCGGCGCGGCGGCCCTGGCGCTCGGCCTCGGGCACGGCCTCCCGTACCAGGCGGCGCCGCAGCCCCTCGTGGACGCGGCGCAGGAGGCCGGCCTGCCGCTGCTCACCGTCCCGGACGAGGTGCCGTTCATCGCCGTCACGAAGGCGGTCTTCGAGGCGCGCGCCCATGAGGAGCGGCAGGTGCTGCAGCGGGCCTTCGCGACCCAGCGGCGGCTGACGGCGGCGGCCACGGACAACGGGCTGCGCCCGATGCTGGAGGAGTGGACGGCCGCCACCGGGGTAGGTGCCGCGGTCCTCGACCCCCTGGGGCGGCTGCTCGCCTCGGGCGGGCCGGACGCCGAGTCCGTACTGGACGGCGCCCGCGACCTCGTCGACCGGGTGGCCTCCCGGGGGCTGCGCGGCAGCGCGGCCAGTACGGCCGGCGGGCAGCAGCTGGAGGTGCAGCCGCTGGGCGCCCGCCGGCTGCGCGGCCTGCTCCTCCTGAGCGGCGGCCCCGACGCCTCGGCCCGCGCCGTCGTCCCCGGCCTGGTCTCGCTGCTCTCCCTGGAGCTGGAGCGGCGGCACCTGATGGACGAGCCGGAGCGGCGCCGGCGCTCCGCGCTGCTCTCGGAGCTGCTCGCCGAGCCGGCGGCCGGCCAGGAACGGGCCGCGGGCCGCGCCCAGGACATCCTCGCCTCGGTCGGGCTGGCCACCGACCGGGTGCGCGGCGTGGTGGTCGAAGCGCCCGCGGAGTCCGCCCAGGAGTCGGCCGCCGACCTCGCCCTCGCCGTACCGGGCGGGCTGGTACGGGTCACCGAGGGCGGCCTCGTCGAGGCGGTGGTCGGCGAGGAGCTGGACGTACGCGACGTCCTCGGCCGCTTCGCACCGGGCTGTCCCGCCGGCCTCGGCCCGCTGGCCGCCCCCGAGGCCGTACGGGCCTCCCTGCGGCAGGCCACCGGGCTGCTGGGCCTGAGCCGGACCTCGGGGGCGCCCGTCGAGGCCCGCGAGAGCCAGGCCAGCCGGCTGCTCCTGGAGCTCGGCGACCGGCGCACCCTCCTCGGCTACGCGGACGCCGTGCTCGGCCCCCTGGACCTCGCCGACAGCGGCGAGGAGCTGATCGCCACGCTGGCCGCCTGGCTGGAGACCGGCGGCTCCTGGGACACCACCAGCCGCCGCCTCGGCGTCCACCGCCACACCGTGCGCAACCGCCTCGACAAGGCCATGACCCTCACGGGCCGCCGCCTCGACGACGCGGACGACCGCTTCGACCTGTGGCTGGCGACGCGCATCAGGCGCGGCGGGCGGGTGTGACGCGCGGGCCTACGGGCATGCGGGCGCGCGGCCTACGGGAGCGGGCGTCAGTCCTTGTGGCGAGCGCGGCTCGGCTGGACTCGGGTGGGCTCGCCCGGCATCTTCGGGTGGTCGGGGGGATAGGGCAGATCACCGAGGCCGCCGTCGTGCTCGGCGCGGTCGGCCAGCTCGAACACGGACTCCAGCCCGAAGCTCTCCTCGGCCATGCCGGCGTGCACGTCGCCCCGCTCCGCGTACCGGGCCGGCATCGTGGCCAGGTCGAAGTCGGCCGGCTCGGCGTCGTCCAGCTCCTCCCAGCGCAGCGGCGCGGACACCGTGGCACGCGGGTTCGGCCGTACCGAGTAGGCGGAGGCGATGGTGCGGTCGCGCGCCATCTGGTTGTAGTCGACGAAGATCCGGGCGCCGCGCTCCTCCTTCCACCAGGCCGTGGTCACCTGGTCCGGCATCCGGCGGGCCAGCTCGCGCCCCACGGTGATGGCCGCGCGCCGCACCTCGGTGAACGTCCAGCGCGGCGCGATCGGTACGTAGACGTGCAGACCGCGGCCCCCGGAGGTCTTCGGCCAGCCCCGTAGGCCCAGCTCGTCCAGGAGGGCGTGCAGCGCGTGGGCTGCCCGTACGGCGTCCGCGTAGCCGGTGCCCGGCTGCGGGTCGAGGTCGATGCGCAGCTCGTCGGGGTGGTCGGGCCGGCCGCGGCGGACCGGCCACGGGTGGAAGGTGACGCAGCCCAGGTTCGCCGCCCAGAGGACGGCGGCGGGCTCGGTGGGGCAGATCTCGTCGGCCGAGCGGCCGCTGGGGAAGGTGATGTGGGCGGTCGGCAGCCAGTCGGGGCGGTTCTTCGGGGCGCGCTTCTGGAAGAACGACTCGCCGGTGACCCCGTCCGGGTACCGCTCCAGGGTCGTCGGCCGGTCGTGCAGCGCCCGGGTGACGCCGTCGGCGACGGCCAGGTAGTACTGCGCCAGGTCCAGCTTCGTGAAGCCGCGCTCCGGGAAGTACACCTTGTCCGGGTGGGACAGCCGTACGGTGCGCCCGCCGGCCTCGATCTCCACCGCCGCACCGCCCGCACCCTTGGCACCGCCTGTACCACCCATGGCCGCCACGGTAAGCGCGCACGGCCGAGGGCGCTCGCCGGGCGACGTAAGGGACGTACGCGCACAATCAAGACATGGATCTCCCGGTGATGCCGCCCGTGAAGCCGATGCTGGCCAAGCCGGCGGCGAAGATCCCGTCCGGAATGCAGTACGAGGCCAAATGGGACGGCTTCCGGGCCATCGTCTACCGGGACGGCGACGAGATCGAGCTCGGCAGCCGCACCGGCAAGCCGCTCACCCGCTACTTCCCCGAGCTGGTCGAGGCGCTGCGCGCCAACGTGCCCGCGCGCTGCGTGCTGGACGGCGAGATCGTGATCGCGCGCGGCGACCGGCTGGACTTCGACGCGCTCACCGAACGCATCCACCCCGCCAAGTCCCGCGTCGACCTGCTCGCCGAGCGGACCCCGGCCGGCTTCGTCGCGTTCGACCTGCTGGCGCTGGACAACGAAGCGCTGCTCCGCGCGCCCCAGAAGGAGCGGCGCGCCCGGCTGGCCGAGGCCCTGCAAGGCGCCGAGGCGCCGGTGCACCTGGCGCCCGCCACCACCGACCCCGAGGTCGCCGCCGAGTGGTTCACGGAGTACGAGGGCGCCGGTCTGGACGGCGTGATCGCCAAGCCGCTGGACATGCCGTACCGCCAGAACGAGCGGGTCATGGTCAAGATCAAGCACGAGCGCACGGCGGACTGCGTGCTCGCCGGCTTCCGCTTCCACAAGAGCGGCCCGGTGGTCGGCTCGCTGCTGCTCGGCCTGTACGACGCGGCCGGCGCGCTGCAGCACGTCGGGGTCTGCGCCGCGTTCTCCATGAAGCGGCGCGAGGAGCTGGTGGCCGAGCTGGAGCCGCTGCGCATGGAGTCGGCGGCGGGCCACCCCTGGGCGCACTGGGCGGAGGAGGAGGCGCACGAGTCCGCCCGGCTGCCCGGCGCGCCCAGCCGCTGGAGCGGCAAGAAGGACCTGTCCTGGGTGCCGCTGCGCCCGGAGCGGGTGCTGGAGGTGGCGTACGACCACATGGAGAACGGGCAGCGCTTCCGGCACACCGCCCAGTTCCGCCGCTGGCGCCCGGACCGCACCCCGGAGAGCTGCACGTACGCACAACTGGAGGAGCCGGTGCGGTACGACCTGGGGAGGGTGCTGACCCGAAGGGTGGACTGAACGGTGGTTAGGGTGAGGGGGATCGGGGAGCACGAGGGGTACGAGAAGTACGGGGGTTGCCGTGGGGTGCGTCGAGCCGGGCTGGATACGGGTGCCGGTCGGGGCGGACGCGGCGCGCTGGACCACTCGGGGGCGCTGCCGGAAGGTGCTGCTGGTCGTGCACAACGTGACGGCGGCGACCCGGCTGCTGGACGTACTGCCGCTGTTCCGCGACGACCTACGGGTGCAGCTGCTCGCCACGTGTACGGGCTCGTCGCCGTTCCAGGCCGGGGTGCCGGAGCTGCTGGCGGAGACCGGCGTACCGGTACTGCCGTGGGAGCAGGCGCTGCGGACGCCGGTGGACCTCGCCGTCACGGCCAGCTTCGGCGGTCAACTGGCGGAACTTCCCGGGAAGTTGGCCGTACTGTCGCACGGCGCGGGATACAATAAAAGACTCGAAACGCCAAACGCCAAACGCCAAACGCCGGACGGCGGGGAGCGCGGGGAGGCGCCCGGTCAGCCGTCGTCGGCATCCGAACCGCCGGTGTTCGGTTTCGGTCCGGAGTGGACACTCGCGGACGGCGCCCCCATAGCGGACGCGATGGTGCTCTCCCACCCCGAGCAGCTCCGGCGGCTGCGTGCCGCCTGCCCGCAGGCCGCGGCCACGGCCGTACTGGCCGGTGATCCCTGCTTCGACCGTATGCTGGCGGCCCGCCCGTACCGCGACCGCTTCCGCCGCGCGCTCGGCGTCGCCCCGGGCCAGCGGCTCGTCCTGCTCAATTCGACGTGGAACCCGGAAGCGCTCTTCGGGGACGGCGGCGACGACGTCCTGCCGGCCCTGCTCGCCCGGCTGACGGCCGAACTCCCCGCCGACGAGTACCGCACCGCCGCCGTGCTGCACCCGAACATCTGGCACGGCCACGGCCCCGGCCAGATACGCGCCTGGCTCGACCGGGCCCGGCGCGCCGGGCTGACGCTCGTCGACCCGCTGACGGGCTGGCAGCAGGCGCTGCTCGCCGCGGACCTCGTGATCGGCGACTACGGCTCCGTCTCGTACTACGCCGCGGCGCACGGCACGCCGGTACTCATCGGCGCGGCCTCGCCTTCGGGTCTCGCGGCGGACTCCCCCGTCGCCGACTTCGTACGGCGGGCGCCGCGGCTGGACCCGTATGCGCCGCTGCGCCCCCAACTGGACGCCGCACTGGCCGGGCACCGGCCGCTGCCCGGCCCCGCCGAGCTCACGACCTCGGCACCGGGCGAGTCGGCGCGGCTGCTCCGCAGCGCCTTCTACGGGCTCATCGGCCTCCCCGAGCCGCCGGAGCCCGCGCTGCTCGACCCGCTGCCGCTGCCCCCGTACGAACCGCCGGTGCGCACCGCTCCGTTGCGCGTCCTGACCCGCCTCCTCGGGCCGGGCGAGGTGACGGTGGTCCGCCGGGCGGACCTTCGGAGCGGGACGGCGGAGGCGGTCGGCGAGCCCTCGGCCGGGGAGCAGGCGCATATCGCGGTGCACGAGGACACCCTCGACCCCGGGGTCCTCGAGCTCGCCGACGTGATCTTCCGTTACGGACACGCCGACGATCCCCGGCTCGGCCCGCCCGCCTCGTGGGCGGCGGAGGTCCTGGAACGCCACCCGTACTGCCGACTGGCCGCGTACGTCACCGGGCCCGGCGGCTGCACCGTCCGCACCCGCGACGGCGACCTGCTGCGGCTGACCGCGGACCGGAGCGCGGCCGCGGGCCTGCCCGGCGCCGACCCGGCCGCGTACGCCTCGGCGCTGTACGGGTGGCTGGCGGGCGGGAAGGGGGTCGACGGGCTGCCGGATGACGGGCTGACCGTATGGACGGGACGGACGGCCCACCGGGTGCGGGTCAGTCGCGAGGCCCCGGCCCTGTAGGCACTTCTGTCGCTGCCTCCGTAGCGGCTCCCGTTGCCGCCTCCGGAGCGGCCCCTGTCGCCGCCTCCGTAGCGGCCCACGTCGCTGCCTCCGGAGCAGCGCCCGTCGCTGCCTCCGGAGCAGCCGTCACGAACCACTCACGAACCGCTCACGCACCACTCGTGCACCGTTCGCGCAGCGCCCGTAGGTGGCCGAGGTGGTACTCCGCCCGCTCGTCCGCCAGCGCGGCGACGGCCTCGTCGATCAGCGGCAGGGCGTCCGCCGCGCGCCCGGCGAGGTGGTACGTCTCGGCCAGGTCGGTCAGCGTCCGCGCGGCGTTGTACGCCTCCCCGCTGTCCCTGAAGAAGCCCAGCGCGCGCGTCAGCAGCTCCTCGGCCTCGGCCCACCGGCCGAGGCCCCGCAGTGCGCGCCCGCGGTGGCGCTGGAGGAGTGCCCAGGCGCGCGGTACATCCGTACGCCCCTCTTCCCCAGGCCCGATCTCCGCCACGTACCCGTCCGCCTCGGCGAACAGCTCCAGCGCCTCCTCGTACCGCCACTGCGCCAGCCGTACCAGCCCCAGCGTCTCCGCGGCGGTCGCCCGGCCGCGCAGGTGCCCCTGGGCGCGCTCGGCGTCGGCGGCGGCCGTCAGCTCGGTCTCCGCCTCCTCGAAGCGCCGCAGCTCCACGAAGGCCAGCGCGAGCTGTGTGTGCATACGGGCGGCCATCCGCGAACCGGGGCTCACCGCGTCGGCGACCCGCGCCCCGACCCGCAGCGCGGGCAGCAGTTCCTCGTGCCGGCCGGCCTTGAGCTGGTACGCCCACAGCGCCTCGCAGAGCTGGCAGGCCACGTCGCCGAGCCCGAACTCCTCGGCGGCCAGCACGGCCTGTACGAGGTTGCCCAGCTCGCCCCCGAGCGCGGCGACTGCCTCGCCGGGGCCCGTGTACGGGCCCGGCGTCAGCCGGCCGTCGGCGTAGAGCGGGCCGACGTGCCAGCGCTGCGGCAGCGCGGCCAGGTCGGCGCGTACGGCGAAGCGCAGCGCCCACTCCACCGTGCGCCGGACGGCCTGCGCGTACGCCGCGCCGCCCGCCTCCCGGAGGGCCGCCTGCTCGGCGTGGCGGCGGACGGCCGGACGGTAGCGGTAGCGCCCCGCATCGGTACGCTCCAACAGCCCCTGATCCGCCAGTACCTCCAGCAGTCGCCCCGCCTCCGCCTCCTCGACGTCCGCGGCCGCCGCGGCCTGCCCGGCACCAAACGCGGCCCACGGCCACACGGCCGCCAGCCGGTAGAGCCGGGCGGGAGCGGGCGTGAGCTCCTGGTAGAGGTCCTCGACGACCGGCGGTACGGGTTCGCTCGCCGCGGCGGGATCCTCGGGGTGTCCACCGCGATCACGTACCGGATCGACGGCCGGGCCGTCCCCGGCCTCGCGCTCGGGCATTCCCGGCTCCTCATGGTGCTCGTGGTGGCGGGGTGTCTCCTGACGTCCGGTCAGCCGCGGGGCCATCGCCCGCAGCGCGTACGGTGAGCCGCCGCAACGGGCGAGGACCGACGACAGCGCGGACCGGGACGCCGCCTTGAGAGCCCGTTCCCCGACGAGGTCGGTCAGCAGCGCGACGGCGTCCTTCTTCCGCAGCGGGTCGACCTCGATCGGCACGGCGTCCAGGCCGGCCAGTCGGTGGTGGGCGACGATGATCGTGAAGACCCCGGGCGCGGCGGTGAACAGCGGCCCGACCTGCGCCGCGGAGTGGGCGTGATCCAGTACCAGCAGCAGCCGCAGACCGGCCACGAGGCGGCGGAACAGGGCGACGCACTCCGCCCGGCCCGGCGGTATCTCCGGCTCGGTCAGCCCCAGTTCACGCAGCACATGGCGGACCGCCACGGCCGGATCGAGTCCGCCCTCCGCACCGTCGCCGCCAAGATCGACGTACACCTGCCCGTCCGGGAAGTGCCCGGCCGCGGTCGCCTGCCACCCCCACTGACGCGCGAGCGCGCTCGTCCCCATGCCTTCCGGACCGAACACCAGCACCCGACGCGGACGCCCGGCGTACTGCCGACCCAACTCTCGTCCCATGCTCCTTTTCTGACTATCCCGATCGGTGAAATACCGCAGCGAGGGTGGGAGTTGGGGCACGGCCCGAGCGCGCACCTCGGGGAGGGCGTCACGCACGAGGGCCTGTACTTCGGCGAGCCGCGCCGCGTGGCCGGGGTCGCGCAGCGCACCCTCGTGGAGGAGCCGGGCCAGACCGTCCCAGTCCCCCGGCGTCGCCGGCGCCGCGACCTCACGCCCCGCGATCCGCCGGGCGAGGCCGCCGACCGATTCGAGCGCCCGCTTCCCGGCCTCGTTCGCCATGCCCGTGCCGACCGCGCCCAGCATCGCCGTGACCGCCGCCAGCGACATGGGATCCACCATCCGCAACTCCCCTGCTCCCGGCGCCATTACGGCGACCGTCCCCGTCAAGTCGAGATCAACCGTAGCGAACGGGGGTGCGGCCGTGGGCGGCCATGGGCGGCCGATGCCGGGCAGGCCGCGGAGGTGACCGACGGTTGCGGACCGTTGGCCCCTGCTGGGCGCGCGGATATGCTCGCGCCACCGAGAAAGGCTGGTGCGCGCCATGCAGACCGTCATCGCCACCGACCAGGTGCCGGACCGGGAGCGGTTCGCGTACTGGTCTCGGGCCGTCGCCGAGGCCATGCACGTCGTGCTGGACGTGCCGGGGCGGGGCAGCCCCCGCACGGCGTTCCACGGGCGGGCGGCGCTGGCCGAGGTGGGCGGGGTGCGGCTGCGGGCGATGCGGGCCGCGCCTGTCGCGGTGCGGCGTACGGCGCCGATGGCGGCACGGCACGCCGAGGACTACTACAAGGTGCTGCTGCAGATCTCCGGCACCGTGGCGGCGTGGCAGGGCGCGGAAGCGGAACTGGTCGGGCCGGGTGAACTGGTGGTGTGCGACGCGGCGAGACCGTACGAGCTCACGTACAGGGCGCCGTTCAGCACCGCGATGATCATGATCCCGCGTGATCGCATCCCGCTGCGCCCTGAGGCGCTGCGGGCGGTCACCGGACGCCGGATCGACGGGTCGGACGGCGTGGGCGCCGTGCTCGGCCCGCACCTGCGGTCGCTGGTGCGGCACGGCGCCCAGTGCGCCCCCCACACCGGAGCTCGACTGGCCGATTCGACCGTCTCGCTGGTCACGGCGCTGCTCGCCGAGCAGCTCGACCGGGTCGCGCCGGCCGAACCCGGTCAGGCCCTGCTGCTGCGCATCCGCGATCACATCGAGCGGCGGCTGGCCGACCCCGGGCTGAACCCGGAGGGCATCGCTCAGGCGCACGGCATCTCGCGCCGGTACCTCTTCAAGCTGTTCTCGGCCCAGGGCATGACGGTCGCGGGCTGGATCCGGGCACAGCGGCTGCAACGGTGTGCGCGCGACCTCGCCGACCCGGCCCTGTGCGAGGTACCGGTGGCGACGGTGGCGGCCCGCTGGGGCCTCACCGACGCCCGCCACTTCTCCCGGACCTTCAAGTCCGTGTACGGCTGCGCACCGGGTGCCTACCGCGCCCGGCAGGGGCTGCCGCCCCGCACCGCCGGCTGAGGGCCCGGCCGCGGCACCGCACCGGCGCACCGAGCCGGCGGTGCGGAACGTGTGCACCGGATGGCGAGTCCCCGTGCACTGTGCGCCCGTCCCCCACCGGCCCGCCGCTCCTACCGTTGCGGCATGCCTGACGCCAGCAGCCCCGAGCCCGGCCCCGAGGCGGGCCCCCAGGCGCTCGCCACCTCCGTCCTCACCCGCTATCTGCGGTTGTGCGACGTTCCCGCGCCCGCCCCCTGGGACGAAGTCCGCGCCCGGCTCGCCGAGGTGTTCACCGAGGACGCCGTCTGGACCGGCGCGGGCACCGACTACGCCGCCCGCTACGGAGTCCACCGTGGCCGCGCGGCCATCCTGGCGATGCTCGCCCGGCATCTGCCGCCGAGCCCGCACTTCGCCGCCAACGTGCACCTGCTGTTTCCCGCCGACAGCTGCACGGCCGACGCGGACAGCGCGCACGGCGTCTGGCTGATGCAGCAGCTCTCCCGTTACGCCGATGGCACGGCCGAGATGCGCGTCGCCCGGCTGACCGTCGCGTTCCGGCTCGGGACGGGGACCGCGCGCATTCAGGAATTCCGTACCGAACGCCTGTTCACGGCAGCTCTGCCCGCCTGACCTGCCGTGACCTCCCACCACTCCCACGACCTCCCACGACCTCCCGACGAAAGGAGCGCGACGGTGACCACCACTCACTGCACCGCGGCCCTGCGGCTCACGTGTTACGCCGATCCGCACGGCCACTCCTGGCGGCATGTGGACCTCTCCCTTCATGACGCGGAGGGACGCGAGCTCAACTGGGTGCACTGGCCCGCCGAGGAGACCGGTCCCGAAGGCGCCGACGCGGCGACCGCCCGCGCCGAGCCCTCGCTCCGCCGCACCTCCCCCTGGGAGCCCGGTGTCACGGCGGACGGCCGCGCCTACTGGAGCGCCTCGGCCGAGTGGGCGGTGTGACCCGGTGACGGCGACGCTGCCCGAAGCCACCCCGGCCGGCCCCGGGGGCGGCGGGGAGGGCGTGGTGTACATCCTGGACGACGACACCGCGCTGTGTGATTCTCTCGGCTGGCTGCTGGAATCCATCGGAATCCATGCCCATTGCTTCAGCGATCCGGCCGCTTTTCTCGATGCTTTCGACCGTGACAGGCCCGCCTGCCTCGTCCTGGACGTCCGTATGCCGCGCTTCAGCGGATTCCAGGTCCAGGAATTTCTCGCGGCCACCGGAATTCCCGTGGCGATCGTTTTCGTCTCGGCGCACGGTGACATCCGGATGTGCGTACGCGCCCTCCAGCAAGGGGCCGTGGACTTCCTGGAGAAACCCTACGATCCGCAGCACATGCTGGAAGTGGTCCAACGCGCCCTGCACACCGCCCGCGAGCGCTACGCCGAGTACGCCGAGCGGCGGGCCGTCGAGGCAGCGCTCGGCGCGCTCAGCCCGCGCGAACGGGAGATCCTGCACCTTGTCGCCGAAGGGGTGCCCAGCAAGGAGATCGCGGCCGCGCTGTGCATCAGCCTCAAGACGGTCGACGCCCATCGGGCACGCATCCGCGACAAGACCGGCGCGGAGACGCTCGGGGCCCTCGTCGGCGACATGCTGCGGTGCGGGGTGCGCCGCCTGGCCGGGTGAGCGGGGACGTGCGCCCGGAGACGGCGCCGTTCGCCGCCGGCGACTTCGCACGGATGCTGGCCGCGCTCCCGCTCTGCGTGCTCGTGCACGACGCCGCGGACCAGCGCATCCTGTGGGCCAACCCCGCGGCCTGCGACGTCCTCGGATTCACCGTCGACGAGCTCCGACCGCTCAAGGCACCCGACATGAGCGCCAACGCCCGGCAGTACGCCCGCGAGATCGGGGTGAGCTGGCTGCGCCGGGCCGCCGCCGAGGGAACGAGCACCATCGAATGGCGTTACCGCTCCAAGGACGGCACCGAGATCCTCACGGAGGCGGTGGCCACCCGTGTCGACCTCGCTGCCGGGCCCGTGGTGACGGTGCAGTTCCGGGACATCGGTGATCAGGTGCGGGCCGCCGAGGAACACCGCCGCGATCTGCAGTACTTGAACCATCTGGCCCGCTACAACGCGATGGGCGACATGGCGATGGCGATCGCCCACGAGGTCTCCCAGCCGATCGCCGCCGCCCACAACTTCGTCGCCGGGGCGCGCAGCCGGCTCGGGGACGACGCCGCGCCGGCACACCTGGTCTTCGGCCTGGACCACGCCACTCGCCAGCTGGACCGGGCCGCGGACATCCTCTCCAGCCTGCGCCGCTACGTCACTCGCCTGGAACAGTCCGCGCAACGCGTCGACCTGCGCGACATCGTGGCGGACTGCGGCTACTTCATCGAGACCCGCGCCAAGGAGGCCGGTGTGCCCATCGCCTGGCAACCGGCCCGGGAGCCGCTTCCCGTGCGCTGCGAGGAGGTGCTGATCGGGCAGGTCGTGATGAACCTGGCCTTCAACGCCGTGGAAGCGCTCGCCGGCCTGCCCGGCGCCGCCGGCGCCGTCACGCTGCGCACCCGCCGCCACGGCGGACTGGCCGAACTCGCCGTCCTGGACACCGGACCCGGGCTGCCGCCGATCCCGCCGGAGCAGATCTTCGACGGCGCGTTCTCCGCCAAGCGCGACGGCCATGGCATCGGCCTGGCCCTGAGCCATCGCATCGCCGCCCGGCACGGCGGAACCCTCACCGCGGCGCCCCACCATCCGCGGGGTGCCGCGTTCACCCTGCGCCTTCCGCTCGACCCCGTTCCCCGCGACGGCGCGAGCGCGTAGGGGAAATCCCCTAACGGGTGGAGGAGTTCACCAATAGCCAGGCCGGCGGACGATTCCTAATCTGATGGTGAACAGCGGGAAAGGAATCCCGCCCCGCCGATAGGAATTCCCATGACACCTGTGGCAGCACCACCGGCCGGACATTTCGCAGACATTGAACGCGATCCCGTCGCCGGTATGCTCGCGGCGGTCGCCGAGCGCCGCGCCGAGTTCGAGCAGAAGAAGCACGTTCCGCAGGACGTCGTCGACCTGTTCAAGAAGGCCGGCGTCTACCGGGCGGGCGCGCCGCGCCGTTTCGGCGGTGACGCCCTGCCCCCCGGTGAATTCCTCGCACTCGTCGAGCGGATCTCCACCGTGGACGGCTCGGCGGGCTGGGTCGCCAGTTTCGGCTCCTCCCTCACCTACCTCGCCGCCCTCCCCGTGGAGACGCAGGCCGAGATCTACGCCGACGGGCCGGACGTGGTCTTCGCCGGCGGGCTCTTCCCGGTGCAGAAGGCCCAGCAGGTGGACGGCGGCCACCGGGTCACCGGCCGCTGGAAGTTCGCCTCCGGCTGCCTGGGCGCCGACTGGCTCGGCGTCGGCATCCAGGGCGGGCCCGAGAGCTCGGGCAAGCCGCTCACCGCGCTGCTCCGTCCCGACGAGGTCACCGTCGTCGAGAGCTGGGACGTCATCGGCATGCGTGGCACGGGCAGTCACGACCTCGCCGTGGACAGTGTCACCGTTCCCGACAGCCACACCTTCGTACGCGGCGCCGAGCCCACCCTCGACGAACCCCTCTTCCGCTACCCCGTGCTGCCGTACGCCGCCCAGGTCCTCGCCGTCGTCGGACTCGGCGTCGCCCGCGCCGCCCTCGACGAAGCCACAGCGCGCGGCGCCACCGCCGGCCACACCGGCGCCCCCCGCCCGGCCGAACGCGCCACTTTCCGTATCCAACTCGCCCGCGCGGAGGCGCAATTGCGCGCAGCGCGCGCCTTCTTCTACGACACCACCGGGGACGCCTGGGACACCGTCCTCGCCGGCGACCCCGTCACCCGCGAGCAGGCCAGCCTCCTGCGGCTCGCCGCCACCCATGCGGCCGCCGCCGGGGACGAGGCCACCCGCGCCGCCTTCCGGCTCGCCGGGATCGCCGCCATCGCCGATGGCCACCCGCTCCAGCGGCACCTCCGCGACGCCGCGGTCGTCCCCCAGCACGCCTTCCTCCAGGAGGGCATGTACGACGCCGCAGGGGCCGTCCTCACCGGCCTGGACCCGTTCCCCGGCTACCTGTAAGCCCTCCCCCCCGACCTCGGAGGTACTTCCTCGTGTCCGAACCCGCCGCTCCTCCGATGCGCGTGCTCTTCTGCATCGGCGTCAATCAGAACTTCTTCGACCTGCCGACCGGCACCGGCGGCCAGGTGTGGACCGGTGTCAACACCTTCCTCACCGAACTCGGCAAGCTGCCCGGCCTGCGCCCGCTCGGCACCATCGACGACGACCAGACCATGGTCGGCCCGTCCGCCGCCTGGCCCTGGACGTGCTACGTCCTCGCCGAGGCCGACGCGTACCCGACTGTCACAGAGGCCTGCAACCTGCTGCGTACCGTCCAGGTCGGCGAGCACGGGCTCTGGCGTTACCTGCGGATCGAGGCCCGCGTCGGCCGCCCGCTCCCCGAGCCCTGGGCCGACGACCGGCCTGCCGAAGCCGCCGGCCGCCCCATCGAGGAGGCCGGCGCATGACCACCGCGTCCCAGGGGCCCGATGCCGCTGCCCTCGCCGGCACCGACCGAGTCTCCGGCACCCTCTACACCGATCCGGCCCTGCACGAGCAGGAGATGGAGCGGATCTTCCACCGCACCTGGGTGTGGGTCGCCCATGAGAGCGAGATCCCGCGCCCCGGCACGTTCCGTACCGCCTGGGTCGGCCGCCGGCCCGTCATCGTCACCCGCGACCGCAAGGGCGGCATCAACGTCCTGCTGAACCGCTGCCGGCACCGCGGCGCCAGCGTCTGCGATGCCCCCAGGGGCGAGGCCAACGGCTTCACCTGCCCGTACCACGCCTGGTCCTACACGCTCGACGGCACGCTGCGCGGCATCCCCTTCCCGGACGGCTACGAGGGCGTCGCGCAGAAGCAGGACATGCCACTGGAGCGCCTCAAGGTCGGCACGTACGCGGGCATGATCTTCGCGAGTTTCAACCACGGCATCGAACCGCTGGAGGACTTCCTCGGCGGCGCCCGGCTGTGGATCGACCGCTTCATGAAGCAGGGTGCCGGCTTCCCGCTGAAGGTGCGGGGCGAGCACAAGTTCCGGTTCAACGGCAACTGGAAGATCCAGTTGGAGAACACCACCGACTGGTACCACTTCCCGATCGTGCACCGCTCCTGGATGTCCTCCGTCGACGCGGAGACGGCCTCGATGCTGTCGATCATGACCGACGAGACCGCCGTCACCCACGCCCTCGGCAACGGCCACAGCGTCTCCATCTCCGTCGCCGGCCATGCCGACCTGGACGTCGACGACGGCACCGAGAAGCTCCAGGACCGCTTCGGCCACGTCGTCGACGAGCTGTCGAAGACGATGGACCCGGACAGGGTGCGGCGGATCGTGCGCTCGATGCACGGCGCCGGCTTCAACCTGAACCTCTTCCCGAACGTCGCCATGTCGATGTCGTTCTTCCGCGTCCTGCGGCCCCTCGCCGTCGACCGGACCGAGATCCGGCACGTCGCCCTCGGCCTGGACGGCGGCCCGGAGATCGTCAACCGCGAACGCCTGCGCATCCATGAGCACTTCCAGGGCCCCTTCGGCTTCGGCAGCCCCGACGACGCCGAGGCCTGGAACCGCGTCCAGCTCGGCGTCACCGGCGACGCCCCGATGGACATCCTCGTCAACCGCGGCCTCGGCCGTGAGAAGCCCAACAACCTCGGCGAGCCCACCTCGCACGCCACCGACGAGACCGGCATGCGCGAGGCCTACGCCATGTGGAAGAGGATGATGACCGATGGCGCATGACACCGCCACCACCGTGACCGGCAACGGAACTCCCGTTCCGGACCTGCCTGTCGATCTCGGGGACGCCCGGGTCCGCGCCGCGATCGCCCTGATCTGGCACGAAGCGCGGCTGCTGGACGCCAAGGAGTACGGCGCCTGGGACACCCTGTGGGCCCCCGGCGGCACCTACGTCGTCCCGATCGACCCCGACACCACCGACTTCGCCGCCACGCTCAACCTCGTCTACGACGACGACCGGCTGCGACGGATGCGGATCGAGCGGCTGACCGGCGGCTTCTCCCTCTCCGCCGCGGCCGCCGCACGCACCGTACGTACCGTCTCCGGCTTCACCGTCACCGCGCGCGACGAGGACACGATCGAGCTGCGGTCGGCCATGGTTCTCGTGGGCCACAAGCGCGAGGAGACGTTCGTCCTCGCCGCCGACGTCACGCACCACCTGGTGTTCGACCAGCGCGAGAACCCGCGGATCCAGCGCAAGATCATCCGCCTGGTGAACTCCCAGGACGCCGTCACCGCATCGGGATTCCTGCTGTGAGCCCGCGCGGAACCGCCGCCGGCCGGGCGGACGACACCTGCCCCGTCGCCGTCGTCACCGGTGGCGCACGCGGACTCGGCGCCTGCCTCGCCGCTCGCTTCTTCGAGCGCGGCCACCGCGTCGCCGTCACCGATCTCGACGGCGAGGGCGCCCGCCGGACGGCCCACGGCCTCGCCCCGACGGGCGACTCGGCGATCGGCATCGAGCTCGACGTCCGGGACCGTGGCGCCTTCGAGCGGGCGCTCGCCGAGGTCACAGGGCGGTGGGGAACCGTGCACGTCCTGGTCAACAACGCCGGTCTGTCCCGCGCCGAACCCCTCATGGAGATCGGCCCGGAGAGCTTCCGGTCCACCGTATCGGCCAACATGGACGGCGCCTTCTTCGGCTGCCAGGTATTCGGCGGCCACTTCGCCGAGCGCGGCTACGGACGCATCGTCAACATCGCCTCGCTCGCCGGCCAGAACGGCGGCACCGCGACCGGCGCGCACTACGCCGCCGCGAAGGGCGCCGTCGCCACCCTCACCAAGGTCTTCGCCCGCGAACTCGCCCCGCGCGGCGTCACCGTGAACGCGATCTCGCCCGGCCCGCTCGACCTGCCCGTCGTCCGCGAGATGCTCCCCGCCGAGCAGATCGAGCGGATCGAGCAGTCGATCCCGGTGGGCCGGCTCGGACTTCCCGGGTTCATCGCCGACATGGCCGTACTGCTCGCCGGCGAGGAAGCTGCCGCGGTCACCGGCGCCTGCTGGGACGCCAACGGCGGGCTCCACATGCGCTGACCCCGCCCGCTCGCCCCTTCCCACCTCAGAGCCTGTGTCATAACCCCCCGAAGGACGCGCCATGCACACCGTGACGGTGACCGACGTCGTCGAGGAGACGGACGCGGTCAGGCGCTACCGCCTCGCCCGCCCGGACGGCAGCCCGCTCCCCGCCTACCGGGCCGGTGCCCACATCCAGGTCACCGGCCCGACAGGGCTGACCCGCGCCTACTCCCTGTGCGGCCCGCCGGCCGACCCCGGCGCCTACACCATCGCCGTACAACGCGAACCGGAGTCGCGTGGCGGCTCGCAGGCCCTGCACGACAAGGTCGCCGTCGGCACCGAGCTGGGCGTCTCCGACCCGCACAACTTGTTCGCCCTCACCCCGTCCGCCACCGAACACCACCTGGTCGGCGCGGGCATCGGCATCACCCCGCTGCTCGCCATGGCCTACGAGCTGTACGCGGACGGCGCCGCGTTCGCCCTCCACTACGTGGCCCGCGGCGAGGCCGAAGCGCCCTTCGCGCAGACGCTCGCGGAAGCGCCGTTCGCCGGACGCGTCCGGCGCCTCTTCGGCCTGGGCCGTGACCGCACCGCGGCCGCGCTGCGGGACACCCTCGGCGCCCTCCCGCCCGGCAGTCACGTCTACACCTGCGGTCCGGCCGGCTTCATGGACACCGTGACCCGGCTGGCAGCGCACACCCTGCCCGAAGACCACATCCACAGCGAGCTGTTCCGCGCCGACGACGCCGACGACGGTGACACCGATACCGACCCCGGCCGGACCTTCGAGGTCGAACTCGACGGCGAGACGTACACCGTCCGGCCCGGCCGGTCCATCGCCGAGGTACTGGAGGAGCACGGCATCCCGCTCGACACCTCCTGCCGCGAGGGCATCTGCGGCACCTGCGTCCTCCAGGTCCTCGACGGCACCCCCGACCACCGGGACCAGTGCCTGAGCCGGGACGAGAAGGCCGCGGGCGACCGGATCGCCGCCTGCGTCTCGCGCGCCCGGAGCCCGCGTCTCGTCGTCGAGCTCTGGTGAGCCTCCCGCACCCTCCCTCCCGGACTCCGCTGCTCCTCCTGGCTCCTGAAGGATTCCGGCCCTCTGAAGGAAACCCGACATGACCGAACCGAACGCCCTGCCCTCCCGCGACCAGTTCCGCGAGGCCATGGCCCACCTGCCGGCGGCCGTCAGCATCCTCACCACCGACGGGCCCGGCGGCCGCTGCGGAATCACCGTCAGCGCCGTCTGCTCCGTCACCGACACCCCGCCGACCGTCCTGGTCTGCGTCAACCGGTCCAGCGCCATGCACGACGTGTTCCGGACCAACGGCCGGGTCTGCCTCAACGTCCTCGGCGGCGACCAGCGCGACCTCGCCCTGCACTTCTCCGGCGCCACCGACGTCGCCATGGCGGAGCGCTTCGCCTGGGACATCTGGGACCAGGAGGAAACCGTGCCGCTGCTCAACGACGCGCTCGTCGCCCTCGTCGGCACCATCGAGGACAGCAAGTCCATGGGCTCCCACACCGTCCTCTTCGTCAAGGCCGAGCGGGTGCGGACGCAGCCCGGCGCGCACAGCCTCGTCTACTTCAACCGCTCCTTCCACCGCCTGCCCGTCGCCTGCTGACAGCCCGTCCCGCGGTCGTCCCGTTCCCGAAGGAGCAGACCAGCCCATGCCCGCGCCCGTACCCCGTACTGTCGACGACGCGCTCCGGCGGATCGCCGCCACCGAACCGCGCCTGCACGCCTGGACACACCTCGACCCGCACGCGGCCTCCGCCGCCCGCACCGCCCCTGACGGCCCCCTGCACGCGCTGCCCTTCGGCGTGAAGGACATCTATGACGTCGCAGGGCTGCCCACCGAGTGCGGCTCGCCCCTGCGCGAGGGACGGGTCGCCGAGCGCGACTCCGCTCTCGTCGCCCGGCTGCGCGAGGCCGGGGCCGTCCCGCTCGGCAAGACCGTCACCACTGAATTCGCCTACTTCGCGCCCGGCCCGACGCGCAACCCGCACGGCCCGGAGCACACCCCCGGTGGTTCTTCCAGCGGCTCCGCCGCGGCCGTAGCGGCGGGCCACGTGCCCTTCGCCCTCGGCTCGCAGACCGCCGGCTCGCTCACCCGGCCCACCGCCTACTGCGGCACCGCCGGCTACGTACCGCCGGTCGGAGCCTGGCCCACGGACGGCATCCAGGGCCTGAGCCCGACGCTCGACGCCCCCGGGCTCCTCGCCCCGGACGTCGACGCCCTCCTCCCGCTCGTCGAGGCGCTCGACGGCACCCGCCCCGAAGGCGAGCCCGAGCTCGGCATCTGGCAGGCCACCGAACTCGCCGACGTCGACCCGGAGATGACGGCCGTACTCACCGCCACCGCCGAGCGTCTCGGGGCCGAGGCCACCCCCGTCCGCGGCCTCGACACCGGCTACCTCGCCGAGCTGCACGCCTGCGTCATGGCGTACGAGGCAGCCCGCTCCCTCGCCACCGAAGCCCGCACCCCCCACGCGCTCAGCGCCCCGCTCCGCGAACTGCTGACGCGGGGTGCCGCCACCCCCGAGGGCGACTACCGCCTCGCCCTCGACACCCGTGCCGACCTGCGCTCCCGGGCCCTGGCCCGGCTCGACTCCACGGTCGTCCTCGCCCCGGCCGCCCCCGGCGCCGCCCCGCGCGGCCTCGCCGCCACCGGCTCGCCCGTCCTCAGCCGGCCCTGGCAGTTTCTCGGCCTGCCCACGATCACCGTCCCCGGCCACCGCGACCGCAACGGCATGCCCCTCGGCCTCCAGCTCATCGGCCACCCCGGGCAACTCCCCGCGCTCTTCGCGGCCGCCCGCCGCGTCCGGACAGCCACCCGTGCCCTCACCGGCACCACCCCCCGCCCCGAAACCACCGCATGAAAGTCACCGCATGAAAGTCACCGCCAACGGGGCGGTCCCGTACGCCATCCCCGTCCCCCTCCCGTACCCGTAGCCGCTCCGCGACCGACACCCACCCACCGGGAGCCACCGTGAGCACATCCCAAGCCGTCCGGGCCCACCGCCCCATGGGACGGCTCGTCCTCGCAAGCCTCCTCGGCAACGCCCTGGAGTGGTACGACTTCTTCCTCTACGGCACGGCAGCGGCCCTCGTCTTCGGCCCGCTGTTCTTCCCCGGCGCCGACCCGCTCGCCGGCACGCTCGCCTCTCTTTCCACCTTCACCATCGGCTTCCTCGCCCGCCCCCTCGGCGGCCTGGTCTTCGCCCACTTCGGCGACCGCCGCGGCCGCAAGCAGACGCTGGTCGCCACGCTGACGCTGATGGGCGTCGCGACCTTCCTCATCGGCGTCCTGCCCACGTACGCCACGATCGGTGTCTGGGCGCCCGCGCTGCTCGTCGTGGTGCGGCTCGTGCAGGGCATCGCGGCCGGCGGCGAATGGGGCGGCGGCGTTCTTCTCATCAGCGAGAACGCGCCCGCCGAGCGGCGCGGCATGTTCTCCGCCTGGAGCCAGACCGGCGTCATCGCCGGCTTCGCGCTCTCCGCGATCGCCTTCACCGGGGCCCGCACCCTGGCCGGTACCGAAGCGGCCTTCGTCTCCTGGGGCTGGCGCCTGCCGTTCCTCCTCGGCATCGTCCTCACCCTCGTCGGCCTCTACATCCGCTCCCGTATCGATGAGGCCCCGGAATTCGTGACGGCCCGCGCGGAGCAGGCCACCCACCGCATACCGCTGTGGGAACTCCTGCGTACCCAGCGCCGCGAGGTCCTCATCGCGATGGGCGCCCGGCTCGCCGAGAACACCGCCTCCTACCTCTTCCTGGTCTTCGCCCTGTCCTACGGCAAGCAGCTCGGCATCGACGAGACCGTCACGCTGTCCGGTGTCGTCGCGGCCTCGGTCCTGGCGGGCGGCGCCATGGTCGGCTTCGGCGCTCTCTCCGACCACGTCGGCCGCAGGCCCGTGTACATGGGCGGCGCGATCGGGCTCGCTGTGTGGGCCTATCCGTTCTTCCTGCTCATGCAGAGCCGCGAACCCGCCGCGGTCTGGCTCGCCCTGATCGTCGGCCTCGGCCTGTGTCACGCCGCCATGGTCGGCGTCCAGCCCGCCTTCTTCAGCGAACTGTTCACCGGTCCGGTCCGCTACAGCGGCATGGCCCTCGGCCATGAACTCGCTTCCATCCTCGCGGGAGGCGTCTCCCCGCTGATCGCCACCCTGCTCATCGGCTGGACCGGCAACGTATGGCCGGTCGCGCTGTATCTCGCGGCCGTCAGCGCGCTCACCGTCTGGGCACTCGCCGCCTCCCGCGAGACGCGCCCTCACTCCTCATCGGAAACGAGCCGCAGGGAGATCGAGTTGATGCGGTAGCGCTGGTCCGTCGGGGCCGGGCAGCCCTCGCCCACGAAGACGTGGCCGAGCTGGGAGCCGCAGCGGGAGCAGCGCACCTCGGTGCGGAGCATGCCGTGGGAGCGGTCCTCGATCAGCCTCGATCAGTCTCGATCAGCTCGACGGCGTCGGTTCCTCGGGGTTCGCCGGGCTGTGTGCCTGGACAGCTCAGCCAGGAAGCCCGGGCTTGGCCTCTTCGCTGCAGACCAGAGGCTTGCGGGACCGAGCCGGCTTCGGGTCGGAGGTGCCAGGCGGCGGAACGGCCGCGCGGAGCCTCACGAGCGGCCCGGTTCAGGAAGGGACGGCTCCCACCTTTGCCGCCGCGTCCAGGTAGGCCCGTACCAAGGGCCGCTCGTCGTCCCGACGGGCGGCAACCGCCAGTCGGGACGGAGAGACACCCCGGACCGGCACGGCGATCACCTCGTCCCGGACGACCAGCGGGGCGTTGCCGGTAGCCAGTAGTGCCACGCCCTGGCCGTTGGCGACCGCCTCGTGGGTCTCCTCTGCGCTGGCCACCACCCCGCCTATCCGCGGCGCGCGATCGCCCCGGGCGTCCAGGGCCAGCCAGTAGTCCCGCATCGGACCGGCCTCCGGAGGGAGGGCGAGGAACGGCTCGTCCAAGAGATCGGTGAAGTCCACCGCCCCCTCTCGATCGGCCGCGGCCCGCATCGCCAGGGGGTGTCCCTGCGGCAGTGCCACAAGGCGTGGCTCCCGGGCCACCACCGCGTACCGGTAGCGGTCGCCGTCCGGGAGCGGCAGCCAGACGAAGGCGACATCGCTGGACATGTTCGCCAATCCGGCACTGGGGTCGGCCCAGTTGACCTGCCGCAGGACGGGCCGTGCGTCCGGGTACCGGGAGAGCAGCCGGGTCCGCAGGGCGGGCAGCAGCCCGCGGCCCGGGCTGGTGGACATGCCGATGACCAGGGTGTGCCGCTCGGCGGCCCTCGCCTCCTCCACCGCCGCCTCGGCGGCTTCCCAGGCGGCCAGCACCCCGCGGGCGTGCGGCAGCAGGACTTCCCCCACCGCGGTCAGCCGCACCGCCCGCCGGTCCCGGTGGAACAGAGATGCGCCGACCTGCTTCTCCAGCATCCGTATCTGCTTGCTGAGCGCGGGCTGGGAGACGAACAGCCGCTCGGCGGCCCGCGTGAAGCTCAACTCCTCGGCGACCGCGGCGAAGTAGCGCAGATCACGCCCATGGACGTCCATAACTCATGGCTATCACAACGGGTCTTGGACGTGGTCCCGGATCCGGCAAAGGATGGGCGCTGTCGACGGGGAGCCCCCGAACGGCAGTCGACGAGGACGAGGGAGACGAAGAGATGACCGAGAACGGCAAGGTCGGCAAGGTCTGGCTGGTCACCGGCGCGAGCAGCGGTTTCGGGCGGGCCATCGCCGAGGCCGCCCTCGCCGCCGGCGACACGGTGATCGGCACGGCCCGGCGGACCGAGGCGCTGGCCGACCTGGTCGCCGCGCACCCCGACCGGGTGGAGGCGATCGGCCTGGACGTCACCGACGGCGGGCAGATCGACGTGGTGGCCGCGGACGTCCTGGCCCGCTACGGCCGGGTGGACGTGCTGGTGAACAACGCCGGGCGCACGCAGGTCGGGGCCTTCGAGGAGACCACCGACCGGGAGCTGCGCGACCTGTTCGAGCTGCACGTGTTCGGCCCAGCGCGGCTGACCCGGGCGCTGCTGCCGCAGATGCGGGAGCGGGGCAGCGGATCGATCGTGAACATCAGCAGTTTCGGCGGACAGCTGTCCTTCGCGGGGTTCTCCGCGTACAGCGCGACCAAGGCGGCGCTGGAGCAGCTGTCGGAGGGTCTGGCCGACGAAGTGACGCCGTTCGGCATCAAGGTACTGATCGTGGAGCCCGGCGCGTTCCGCACCAACCTGTTCGGCAAGGGCGCGGCCTACTTCTCCCAGGAACACCCGGCGTACGCGGAGAAGGTCGGCGCCACCCGGAAGCTGGTGCAGGGCGGCGCCGGCACCCAGCCCGGGGACCCGGCGAAGGCCGCGGCGGCGATCCGGCTGGCCCTGGACGCCGAGCACACCCCGCTGCGGCTCGCCCTCGGCGGCGACGCGGTGGACTCCCTCGTCGGGCACCTGGACTCGGTACGCGCCGAGCTCGCCGCGTGGGAGAAGGTCTCCCGGGGGACGGACTTCGACACGCAGTGACGGTCCCGCCGGCGCGGGACATTCACGGCGCGGGACCATCAGTGCAGGCAGAGCCCACTCCTCGTCGCTCCCGGCGTCGACAACGCCAGCCGGATCGCGGCCGCCCGCTGACAGCTGGTGGCGATGCTGAGGGGACGGCCGTCCGAGCTGAGCCCAGCGGCGGTGAGGGCGCCGTCAGGCAGAGAGCTGGGCGCCGGCTCACTCCTCGTCCGGCACCAGCCGCAGCGAGATCGAGTTGATGCAGTACCGCTGGTCCGTGGGGGTGGGGTAGCCCTCGCCCTCGAAGACGTGGCCGAGGTGGGAGCCGCAGCGGGAGCAGCGGACCTCGGTGCGGAGCATGCCGTGGGAGCGGTCCTCGATCAGCTCGACGGCGTCGGTGTCCTTGGGGTCGTAGAAGGACGGCCAGCCGCAGTGGCTGGCGAACTTCGTGTCCGAGCGGAAGAGTTCGGCGCCGCAGGCGCGGCAGGAGTAGACGCCGGAGGTCTTCGTGTCGGTGTATTCGCCGACGAAGGCGGGCTCGGTGCCGGCCTCGCGGAGGACGTGGTACTCCCCGGGGGTCAGCTCGGCGCGCCACTGCTCGTCGGGCTTGTCGATCTCGTAGGCCATGTCTCGCTCCTTCGGGCCGGCGTACTGGGTCAGGCGTCGAGGCGGGCGAGGATCTCGGGGCCCAGCTCGGTCACGTCGCCCGCTCCCATGGTGAGAACAAGGTCGCCGGGGCCCGCCATTCCTGCGATGACGTCCGGGACCGCGGACTTGTCGTGCTCGGCGGCGACCGTCGCGCCGGCGGCCTCGGCGGCCTTGATGATCAGGTCGCTGGTCACGCCCGGGATCGGGTCCTCGCGGGCCGGGTAGATGTCCAGGACGACGGAGGCGTCGGCGAGGGCGAGCGCCTGGCCCATCTCCCGGCCCAGCTCCTGGGTGCGGGAGAAGAGGTGCGGCTGGAAGACGACGAGGACGCGGGAGTCGACGGCGGCGCCCCGGATCGCTTCGAGGTCCGCGGTCATCTCCGTCGGGTGGTGCGCGTACGAGTCGATGACCTGGACGCCCTTGGCCTCGCCCTTGAGCTGGAGGCGGCGCTTGACGCCGGTGTAGGAACCGAGCGCGGAGGCGAGGTTGTGCGGCGGCAGGCCCAGGGCGATGCCGGCGGCGAGCGCGGCGACGGCGTTGAGGGCGTAGTGCCGGCCGGGCACGGAGACGGTGAAGGTGAGGACCTTGCCGCTGGCCAGGACGACGCTGACCTCACTGGTCAGGCCGCGCTGGTTGATCTTGAAGACGCGTACGTCCGCGTCCTCGGCCTCGCCGTACGTGACGACGTTCAGGCCCTCGCGGCCGCGGATACGGGTGGTCAGCTCGCGGGCACCGGCGTGGTCCGCGGAGATCACGAGGGTGCCGCCGGGGCGCACCCGGCCCACGAAGGTCTCGAAGGACTCGTAGATCTCGTCCATCGAGGCGTAGTTCGCGTGGTGGTCCAGCTCGACGTTGAGGATGATCGCGACGTCGGGGGTGTACTTGTGGAAGCTGCGGTCGGATTCGTCCGCCTCGGCCACGAAGATGTCGCCCGTGCCGTGCTGGGCGTTGGAGCCGGGCGCGTCGAGGTCGCCGCCGATCGCGTACGACGGCTCCAGGCCGAGGGTGGTGAGGGCGACGGCCAGCATGGACGTGGTGGTCGTCTTGCCGTGCGTGCCGGCGACGGCGATCGGGCGCGCGCCGTCCATGAGGGCGGCGAGGGCGTCGGAGCGGTGCACGACCGGGATGCCGCGCTCGGCGGCGGCGGCCAGCTCGGGGTTGTCCGCGCGGATCGCGGAGGAGACGACGACGCTGGTGGCGTCGGCGGCGAGATGCTCGGCTGCGTGGCCGATGTGGACCGTGGCGCCGGCCTCGCGCAGGGCCAGCACGGTCGCCGACTCCTTGGCGTCGCTGCCCGCGACGGCGGCGCCGCGCTGCGCCAGGATCTTGGCGATGCCGGACATGCCGGCGCCGCCGATGCCGATGAAGTGCGGTCGGTCCATCGCGGCGGGGATGCCGGGTGCCATCGTGACGTCTCCCTGGTCGGTCGGTCTGCTCGGACGGTCGGCCGGCGGTCGCCGGTCAGTGTTGTCCGTCGGGCATGATTCTCGCACCCCCCACTGACAATCCCGGCCACGGCCGGTCGCCCGGCCGCCCCGCGCCGCGTCAGCGCCGGATCAGTCCCTGTGCCGTCGCCGCCGCGACCGCGGACGTACGGGAGTCCACTTCGAGCTTGGTGTAGATGTGCACGAGGTGGGACTTCACGGTCGCCTGGCTGAGGAAGAGCCGCTTGCTGATCTGCGCGTTGGACAGGCCGTCGGCGACCAGCTGGAGCACCTCGGTCTCGCGGCGCGAGAGGGCCGCGGCGGGCGTGCGCATCCGGTCCATCAGGCGCAGCGCGACGGCCGGCGCGAGCGCGGACTTCCCGGCGGCGGCGGTCCGGACGGCGGCGGCCAGCTCTTCGGGCGGCGCGTCCTTCAGGAGGTAGCCGGTGGCACCGGCCTCGATGGCGGCGAGGATGTCGGCGTCGGTGTCGTACGTGGTGAGCACCAGCACGCGCGGCGCGCCGTCCCGGGCGGTGATCTCGGCGGTGGCCTGCGGGCCGCGCATCTCACCGGCGAACTGGAGGTCCATGAGGACCACGTCGATGCCCGGCCGCGCCGCGAGCGCCACGGACTCCTCCGCCGTGGGCACGTCGGCGACGACCTCGAAGTCCGGCTCGGTCTCCAGCACGGCCCGCAGCCCGGCCCGCACCACGGGGTGGTCATCGGCCAGGAGGAGCCGGATGCGGCCGCCTTCGGGGGCGTTGTCGTCAGGGGCGTCGCTCTCTGGGGCGTTGTCCTCAGGGGCGCGGTCGCTGGTCCGCGGGGTGTCGGTCACGGGGCCTGTTCCGGGAGTGGGGTGGAGGTCGCGGCCTCGGGGGCCGGGGCAGCCGTGGGCAGGGTTACTGCCACGGCCGTGCCCTCCCCCGGTGTCGATTCGACCACGAAGGTGCCGTGCAGGGCGCGGGCCCGGGCGCGCATCGCGGCGAGGCCGAAGCCGGAGCCCGCGGTGTCCGTGCCCGGGGCCGGGACCTCGGACGGCCGGAATCCGGTGCCGTCGTCGACGACATCGAGGGCGACCTCGGTGTCCATGTAGCTCAGCGTCAGCTCGGCCCGGGTCGCCGCGGCGTGCTGCACGGTGTTGGCCAGCGCGGACTGGGCGATGCGCAGCAGGGCGACCTCCTGCGGGGTGGGCAGTTCCGCGGGCGTACCGGACACGTGGCAGTGCACGGCGAGGCCGCTGGTACGCGCCGTAGTGGCGCACAGCCGTTCGAGGGTGGCGGGCAGCGAGCCGTGTTCCAGGCCGGGCGGAGTGAGGGCGCGTACGAAGCGGCGGGCCTCGGCGAGGTTGTCGACGGCGGCCTCACGGGCGTGCCGTACGTGGCCGAGCGCGCTGTCGGGACGGTCGGGCAGGACCCGTTCCGCGGCCCGCAGCAGCAGCTGGATGCTGGACAGGCCCTGGGCGAGGGTGTCATGGATCTCGCGCGCGAGGCGTTCGCGCTCGGCCAGGACGCCGGCGGTGCGTTCGGCGGCGGCCAGGTCGCTGCGGGCCGCGGTGAGCTCCTCGATGAGGCGGCGGCGCTCCTCGCTCTCCCGGTACAGCGCCTGGTACCCGAGGACGACGGCGACCGCGACGGCCGCCCCGAGTGCGGGCCCGAGGACGGTACCGATGGTGAAGGTACGGGCGTGCCACCCGAAGCCGCCCACGGCCACGGCCGTGGTGGCCACGACGAGGGGCAGCGCCCACCTCAGGGGCAGCAGGTGGAGCTGCACGAAGAAGAGCGGGAAGGCGAGCCATACGCCGTCCGGGGTGAGCAGGACCAGTACGGCCCATACGGCGAGTACGGCGGCGAGCCAGAGGGCGGCGGCCACGGGGGCCGCGGAGACCTTCGGGAGGACGGGCCCCAGTGCGTACACGAAGGCCAGCACGACGGCCGCTCCGATGACGGCCGGCGTGTCGGGCGCGTGCTCGGCGGCCGCCCGGATCGCGGCGAGGGCCAGCAGCGCGGCGACCATCAGGTGCAGGCACAGGCGCAGCACCCGGAGGACGGGGGTGAGGGAGTGCGGGTTCACGACAGCATCAAGGCTAGGCGGCGCCCCGTACGGCGGCATCAACCGAAAGGTTGACCGGGTCGGCGCCCTTTCGATACCGGCGAAGCCGTCCCCGGCGCGATGCCCGGCACACCCCGTTGCGGCGAGGTTGGGAGCAGTCGCCGGGCAGCGGGCCCGGCACCGTGCGCAAAGGAGCTCCGAGGCCGTGTTCGTCGCCTGGAGGGACCTGAGGTTCGCCAAGGGGCGGTTCGCCCTGATGGGGACCGTCATCGTGCTGATCACCGTGCTGGTGGGGCTGCTGTCCGGCCTGACGGCCGGCCTCGGCCGCGAGAACACCTCGGCGATCACCTCGCTCCCCGCCGACCACCTCGTCTTCTCCGCGCCGGCGCAGGGCGACGACGTGTCGTTCACCGACTCGCACCTCAGTGCGGGGGCGGCGGAGCGCTGGGCCGGGGAGCCCGGGGTGGACCGGGCCGAGCCGCTGGGCATCGCCACCACGAAGGCCGAGTCCGGGGCGCGGAACGCGGCGCTGTCCGCCTTCGGGGTGCGCCCCGGCTCCCCGCTGGCGCCCGAGTCACGGCGGATCGCGCACGGTGCCGCCGTGCTCTCCCAGAAGGCCGCCGACGAGCTGGGAGTACGGGCCGGGGACCGCTTCACGCTGGCCGGGCAGCGGCTGCGGGTCGCCGCCGTGTCGGGCGAGGCGATGTACAGCCATACGCCCGTCGTGTGGACCTCGCTGGACGACTGGCAGCGGGTGGGCGGCGCCCCGGCCGCCGCGCGCGGTACCGGGGGCTCGACCGTCCTCGCGCTGACCACCGGGGGCGCCGGGGCCGGTGACCTCGCGGCCGCCGACAAGAAGCTCGGCACGAAGACGGTGAGTTCAGCGGACGCCCTGCAGGCGATCGGGTCCTTCACCGCCGAGAACGGCTCGCTGCAACTGATGCGCGGCTTCCTCTTCGCCATCTCGGCGCTGGTCATCGGCGCGTTCTTCACCGTGTGGACGATCCAGCGCAGCGGCGACGTGGCCGTACTGAAGGCGCTCGGCGCCTCGACCCGCTACCTCCTGAAGGACGCGCTCGGCCAGGCCGTCGTCCTGCTGGTCCTCGGTACGGGCCTGGGCACCGCGCTCGCCGCCGGGGTGGGCGCGGCGGTCGGCGGCACCGTGCCCTTCGTACTGGAGCCGGCCACCGTGCTGGTCCCCGCGCTGATCATGATCACGCTGGGTGCGGTGGGCGCCGCGCTGTCCATCCGCCGCATCACCTTCGTGGACCCACTGACGGCCCTGGGCAGCGCCCGATGACACCGAGCCACCACCGTCCCCGTACGGCGCCGGGCTCCCGCCCCCGTAACGCACCGACCGCCCCGTGGAGCACCCGATGAGCCTCGACCTGACCGATGTGACCCTCACCTACCCTGACGGCGGCTCCCGGCTGACGGCACTGGACGCGGTGTCGCTGCACGTGCCCGCCGGCACCATGACCGCGGTACTCGGCCCCTCGGGGTCGGGGAAGTCCAGCCTGCTGGCAGTGGCCGCCACCCTGATCACCCCGGACCGCGGCACCGTCACGATCGACGGCGTCGGCACCACCGGGCTGAGCCGGGCGCGGCTGACCGCGCTCCGCCGCGACAAGGTCGGCATGGTCTTCCAGCAGCCGAACCTGCTGCCCTCACTGACCGCCGCCGAGCAGCTGCAGGCGATGGCCCACCTGGACGGGCGCTCGCCCCGTAAGGCCGCGCCGCGCGCGAAGGAGCTGCTGGCCGCCGTGGGGCTCGCGGAGCAGGCGGACCGCCGGCCGCACCAGCTCTCGGGCGGCCAGCGGCAGCGGATCAACATCGCGCGGGCGCTGATGAACGACCCGGCCGTCCTCCTGGTCGACGAGCCGACCAGCGCGCTGGACCAGGAGCGCGGCGCGGCGGTCCTGGACCTGCTGACCACGCTCACTCATCAGCGGGCCACGGCGACCGTCCTCGTCACGCACGACCGGTCGCACCTGGGCGCGGTGGACGCGGTCGTGGAGGTACGGGACGGGCGGGTCGGTACGGGGGCGCCGGCGGGCGCCTGAGAGCCTCTGAGGGCTCTGTGAGCGACTGCGAGGGGCTGTGAGGGACTGTCGGCGGCCGGGGCGGCTCGGGCGGCCGGGAAGCCCGCTGCCGGCCTCCGCGGTCAGCTGCCGGCCGCCTCGCCCGCCTCCCCCGCCGGCTCGCCCGGCGCGTGCGCGAACAGCTTCAGTACGGGCACGCCGACCTTGTGGCGGGCGCGGGAGGCCCAGTCGCGGTGGAAGAACTCCTCGACGAAGTGCGGGGCGGTCAGCACGATCACCTCGTCCGCGCCCGTCTGGTCGACGACCGACCGCAACAGGTCCAGCGGATGGTCCTCGACCACCTGTCCGATGGCCTCGGCGCCCGCGTTCCGCAGCTGCAGCAGCGTGTGCGACAGGGCCCGCTCGGCAGGCGGCTCCGCCTGCGGGCCCTCGGGCTCGTCCCCCTCCCGTACCGCCTCGTCGAACTCGCCGAGGGCGACGTCGTCGATGGCCCGCAGCAGGACGTCCTGCTTGCCGCGCGGCTGCATGAGGACGACGAAGGAGACCTCGTCATTGCCGTGCAGCGTGGTGACGAACTCCACGTCGGCGGGCGACAGAGGCTTCTCGATCATCAATACGCTCGTGAACACGACGCGTGCCCTTCTTCTCCGCTTCATGGACCGCCACGGAGCGGTGGTCCGACAGAAACCATCCTGCCCCGTCCCAGGACGGGGCCTTTGCTCCTTCAGTGTGCCCAATGGAAGCTAAGCGGAACGGGAAATTCCGCCGAACGCCGCGGAGCTGTGATGAAACGGTTCATGGGCGGCGGTACCGGGTGAACAGGAATCCGTTTTCTTCGAGTACGGACGCGAGCCGGAACCGTTCCGGGACCGCCAGACCGGGCGCGTTCATGATCCGCGGCGCGTCACCCACCGTCACCAGCGGCGCGAGCGACAGGCACAGCTCGTCCAGCGCGCCCGCGGCGGCGAACTGGCCGAGCAGCCGCGGCCCGCCCTCCGTCAGCAGCCGGGTCAGCCCCAGGTCCGCGAGCGCGCCGGTCACCCGTGCGGGGTCCACCGCCGCGCCCTCCCCGACGAAGACCACCTCGGCGCCGGCCTCCCGCGCGGCCTGCACCCGGTCCTCGTCGGCGGCGGCGCCGGTCAGCAGGACCGTGGGCACCAGAGGCTGCGTAAAGAGGGGCAGCGAGAAGTCCAGGTCCAGGCTCGCGCTCACCACGGCGATCGCCGGCGCGGGCCCCTGCCCGGCCGCCGCCCGCCGCGCGGCGAACGCCTCGCGCGCCCTGGCCGGCCGGTAGCCCTCCTGACGCACCGTCTCGGCGCCGACGACCACCGCGTCGGCCAGCCCGCGCAGCACCCCGAAGATCCGCATGTCGGCGTCGCTGGAGAGCGGCTGCGAGCGGCCCTCATGGTGCGCGGCGCCGTCCACCGAGGACACCATGTTGGCGCGCAGCCAGCCGTGCGACGCCTCCGTACCGGCCGCTGCCGCGCCCGCCGCCTCCGGATACGCGTACGCCTCCGCCAGCTCCTCCAAGGTCCATTCCCGGTCTTCCATCCACTCCCGGTACCCGTCCGGCGGCGGCGACACCGCATCTCCGGCGGTTCCTTCGGACAGTGCGGTTCCGGACGGCACGGACTGGGCGGGAGAGGGGAACAGACGTCGCATAGGCCGCAGTGTGGCACGGAGACGGCCGTGTGACATGCCTCGCTCAGCGGTCCGGGCCGTGCCGTGCAGCGACTAGGCTGGAGCGCTGTGTCACCTTCCACGCCCTCGTCGCCCTCACAGCCCGCTCCGATAACCGGCCAGGCCGCCGCCGGCCCCTCGGACGACGCGGCCCCGGCCGCGCTCACCGCGCGCGCCCCGCACGTCCCCGCCGACCGGCTGGTCGCGGAGATGGTGCCGCCGCCGCGCTTCCAGAGCGCGCGCTTCGAGACGTACATCCCGGCCCCGGCGCAGCCCAGCCAGGCCGAGGCGGTACAGGTGCTCAGCTCCTTCGCGGCGAGCATCGGGGGCAGCGCGAGCCCCTCCGGGGGCAAGCGGCGCTGGTTCTCGAAGAAGCCCGCCGCACCCCAGGGGCCGCGCGGCGTCTACCTGGACGGTGGCTACGGCGTCGGCAAGACCCACCTGCTGGCGTCCCTGTGGCACGCCACGCCGGCTGCACCGGAGCTCAAGGCGTTCGGCACCTTCGTGGAGCTGACCAACCTGGTCGGCGCGCTCGGCTTCCAGGAGACGGTGCGCACCCTCAGTGGCCACCGCCTGCTGTGCATCGACGAGTTCGAACTGGACGACCCCGGTGACACGGTGCTCGTCTCCTCCCTGCTGGCCAAGCTGGTCGAGCACGGCGTGGCACTGGCGGCCACGTCGAACACGCTGCCGGGCAAGCTCGGTGAGGGCCGCTTCGCCGCCGCCGACTTCCTGCGCGAGATCCAGGGCCTGAGCGCGCACTTCCGGCCGCTGCGCATCGACGGCGAGGACTACCGCCACCGCGGGCTGCCCGAGGCGCCGGCGCCGTTCGACGACGAGACCGTCACCCGGGTCGCGTACGCCACGCCCGGCGCCTCGCTCGACGACTTCCCCGGCCTGCTGGACCATCTCTCGAAGGTGCACCCGAGCCGCTACGGCGCGATGTGCGACGACATCCGGGCCGTCTGCCTGACGGACGTACAGGCGGTACCGGACCAGTCCACGGCGCTGCGCCTCGTGGTGCTGGCCGACCGGCTCTACGACCGCGAGGTGCCGGTGCTGGCGTCCGGCAAGCCGTTCGACGAGCTGTTCAGCGAGGAGATGCTCAACGGCGGCTACCGCAAGAAGTACTTCCGCGCGATATCCCGGCTGACGGCGCTCGCCCGGGACGCGAAGCAACTGACGGAGAAGTAGGGCCCGCAGAGGCAGGGCCGGAGCAGTACGGGAGCGGGGCCGCGGCACGGCCCGGAGACGGGCCCCGCGCCCTTCAGGGGTGCTCCACAACACTCTACGCGCGTGGTTCCCGGCGGCGTTGTGACGTGGTACACACGTGCGGTCACATCACCTGTCCGCCAGCAGGGAGTTGCCTCATGTCCGCAACACGACGTCAGATCCTTGCAAGAACCGGCGCTGTGGGGGCGGGAATCGCCTTCTCGGGCGCCGTCTCGGAGATCTTCGCCGGTACCGCCGTCGCCCAGTCGACGGGCCGGAGCGGTTACGGACCGCTGGTTCCCGACCCCGACGGCCTGCTCGACCTCCCGAAGGGCTTCCGCTACAAGGTGCTGTCCCGTGAGGGCGCCCCGCTGCCCTCCGGTGAGGGCAAGGTACCGAGCAACTGCGACGGCATGGCGGCCTTCCGAGGCCGCGGGGGTCACACGCACCTGGTGCGCAACCACGAGAACCGCCGCAAGTCCCGCTCCGCCGTGCCCACCGTGCCCGGCATCACCTACGACCCGATGGGCGAGGGCGGCTGTACCGCCATCGAGGTCGACGCGCACAACGAGGTGGTCTCCGAGCGGGTCGCCATCGCCGGTACCTCCACCAACTGCGCGGGCGGCCCCACCCCTTGGAACACCTGGCTGACCTGCGAGGAGACCGAGCTCAAGGCCGGCGAGGAGGGCTACACCAAGGACCACGGCTTCATCTTCGAGGTCGATCCGTACGACCCGCGGCGCACCGGGGCCGTCCCCCTCACGGACATGGGCCGCTTCCAGCACGAGGCGATCGCGGTGGACCCCCGGGACGGCACGGTCTACGAGACCGAGGACGCGTTCGACAAGCCGTTCGGGCTCTTCTACCGCTTCCACCCGAACAAGCCGCTGGGCGGCACCGGTTCGCTGCGCGCGGGCGGCCGGCTGCAGGCGATGCGCGTACCGGGGGTGAAGGACCTCTCCGCCATCAAGGAGACGGGCGCGACGTTCGACCGCATCGAGTGGGTGGACGTCCCGGACCCGCTCGCGAAGCAGACGCCCATCCGCTTCCAGGACTTCGGCACGAAGGGCATCACGCACGCCCAGAAGCTGGAGGGCTGTTACTGGGGCGGCTCCTGCGTGTACTTCGTGTCCAGCTTCGCGCACCGGGACCAGGGCTCGGCCGCCGACCACTACGGGCAGGTGTGGCGGTACGACCCGAAGCGGCGCTCTCTGACGCTGGTGGTCGTCTTCGGTCCGGACAGCGATCTGCAGCTGCCCGGCGAGTCTCCCGACAACATCTGCCTTGCGCCCAGCGGCGGCCTGATGGTGTGCGAGGACGGGGACGGCGCTCAGCACGTCTTCGGGCTGACGCGGCAGGGCGCGGTGTACCCGATGGCGCGCGGCCGGCAGAACATCGGGACGCCGGAGAAGCCGGAGTGGGGCGAGTTCGCGGGCGTCACCTTCGCGCCGGACGGGCGCACGATGTACGTGAACTGCTACACGCCGGGGACGACGTTCGCGGTGACGGGGCCGTTCTGACCGTACTCACCGCCCTCCGGGGCTGAGCGCGCGCACCGCCCGTACGGGCCGACCGACTAGCCCGAACAGGCGGTGCGCTGGGCTTCCTGCCACTCGCAGACCGGGCACAGGACGATGCCCGGGGTGGACTCCGGGTACTCGGTGGGCTCACGGCACAGGACGCACTCGGCGAGCGGCGCGTCTTCGGGCACGGCGTTCGGCGCCTCTTCGGGGGCGGCCTGCGGCGCGTCTTCGGAGGCGGGGTGCTGGGTGGCGGGCGGCATGGTCCCGAGCCTACTGCCGTCGCCGCTCAGGTACGCCGGGAGCTGAGCGCGCAGGCCGCCGCGACGGCCGCGGCGGCGATCAGGGCGGCGGCGGCCAGCGGCAGCCAGGGCACGGTCACCGTGCCGTGGGCCGAGCCGGTGACCAGGCCGCTGACCGCGGCGTTCGCGGGCGAGGCCGCGGTGACGAGCAGCAGCAGGGCGGCCAGCGCGCCCGTGGGCACCGCCCACCCGGTACTGCGCAGCACCGGCCAGTTGGCCAGCGCGCCGGCTGCTGTGCCCAGCAGGACGCAGGAGAGCGCCGTGAGCGCCCCGGCGAGGGTCGCGGGCCCCAGCGGTACCGCGGTGCGGTGATCGGCGCTGTGCGGGTCGGAGACCAGCGCGACGAAGCCCGTACCGAGCGCCCCGAGGACCGTCGTGGTCAGTGCCGCGGTCAGGACGGCCGCCAGGTGCGCGCGGCCGGGGCCCGCGGCCGCCGCGGTGCAGGCCCGCGCCGCGGGCGGTTCGCCGGTCACGCCGGCTCGCACCAGCCACACGGCCACGGGCAGCAGCGGGGCCGCGGCGTAGCCGAACCCGTCGAGCACCGGATCGCCGGCCCGGATGCCGATCGCCACGAAGGCGGCGTACAGGAGGGCGGGCGGCAGCCAGCGGTGCGAGCCGATGAGCAGCGCGAAGTGGTAGCGGAGCAGCGGGATCACAGGGTATCGGGCCTCGGTGCGGTCGGCGCGTGGCGGGCGCCCTCGGGGGCCACGGCGTGGATGTGCCAGGGCGGGCGGGCTGTGAGGAGAGCGCGCAGCAGCGGGTCGGAGTGCGCGGCGGGAACGGTGAGCCGGGTCGTGCCGTCCGGGCCTGGCCCGGTAACGGGCGCGCCCGGGAGGCCGGGCGGCGGGGCGGCGCCGGGCGGGCCCTGCGCCACCACGGTCACGCGCGGCCCCGGGGTGGCGTCCGTCGCGTACGAGTGCGCGTCCTGCGGGCGCAGGCCCGCGTCCACGACCCGGTAGCAGGCATGCGCGGCGCCGGCCAGGCGGGCCGGGTCGTGGTCGACGAACACGACGGTGCCGCCGGCCGCGACGCGCTCGGCCACGGCGCGGTCGAGCGTGCCGCGCGCCGTGCCGTCCAGGCCGGTCCACGCCTCGTCCAGGACGAGCAGTTCGGGCTCGGCCAGCAGCGCCTGTACGACGGCGACCTTCTGGCTGGTGCCCTTGGAGAGCTCGGCGAGCGGCGTACGGGCGTGCCCCGCCGCCCCGAAGCGCTCCAGCCACTCGGTGGCCCGGCGGGCCGGCGCGGCACCGCGCAGCCCGTGGACGCGCCCGAGATGGCCGAGGTACTCCAGGGCCGTGAAGGGCAGGGCGGCGGGGAAGCGCTCCGGTACGTACGCGGCGCGCGGGCGTCCTGTGACGCGGCCCGTACTCGGTGCGTCGATCCCGGCGAGCATCCGGAGCAGCGTGGACTTGCCGCTGCCGTTCGTGCCCTCGATGCGCAGCAGGGACGCGCGCGGCACTTCGAGGTCGACGTGACGCAGCACCCAGGGGCCGCGCAGCCCGTAACGCCGCCCCACGTTGCGCAGCTTCATGCCCGTACCTTGTGCAGCTTCATCCCGGTGTTCGCCTTCGTGCCGGTGTCCGACTCAGTGCCCGGTCCCGCGCCTCAGCCGTTCGACGCCTGGCTGGGCTTGGCCTCGCTGGGCCGTACGATCACGAATCCCTCGCCGTCCAGGCGCAGCTGGACGGCCTCGCCCGAGCCGCCGCGGATCATCGACCCGACGCTCTGCGAGCGGTGCAGCGAGGTCTTCAGGGCGGCGCTCCAGCCGACCACCGCGTCGGTGTCCACGAAGACCGGCAGCTGCGGGCTGACGGGGATGACGATCGGGTTGCCCTCGCACATCACGCCGAGCTGGCCGTGCCCGGTGAACACGGAGTTGAAGAGCCCGCCGCCGGTCATTCCGGCGCCCTTCACGACCTTTATCTCGTAGGACAGCGTGGCGTCGAAGCACAGGATGTTGCGGCCGTTGAGGGTGATGCTGTCTCCGGGGGCGAGGTCGACGATGAAGCAGTTCTGTGCCTCGTGCGCGAACCACACCTCCCCCTGGCCGCGCACGGCCATCAGAGCCAGCCCCTCACCCGTGACCGCGCGCTTGAGGAACTTGCCCACCCCCTGGCCCTGCTTCTCGAACTGCAGGTTGCCGCGGAAGGCGACCATCGAGCCCTGGCGCGCGTAGCACTCGCCGTCCACCACGTACTTGACCGACTTGGCGTTCTGGAGGGTCATGCCCGGGGCGGTGGCCGCGGTGACCAAGTTCTCGGACGAGAAGAGTTCGCTCTGCATGGTGAGGATGATCGCCCGGAACGTTCCCCTCCGCCAAGGAGGCCCGGCAGACGGCTCCGCGCCGGGGATTGTCAGTGCCTGCTGGCAGACTGAAACCGTGAGCAGCACCGAGACCCACAGCACCGGTAATACCGAGACCGACCGCGACACGGCACCGCAGTTCGTGCTGCCGCTGGTCGTCCGGATGGAGAAGGCCGCACCGCCGGCGCGTACGGACGCGCTGGAGACGGCGGCGCGGGCGGTCCTCGTGCTGCTCTCGGACACGCGCTCGCTGGACGAGGGCGAGTGGGCCGCGGCCGTGCGGGACTGGCAGGACGCCCGCATCCGCAAGGTCGTACGGCGGGCCCGGGGCGCGGAGTGGCGCCGCGCGACGGAGCTGCCGGGCATCACGGTCACCGGCGATTCCGCCGAGGTGCGGGTCTTCCCGCCGGTGCCACTGGACGGCTGGCCCAAGGAGCTGGCCAAGCTCCAGGTGTCGGGTACGGAGCTGGACGACCCGGAGCCGCCGGGTGCGCCCGACGCGGCGGGGCCCGTGCTCTGGCTGAGCCCGGAGCTGGAGATGTCGGCGGGCAAGGCGATGGCCCAGGCGGGCCACGGCGCGCAGCTTGCATGGTGGGAGCTGTCCGGGCCCGAGCGCGCCGCCTGGCAGGCGGCCGGCTTCCCGCTGTCGGTGCGCACGGCGGAGCCGGACCGGTGGGCGGAGCTGACCCGCAGCGGCCTGCCCGTCGTCCGCGACGCGGGGTTCACGGAGATCGCCCCGGGTTCCTGCACGGTCGTCGCCGATCACCCGGCGCTGCGGTAGCCGCGGCGGACGGGACGGAAGGGGGGCGGAAGGGGGCGGATGAGGGACCGAACCGAGCGATGAGGCCACCCGGCCCCAGGCCCCGTTCCCCGTGATGGGCAGGCCTCAAACCCCCTGCCACGTGCGGCGGTTCCGGGCGACGGTGTGGACGCGGTCGGCGGTCGCGGGGGTCAGTACGCCGCCGATGGCGCCGAGCGCGGTGACCGCCTGCGCGCCGGCCACGAGGCGTACGTCCGCGTCGTCGCCCTTCGTCTCCGCGTCGCCAGGAGCCTCCGGCCCGGGCTGCTCCGGCAGCCGCTCTATGTGGCGCGGGCCGACGAGGACCAGTACGGGACGGGCGGGCACCGGGAAACCGCAGCCGCGGCTCAGGGCGTACGTCGCGCGCTCGGCGCGCTGCCGGCTCCGGCGCACGTACGGCTGCGGGCGCCGGCCGCGCCCCGGGCGCACGTCGGTGGCGTCGGCCCGTACGCGCGCGGCACGCACGTACTCCGTGGCGAGGCAGAAGACCCCGCCCGGCCCGATGAGCAGGTGGCTGATCTCGCTGCCGGGCGGCAGCGGCAGGGAGTGCAGCACGTGCCAGCCGCCGCGGCCCAGCCGCTCCAGCTCCGCGCCCACCGCGCACTCCGCGGCGAGCCGGCGCCGCCACTCGTCCTGTACGGGCCGCCGGCCCAGGAGCCGGGCCGCGAGGAGCGCGGGGCCGTCGAGGGGGTGAGCGGCCAGGTGGGTGCGGAGCACTTCCCCGGGGCGGTTCGGTGCGAGATCGTCGTCCGGCGGCAGAAAGAGCCGGTCGGGGTCGTCCGGCGGCAGGGAGAACCGGTCCGGGTCGTCCGGCGGCAGGAAGAACCGGTCCGGGTCGTCCGACGTCGGTTCCACGGACATCACCCCTCGCGCCCTCGTGCACCCCTCGCGCACCCCTCGCGGGACTCGCCTCCGGCGGGAGACCGCCGCGGCGCCGGATCCCGCCCCTCCCCCCATGGGACCAAGAGCCTGCGGCCCGGGCAAGAGCGAGTGAAGGTACGCAGAAGGAGCCGGTGAACGTCCACACAGGGGTGGGAACAGGCGTCCGGTCGTGGTACATCGTGATGATGCCGATGTCGACGTTGAAGGAAGCGGACCTCGCGGATCCGTCCCGGCTCGAAGCCGCCCTGCGCGCCAACCTCGCGGCCTTCGAACGGCGCGAGATCGCCGTGCCCGAGGGCGTGCGCCGCGCCGCTGTGTGCCTCACCGTGCTCCCGTACCGCGACGAGCCGCACGTCCTGGTGATCAAGCGGGCGCCGCGCGGCCGCAACGCCGGGCAGTGGGCGCTCCCCGGCGGCCGCCTGGACGAGGGCGAGACGGCGGAGGCGGCCGCGCTGCGGGAGCTGGCCGAGGAGACCTCGGTCGACGCCGGCCCCGAGGAGATCGCCGGGTACCTGGACGACTTCCGTACCGACTCCGGGTTCATCATCACGCCGCTGGTCGTCGTCCCACGCGGGCCGGCGCTGCCGCGGCCGGCCCCGGACGAGGTCCAGTCGGTGCACCACGTACCGCTGCGGCGGCTGCGGGAGCCGGACCTGCCGCGGTGGGTGACGGCCCCGGACGGCGGGCCGCTGCTGCAGATGCCGCTGCGCCCGGGGATGGTGATCCACGCGCCGACCGGTGCGCTGCTGTGGCAGTTCCGGGAGGTGGCCCTGCTCGGCCGCCCGACCCGGGTCGACACGGTGACCCAGCCGGAGTTCACCCGCCGGTAGCCGGGACCGGGCCGGACGCCCGGCGACGCAGACCGGAGGCCCCGCAGGACGAGCCGGGGCCCCGCAGCACGAGCCAGGGCCCCCGCAGCACGAGCCGGACGCAGAACCAGCCGGACACCCCGCGGCCGTCGTGGAGTCCGCCGGAGCACGTACCGTTCTTTACATGCTCACCTCACTCCTCGGCTTCACGGTCGTCGCCGCCCTGCTGACCGTCTCCCCCGGTCCGGACTTCGCGGTCGTGCTGCGCACCGCGCTCGGCTCGGGGCGGCGCGCCGCGCTGTGTTCCGCGCTCGGCATCGCGGCGGGCTGCTTCGTGTGGGGGCTGGCGGGCGCGGCCGGGCTGACGGCGATGCTGTCGGCGTCCCGGGTCGCGTACGACGGGCTGCGGATCGCGGGCGCCGCGTACCTGATGTGGCTCGGCTTCCAGGCGCTGCGCAGCGCGCGGCGCACCGCCACGGCGACCGCCGGGAGCAGCACGGCAGACGGCACGGTGGACAGCGCGGCGGCCCCCGAGGAACCGCAGACCCCGTGGCGCGCCTTCCGCACCGGGCTGCTGACGAACGTGCTCAACCCGAAGGTCGGCGTGGTGTACATGTCGCTGCTGCCGCAGTTCATCCCGCACGGCGCGCCGGTCGTGGCGACCACCCTGATGCTCGTCGCCGTCCACGCCGTACTGGGCGTCGTCTGGCTCGGCAGCGTCACCCTCGCCGTGCACCGCGCGCGGGCCGTCTTCCGCAGGCCGCGCGTCCGCCGCCGCCTCGAACAGCTCACCGGCACCGTCCTCTTCGGGCTCGGCGCCGCGGTGGCCGCCGAGACGGCCCGCTGACGCCGCGCCGGCGGCACCGGCCCCCCGTACGCTGCGGAAAGACGCGCAAAGACGGGGAAAAGCTCAGATCCGGCTCTGAACCCGGTCCGCCGATGGTTCGTCCTCCGCAGAGGGGTGATGAGTACGGAATACGCGGAGTCGGGAGTGGAGGGGGACCATGCAGCAGCCAGGGCACACCGGCCACCGGGGGCAGCAGCCAGGGCGCACCGGCCACCGGGGGCAGCAGCCGGGGCGTACGGACCACCGGGAGCGGCGGGCACGCCAGGTGCGGCTGGGTACCGGCATCGGCTGGCGGCCGGAGATCGCCGACGGCATCGCGCGGCTGCCCGGCATCGACTGGGTCGAGGTCGTCGCGGAGAACATCTGCCCCGGCCATCTGCCGCCCGCCCTGGAAGCGCTGCGCGCCCGCGGCACGACCGTCGTGCCGCACGGCGTCTCGCTCGGGCTGGGCGGCGCCGAGCGGCCGGACGCCGGACGGCTGGCCGCGCTGGCCGAGCGCGCCGAGGCGCTCGCCGCGCCCCTCGTCACCGAGCACATCGCCTTCGTACGGGCCGGGGGCGAGCCGACCGGCGGCCCGCGCATGGAGGCGGGGCATCTGCTGCCCGTACCGCGGACGTACGACGCGCTGGACGTGCTGTGCGAGAACGTACGCATCGCGCAGGACGCGCTGCCGGTACCGCTGGCGCTGGAGAACATCGCGGCGCTGGTCAACTGGCCGGGCGAGGAGCTGACCGAGGGACAGTTCCTCGCCGAACTCGTGGAGCGGACCGGCGTACGGCTGCTGATCGACGTGGCGAACCTGCACACCAACCACGTCAACCGGGGCGAGGACCCGGCGGCCGCGCTCGCCGCGCTGCCGGTGGAGGCGATCGCGTACGTCCACGTCGCGGGCGGTTTCGAGCGGGACGGGGTGTGGCACGACAGCCACGCCCACCCCGTGACGCAGCCGGTCCTGGACGTACTGGCCGAGCTGTGCGCCCGCGTCGGCCCGCCCGGCGTCCTCCTCGAACGCGACGAGAACTTCCCGGCGGCGGAGGAGCTCGCCGCCGAGCTGGACGCGATCCGGGCCGTCGTCGAAACGACCTCGCTGCGGGCCGCGCCCGCGCCCCGGCCCGAGCCGGAATCCGGCGACCGGACCGACCCGGCGTCCAAGGAGACCGACCCGCCGTCCAAGGGTGCCGGCCCGGCCTCCAAGAAGGCCGACCCGCCGTCCGAGCAGACCGAAGCGGCCCGCCCCCGGCTGGCCGCCGCGCAGGAGGAGCTGCTGGCGGCGCTGGTGGCGGGCGAGCCGGACCCCGCGGGGTTCGACGGGGAGCGGCTGGCCGTGCAGCGGCGCGCGCTGGCGGCCAAGCGCGCCGACGTGATCGCCGCGGTCGCGCCGGAGCTGCCCGGCATACTGGGCGCGGACTACCGCAGCGCCTTCCTGGACTACGCGCAGGGCCGGCCGATGCGGGGCGGCTACCGCCGCGACGCGCTGGACTTCGCCGGCCATCTGCTCGCCCTCGGCCTGCCGGCGCACCCCGCCGCGCGGCGGGAGCTGACACAGTGGTGGCGCGAGCGCTCGGGCCCCGTCCCGCCGTCGGCCCGCCCCGCCGCACGGCTGGCCCGGCTGGCCCGTAAGGTGACCGGCCTGCTGCCCCGGACGGGCCACGCGACGGCCGGCTCGCCGGACCGCCCCAAGGACGACGGTCCGGACCCGGGCGGTACGGCGGACGGCGGCCGGAGCGCACCCCTGGGCGTGCCGGCGGGCGCCTCGCGGGTGGAGTATGTCGACAGACCCCGGAGTGGGGACAGACCCCGGAGTGGGAGGTAATCACGTTGTCCTTCGCGCAGTTGGTGTACTGGGCCGTCGCCGCTTCCTCAGTGGTGCTCATCGCCGGTACGGTCCACACCCGCCGCGCCGCGCCGTCCCCCCGGACGGCGCTCGTCGACGTGCCCTCGCACGACCTCTGGGAGAACGCCTTCCTCGCCGGCGGTCCCGGCCGGGTCGCCGACGCGGCGATCGCCGGGATGCACGGCGATGGCCGGCTGGCGATCGGCGGCCCCGGAACGGTCACCGCGCGCCGCCCCGCCGTCTCGCACGACCCGGTCGAGTCCGCGGTGCTGGAAGCTCTCGCGCGCACGCCCGGCGGCTCGCTGACGCGGCTGCGCCCCACGGTCATGCGCAGCGCGGCCGTCCAGCAGATCGGCGACCGGCTGGCCGACCGCGGCCTGCTGCGCCGCCCGGAGGCGGGCCGGCGCTGGCGGCAGCTGGCCCGGCTGCAGATCGGCGCGTGCATGTGCGTCTTCTTCCTCGGCATCTTCCAGTCGGTGACGGGGGCGCTGGACGACGGCGCTCCGCAGTACCCGCAGAACATGCCGTTCGTGCTCAAGGTGACGCCCGCGGTGTTCGCGGGGATCTTCGTCGGCACGCTGTGCCGGAGCGCCGTGCGCCGCCGCATCACGAAGGCCGGCAAGCGGGCCCTGAAGCGGTTCCGTACGGCGAACAGGGCGGCCGTCGCCGGCCCGGCGGACCGGTCCGCCGCGCTCACCGTGGCCGTCGGCGGCGTGGCGGTGCTGGTGGACCGGGTACTGCGCGACCACCTGCTGGAGGCGCAGCGGGCAGCGGCCGGCAGCGCGGCGGCCGCGGCGGTGTCCTCGACCGGCCCGGGGGCCGACTGGAGCGCGGCCGGGGACAGCGCCGGGACGTGGTGCGGCTCGGGTAGCTGAACGCCCGCCAGAGCGGCCCCGGGGGCCTCCCCGGGCCCGGAAACCCGCCAACGTACCAACACCCGCCCCCCGTTGAGCGGGGTTCGGCGAACGGGGGGCGCGGGCCGGGCCGGCCCGATTAGCGTGCGGTGCCGCACCAGGAGGCACCATGCGATCCGTCACCGGAACCGGTCTCGTCGTCGCCGCACTCGTCGCGACGGCAGCCGCACTGCTCTTCCCCATCCTGTCCTTCGCCGGGCTGTCGGCGGCCGGCACCGACCCCGACGCGGGCACCGTGGCCACCCGCTCCGGCCCGCTCTCCGCGCTCGACCGCGACTTCGTGACCAAGGTACGGCTGGCCGGGCTGTGGGAGCTGCCGGCCGGGCAGCAGGCGGAGGAGCGCGGCACCACCAAGGCCGTACGGACCGCCGGCGAGCACCTCGTGACCGGGCACACCGAACTCGACCGGCACGTACGGGAGGTGGCCGCACAGCTCGGCGTCGACCTGCCCAACCAGCCCAACGACCAGCAGCGGGGCTGGCTGTCCGAGCTGGCGGCCGCGCGCGGCGCCGAGTACGACCAGAAGTTCGCCAACATCCTGCGGCTGGCGCACGGCAGGGTCTTCACGGTCGTCGCCCAGGTCCGCGCGACCACCCGCAACTCGCTGGTCCGCGGGCTGGCGGACGACGCCAACACGACCGTGCTCGACCACATCACCGTGCTCGAACGCACCGGTCTGGTGGACTTCGACGGCATCGCGCGGGACACGCAGGCGTCGAGCTCGCCGACGTCCCCGGCCGCGCCGCCGCCCGTACCGCCGACACCGTCGGCGCCGCCCGTACCGCCCGAGCCCGCCACCCCGTCCGCGACGTACTCGCTGCCGCCCGCCGCCTCGACGCCCGCGCCGGAGGGGAAGCACTGACCTCGGGGGAGCCACTCCGCGCTCCCGCACGGTCTCTTCCGGGGCATCCCTTCCGACACCGGCGCCCGGTGCTTTACATCATCAAGTCCCCACTCAAGTATCCCTTTTGTCACACACGGTGACGCCGTTCGGAGGCGGCACGGTGACCCACGAAGGGACGGCTTGTGAAGGCAGTAGCGTTGTTCGGCGCCATCGGGTCACTGGTCCTGGGCACACTGGCGGCCGCTCCGGCGGACGGCGCGGTGACCGGGCTCCCCACGCCCGTCCCGGAGAGGACCGCGCCCGCCCCGAAGAAGATCTCATGGGGCCGCTGCGCCCCCGTGGAGCACCTCCCGTCCGGCGTCGAGTGCGGCAAGGTCAGCGTCCCCCTGGACTACGCGCACCCCGAAGGCAAGAAGATCGACCTCACGGTCAGCAGGCGGCGCGCCAGTGGCCCCGCGCGCGAGCGGCAGGGCGCGCTGCTCTACAACCCCGGCGGCCCCGGCGGCTCCGCGATGGCCTTCCCCATGTACGCCGAGCTGCCCGAGTGGCGCCGCACGGCCAAGGCGTACGACTTCGTCGGCTACGCGCCGCGCGGGGTGGGGCGGTCGGCGCCGCTCTCGTGCGAGGACCCGAAGCAGTCCGCCAAGGCGCCCTCGGACAGCCCGGTGCACCCCTCCGAGCGCTTCAAGCAGCACAAGATCAAGGAGGCGCAGGAGTACGCGGCGGGCTGCGCGCGCCGGGCCGGCTCTGCGCTGCCGCACTACAACACGCTGAACAACGCGCGTGACCTGGAGATGCTGCGCGCGGCACTGGGCGAGAAGAAGCTCACCTTCATGGGCGCGTCGTACGGCACGTACCTCGGGGCCGTGTATGCGACGCTCTTCCCCGACCGCGTGCGCCGCATGGTCTTCGACAGCGTCGTGAACCCGGACCCGGACCAGATCTGGTACCGCAGCAACCTCGAACAGAACATCGCCTTCGAGGGCCGCTGGCACGACTGGCGCACCTGGGTGGCCAAGCACCACAAGACGTACCGCCTCGGCACGACGGCGGACGCGGTGGGGAAGTCGTACTACCGGGCGGCCGCGCAGCTGCGGCGCAAGCCGGCGGGCGGCAAGGTCGGCCCGGCCCAGCTCCAGTCCGCCTTCCTGACGGCCGGGTACAGCGACCACTACTGGCCCATCCGGGCCGCCGCGCTGTCCAAGTACCTCAAGGGCGACCCGAAGCCGCTGATCGCGCAGGCGGCGCCGGACCCGGCGGACGCGGCGCCGGACGAGAACGGCGACGCGGTCTACACGGCCGTGGAGTGCAATGACGCGGAGTGGCCGCGGGACTGGGCTACGTGGGACCGCGACAACACCCTCGTGGCCCAGGCCGCGCCGTTCGAGACCTGGGACAACGCGTGGATGAACCTGCCCTGCGCGTTCTGGCCCCGGCCGGTGCACACGTTGCAGCAGCGCCCGCTGGACGTCCGTACGGCTCCCGGGGCGCTGCCCCCGGTGCTGCTGCTGGCGGCGGAGCGGGACGGCGCCACGCCGTACGAGGGCGCGCTGGAGCTGCACCGCAGGCTGGCGGGGTCGACGCTGGTCACCGAGCGCGGCGCCGGCTCGCACGGCATCGCCTTCAGCGAGAACGACTGCGTGAACAAGTACACCGAGGACTATCTGCTCACCGGGCGGGTCCCGGAGCGGGATGCGTTCTGCAAGCCGCACAAGGAGCCCGAGCCCGGCGAGGAGTGAGACCGGTGACCGGCCGGTGCGGAGTCCGGCCCGCCGGGCGTGGGCCGGTCGGGCCGGCCCGATGGCCGGTCAGGCCAGCCCGGCCACCAGCTCCGAGACCGGCTTGCGGCGGCCGGTGTAGAACGGGATCTCCTCACGGACGTGCCGCCGCGCCTCGGAGCCGCGCAGGTGCCGCATGAGGTCGACGATGCGGTACAGCTCGTCCGCCTCGAACGCGAGGATCCACTCGTAGTCGCCGAGCGAGAACGACGGCACGGTGTTGGCGCGCACGTCCGGGAAGCCGCGGGCCATCTTGCCGTGGTCCGCGAGCATCCGGCGGCGGTCCTCGTCGGGGAGGAGGTACCAGTCGTACGAGCGCACGAACGGGTAGACGCTCACGTAGTCGCGCGCCTCCTCGTCGGCCAGGAAGGCCGGGATGTGCGACTTGTTGAACTCGGCGGGGCGGTGCAGCGCCATGTTCGACCAGACCGGCTCCAGGGCGCGGCCGAGCTTGGTGCGGCGGAAGAGGTTGTACGCCTCCTGGAGCGCGTCCGAGCTCTCCGAGTGCCACCAGATCATGATGTCGGCGTCGGCGCGCAGCCCGGACACGTCGTACGTGCCGCGGACCACCACGTCCTTGGCGGCGAGCTGCTCGAACAGCTCGTCGACCTCCTCGGCGTAGCCGCTGCGGTCCTCCGGAAGGACGGCACGCAGCTTGAACACCGACCAGAGGGTGTAGCGGATGACCTCGTTGAGGTCCTTCGCCTTCTTGCCGGCATTCGGGGTCTTCTCGGGCGCGGGCCCAGGGGTGGCGTCAGTCATGTCGTCCATTCTCACTCGTCGACCGGAATGCCCGGCGTCAGGGTGGCCAGTACTGCGTCGGCGGCCTTCGTGGCGCTCGCGATGCAGGCCGGGATGCCGACGCCCTCGTAGAGCGCGCCGCACACCCGGAGGCCGGGGAGCCGGCCGACGGCCTCGTGGATACGGGCCACCCGCGCCAGGTGGCCGACCGGGTACTGCGGCAGGCCGCCGTCCCATCGGGTGACCGTCGTGTCGACCGGCCGCGCGGCCAGCCCGACCGCCGCCCCGAGGTCGCGCAGCGACAGGTCCACCAGCTCGGCGTCCTCGCGCGCCAGGTCGGCGGTGTCACCGTGGCGCCCGATCGAGGTGCGCAGCACGAAGAGGTCCGGGTCAGCGGCGTCGATCCAGCCCCACTTGTTGCTCGCGAACGTGGCCGCCTTGATCTTGTGGCCGTCGACCGGCGGGACGAGGAAGCCGCTGCCGGTGAGCTGCCGCTCGACGTCGGCGCGCCGGAAGGCCATGGTGACCAGGGCCATGGAGGCGTACTCGACGCCGTCCAGCTCCATGGCGGCGGCGGGGCTCGCGTGGCGGAGGATGCGCGCCGCGGCGGGCGCGGGGCAGGCCAGCACGACGGCGTCGGCCGTCAGGACCCGGCCCTCGGTGTGGATCTCCCACCCCTCCTCGCCGGTCCGCCGCACGTCGCGCACGTCCGTGTGCAGGTGGATCTCGCCGCCCTTGGCCCGTACCGCGTCGGCGACCGCGTCCGGCAGCGTGCCGATGCCGCCGTCGATGCCCATGAAGACCGGCCCCGCTGCGGCCGGCCCGGTCTGGTGGACGGTGGCGGCGGTGCGCGCCTGAATGGCGCGCACGCCCTCCGTCAGGGAGCGGTGATCCCGCGCGGCCTCGAAGAGCTGCGGTACTGCGGCCCGCATGGAGATGCGGTACGCGTCGCCCGCGTACACCCCGCCCAGCAGCGGCTCGATCAGCCGGTCGACGACCTCTCGACCCAGCCGCTCGGCCACGTACGCGCCGACCGCGACGTCCTCGCCGACCTCGGTGCGCGGCAGCTCCGCGTCCTCCTCGATGCGCGCGAGGCCCGCCTCGGAGAGCACACCGGAGGCGGCGAGCGGCGCCGGGTCGCCGGGCACGCCCATGACGTGCCCCTTGGGCATCGGGCGCAGGGCGCCACGGGTCCACAGGGAGGCGGTCGCGGTGGACGGCGGCTGCAGCCGGTCGCCGAGGCCGACGGCCCGGGCGAGCGCCACCGCCTCCGGGCGCCGGGCGAGCATCGACTCGGCGCCGAGGTCGACCGGTACGCCCGCGACCGCGCCGGCCTTCAGCTTGCCGCCGAGCCGCCCGGACGCCTCCAGTACGGTCACCCGCGCGCCGCCGTCGAGCGCGCGGTGCGCGGCTGCCAGACCCGAGATGCCGCCGCCGATCACGACGACGTGGCCGGGCGCGTGGCCCGTACGACCGGGCGCGTGGCCCGTACCGGTGTGCGCTGTGCTCATGCTCCCACTCTCTCAGAGCCCGGCGGGGGCCCGGCCCTGGGAGCCTCTCCGGGGCTCCACTATGCTCGCGGCTTCACGTACGGGCGAGCGGAGGCGGGGTGGCGCGATGGCCCCGCGCGATCCGCAGGCCGGGCACGGGAGCGGGCGATCGGCCGCCGACCGGGTGCTCGCGCTGCTCGGGGCCTTCGACGACGCGCACCGCAGCCTGACCCTGACCGCGCTGGCCCGCCGGGCCGGCCTGCCGCTGGCCACCGCGCACCGGTTCGCGGGCAAGCTGACGGAGTGGGGCGCGCTGGAACGCCGCGCGGACGGCCGGTACGAGATCGGGCTGCGGCTGTGGGAGATCGCGGTGCTCGCGCGGCGCGGCGTGGGGCTGCGGCAGGCCGCGCTGCCCTTCATGGAGGACCTCTACGAAGCGACGCACGAGAACGTCCAACTCGCCGTACGGGACGGCCTGGAGACGGTGTACATCGAGCTGATCTCGGGGCGCTCCGCGGTCGGGGTGCGCACGCGGGTCGGCGCGCGCTGGCCGCTGCACGCCACCGGTGTGGGCCTCGCGCTCCTGGCGTACGCGCCGCCCTCCGTGGTCGCGCAGGTGTGTGCCGCGCCGCTGCGCCGCTTCACCGAGCGCACCATCGGCGACCCCGCGCTGCTGCGTTCCGTGCTCGCGGGCGTGCGCACGTCCGGAGTGGCGGTCAGCGAGCGGCAGATCACGATGGACGCGGTGTCCGTGGCGGCGCCCGTCCGGGGGCCCGACGGCCGGGCGGTGGCCGCGCTGTCGGTCGTCGTCCCGGTGAGCGAGGGCCGCGCGGCCCTGCTCGCGCCCGCGGTACGCGTCGCCGCACAGGGCATCTCGCGCAGCCTGCCCGTTCTCTGACCATCCCCTTGCGCATAAGAGGGGCGGCTTACGCAGAGGAGGCGCGGCGCGCAACCCCCGTGCACGCATGTTTCCAGCTACTGGAAGAGGGCCTTGCCGCTCTCCGGGGCGCCGCACAATCTGTGGCGACACCCGGGGCCGCCCGGGTGCCCCGAGTGCAGGACTGTGCGTCAAGGAGGCCGCGCCATGCCCGTTCCCACCGCATTCGCCCGCGACCAGTGGTACGTCGCCGCGTACGGCAGCGAGGTCGGCGGCGAGGAGATCCTCGCCCGCACGGTCTGCGGCGAGCCGCTGGCGCTCTACCGCACGCCCGAGGGCGAGGCCGTCGCGCTCGCCGACCGCTGCGTCCACCGCCGCTACCCGCTCTCCGAAGGCGCGCTGGAGGACGGCCGGCTGGTCTGCGGGTACCACGGCTTCGCCTACGACCGGGCCGGCGCCTGCGTCTCGGTACCGGGTCAGGCCCGGGTCCCGCGTACCGCGCGCGTCGCCTCGTATCCCCTCGCCGAGCTGGACGGCTTCGTGTGGGTGTGGATCGGTGACCCGGCGCGCGCGGACGTGTCCGCCGTGCCGCGCGCCCCCTGGCTCGCGGACCCGGAGTGGACCGTCGTACGCGGCATGGAACCGCTCAAGGCCCGCTACGGGCTGCTCATCGACAACCTCCTCGACCTCTCCCACGAGACGTTCCTGCACGCCGGGTACATCGGCACGCCGGAGGTCGCCGAGACACCGATCACCACCGAGGCCGACGAAGAGCGCGGCATCGTCCGGGTGAGCCGGCACATGGACGACGCCGAGTGCCCGCCCTTCTACGCCGACTCCACGGGCCTGAAGGGCCGCGTCAGCCGCTGGCAGGACATCGAGTACCACGCGCCCTGCCTGTACTTGCTGCACAGCCGGATCGCTCCCGTCGGCTCGGTACCGGGCACGGACGGCAGCGACCCGGACGCCTTCCACACCGAGATCGCGTACGCCATCACCCCGTCCACCGAGACCACCACGTACGACTTCTGGCTGGTGGCGCGGGACTTCGCGCGCGAGGACGAGGGCGTGAGCAGCTTCCTGCACGAGTTCAACCGCACCGTCGTCCTCCAGGACGTGACGGCGCTGGACATCCTCGAGAAGGTCATGGCCGAGGAAGAGGGCCGCCGGGTACAGGAGTTGAGCATCGGCATCGACGCGGGCGGGCTGGCCGCGCGGCGGGTACTGGAGCGGATGATCGCGGGGTCGGCACGATGACCGACGCCTCCCTCGACCCCCTCATTCCCCTCGACCTGGTCGTCGCGCGCAAGCGGGCCGTCGCCGAGGGCGTGTGCGAGCTGTCGCTGCGCCGCCCGGACGGCGGCGCGCTGCCCGCCTGGACGCCCGGCGCCCATCTGGACCTGCACCTCGCGCCGGGCCTGGCCCGCTCGTACTCGCTGTGCGGGGATCCGGCCGTACGGGCGGAGTGGCGGATCGCGGTGCTGCGCGAGGCCGCGGGCACCGGCGGCTCGGCGTACGTGCACGACCGGCTCGCACCGGGTGACCGGATCACCGCCTCGGCCCCCCGCAACCTCTTCCCCTTCGAACCCCCGTCCGCTCCCCCCACCCGCTGCCTCTTCCTCGCCGGCGGCATCGGCATCACCCCGCTGCTCCCGATGATCGCCCGCGCGCAGGCCGCGGGCGCCGACTGGCGGCTGCTGTACGGCGGCCGGAGCCGCGCCTCGATGGCGTACGCCGACCGGCTCGCCGCACACGGGGAGCGCGTCACGCTGCGCCCGGAGGACGAGTACGGGCTGCTGGACCTGGCGGGCTTCCTCCGGGACGCGCACCCGGACACCCTCGTGTACGCCTGCGGACCCGAGGCACTGCTGGCCGCGGCGGAGGCTCAGTGCCGAGCGGCAGGGCTGCCCGAGGGCGCGCTGCGGGTCGAGCGCTTCCGCCCGGCGCCCACCGACGACGGCACGGACACGGCCTTCGACGTGGAGCTGGCCGACTCGGGCCGCACCGTACGCGTGCCGCCGGGCCGTTCGATCCTGGAGGCGGTCGAGGACGCCGGGGTACAGGTCCTGTCGTCCTGCCGCGCGGGCACCTGCGGCACCTGCGAGACCGAGGTCCTGGCCGGCACCCCCGACCACCGCGACCAGCTGCTCACGGACGCGGAACGGGCGGCGGGCGACACGATGCTCATCTGCGTGTCCCGCTGCCACGGCCCACGCCTGAAGCTGGCGCTCTGACCGCTCCGTCAACGGTCCTTGCGCCAGTCCTTCGTAAGCCGCCCCTCGTCGTCCCACCGGCGCTCCTCCAGCATCCGGAAACCGTCGTCGGAGAACAGCAGTCCGTCGAGGTAGGCATCCACGCTGACCACGACCCCGCCCAACCGCTCCTCGGCCTCCCCCGTGAACAATTCCCCGCGGTACAGCAGCCGCTGCCCGTGGTCCATGTCCACGTCGGGATCATCGATATCGATGCGCTTCATCCCCATCCCTCCGGTCCCGCCCGGCGCGGCTCAGTCCTCCTGGGCCAGGTCGCGCAGGGCGGGCAGGGGACGGACGCTCGGGGTGGCGCTCGCACCGGTCAGTTCGGCGAGGGCGCGGGACGGGGACAGTCCGCGGGCGTATGCGTCGGCCAGTCGGTCCAGCAGTGCCAGGCCCTGCCGTCGGCCCTCGTCGTCGGCGGCGGCCCGCGGCTCAAAGCTCGCGGCGTTGTCCGCGTCGGAGGCCCAGAGGTAGCCGAGTACGCCGTGCTCGCCCCGGACGGGCACGTACTGCACGTCACCGCTGGTCGTGCGCCGGTAGCCCGGACGGAATGAGGGCAGCTGCCGGAAGACCTCGGTCCGGGAGGGGATTTCGAAGCGGGTCCACACGTCGGACGGGGTGCCGTCCGGCTCGCGGCGGTTTTCCACGCCGGTCTCGGTCGGCTTCCCGAAGTAGGTCGGGTCGTCCGGTTCGGTCTCCGACTCCAGCGCCTTCTCCAGACCGCGCAGGACCGCGGCCAGCCGTGGCGCGTTGGCCTCGTACACGGCGGGCTGCGGACGGCCCCTCAGGTCGTACGGCATCCAGACGTCCGCGCACGTGACCAGGTCCACGCTCACGAAGTCCGCGGCCGCATGGGCGCCGAGCCGTAGCAGGCTCTCCTCGCGTACCTCCCCGTCCGGTCCGGCCACCGTGCCGGTGCAGGCAATGTCGGCCGACACCCCGCCGAGCGCGCCGGGGCGCAGGGCGGCCCGCACCTGACGGGCGAGCTCCTCGGCGCTCTCGGCCGGGCTGCCCGCGCCGGCCGCGGCCAGCTCACCCTGGAAGAGGTACGTGTTGGTCCTTCCCGCCTCCTTCACGGAGACGCGTACCGTCGGCGCGCCGTCCGCGAGCCGGTGCTCGGCCAGTACGGACCGGGCGGTCAGGAGGTCGCGGAGGCACAGCAGGAGCGCGTCCGCCGATTCGTCGTCGCGGCCCCAGTCCCAGCGGGCCACAGGTGTGCTAGCGATCACAGCGTTCCCTCCGGCATGAACGTGCCCCCGTCGCGCGGGACGAAGAGGATACCGTCCGGTGAGCGGACGACGAACTGCACGCCATCGAAGTCGTACCCCTTCTGGAACCGCCCGATCTGGGTGGCCATCTCGGCCCTCGACGCCTTCGTTTCGACCACGAACGTCTGCACGTCCGCATGTGAATCGGTGAGCTGGCCGATCTTCTTGAAGATGTTACGGGTGACCTTGGCCGGATCGGCGGGCGAGTCAGGTCCGGTCATGTCCTTGAACTGCCAGCCGTGGACGTTACCGTCCGCGTCCCGTGCCATGAGGTCGAGGTCGGTCTTGGGCTCGGTGAACACGCCGGGCTTGATCTCGTGCCCGCCCTGCTTGATTTCGAACGAGATATCGGTGAGCCCGCTGTCGTGCAGCCGGTTCGCCAGCCGGATCTGTTCCAGGCAGCCGGAGATCTCCCCCTTTCCGGTCAGTGCGGACACCACATTGGAGAAATTCGGGGCATCCCGGAACCGTCCCGAAGCAATGGTGTCGGCGATTTCGCGGCCCGCGGGGTGGTCGGCCAGGTTGTCCAGGATGCGGTCCACGTCACCGTGCTTGACCGCCGTGCCCCGTACCTGGTCCCGGACCTGCTGCTCCGTCTCGCTGCCGCGCTCGAGCGGACCGGAGTCGTCCGGATGACGCTCCCAGCCTTCCGGCCCGTCCGGCCCGCCGGGGCCGTGCGGTACCTCGGGCCCGTCCGGTCCGCCGCCTCCGGGGCCGCTTTCACCACCGGTACCGCCAGGCGTCTCGTGGCCGCCCGGACCTTCACCGTGCGCGCCCGGGTGGCCTTCGTGGCCGCCCGCGCCGGGACCGTCGTGGCCACCGGACGGCGGACCGTCGTGCTCGCCCGCAGGACCGTCGCCGTGGCCGCCCGGGTGGCTGCCGCCCGAGGGCGGTTCGTGGCCGGCCGAGGGGCCGTGGCCGAGGTCGTGCGCGGTCCCGCCCGGGAGGTGGTCGGCCGTGCCGCCGGGGGCGTGGCCGCCGGGGGCGTCGCCCACGTGCCCCGACGGGGTGGTCGCGTCGTCGCCGAGGCGGCCCGCGTCGGCGAGGTCGAAGCTGCCGCCCAGGCGGACGTGGCCCGCGTTGTCGGCGGCGTGTACAGCGGCGCCCGCCATGGCCGGGACCTTGGCCGGACTGTCCGCATCCACATGCGGTACGTCCGAGCCGGCGGGCCGGTCGACGTTCGGCGAACCCTCCTTGGGGGCGTTGTCGATGCTGTCCAGGACGTTGCCGTGCTGGTCGAGGACGTTGCCGTCGCCGTCGAAGTACCGGGCCGGCTCGCCGGGGTTCGTGGGCAGCTTGGTGGCGTTCTCCGGCAGCGCCGGGACGTCGTCGGGCAGCCGTACGTTGCCGTCCGGCAGCTTGGTCGCGCCCTCGGGAATCGCCGCGCCCTCGGGCAGGTGAACGGTGCCGTCGGGCAGCTTCAGCGACCCCTCCGGCAGCTTGATCGCATCCGCCGGCAGAGCCGGGACGTCGATCTTCCCGATGCCCTTGATGCTCTTGGCGATGTCGCCGATCTTGGAGAGGCCGGCGCCCGCGCCCTTGGCGACATACGTCATCGGGTCGATGACCTTGCCCGCCTTACCCGCCACCGACAGCGCCTTGGCGACCGCGCCGGCCTTGCCCGCACCGGCCGCCGCGCCGCCCGCGCCGCCAGTGAAGACCGTGGTCAGCACGTTGAAGGTGACCGCGCCCGCGGCCCGGCCCGGGTTCTTGCCCCACTCGTCCCAGGCCACCAGCGCCTTGCCGGTCTCCTTCATCGCGGTCCGCGAATCGCGCAGCCAGGAGGGGAGCTTGTCGTCCGGCAGGGCCCAAAACGCGGTGCCGACGCCGGGGATGGTGGAAATCGCCAGGCCGGTGGCCAGCTGCGCGAGGCCCTTCCAGGCCTGGCCCATGGCGTCCCAGCCGCCGAAGCCCACCAGGGTGCCCAGGCCCTTGATGGTGCCCCAGATGCCGTCGACGATCAGGCCGTCCCACACGAAGGATTTGACCCAGTGGCCGACCTCGTACCAGTGGTGCTTCTCCTCCACCGGGTCGCCCCAGGGGAGTTTGGCGTTCTTCATGTCCGCGGCGTTGAAGCCGTACTGGTTCTTCTTCTCCGAGCCGTCCCCGGCCACCATCTGGGTGCCGTGCCACAGCGCGGTGATCTTGTTGTGGCAGGTCCGCTCGGCCGCCCAGAACGCGGCCACCGTGGCGGTGATGTCATCCCGGATCTGATTGTGCTCGGCGATCAGATCCTCGTCGTAATCCCCGTCGTCATCGTCCTTGTGGTCCCGGATGAAGTTCTGCGCCTTGGTCTTCAGCGCCGCCAGCTTGGGAACCAGCGGGCGGATCTCATCCGCGTAGGAGGACAGCGCCGAGGCGACCGTCTCCAGGTCGTCGGCGAAACCGTCCGCCCGCTCCTGCACCGGCTTGGTGGTGGCGAAGAGCTGCTCGGCCTCGGGGGCCTTGTAGTACGCGGACAGGCCCTGGAAATGGGAGTGGACATCCGAGCCGGTGGTGCGGATGTGCCCGGCATCCGACTTCAGCGCGGCATGGTCCTTCTCCAGCTGCTCCAGATCGCCGGTGTACTGGGGAATCTGGTCCGGCTTCAGCTCGATCTTCACGACTGCTGCACCCCCGGCGTCTTGGGATCGACATCCACCGCACCCAGCGCCTTGTGCTGCGCCTGGGCGGCCATGTCCAGATCACCGTTCAGATACGCCGTGGTGGCATCCACCGCACCGTTCAGCGACTTGCCCGCGCGCATCGCGATGAACTTCAGGTCGTTGATGGTGTGTTCGGAGAACTGCGAGAGCGCCAGCGCCACCAGACCGCCCGCGGCCTTCTCCCCGCCCTTGCCGCCGTGCGCCTCGCCCTCGGCGGAGATCGTGCCGGCGCTCGTGGCCGCCGACTGCAGATGCTCCCCGTACGCCTTGGTATGCGTCTCGATCTTCCCGGCGAATTCACCGGTCGTCTTCAGCACACCCTGGATGCCCTGCGGATCCAGATCCCAGCCGGCCATGCCCCTACCTCATGCTCCCCGTTACCGCCCGACACCGCACCCGCGTCCGGCCGGTCAGCCGATGTTGTCGACCGCAGCCTTGGCCTTGGACAGCGTGTGCTGCGCCGTGCCGTCGTTCTTCTCCAGCGTCGTCTTCAGCAGCTGGATGATGTTCTTGACCTCCTGCGAGGCACGGTTCCAGCGCAGCTCCTTGCCGTGGTACTCATCCGCCACGCCATCGGCGGTGAAGTCCGCCATCGCCGCCTTCACCTGACCGTCGCGCGCCGTGATCACCTGCTCCAGCCGCGCGATCACCGTCTGGATATTGCCCTGCGCATCACCCGAAGCCGTCGTGTCATACGAACGACGATCCTGTCCACCAGCCATCACACACACTCCCCGTCCAAGAACACGGCCCGCACCCGCAGGCCACAGATCAAATCAGCGGCCGCCGAAGCGCGCCGCGTCGAAATTCGCCGCCGACATCTGCTGCCGCGCGTTGTCCCCGTGCTCCTGATCACCGGAGCTGAACGCCGCGTCCATGCCCGACTGGCCGCCCAGAATCCCCGACAGGGAACTCTGCAGCGACGACGCGATCTCGTCCGAGTGCGCCTTGAACCGGTCGAAGGCCGCCTTGCCGGAGCCGTTGAACTTGCCCTCCAGCGGCGCCGCCGCGTCCACCAGCTGCCGGATCAGCGAGCCCAGATCCTCACTCGACCCACGCGACTTCGACTGCAGCGTCGACAACGTCTGCGATCCCATGTCGAACTTCATCAGGCTCCCCCTGCCGGGCTGAACGGCTGTTTGCGGAGACATCTTCCCAACTCAGGGACATCTCTGCCAACACTGGACACAGCGCTGTGACACAGGCGTGACAGCGGCGCGGGCGCCGGGTGACGGGGCCGCAGGTCGTAGCCTTTCCGGTGCCGGGCGCGGGCGCGTCCGCGGAGCGAGGAGGGAGCCCGCCATGGCGGAACGACCGGAGCGGCTGGTGGTCGTCGGCGGGGACGCGACGGGGATGTCCGCCGCGTCCCAGGCCCGCAGGCTGCGCACGCCCGAGGAGCTGGAGATCGTCGCGTTCGAGCGCGGGCACTTCACGTCGTACTCGGCCTGCGGCATTCCGTACTGGGTCGGCGGGGTGGTGGACGAACGGGACGCGCTGGTGGCGCGGACGGCCGCGCAGCACCGGGAGCGGGACATCGATCTGCGGATGCGGACGGAGGTCACGGAGCTCGACGTCGAGAAGCGGCGGGTGCGCTCGCGCGACCTGGAAACCGGCGCGGAGGAGTGGACGGCGTACGACAAGCTCGTGCTCGCGACCGGCGCGTCGCCGCTCCGGCCGCCGATTCCGGGCATCGACGCGCCGGGCGTGCACGGCGTGCAGACCCTCGACGACGGGCAGGCGCTGCTGGACACGCTGGCCCGTACGGAGGGGCGGCGCGCGGTCGTGGTGGGCGCCGGGTACATCGGCGTGGAGATGGCCGAGGCGCTGATCCAGCGCGGGTACGAGGTGACCGTCGTCAACCGCGGCGCGGAGCCGATGTCCACGCTGGACCCGGACATGGGCTGCCTGGTGCACGACGCGATGACGGGCCTGGGCATCGGGATGGTCAACGGCGCCGAGGTGACGGAGATCCGCACCGACGCCGACGGCCGGGCGTGCGCGGTGCTGACGCCGGAGCAGGAGTACCCGGCGGACGTGGTGGTGCTGGGGCTCGGCGTACGGCCCGAGACCACGCTCGCCGAGAAGGCGGGACTGCCGCTGGGCGCCGCCGGCGGGATCCTCACCGACCTCGCGATGCGGGTGCGCGGCCACGACGACATCTGGGCGGGCGGCGACTGCGTGGAGGTGCTGGACCTGGTCTCCGGGCGGGACCGGCACATCGCGCTCGGCACGCACGCCAACAAGCACGGCCAGGTCATCGGCTCGGGCGTGGGCGGCGGTTACGCGACCTTCCCCGGCGTGGTCGGCACGGCCGTCAGCAAGGTCTGCGACCTGGAGATCGCGCGTACGGGGCTGCGCGAGAAGGACGCGCGGGCGGTGGGGCTGCAGTACGTGGCCGTCACGATCGAGTCGACGAGCCGGGTGGGGTACTTCCCGAACGCCGCGCCCATGACGGTGAAGATGCTCGCCGAGCGGCTCTCGGGGCGGCTGCTCGGCGTGCAGATCGTCGGGCGGGAGGGCGCGGCGAAGCGGGTGGACATCGCGGCGGTCGCGCTGACGGCCAAGATGACGGTCGAACAGATGACGGCGCTGGACCTGGGGTACGCGCCGCCGTTCTCACCGGTGTGGGACCCGGTGCTGGTGGCGGCGCGCAAGGCGGTGCAGGCGGTACGGGCGGACGCCGCGCCGCAATAAGGACCGCGGGGCGCCCGTACCGTCACGCGCGCCCCGCCGCGCCTCAGCGCGCCGTCTGCTCGTGGACGTACTCGACCAGGCGGGTCAGCGCCTCCGGGTCGGTGTTCGGGGGTACGCCGTGGCCGAGGTTGAAGATGTGGCCCTCCAGCCCCGCGGCGGCGTCCAGTACCTCGCGGGCCTTGGTCTCCACCGCCTCGCGCGGGGCGAAGAGCACGGCCGGGTCGATGTTGCCCTGGATCGCCTTGCCGGGGCCGACCCGGCGCGCGGCCTCGTCCAGCGGCACCCGCCAGTCGGCGCCCACCACGTCCGCGCCCGCCTCGCCCATGAGGCCGAGCAGCTCGCCGGTGCCGACGCCGAAGTGGATACGCGGTACGCCGTACCCCGCGACCGCGTCGAAGACCTTCGCGGAGGCCGGCATGACCGAGCGGCGGTAGTCGGCCGGGGCGAGCGCGCCGACCCAGGAGTCGAAGAGCTGCACGGCGCTGGCGCCGGCCTCGATCTGCACCTTGAGGAAGGCGGCGGTGATCTCGGCGAGGCGGTCCAGGAGGTCGGCCCACAGCTGCGGGTCGCCGTACATGAGCGCCTTGGTGTGCTCGTGGTTGCGGGACGGGCCGCCCTCGACGAGGTAGCTGGCGAGGGTGAAGGGCGCGCCCGCGAAGCCGATGAGCGGGGTGGAGCCGAGCTCGCCGACGAGCATCCGGACCGCTTCGGAGACGTACGAGACGTCCTCGGGCGTGAGGTCGCGCAGCCGCTCCAGGTCGGCGCGGGTGCGGATCGGCCGCTCGACGACCGGGCCGACGCCGGGCTTGATGTCCAGGTCGATGCCGATGGCCTTCAGGGGGACGACGATGTCGCTGAAGTAGATCGCGGCGTCGACGTTGTGCCGGCGCACCGGCTGCAGCGTGATCTCGGTGACCAGCTCGGGCCGCATGCAGGAGTCGAGCATCGCGATGCCCTCGCGCACCTTGCGGTACTCGGGCAGTGAGCGCCCGGCCTGGCGCATGAACCACACGGGCGTGTGCGGGACCGGCTCCCGGCGGCACGCCTTGAGGAACGCGGACTCCCGCGCGCTCTCCGGCGCGAAGGAGGCGGTCTGCTGCTGGCCCGTCATCGGGGTCTCCCCTGCTCGGTCGGAGTGGAGAGCGTGGGGAACGTCGTTGGCACTCACGCCCAGAATCTTCGCACGTGCCGGGGGACACCTCCGAACGGGCGACCCGCCCAGCGGGTGTCCTCCGCATATGAACACGGCATTGCGCCTAACCTTCCCAGCATGGCAGCGGCTCAGGAACACCTCGCGGACAGCGCGGACGAGACCCCGATCGCCTTCCGTCAGGCGGTCGAGGCCCTCCATGCGGCCCGGCTGCGACCGGAGATCGAGATCGCGCCGATGCCCGCGCCCAAACGGCTCGCGCCGTTCGCGCACGCGCTGGAGGCGACGGTGATCGAGCGGGACACGGAGGGCGATACGGACCTGGCGGACGGGCGGCTGGTACTGCTGCACGACCCGGCAGGGCACGACGCCTGGCACGGCACCTTCCGGGTGGTGACGCTGGCCCGCGCCGAGCTGGAGCCGGAGCTGGCCACCGATCCGCTGCTGCCGGACGTGTGCTGGTCCTGGCTGACGGGGGCGCTGGAGGCGCGCGGCGTGCCGTACGGCGAGCCGAGCGGCACGGTCACGCGCGCGGGCTCGTACTACTTCGGCGGCATCGGCGACCGGGCGCCGGACACCCAGCTCGAATTGCGGGCTTCCTGGACGCCGGCCGAGGGGCCGCGCGGGGTACGGGACATCGGGGCGCACCTGACGGCCTGGTGCGATCTGCTGTGCCAGGTGGCGGGGCTGCCGCCGGCGCCGGTGGAGCCGGCGGGGCGGGGCGGCGTGGTGCCGCTGCCGCAGCGACGAGGGCCGCAGCCGCGCTGAGCGCGTTTCTTCGAGTACGCCGCGCGGACCGCCTCCGAAGGGGCGGTCCGCGCGGCGCACTCGTGCTGCCCGGAACCTCGATCACCCATCCGATTTGCCCGAATTGCCCAAACTAAATCGTGATCAAACTCTAAAGTCCGGCCGGATTACTGCCGAAGAGGTCTGTGACCCTTCAAACACGGGAGCACTCCGGCTCACTCCCCTGAAGCCGGCTTCCGTCCCCGCCACTCCCCAGGAGGCCCGGTGTCTGTTCTCCTCGAGCAACCTTCGAGCCTGGTCGCCTACCGCCCGAACAAGCCGACGGCCATGGTCGTCGTGGCCGACCCGCGCGTCCGCTCCACCGTCACCCGCCACCTGTGGGCACTCGGAGTACGCGACGTGATCGAGGCATCGTCCATCGCGGAGGCCCGCCCCCGCGTCGGCAACCCGCGCGACATCTGCGTGGCCGACGTCCACCTTCCCGACGGCTCCGGCCTCACCCTGCTGTCCGAGACCCGGGCGGCCGGCTGGCCCAACGGCCTCGCGCTCTCCGCCGCCGACGACATCGGCGCGGTACGCAACGCCCTCGCCGGCGGCGTCAAGGGCTACGTCGTCACCGGCACCCGCACCAACCTCGGCATCCCGGGCCGTCCCGGCGCCGCGCCCATCGGCGCGGGCGCGGCCCGTATGCACCGCCGTCCGCCCGGCGCCCCCGGCCACCCCGGCGGGTACCGCGAGCTCTCGGGGCGCGAGGTCGAGGTGCTGAGACTGGTCGCCGAAGGCCAGTCGAACAAGGCCATCGGCGTCTCGATGGGACTCTCGGCCCTCACGGTCAAGAGCCACCTCGCCCGCATCGCCCGCAAGCTCGGCACGGGCGACCGGGCCGGCATGGTCGCCGTCGCGCTGCGTACCGGGATCATCCACTGAGGCCGCCCGGCCGTCCGTCCGCCCCGTCCACCAGGCCCCCCACCAGCTCCTCGGACCCGCCCACCGAGGCTTTACACAGGCACATCGTCCGTCGAGGGAACGTTCCCTCGGCGGACGTGGTGCATACACCGATACCCTTGACTGGTGACCGACGCCCAAAAGACCGCAGAAGACTCGACACTGCGAACCCCCGGGGACGCAACGGAAGACCCCCGGCCGGCGCCGGTTCCGCTTCTCGAACCCCACGAGGGCATCCCGCCCGTCACCGCGACCGACGAGGACCTCGCGCAGGTCGTCGCGGCCTTCGCCGCAGGCAGCGGCCCGGTCGCCGTGGACGCCGAGCGGGCCTCCGGGTACCGCTACGGCCAGCGCGCCTACCTGGTACAGCTGCGCCGTGAAGGCGCCGGCAGCGTCCTGATCGACCCGGTCGCCTGCCCCGACCTCAGCGCGCTGGGCGACGCGATCGCCGACGCGGAATGGGTGCTGCACGCGGCGACCCAGGACCTGCCCTGTCTGCGTGACATAGGGATGCTCCCCGCCTCGCTCTTCGACACCGAGCTGGCCGGACGGCTGGCCGGCTTCGCCCGGGTCGGCCTCGGCGCGATGGTGGAGAACGTCCTCGGCTACGCGCTGGAGAAGGGCCACTCCGCGGTGGACTGGTCCACCCGCCCGCTGCCCGAGCCCTGGCTCCGGTACGCGGCGCTGGACGTGGAGCTGCTGGTCGACCTGCGGGACGCGCTGGAGGAGGAGCTGGACCGGCAGGGGAAGCTGGACTGGGCCCGGCAGGAGTTCGCGGCGATCGCCGCTGCCCCGCCGGCGCCGCCCCGCAAGGATCCCTGGCGCCGCACGTCCGGCATGCACAAGGTGCGACGACGGCGGCAGATGGCGGTCGTACGGGAGCTGTGGACGGCCCGCGACCGGGTCGCGCAGAAGCGCGACGTCTCGCCGGGCAAGGTGCTGGGGGACGCGGCGATCGTGGAGGCCGCGCTGAACGTCCCGCCGAACGCGCACGCGCTCGCCGCGCTGCCCGGCTTCGGGCACCGCATGGGCCGCCGGCAGCTGGAGCAGTGGCAGGCGGCGATCGACCGGGCGCGGGAGCTGCCCGAGTCCGAGCTGCCGCAGCCCGGCCAGCCGCTGAACGGCCCCCCGCCGCCGCGCGCCTGGGCCGACAAGGACCCGGCGGCCGCGGCCCGGCTGTCCGCGGCCCGCACGGCGGTGACGGCGCTCGCCGAGGAGCTGCACCTGCCGCAGGAGAACCTGATCACGCCGGACACGGTGCGGCGGGTGTGCTGGGAGCCGCCGGAGCCGACTTCGTCGGCGGTTTCCGAGGCGCTCGCGGGGTACGGTGCTCGGCCTTGGCAGGTCGAGCTGGTTACCCCCTTGCTGGTGAAGGCGCTCAGTACCTCGTCTGCGGGCTGACGCCTGCGGGCGTCTTGTCCTCAAACGCCGGACGGGCTGGATTTTGCCGGGCGGGCCGCTGACCACCGGCCCGCCCGGCGTTTCGCCGCCGCGGCGGCGAGGGGAACTCAGTCCGTGTCGACGTGGGTGCGGAGCACCTTCTTGTTGCTTGCGTCGATGTCGTACGTCGTCTTGTTCCAGTCGTTCTTCGTGACGACGTCGACGGACCAGATTTCCTTGCCCTGGTCGTTGTCGTCCAGCTCGATCGAGCTGACCGTGCCCTTCTTCTTGCCGGTGGCCACCTGGGCCGCCTGCTGGGCGGTGACCGTGGCCTTCTTCAGCCAGCCGGCGAGCTTCTTCTTGTCGTCGGTGTCCTCGCCGCTGTCGGTCCGGGGCTTGGCCGCCTTCCCGGAGACCGCGTCGACGGTGACCATGCTCTTGGTGCCGTCGGTGGTGGCGACCTCGGTCTCCCACACCGGCTTTCCGCCCATCCCGCGCTTCAGCTCGGCCGAGACCGGCTTGGAGCCGGACACCGCGCCAGTGGCGGCCGTGAGCGCCTTGTCGTAAGTGATCTTCGCCTTGGGGATGAGGGCCTTGCGCTGGGTCTGATCCTCGGTGAGCTTGCCGCTCCCGCTCGGAGAGGCGGAGGCGGACTTGCCGCCGCCGGACGCCGACGGGGACGAGGACGAGGACGAGGAGCCGCCCCCACCGCCGCCCTTGTCGTCGCCGCAGCCGGCGACCAGGGCACCGGCCACGGCCACGGCACACACCAGGCCGGCCGCGCGCAGCCGCGCCGCGCGATTCCCGTACGCGAGCGTTCCGCTTCGCTTCGTATCCATAGGGGCAGAGTAGAGGCGGTACGTCCCCTTACGTCCGCGACGCAGCGAAGACCGGCCGAAGCCACCCGGATCGCGCGAAGCCCCAGGACACCTCCGGAGCAACCGCAGGTGAGTGTGACGTTCGCCGCTCCGGCCGAGGGGGCTGGGCAGGCTGGTTACCCGCAAGTAGCATGACGGTGGGCAGCGCGCCATGAGCGCGCCCCGCAGCAGTGCCATCCCGCACCTGGAGGAGAGCCAACGTGCCTCGTACCGCTAGGGACGTCGTCTTCGTCGACGGCGTCCGCACCCCGTTCGGCAAGGCGGGCCCGAAGGGCATCTACCACGAGACCCGCGCCGACGACCTGGTCGTCAAGTGCATCCGGGAGCTGCTGCGCCGCAACCCGGATCTGGATCCGGCCCGCATCGACGAGGTCGCGCTCGCCGCGACGACCCAGATCGGCGACCAGGGCCTGACCCTGGGCCGTACGGCCGGAATTCTGGCCGGTCTGCCGCAGTCCGTGCCCGGCTTCTCGATCGACCGGATGTGTGCGGGTGCGATGACCGCCGTGACGTCCATCGCGGGCGGCGTCTCCTTCGGCGCGTACGACATCGCCGTGGCCGGCGGCGTCGAGCACATGGGCCGCCACCCCATGGGCGAGGGCGTGGACCCCAACCCGCGGTTCGTGAGTGAGAAGCTCGTCGACCAGTCGGCCCTGTTCATGGGCATGACGGCCGAGAACCTGCACGACCGCCTGCCGCACATCACCAAGCAGCGCGCCGACGAGTTCGCCGTGCGCAGCCAGGAGAAGGCGGCCAAGGCGTACGCGGACGGGAAGATCCAGGCCGACCTGGTGCCGGTCTCCGTGCGCCGCACCAACGCAGAGGCCGGCGAGACCGGTTGGGGCCTGGCCACGGCCGACGAGCCGATGCGCCCGGGCACCACGCTGGAGAACCTGGCGGGCCTGAAGACCCCGTTCCGCCCGCACGGCCGGGTGACGGCCGGTAACGCGGCCGGTCTGAACGACGGTGCCACCGCCTCGCTGATCGCCGCCGAGGACGTGGCGCGCGAGCTGGGCCTGCCGGTCAAGATGCGCCTGGTGGACTACGCGTTCGCCGGTGTCGAGCCGGAGGTCATGGGCATCGGCCCGGTCCCGGCGACCGAGAAGGCGCTGGCCAAGGCCGGCCTGTCGATCGACGACATCGGCCTCTTCGAGATCAACGAGGCGTTCGCCGTCCAGGTGCTCTCGCTGCTGGACCACTACGGCATCGCCGACGACGACCCGCGCGTCAACCAGTACGGCGGCGCCATCGCGTTCGGCCACCCGCTGGCCTCCTCCGGCGTGCGTCTGATGACGCAGCTGGCCCGCCAGTTCGAGGAGCAGCCGCACGTCCGCTACGGCATCACCACCATGTGTGTCGGATTCGGCATGGGTGGCACCGTGATCTGGGAGAACCCGCACTTCGAGGGAGCAGGCAAGTGACGACGACCGCAGAGCTTCTGAAGGGCGCGGCCGAGCTCTTCCCCGACGAGGTCGTGACCCAGGCGCACGTACGCCACCTCGACCTTCCCCAGGGCGCCGGCCGCTTCGCGCTCATCACCCTGGACAACGGCCTGGACCACACCAAGCCGACCACCTTCGGACCGCAGTCGCTGGCGAACCTCAACCTCGCCATCGACCAGGTGGAGAAGGAAGCGGCCGACGGTGACATCGTCGGCGTCGGCATCACCGGCAAGCCGTTCATCTTCGCGGTCGGCGCCGACCTCAAGGGCGTCGAGCTGCTGAAGAAGCACGAGGACGCGCTCGCCATCGGCAAGGGCGGCCACGACGTCTTCAAGCGGCTGTCCGCGCTGGCCGTGCCGACCTTCGCTTACTACAACGGCGCGGCCATGGGCGGCGGCGTCGAGGTCGGTCTGCACTGCAGCTACCGCACGGTCTCCAAGGCCGTGCCGGCCTTCTCGCTGCCCGAGGTCTTCCTCGGCCTGGTGCCCGGCTGGGGCGGCTGCGTGCTGCTGCCGAACCTCATCGGCGCCGACCGCGCGGTCTCGGTCATCATCGAGAACTCGCTCAACCAGAACAAGCAGCTCAAGGGCCAGCAGGTCTACGACCTCGGGATCGCCGACGCGCTCTTCGAGGGCGCGGACTTCCTGGAGCAGTCGCTGATCTGGACCGCCTCCGTCCTCAAGGGCGACACCGAGGTGGTACGGCCCGAGCTGGACCGCGGCGACGCCTGGGACCAGGCCGTGGCGCGCGGCAGGGCCATCGCCGACGGCAAGGTGCACGGCGCCGCTCCGGCCGCGTACCGCGCGCTGGACATCATCGCCAAGGCCAAGAACGGCGACCTGCGCCAGGGCTTCGACGCCGAAGACCAGGCCCTCGCGGACCTGATCATGGGCGGCGAGCTGCGCAGCGGCATCTACTCGTTCAACCTGGTGCAGAAGCGCGCCAAGCGCCCGGCCGGCGCCCCGGACAAGAAGCTGGCCCGCCCGGTCACCAAGGTCGGCGTCGTCGGCGCGGGCCTGATGGCCTCTCAGCTGGCGCTGCTCTTCGCGCGCCGGCTGGAGGTGCCGGTCGTACTGACCGACATCGACCAGGCGCGCATCGACAAGGGCGTGGGCTACGTCCACGGCGAGATCGACAAGCTGCTCCTCAAGGGCCGCGTCAACCAGGACAAGGCCAACCGCCTCAAGGGCCTGGTCACCGGCGTCCTGGACAAGGCGGACGGCTTCGCGGACGCGGACTTCATCATTGAGGCCGTGTTCGAGGAGATGGGCGTCAAGCAGCAGGTGTTCGCGGAGGTCGAGGCGGTCGCCCCGGCGCACGCCGTCCTCGCGACCAACACCTCCTCGCTGTCCGTCTCGGAGATGGCGTCGAAGCTCAAGCACCCCGAGCGGGTCGTGGGCTTCCACTTCTTCAACCCGGTCGCGATCCTGCCGCTGCTGGAGATCGTGCGCGGCGAGCAGACCGACGACGCGTCGCTGGCCACCGCCTTCTCGGTCGCCAAGTCGCTGAAGAAGACCGCGGTCCTGTGCAAGGACGCCCCGGCGTTCGTCGTGAACCGCATCCTGACCCGCTTCATGGGCGAGATCCAGAACGTCATCGACGAGGGCACCCCGGTCGCCGTCGCCGAGAAGGCGGTCGAGCCGCTCGGCCTGCCGATGTCGCCGCTGGTCCTGCTGGAGCTGGTCGGCCCGGCGATCGGCCTGCACGTGTCCGAGACCCTCAACGGCGCGTTCCCCGACCGCTTCAAGGTCTCGCCGAACCTCAAGGCCGTCGTGGACGCCGGCAAGCGCGGCTTCTACGTGTACGACTCGGGCGCGCCCGAGCTGGACCCGGAGGTCGCGGCGCTCCTCCAGCAGGGCGACACCGTCCTGACCGAGGAGCAGACCCGCGACCGCGTCCTGGACGCCGTCGCGCAGGAGATCGGCCTGATGCTCGACGAGGGCGTCGTCGCCGAGGCGCAGGACATCGACCTGTGCCTGATCACCGGCGCCGGCTGGCCCTTCCACCTGGGCGGCATCACGCCGTACCTGGACCGTGCGGGCGTCTCCGAGCGCGTGAACGGCAAGAAGTTCCTCGCCCCGGGCGTCGCGAGCGTGCCCGCGTAACGGACGCGCTCCCACCCCACGGGTCAACTGCCCCGGCACCATCCCTCAGTGGTGCCGGGGCAGTTCCGTATGTGCGGATGCGACGGCTCGCCGGTTCGAGGGTTCGATGGTCCGCCCGGGACGTTAGCGAGGCATTAGCCGTACGTCGGTGGATCAACAGCGGCGGCCGGCAATCTTGTCCTCACGAACCGCAACACCACGCCGTAAGAGTCATCAGAGTCGTAAGAACAGCGAACGAGGACGACCATGCCGCACCGCTCCACCCTCCGCCACGCCCGCAAGGCCGCCGCCGCCATGGTGATCGCCGTCGCCGCGCTCGGGCTCACCGCCTGCCAGGACGGCGGCTCCGGCGCCTCGCCCGCCCCCGCGACCTCGGCCTCGTCCCCCTCCGCGCAGGCCACGCAGTCCCCCACTGCCACGGACAAGACCTCCCGGAGCGCCACCGAGGGCACGCCGTCGGGCACCGCCACGATGTCCGACGCGCGCTGCACGGACCAGCTCGACTACGCGGGCGACCCGAGGTCCAACGCCGAGATCAACTCCATCGGCGAGGAGACCGGCCACTGCCCGGCCCCGGAGAAGGCCGGCACGCCGTCGGGCACCCCCAAGAAGCCCGACGTGAGCTGCACGGACCAGGTCGACTACGCGGGCGACTCCCGCTCCAACGCCGAGATCAACACGATCGGCGAGAAGACCGGCTACTGCCCGCCCGCCCAGCACCAGTGAGCTGACGGCGGCCATGGCGGCCCCGGGCACCGCTCAGCGGCCGCCTACAGCCGCTTCGCGCTGCGCAGTTTCGTGGCGTAGTAGCCGTTGCCGTCCAGGCGGGAGGTGCCGCCCTTGTCGCCGATGGTGGGGCCGTTGACCTCTTCGCGGCTGGACAGGAAGATCTTGTGCCCGTCGGTGTCGTGGCCCAGGTACATGCCGACGTGGTCCAGGCGCTGCTTCGTGCGCGCGTCGAGCTTGAAGAAGACCAGGTCGCCCGGTTGCAGGACGTCGATGGAGGCGGGGCGGTCGCCGGCGCCGACGCCCTTGAGCGGGAGGACGTCGGTGCCCACGTCGGAGCGGGCCATGCCGTTGGCCGTACGGGGCAGCCCGTCGCCGGACTTGTCGCTGGACATCAGCGGGTAGCGGGCGCGGTAGCCCCACAGCAGCCGCATGAAGCCCGAGCAGTCCACCGAGCGGGCACGCGCGGCCTCCGGGGCCGCGGTGGTGCCGTCCCGGAAGCTGTACGGGATGCCGAGGTAGTCGTTGAAGTCGGACAACTCCTGGCGGAGGTCGTTGCCCTCGCTGCCGTTGGGGTTCAGCGGGCCGAAGTTGGCGTCGCCCGCGTACGCGATGCCCTCGTCGTCCTTCTTCGCCGGTGCCTGGTCGGTGTACTGGAAGCCCATCGCGAAGACGTCGTCCTCCTCGCTCCCGAAGTACTGCTTGAACCAGTCCTTGAACCACTTCTCCTTCTCGGCGCCCTTGCGCCACGGCTCGGGCAGCAGCCGCACCCAGTCCTCGGTCACCACCCGGGAGCTGGTGTGGGCCGCCTCGGCGAAGGTGCGGCTGGGGCCCTTGAGGGTGGCGGTGCGGGCGCCGTCGGTGAAGGTGGCGAGCACCGCGCCGCCCTCGCCGCGCAGCACCGAGCGCTCCGGGTGCCGCAGCCGCTCCCAGTGCTGCGCCCCGGTGTCCGTCTTCGTGCTGGACTCCAGTACGGGGCTGTCGGTGACCGCCTGCACGGCCGGGGCCTTGTCCTGCTCCTGCTTGCGCAGCTCCACGGTCAGGAACGCGCTCGTCCCGAGCAGCGCGAGCACGGTCGCGGTGTGCAGGACGGCGCGCTTCTTCTTGGCGGCCTTCGTGGCGGCCTTCCGCGCGGCCTGCTGGTCGGTCGGCTGGTCGGTCGGCTTGCCGGGGGCACTCATGAACGGTCTCCGTACGGGGTCAGGCGGACGGCATGAAGCCGAGGAGGATGCCGGCGGTGAGGACGACGAACGCCATCAGGGTCACGGAGCCCGTGGCGAGCAGCGTGGGGCCCTTGGGCTGGCGGACGAGCTGGTAGGCGATCAGACCGGGGACGATGAAGCCGAGCGTCTGGTTCGCGTACATCAGCGGGAACTCGATGGACAGCACGATCATCACGGTCGCCTGCAGGGCCACGCCGGTGAGCACGACGGCGGCGAACAGCCGCTTGCCGTAGAGGATCACGAAGCGCTGCATGAGCAGCACGGAGACGTACGTGAGCACGGTGACGCCGACGACCATCGCGGCGCGCTGCAGGTCCTCGACGAGGGTCAGCGCCAGCCAGCCGGGCGTGATCATGCCGCCCGGCGAGAGGTTGGTCGTGAGGTAGCAGACCAGCGAGAAGAGCAGGCCGAGCGCGATCCCGATCGCGGCGATCTCGGGGGTGAGGACGGACGGGATCAACGGGGTTCTCCTGGACTCTGGCTCTGCGGGCTGTGCCACTGCTGAGGGTGGTCGGCCGCCGGGACCGGCGGCACGCGGGGCTCGAACAGGCCGCGTGCGTGCGGCTCCGGCTCGGTCCTGGGCGCCGGCACCCACGGCTGGTGCCGGGTCTCGTACCCCTCCGGGTACGGCGCGTAGGGATCGACCGTGGGCGCGTACAGCTGCATCGTGTCCGCGTGCTGCACGTGCTCCCCGTGCCCGGGTGCGTCGGCCGCCCCGTCCATGGCGTCCGGGGTGCCGTCCGGGGTCTCGTCCGGCGGGAGTTCGGCGAGGTGTTCCAGGAGCAGTTCGCCCTGGCCGTGGATGTTGCCGATGGCGACGAGCGAGGAGTCCGGGCCGAGCCGGCCGAGCAGCTCGGCCATGAACTCCTCCGGGTCGCGCCGGTCGCCGCCGAGGTCGACCGCCCGGTCCCGCCACTCGGCCGGGATCGCGTCGATGGCGCTCTTCGCGGGGTGGCCGATGACGAAGACCCGGTCGGGCCGGAGGTCGGGGATGATCTCGCCCATCTGGCCGTTGCGTTCGACGCGGTCGGGGCGGCAGTTGATGACGACGTTCAGCGGGCGGTGGACGGCGCCCAGGTCGAGCAGCTGGTTGATGTTCATCAGCGTCGACTCGGGGTCGTTGGCCGCGAAGACGTTGGCGAAGCGGAGCTTCTTGCCGTCCTCGGTGGCGTACCGCTCGACGGAGAGCACGCCGGGGTCCGGCGGCGCGTCGTACATGCCCTTGAGGGCGGTCTGCCGGTCCACGCCGAGGAGTTCGGCGACGGTGAGCGCGATCGCGACGTTCTCCTTGAAGGTGAACCAGCTGAAGCCGCGCAGCTCCTCGTCGGTGACGGTCTCCGGGTCGGCGTAGACCAGCTCGCAGTCCCGCGCCGCCGCCTCCTCCTGGAGGATGTGGAAGCGTTCCTTCTCGGCGGTGACGCAGATGCCGCCCTCCGGCATCGACCGGCACAGCGAGCGTGCCACGTCGTCCAGCGTCGGGCCCATCTCCGCGAGGTGGTCCTCGCGGACGTTGCACAGCACGCCGATCGTGGAGCGGATCAGCTTGGACTGGTTGATCTCCTGGAGCGCGGGCATGACGGCCATGCACTCGATGACCAGCGCGTTCGGGCGGTAGGTCGCCGCGCGCCGCACGATGCCGATCTGCTCGACGACGTTGGCGATGCCGAACTTGCGGTAGACCGGCTCCTCGGTGGCGTCCGGGTGGATGAAGCGGGCGGCCGTGCCGGTGGTCTTGGCGACCGTGGTCAGCCCGCCGCCGCGCAGCGCCCCCGCGCACAGCCGGGTGATGGAGCTCTTGCCGCGGATGCCGTTGACCAGCACCCGCGTCGGTATCCGATCGAGATTGGCGAAGTGCCGCCGCTGCTCGATGACGCCCGCGACCAGGAGGACGGCACCGCACACCACCAGCACGATGTAGAGGAAGAGCACGGTGGGTCAGTTCCTTCCGGCGAGGGTGGCGGCGCCGTCCCGCTTGCGCGGCTGTCCCTGCAGCTGCTGGCGGACGATCTCCAGGCTGCGGGTGACGGCGCCGACCTCGTCGTGGTGGCGCGGATAGAGCACGGTGCGGCGGTCCCCGCCGGCCAGCGCCTCGGCCTGCCCGGCGAGCGCGCGCAGCGGGCGGACGACGACGATGTGCAGCCAGCCCAGGCAGGCGGCGGCCGCGGCGGAGCCGAGCAGTCCGGCCAGTACGGTGCGGTTCTGCAGGCGGTACGCGGGGATCTCCAGGCCCGAGGCGGGCTGCCAGCTGACGACGGTCCAGTGCAGGTCCTCGGCCGCGCCGCCGCCGACGAAGGGCGCGGCGGCCGCGATCTGGATGCCGGTGCCGTCGCGGTGCAGGACGCCGCTGGGGCGCGGGCTCATGCCGACCTTCTGGTTGCTGCCCGCGACCAGCTCCTTCAGCCGGTCGTTCGGCAGCTGCTGGAAGGCGCGGTAGCCGGTGTTGCCGCCGATGACGCGGCCCTGGCGGTCCACGACGCGTACGTCGCCGAGGCCCGGGCGCTTCAGCAGCGAGTTGAGGAAGTCGATGCGGAACTCGCCGACCACGGCGGCGCCCGCGCGGCCCGGCACCTCGGCCGTGCCGAGGATCACCGGCTCCTTGCTGGTGTGGTCCAGCAGCCGGACCGGCGCACTGGACGGAGCGCTGCCCGCCGGGCTGTGCGGGTCGTCGCCGGCCTGAGCGAGCACCTTGCCGTGCGCGTCGAGGACGTACAGGGACTGGTACCGGCCGTGCTCGGTGAGGGTGCCCCGCAGGACCTTGGTCATCTGGCCGGGCTCGGTGCGGTCGCCGATCAGCGAGGCGACGGAGACCAGGTCGGCCTGGCCTTCGTTGAGCGCGCGGCGCACCCGGTCGGTGAGGGTGTCGGTGCGCTCGCGCTGGTCGTTGACGAGCTGCTGGGGTACGACGACGGAGTCGCCGGCCCGGTTGACGAGCAGCAGCAGCGGCGCGCACCACACGAACAGCAGGACGGCACTGGCGGCGATCAGCGCGCGGGTGCCGAACCGGGAGCGGGTGCGGCCCGCCGGTGCCGGCGCGTCCGGGGCCTCGCCCAGCAGCTGGCGGCGCAGCCGTTCCAGCGCCGTGCCGATACGGGCCGCCTCGCCGTACCGGGGCACGGTCACGGGGCGGGTGAGGTCGCCGCGGGTGAGCCGGCGGCTCTCCAGGAACAGCCGGATGAGCGGGCGCTGCACGGTCCCCAGCAGCAGCGCGATGCTGAGCCCGCCGATGACCAGCAGCGCGCCCGCGGCGATCAGGCCGAAGAGCGGGCTGCTGGTGGCGGTGGGGTCCTCGGCGACGGGGACCATCGAGACGACGGTCAGGCCGAGCCCGGTGGCCACGGTGAACTCGCCGGGCTCGGGCGCCGCGAGGGAGGCGTACCCGGCGACCGACCGGTCACCGGCGTACCGGTCGCCGACCAGCGAGCCGCTGACGCCCTGGAAGCCGCCGGAGCCGGGCTCCTTGGCGGAGAGGGGGTGCTGGGCCGCCCGCCGCGCGGCGTCGGCCGCGAAGGACTTCAGCTGCTTGCGGGAGCGGGTGACCTCGGCGCGCTGGAGGTCGGTGAGGACCTGCTCGGGCTCGGGGATGCCGTCGCTGCTGAGCACGTTGCCCCGCTGGTCGACGACGGCGATGGAGCGGAAGTCGCCGAGGCTGATGCCGGGGAACTTCAGGCCGCTGGTGGAGACCAGCAGCTGCTGCGGGTGGCCCTCCCAGGTCAGCAGGGCGAGGGTGAGCAGCCGTACCTCGCCGTTCTGCAGCCGGACCATGCGCGGCGCGAGGCCGTTCTCCTGGGACAGCCGGGTCCGGTCGATGGCGGTCAGCGGGACGTTCTCGCCGCGGGCCGCGAGCAGCTTGCCGGACTTGATCTCGATGACGGCGGTGCCGCGCCACTTCTGGTACACGTTGCCGAGCTTGTCCAGGACGGCGTCGGCCGGGACCGGGTCGGAGGCGCTGAAGAGGCCGGCGACCCGGGTGAGGTCGGTGACGCTCTCGTCGATCGAGGCGCGCATCGCGATGGCGCCGTCCTCGGCGAAGTGCTGCTGGGAGGTCAGCACCGCCTTGGCGACGGGGTCCTGGCCTATCCGGCCGAGGGTGAGGGCGGTGAGGCCCGTCAAGGTGAGGATCAGAGCAGACAGCACAGCGATGGGCGGCCGTATGCCGCCCAGCAGGGACATGTCGGCCCGTCGGCGGACCTTGTGCCGCCGCTTCGTAGCCGAAGCGGCCAACGGGGGGCTCCCTTCCTGGAGCTCAGCCGGAGCGCGCTCCAGGTGCTGCGTGCGGGCTGACGTGCGGGTATGTCGGAAAACCGCGGCGCAGGAGCGGGCCTTGTGGGCACGCTCCTGCGGTGAAACCGCATAGAAGACCCGCGTACCGCGGGAAGGGTTGTACGAGTTTCGTAAGTTTCCGCTGTGAGGTGGGCGACGTCCGGGCGTACCGGCGTACCAGCGGCCGGACGGGCGCGGTCAGCCGGCCGGCAGCGGTTCCAGTGGCCGCGGTCCGTCCTCGCCCGCGCCCCGGTTGAGCAGCGTGCCCTGAGTGCGCTCGAAGGCGAGCCGGTAGCGGGCCCGCTGGTCCGCGGTCAGCCCGTCGCCGTCCCGCAGCGCCGCCGCGACGTCGACCAGCCGGTGGTCGGTGACGGCTCCCTCGGGCAGCTTGCCGCTCTCGTCGGGGTCCGGCGGCAGGTCGACGAGCGTGGGGACGTACTTGGGCGTGACGTCCCAGCCGCCGCCCTGCCGCTCGGCGAACTCGAACCAGCCGATCACGCCCTCCTCGGTCAGCCCGGAAGGCACGTCGTGCCGGGCGAGCTGGTTGCCGAGGCCGTACGCGATCCAGGTGCCGTCGACCTTCTCCATGGGCTGCACGACGTGCGCGTGGTGGCCGATGACGAGGTCGATGCCGGTCTCCTTCGCGAGCCGGCGGGCGAACTTCAGCTGCGGTGCGCTGGGCTCGGGGTGGTGCTCGCGGCCCCAGTGGATGCTGAGGACGACGGCCTCGGCGCCGGCCTTGCGGGCCCGGCGCTCGGCCGCCGCGATCTTCTCGAAGTCGTTCTGGTTGACCAGCCACGGCTTGTCCGCCGGCACCTCGCGGCCGTTGAAGCCGAAGGCGTACGAGAGCTGCGCGACCTTGACCCCCTTGACGTCCATGATCAGCGGGGTGGCCGCCTCGCGGGCGCTGCGCGCCGAGCCGGTGTGCTTGAGCCCCGCCGCGTCCAGCACGTCCAGCGTGCGCTTCACCCCCGAAGGGCCGTGGTCCAGGGTGTGGTTGGAGGCGGTGGAGCAGGTGTCGTAGCCGACGTGCTTGATCGTGGTGGCGATCTGCGGCGGTACGAGGAAGTCGGGGTAGCTGCGGAACGGGCCGCCGGGCTTGCCCGCGACCGGCTCGAAGTGGCAGATCGCCAGGTCGGCCTTGCTGATCACGGGCTTCACCCCGGCCATGATCCGGTCGAAGTCCAGGCCCTGCTCGCCGCCGCCGGTCGCCGCCGCGTCCTTGCGCGCCTGCTCGGTCAGCTGCGGGTGGATCAGGATGTCACCGGCCGCGGCGACCGTGAAGCGGCGGCCGTCCGGCTTCACCGCGGCCTCCGTCTCCGCGGCTCCGCAGCCGGCGAGACCGGCCAGCGGGAGGAGGGCGGCGGTGGCGGCCACGAGCCTCCGAGTCGAACGGAGACTCCAGTAAGGGCGATTCGTCACTCAGTTAACTTTATACAACTATGACCGTGGTTCGGACGAACAAGATAACGATTGCGCGAACGCTCCGGCTGTTCGCGGCCGTTGCGGCGCTGGTCACGGCCGCCGCCTGCGGGGCGGGGCCCGGCGGTGTACGGGCCGAGGGCTCGGCGGAGCCGACGCCCGTCGACCTGGTGCGCCGGGTCACCGGCTACACCACGGGCTTCTCCCCCGCCGGCGGCTACGTCCGCCCGGAGCGGGCGCAGCGGCGGGCGGTCGCGGCGGGCGTCGGGCTGCTGCTCGACGGCCGCCGGGACGCCGCCCGCGCCCGGCTGGCGGACGCCGGGTACACGGTCCGCACCCTCACCGACCGGGCCACCGGGCGGCAGTACGCCGAGGTGGCCGACCGCGACCGCGGCTCGGAGGCGGAGCGCGGCTGGGGCCGGGTCTACGTCGACCTGGAAGCGCCGGCCCGCTGGTCGGTGCAGGTGCCGCACCCGGTGGCCGACCAGGACACCGAACGGCTGGGCGTCGGCGTGCTGCTCGCCGCCCGGGGCGGGGTGCTGGTCCTGGCGGGCGCGCACCGCGACGCGGGCAGCGGCGACCGCGCGGACGTGGCGCACCACCGCGACACCGTCTTCGACGCGGTCTGCGCCGAGCTCGTACGGCGCGGGCTGCCGGGGCTGCAGATCCACGGCTTCGCCGACTCCTCGGCGCCGGAGTACGACGTGATCGCCTCGACCGGGCGGGGCACGGCGGCGCGCGCGGACGGCCGGGCCCTGGCGGACGATCTGCGGTCGCACGGCTTCGAGGTGTGCCGCGCCTGGGCCCGTACCTGTCCGCTGGCCGGCGAGACGAACGTGCAGGGCCGGCGCGCCCACGCCGCCGGCGTGCCGTTCCTGCACATCGAGTACCGCCACGGCGTCCGGGCCCGCGAACACCGCGCGGTGGTGGTGACGCGGGCCATGACGGCCGTGGTGACGCGCTGGTCGGGCAGTACTCAGGGCTGACGCGCCGTCACTCCTGCGGCTTGTCCGCCACGAGGGCGGCCAGGGTGGCGGTGACCCATTCCTCGGCGGCGGCCTTGGTGACGCCGAGGCGGGTCAGGACGCCGTCGCCGTCCTCCTGCTCCAGGAGGGCGAGCAGTACGTGTTCGGTGCCGATGTAGTTGTGGCCGAGCCGCAGGGCCTCGCGGAAGGTCAGTTCCAGGGCCTTCTTGGCCGCGGCGTCGAACGGGATGAGGGCGGGGACCTCGGCGTCCGCGCGCGGCGGCAGCGCGGCGGTGGCCGCCTCGCGTACCGCCTCGGGCGTGATGCCCTGCGCGGCGATCGCCTTCACTGCGAGGCCCTCCGGCTCGGCGAGGAGGCCGAGGACGAGATGCGCCGTCGTGATCTCGGTGTGGCCGGCCGCCTTGGTCTCGTTCTGGGAAGCGACGACGACGTTGCGGGCGCGCGGCGTGAAGCGGCCGAAGCCCTGGCTCGGGTCGAGGTCCGAGGTCGCGGGGCCCTTCGGGACGAAGCGCTTCTGGGCCGCCTGCTTGGTGACGCCCATGCTCTTGCCGATGTCCGTCCAGGACGCGCCGGAGCGTCGCGCCTGGTCCACGAAGTGGCCGATCAGGTGGTCGGCCACGTCGCCGAGGTGGTCGGCGGCCAGTACCGCGTCGGTGAGCTGGTCGAGGGCGTCGGTGTGCACCTTCTTGATGGCCTCGATCAGGTCGTCGAGGCGCACCGGCTGCGTGCTGCGTACGGGTTCCACGGAATCTGCCATGCGTCAACGGTAGGTTGACGATGACCGGGGCGTCAACCCCAGGTTGTCGATTCGCGGATAGTGATCTCCCCGGCGGCCGCGGAATGCCACGATGAACGCATGACAGCGACAACCACCCTCATCGTCGACGGCGCCAACGTCGTCGGCTCGGTGCCCGACGGCTGGTGGCACGACCGGCGGGGCGCGGCCGAGCGGCTGCGCGACGGCCTCGTGGCGTACGGCGGGAGCGGGCTGCCCGGCATCGCCGACCCGCCGGTGGAGCTGGTGCTCGTCGTGGAGGGCGCGGCGCGCGGGGTGGCGAGCGTCGACGGCGTACGGGTGGAGTCGGCCGACGGCAGCGGCGACGACCGCATCGTCGAACTGGTCGCGGCCCGGCCCGAGGGGCGGCCCTGCGTGGTCGTGACGGCCGACCGGGGGCTGCGGGCCCGGGTGGAGGCGCTGGGCGCCCGGGTGACGGGCCCCCGTTCCGTACGCCCGGCCGGCACCGGTGGCGGCCGGGCGTACGGCAGATGAGGAGCCGTCAGCCGCGGCGCCCCATCCGGCTGTGCGACCGCCCGTACACGAAGTAGAAGACGAGCCCGACCGCCATCCAGACGGCGAACCGCAGCCAGGTCTCCGCGGTCAGGTTGATCATCAGCCACAGGCACGCCAGCACCGACAGGACCGGCACCAGCGGCACCAATGGGGTACGGAAGGAGCGCGGCAGGTCGGGGCGGGTGCGGCGCAGGATGATCACGCCCAGTGCGACCACGACGAAGGCGAACAGGGTGCCGATGTTGACCAGTTCGGCCAGGACGTCGATGGACGTGAAGCCGGCCACCACGGCGACCACCACGCCGAGCGCGATCGTGGACCGGTAGGGCGTGCCGAAGCGCGGGTGGACCGTGGAGAACACCCGGGGCAGCAGGCCGTCGCGGCTCATCGCGAAGAAGACCCGGCTCTGGCCGAGCAGCAGGATCATGCTGACGGAGGTGAGGCCGACGGCCGCGCCGAAGCTGATCAGACCGGCCCAGAAGGGGTGCCCGAGGTCCTTGAAGGCGTCGGCGAGCGGCGCGTCCGTGGACAGCTTGCTGTACTTCTGCATGCCGGTGACGACGACGGACACGACGACGTAGAGGACCGTACAGATCAGCAGCGAGCCGAGGATGCCGCGCGGTACGTCGCGCTGCGGATTGCGGGCCTCCTCGGCGGCGGTGGCGACGATGTCGAAGCCGATGAAGGCGAAGAAGACCACGGCGGCGGCCGCGAAGATACCCATCACGCCGAAGCTCGCCGGGGTGAAGCCGAACAGCAGCTGGACCAGCGGCGCCTGCCAGCCGCTGCCGCCCTCGCTGGGCACGGACTTGGGCACGAACGGCTGGTAGTTCGCGCCGTTGATGAAGAACGCGCCGACCACGATGACGATCAGTACGACGGTGACCTTGACGCCCACGACCACCGCGGTCACCCGCGAGGACAGCTTCATGCCCGCGACCAGAATGGCCGTCAGCACGAGCACGAGGATGCAGGCCAGCAGGTCGAACCCGAAGTGTCCTTCATGGGTGCCGGAGAGCCCCTGCGGCAGGTGGACGCTCGCGGAGTCCAGCAGCGAGCGGATATAGCCGGACCAGCCCACGGACACCACGGCACAGGCCAGCGCCAGCTCCAGGACCAGGTCCCAGCCGATGATCCAGGCGGGGAATTCGCCCAGCGAGGCGTAGGAGAAGGTGTACGCGGAGCCGGCGACCGGGACGGTGGAGGCGAACTCCGCGTAACAGAGCGCGGCCAGCGCGCACACCACACCGGCGACGATGAAGGAGAGGGCGACAGCGGGGCCCGCCGTCTCCTTGGCGATCTTGCCGGTGAGCACGAAGATGCCGGTGCCGATGATCACCCCGACGCCGAAGACCGTGAGGTCCAGCGCGGACAGTGACTTCTTGAGCGCGTGCTCGGGCTCCTCCGTGTCGCGGATCGACTCCTCGACCGTCTTGGTACGGAAAAGGCCGCGGCGGCGGCCCTCCTGCTCTGGCAACGAACTGCTCATGGGCGAACCTCCGCCTGGGCGACCGTCTGGGAATCCCCAACTGACCGAGTCTCGGCAAAAGCGGGGAACAGTCACTGACGGCTTGCCCGAAGGCGCCACAGATCACTCGATATGCGCAGGGACCGGTCCGCACCCGAACGAGTGCGGACCGGTCCCTGCGGCGTCGGACCGATCAGTCCTGGGCGACCTGGGCCGGCTCGGCGGCCTGCGCGTCCCCGGTGTCCTCGTAGCGGCCGTCGATCTTCGCGACCAGGCCGGTGACCTGGCGGGCGATGTCCGGCGCGGTGAGGCCGATCTCGGCCATGATCTCCTTGCGCGACGCGTGGTCCAGGAAGCGCTCGGGGATGCCGAAGTCGCGCAGCGGCACGTCCACGCCCGCGTCCCGCAGCGCCTGCGCGACCGCGGAGCCGACGCCGCCGGAGCGGATGTTGTCCTCGACGGTGACCACGACGCGGTGCCGGTCGGCCAGGCCCGGCAGGGCCGCGTCGACCGGCTTGACCCAGCGCGGGTCGACGACGGTCGTGGAGATGCCCTGCTTGTCCAGCAGGTCGGCGATCTCCAGGCACATCGGGGCGAGCGCGCCGACGGAGACCAGCAGCACGTCCGGGCGCGTGACGCTCTCGGGCGCGTTGCGCAGTACGTCCATGCCGCCGATCCGGCCCACGGCCTCGACGGCCGGGCCGACCGCGCCCTTGGAGTAGCGCACCACGGTCGGCGCGTCGTCGACCTCGACGGCCTCGCGCAGCTGGGCGCGTACCTGGTCGGCGTCGCGCGGCGCGGCGATCCGCAGGCCCGGGACGACCTGCAGGAGCGACATGTCCCACATGCCGTTGTGCGAGGCGCCGTCCGTGCCGGTGACGCCGGAGCGGTCCAGGACGAAGGTCACGCCGCACTTGTGCAGCGCCACGTCCATCAGGACCTGGTCGAAGGCGCGGTTCAGGAACGTCGCGTACAGCGCGAAGACCGGGTGCAGACCGCCGGTCGCCAGCCCCGCGGCGGAGACCGCGCCGTGCTGCTCGGCGATGCCCACGTCGTAGATCCGGTCGGGGAACGCCTCGGCGAACTTCTTCAGGCCGACCGGCTGCAGCATCGCCGCGGTGATCGCGACGATGTCCTTGCGCTCCCGGCCGAGCTTGACCATCTCCTCGCCGAAGACGGAGGTCCAGTCGGCGCCGGAGGCGGAGACCGGGAGGCCGGTGTCGGGGTGGATCACGCCGATGCCGTGGAAGCGGTCGGCCTCGTCCTGCTCGGCGGGCTCGTAGCCGCGGCCCTTCTGGGTCAGGCAGTGCACGATGACCGGGCCGCCGAAGCGCTTGGCGCGCTGCAGCGCGGACTCCAGCGCCTCCATGTCGTGACCGTCGATCGGGCCGACGTACTTCAGGCCCAGGTCCTCGAACATGCCCTGCGGGGCGATGAAGTCCTTCAGGCCCTTCTTCGCGCCGTGCAGCGTCTCGTAGAGCGGCTTGCCGACGACCGGGGTGCGCTCCAGCAGGTCCTTCCCACGGGCCAGGAAGCGCTCGTAGCCGTCGGTCGTACGGAGCGTGGCGAGGTGGTTGGCGAGGCCGCCGATGGTCGGCGCGTACGAGCGCTCGTTGTCGTTGACGACGATGACCAGCGGGCGGTCCTTGGCGACCGCGATGTTGTTCAGCGCTTCCCAGGCCATGCCGCCGGTGAGCGCGCCGTCGCCGATCACCGCGACGACGTGGTCGTCCTTGCCGCGCACCTGGTTGGCCTTGGCCAGCCCGTCGGCCCAGCCGAGCACCGTGGAGGCGTGGCTGTTCTCGATGACGTCGTGCTCGGACTCGGCGCGCGAGGGGTAGCCGGACAGGCCGCCCTTGGCCCGCAGCTTGCCGAAGTCCTGGCGTCCGGTCAGCAGCTTGTGCACGTAGGACTGGTGGCCGGTGTCGAAGAGGACCCGGTCCTGTGGCGAGTGGAAGACGCGGTGCAGGGCGATGGTCAGCTCGACCACGCCGAGGTTCGGGCCGAGGTGTCCGCCGGTCTTGGAGACGGCGTCGACAAGGAACGTACGGATCTCTCCCGCGAGCTGCTCCAGCTGCTCCGGTCCGAGCCGGTCCAGATCGCGCGGTCCCCTGATGCGGGTCAGCAGCGCCACCCGTGCCTCCTTGTGCGTTGCGTCGAGCTGTTTTCGAACCGCTTCGGGACGGTCCGAGCTGATCGAGCTTGCCGATCAGACGAGTCTAATGTTCCGCGCGCTGCCACTGCGCGCGGGCCGTGCGAGGAATGTCACGCATATGGCCCCCACCCGTAGGGAACCGGGCAGGGGCCATCGGGCTGACCGGGCGTGTCAGGTCCGTCCGGCCGTCTTCTGGGTCCGCCGGGAGACCGAGTCGATCACGACGGCGGCCAGCAGCACCGCGCCGGTGATCATGTACTGGATCTCGCTGGCCATGCCCAGCAGGTTCAGGCCCTGCTGAATGGACTGGATCACCAGCATGCCCAGCAGCGCCGACCAGATCTTGCCGCGGCCGCCGAAGAGGCTGGTGCCGCCGATGACCGCGGCGGCGATCACGTTCATCAGCGTGTTGCCCGCGCCGAGGTTCTTCGTGGCGCCGCCGGAGAGGCTGGCGATGAAGAGCCCGCCGAAGGCCGCGAGCATCCCGGAGATCGCGAAGACCGTGATGCGGATCTTGTCGACGTTGATGCCGGCCCGGCGGGCCGCCTCCGCGTTGCCGCCGACCGCGAAGATCTGCCGGCCGTAGGTCGTGCGGCGGACCACGAAGTCGGCGACGACCAGGACGGCCAGGAAGACGACGAGGGCGAGCGGCAGGCCGCGCGCGCCGGCCGGCTCGTTGAGCACGTACGCGACGACGAAGGCGATCACCGCGACCACGGCGGTGCGCAGGCCCACCTCGCTCAGCGGCCGCGAGGGCAGCCCGGCGGCCTTGCGGCGCCTGGTGTCCAGCAGCAGCGAGCCCGCGTACGCCAGCACGGCGACCAGCGCCAGGCCGTACGCCGCCGCCTTGTCCTCGAAGTAGTAGCCCGTGAGGTAGGCGACCACGCTGTCGTCCGGCGTGTTGATGGAGCCTTCCTTGCCCATCATCCAGATCTGCAGGCCGCTCCAGCCGAGGAAGCCGGCCAGCGTGACCACGAAGGCGGGCACGCCGATCTTGGCGAAGAAGAAGCCGTGCAGCGCGCCGATCAGCAGGCCGCAGACGATGGCGAGCAGGACGGACAGCCAGTCGTTCAGGCCGTTCGTCACGCTGAGCACGGCCCAGACCGCGGCGCCCACGCCCGCCACCGAGCCGACCGAGAGGTCGATCTCGCCCAGCAGCAGCACGAAGACGATGCCGACGGCCATGATGCCGAGGCCGGAGGTGTAGACGCCGATGTTCGCGAGCGAGCCCGCGGACAGGAAGCTGCTGGTCTGCAGCTGGAAGACGACCGCGATGACGATCAGGCCGAGGACGACCGGGAGCGAGCCCAGCTCGCCGCCGCGCATCCGCCGGGTGAAGTCGGTCCAGTACCCCTTGAAGCCCTGCTCGCGGACGAGCAGGCGGGGGTCGACGGCGGCGGCCGGGACGGCGCCCTGCTCCGCCGCGGCGGCGCCCTGGTCCGGCGTGCCGCCCGCCGCGCTCTTGGTGAGGTCGCTGCTCATGACGCGCCCTGCTCCTTCTTCACCTGGTCCGTACGGGCCTTGCGGCGCGTGACGGCGTTGTCCGAGGCGCCGGTGATGGCGGCGATGATCTCCTCGTGGGAGGTGTCCGCCACCGGGAAGACGCCGTTGTTGCGGCCGAGGCGCAGCACCGCGACGCGGTCCGCGACGGCCTGCACGTCGGCCATGTTGTGGCTGATCAGGATCACGCCGTGGCCGCGCTCGCGGAGCCGCTCGACGAGGTCGAGGACCTGCGCGGTCTGCTCGACGCCGAGCGCCGCGGTCGGCTCGTCGAGGATGACGACCTTGGGGTCGCCGATCAGCGCGCGGGCGATGGCGACGACCTGGCGCTGGCCGCCGGAGAGCGCCGCGACGGGGATGCGGACGCTGGGGATGCGGATGGACAGGGTGTCCAGCAGCTCCTTGGCGCGCTTCTCCATGGCGATCTCGTCCAGCACGGAGGCGCGGCGCAGCTCGCTGCCGAGGAAGAGGTTGGCGACGACATCGAGGTTGTCGCAGAGGGCGAGGTCCTGGTAGACGGTGGCGACGCCGAGCTCCTGGGCGTCGTGCGGCCGGTTGATGCGGACCGGTCGCCCCTCCCACTCGATGGTGCCTTCGTCGATGGGGTGGACCCCGGCGATGGTCTTGACGAGGGTCGACTTGCCGGCGCCGTTGTCGCCGACCAGGGCGACCACCTCACCGGGTTCGATCTCCAGCGTGACGTCCGAGAGCGCCTGGACGGCGCCGAACCGCTTGGAGACCGAGCGCAACGCCAGCACGGGCGCAGCGGACACGTGAATCATCTCCTTCGCCGCCTGTCGGGCGGGAATGGTGCGTACGAGGCTGCCCGGCGGCCCGCGCCACCCAGGGCGCGGGCCGTCCGGGGGAGGGCTACTTGATGCCGGCTTCCTGGCACGCCTTCTTGTAGTCCGCGGTGCAGAGCTGGCTCGCCTTGTACACCTTGTCCTTGATGATCGTGTCCTTGATGTCGTCCTTGGTCACGATCTGCGCGTCGTACAGCTTCGCCGGGATGCCCTTGACCTCGCCGCTGAGGCTGTCGACCTTGTCCGGGGTGACGGAGCCGATCTTCTCGCCCTTGAGGAGCTTGACCGCGACCTCGGCGGTGGTCTCGGCCTGCGGCTTGATCTGCTTGTAGATCGTGAAGGACTGCTCGCCCTTCAGGATCCGCTGCAGACCGGCCAGCTCGGCGTCCTGGCCGCCGACCGGGACGTCGACGCTGCGCTGCTTCAGCGCGGTGAGGATGCCGCCGGCCATGCCGTCGTTGGCGGAGTAGACGGCCTGGAAGCCGTCCTTGCCGAGGGAGTCGATCGCCGAGTTCATCTTCTTGTTGGCCTCGTCCGGCGACCAGTCCGGGATGTCCTGCTCGTAGACGATCTTCTTGACCTGCTTGTCGAGGACCGTGTGCGCGCCCTTCTTGAAGAAGGGGGCGTTCGGGTCGGTCGGCGAGCCGTTGATCATCACCACGTTGGCGTTCTTGGCGTCGCTGCCCAGGGCCTTGACCAGGCCCTCGCCCTGGAGGCGGCCGATCTTCTCGTTGTCGTAGGACACGTATGCCGAAATGTCGCCCTCGGCGAGGCGGTCGTACGCGACGACCTTGACGCCCTTCTTGGCGGCCTGGTTCACCCAGGACTTGGTGGCCTTGAAGTCGACCGCGTCCAGGATGATGACCTTGACGCCCTGCGTGATCAGCGCGTCGAACTGCTTCTTCTGCGTCTCGGTCTCCTGCGCGGCGTTGTTGTACTTCACCACGCAGTCCGCGCAGAGCTCCTTGATCTTCGCCTCCATCAAGGGGCGGTCGAAGGTCTCGTAACGCGTGGTCTTGTTCTCCGGCAGCAAGAGGCCGATGGTCTTCTTGTCACCACCGCTGTCGCCGTCGCTGCCGGCCTTGCCGCAGGCGGCCACGGTCGCGGCCATGGAGACCGCGGTGGTGGCTATGACGACGCGACGCACAAATGCGTTCATGGGGATGGCCCTCCCTGACATGGCCGCGTCCTTGCGGCCGAGGTGCTTGGAGTCAACTCGGCCGCTCGCAGGGCGTCAAGGAGTAAATCCTTAACGAGATGACAACGGTGCCATCCGTTAGCTGTGTGAACTCAGAGTGCGCCCCAGCACCGGTGGGGCGCCTCTCTTGCTTCAGACAATGGCGGGAGCGTCCACGGCGAGCGTGCCGTCCAGCAGCGTGGAGTCCCCCATTTCGCTGAGCACCAGCGCCAGCGCGCCCAGCACTTCGGCCCGGCCGCCCAGCGTGCCCGGTACGACGCCGAGCTGACGCGCCGCACTGGGGATGGCGTACCGCGACACCGACTCCCGGATCGGCCCGAGCACCAGCTCCCCGGCCTCCGCCAGGTCGCCACCGAGCACCACCCGGCTCGGATTCAGCAGATTGCACAGGTTCGCCACGCCGCTGCCGATGTGCCGGCCGACGTCCGCGATGACCCGGCGGCAGCCCGGGTCGCCGTCGCGCGCCAGCTGGACGACGCCCGGCATGGTCAGGTCCGGGCCGTGCCCCGGCTGGAGCAGCGGGAGGACGTACCGCGCCGCGGTGAAGGTCTCCAGGCAGCCGCGGTTGCCGCAGCGGCACACCGGCCCCGACTCGTCGAGCGTGATGTGCCCGATCTCGCCCGCCGTGCCGCCCGGGCCGCGGTAGATCTGCCCGCTGATCACCAGCCCGGCGCCGACGCCGCTGGCCACCTTGATGTACGCGAGGTCGGCGGCGCCCCGCCCGGCGCCCCACACCAGCTCGCCGAGCGCGCCGAGGTTCGCGTCGTTGTCGACGTGCACCGGCACGCCGAGCCGCTCCGAGAGCTCCTCGCCGGGGTTGGTGCCGGACCAGCCCGGCAGGATCGCGGTCGAGCCGAGCGTCCCGGAGACCACGTCGATCGGGCCCGGCACGCCGAGGCCCACCCCGACGACCTTGGAGCGGTCGATGCCGGTGGCCGCCACCAGCCGGCTGACCAGCTGCTCGGCCCGGTCGAAGCCCTCGGCGGCCGAGGCGTCCACATCGATCGGCTCGGACTCCTCGGCGAGCACCTGGTGCGCGAGGTTGCCGACCGCGACCCGCAGGTGGCTGTGGCCGAAGTCGACGCCGACCACGACGCCCGCGTCGCCGGAGAGCGAGACGGAGCGGGCCCGACGGCCGCCCGCGGAGGTGGGCGTGACCTCGACGGTCCCGCCGTCCTTCAGCTCCCGCACGATGTTGGAGACCGTGGCCGCCGAGAGCCCGGTGGTCCGGGCGATCTCCGCCTGGGTGAGCGATCCCGCCATCCTCACGGCGCGCACGACCCGCTCAAGGTTGGCCCGGTGCAGCGAGGACTGCGACCCCGGAGTCTCCATCGACTCATCCACTCCCGCCTGCCGCGGGCGGCACGACGACCGCCCGCCGGCCGGGCCACAGCAATGGGACCCGGCTTGTCTCCAACATGTGAATCTAAGCTGAGCCGCCCGGGTCCACTCCCGTCAAGTCCTCGACCACCGCAGGGCGCATATCCACGCACGACGGCCGACCCGCCGCGTGGACACGCCCCAGGGCCTCCCGTCGCCCGGCGGCGGAAGGCGGGGAGGCCCTGGGCGGAACGGGTTACTTCACCGAACCCGCCGTCAGTCCCGAGACCACGTGCCGCTCGATGAAGGCGAACAGCACGATGACCGGCACGATCGCCACCACGGAAGCGGCGAAGAGGTAGTTCCACTCCACGGTGTAAGCGCCGATGAAGTTGTTGATGCCCACCGTCAGCGGCTGCTTCTCCGGCTCGGTGGTGAGGGTGAGCCCCATCACGAACTCGTTCCACGCCGAGATGAAGGTGAAGATCACGGTGGTGACGACACCGGGCAGCGCGAGCGGCAGCGTCACCTTCGTCATCGCGCCGAACCGGCTGGTGCCGTCCACCATGGCGGCCTCCTCCAGCTCCGGCGGGATCGAGCCGATGTACGCCGTCAGGATCCACACCGCGAAGGCCAGGTTGAACGCCGCGTTGGTGAGGATCAGCGTCCAGACCGAGTTGAGCATGTCCAGCTGGTGGAACTCCCGGTAGAGGCCGACGAGCAGCGCCGTGGGCTGGAACATCTGAGTGACCAGGACGAGCAGCAGGAAGAGCTTGCGGCCCCGGTAGCGCATCCGCGCCGTGTAGTAGGCGGCGGGCAGCGAGACCAGCAGCACGAGCAGCGTGGCGCCGCCCGCGACGACCATGCTCACCTGCAGGTTCTGGCCGAGCGCTGACTCCTTCCACACGTCGATGAAGTTCGCCCACTCGAAGTGCTGCGGCAGGTAGGTGCGGTCCCGCAGCTCGCTCTTGGGGCGCAGCGCGGTGACGACCATCTCCAGGTACGGCGCGAGGAAGAGCGCGGCGAGCGCCCAGGCGCAGACCGTGATGACAAGGGTGCGCGGCCGGAAGGTGCGCTTCGGCGCGCGGGCCGTGGGGCGGCCCGCCGTCGCGGTGGCCATCAGTCCTCCTCGTTCCACCGGCTGACCTTCAGGAAGATCAGCACGAGCACCACGACCATCCCGAAGTTGACCACCGACATGGCCGCGGACTCGCCGATGTCGGTCTCCTTCAGCTTGTACATGAACACCATGGTCGTGGAGGTGTCATAGCCCGGGCCGCCCTGCGTCATGGCCCAGATGATGGGGAAGGAGTTGAAGACGTTGATGAGGTTGATGACCACGCCGACGAGGAAGGCGGGCCGCAGCAGCGGCAGCGTGATGCGCCGGTAGGTCTGCCAGGGGCCGGCCCCGTCGATCCGCGACGCCTCGTAGACGTCCCGCGGGACGGTCTGCAGTCCGGCGAGGAGCGTGTACGTGGTGAAGGGCAGCGAGACAAAGACCGCGACGGCCATCATCCACGGCCAGGCCGTGCCCGACCGGCCCAGCCAGTCCCTGGAGCTCTCGATGAGGCCGAGGTCCAGCATCAGGGTGTTGAGCACGCCGGCCGTCTGGTTGAGCATCCACTTGAAGCCGATCGCGGTCATCAGCACGGATGCCGCCCAGGGCGCGATGAGCGCCCAGCGTGTGATGCGGCGCCCGGGGAACCTCTGGTTGAACAGCTGGGCGAGGGCCAGCGAGAGCAGCATCGTGACGGCCACGACGACGACGGTCCACACCGCCGTCCAGAACAGCACGGCCCCGAAGTCGCTCTCCTCGAAGAGCTTCGCGAACTTGTCGGTCCCCGCGCCGCCGCGCACCTTCCCGGCGATGGAGATGTTGAGGAACGAGGTGCGGATCAGCTCGACGACCGGCCAGACGACCACGGCGAGGATCAGCAGAACGACGGGCGCTATCCAGGGCAGCGGTCCGAGCCTGGCGAGACCGCCAGGGCGCCGCACCGGCCTGCGTACGCGCCCGGACCGTCCCCGGCCGGCGTCGGCCGGGGACGGCGGGGCCTTCACTGACACAAGTGCTCCTTGCGAACGGGTGCGTGCGAGCCGTTACTTGGCGTCGGCGGCCGCCGACTCCGCCTTCTTCTGCAGGTCGCCGAGGACCTGCTTCGCGTCGCCGGCGACGGCCTTGCCGCCGGTCTTCTTGATCTCGGCCGAGACGACGTCCCAGGAGGTGTCGCCCAGCGGGTAGAACTTGGCGTTCGGCAGCACCTTGAAGAAGGGCTCCAGGTCCTTGTGCTTGCCGTTGGACTGCATCGTCTTGAGCGCGTCCTGGGTGACCGGCATGAGGTTGTACATCTCGTCGAACTGCAGCATCTTCTTGGAGTACGTGAAGTCCAGGAACTTCTTCACGCCCGCCTTCTCGGCGCCGCCGTCCTTGAACGCCATCATCCAGTCGGCCACGCCGAGGGTGCTCTTCAGCGGCCCGTCCTTGCCCGGAATGGGCACGACTCCGTAGTCGACCTTGCCCTCCTTGGCCATCTGGATCAGGCTCGGGTGGCCGTTGAGCATGCCGACCTTGCCGGCCGCGAAGTCGGCGAAGGCCGTCTTGCGGTCGGTGGAGGCGGGGTTGGCATAGGTGAGACCGGGCTTGACCAGGTTGGTCCTGAGCCAGTCGAAGGTCTCGGTGTTCTTGGCGCTGTCCAGGGTGTACTTGCCGCTCGCGTCCGTGTAGCCGCCGCCGTTGCCGAGCTCCCACATCATCGTCTCGCCCTGGGTCTCCTCGGGACCGAGCGGCAGGGCGTAGGGGATTTCCGCGGCCTTGGCGGACTTGATTTTCTTGGCGGCGGCGGCGAGCTCGTCCCAGTTCTTGGGCGGTGTCTTCACCCCTGCCTTCTTCAGCACGTCCTTGTTGTAGAACATCACGCGGCTGGAGGAGACCCACGGAATGCCGTACTGCGTGCCGTCGACCTCGCCGGCCTTGGCGAAGGTGGGAATGAGGTTCTCGCGCGTCTTGGGCGAGAGCACCTCGTCCGCCTTGTAAAGGAGATCGTCGGCGACCTTGTCGGCGTAGCCGCCGGTCTGCAGCAGATCCGGCTCGTTGCCCGCCTGGATCATGTTCTTCACGGACTTGTCGATCTCATTCCAGTTGATCACCTGGACATCGACCTTGTAGCCCTTGTTGGCCTTTTCGAATTCCTTCTTGACGTCGGCCCAGTACACCTTGGAGGCGTTGGACGCCTTGTCCCCGTAATCGGCGGCGACGACCTTGATGGTCTTGCTGTCGCCGCTGTCACTGCCGCCACCACAGGCGGAAAGTCCCAGTGCCATGGCGCTCACTACCGCACCGGTGGCGATGATTCGCTTGTTCATGGACAACCCTTCGACATCGGTAAGCGCGCCTTACTTGAGGGCGCCGGCGGTCAGGCCCGCCTGCACCTGGCGCTGGAAGACCACGTACACGACGAGCACCGGGAGCATGGCCACCGTCAGGCCCGCGAAGAGCGCGCCCCAGTCGCCGCGGTAGCCCTGTGAGACCGCCAGCGAGGCGAGCCCCTGCGGCAGCACATAGCTCTTTTCCTCTTCGTTGTTGAGCAGCAGCGGCAGCAGGTACTGATTCCACTGGCCGAGGAAGTTGAAGATGCCGATGCTGACCAGGCCCGGCTTGGCCATCGGCAGCATGATCTGGAAGAAGGTGCGGGTGTGCGAGGCGCCGTCGACCATCGCCGCCTCCTGCACGCCGGTCGGCAGCGTACGGAAGAAGGAGGTGAGGAAGAAGGTGGTGAACGGCAGCGAGTACGCGATGTACGCGATCATCAGGCCGGGGCGGGTGTCGAGGAGGCCGAAGTTCTCCATGACGGCGAAGAGCGGCACCAGCGCGAGGATGACCGGGAACATCATGCCGCCCGCGAACAGCATGAAGACGACGCGGTTGCCCGGGAAGGTGAAGCGGGCGATGACGTAGGCGGCCATCGAGCCGAGCAGCATCGTGCCGGTCAGCGATCCGGCCAGGATGACCAGGGAGTTGAGGGTGTAGCGGCCGATGTTGGCCTCGTTCCACGCGTGCCTGAAGTTCTCCCAGTGCAGCGAGGACGGCCAGCCCATCGGGTCGCTGAGGATGTCGCCCGAGGTACGGAACGACGTCACCGCGACCCAGACGAGCGGGCCCGCCGCCATCACCACCCACAGGAGCAGGAAGGCGTGCGAGAAGACGTTGAGGGTGGCGCTCTCGGCGCCGCGGCCTCGGCGGCGGGCACCCCGGGCGGGGGCCGTTTTCTCGGGTGTGGTGGTCATGGCGATGTGGCTCCCGCGCTCGTCAGTATTCGATCCGGTCGCGGTTCCCGATCCTCATGATGATCAACGAGAAGATCACGCTGAGGACGAGGAGCACGACACCGATGGAGGTGGCGTAGCCGTACTGGCCGTCGCGGAACCGTTCGTAGAGGAAGACCGGGGTCACCTTCAGGGCGTTCCCCGGCACCATGACGAGGACGATCGCGAACGAGTCGAGCGCCTGGATGCCCATATAGATCCAGCCGGTCCGCACGGTGTCCCAGGTCAGCGGGAGCGTGACGCTGAAGAAGGTGCGGCCCCGGGCCGCGCCGTCCAGGAGCGCGGCTTCGTAGATGTCCTTGGGGATCGCGCCCATCGCCGCCGAGAACAGCACCACGTAGAAGCCGACGAAGCTCCAGGAGAGCACGGTGAGCACCGCGATGAGGGCGAGGGTGTGGTTCCCGCCCAGCCAGGCGGGGCCGGCCACACCGGCGGATTCCAGGGCACCGTTGAGCAGGCCGCTGTTGGTGCTGAAGACCCGTCCCCACACAACGGCGATGATGGCGACGGAGAGGACCTGCGGGAAGAAGTAGACGACCTTGTAGAGCGAGGAACCGGCCACGCCCGCCACGGCCTGGCCCCTGCGGTGCCGGCCGCCCGCCGTGAGCATGTAGGCGAAGAACATGCCCAGGACGAGCGTGATGAGCGGGGCGATGACGAGCAGCGTGAGGCTGGTCGTCGCGGAATCCCAGAACCGCTCGTCGTGCCACATCTTCACGAAGTTGCCGAGGCCGATGAAGTTCGCCACCGGCCCGCCGGACCAGTCGGTGAACGAGTAGTAGATCGCCTGAATGAAGGGCGAGATGACGAAGACCGCGTAGAAGGCCAGCGGCACGACCAGGAAGCCGGCGATGAAGCGGTACTTGTCGAGCGTGCGGTATCTGCGGTCGTTGCGCACTCTCTCCGGCGTGAACCGGGGCGGGAGGAGAACCGCCGCGAGAAAGAGCAGCCGCCCCGGCGCCGAGGTCTGCTGTGCTCCGCCGTAACCCGTCCTGCCGGGCGAGGACTTGTTGTCCGCCCGTGTCTGTGCGCTCACGCCGCCCCGATTCACCGCTGTTGTCCCCGTGCTCCGTACTGTCGCCCCGTCAGCCCTTCTTGACCTTGGTGATGTCGGGGTCCTTGGCCACGCGGTCGGACGCCTTCTGCATGGCGTCCATCACGCCCCGCACCGACAGGTCACCCACCATGAACTTGGCCATGGCGCTGTCGAAGTCGTTCGCGAAGAGCTCCTCGTACCACTCCTTGAAGAACGGGATCACGACGTTGTCGCCGGCGGCCGTGAGCGCCTTTTGCGCGCTGTCGACGCCGGGCGGCAGATCCATTCCGGCGATCGCACCCTTCAGGGCCGGGATCGAGGAGACCTCCTTGAAGAAGTTCTGGGCGGCCTTCTTGCTGTACATCATCCGCAGCCACTCCATGCCGCCCCGCACGTTGACGGCCTTGGCCGGAACGACGAAGGGCTCGCCGGGCGGGGCGTAGAGCGTGCCGAACGGCATCTTGTCGCTCTTGTCCAGCGAGGGGGTCGCGCCCACCGCCATCCTGAAGCCCTTCGGAGTGGTGTCCTTGGCCTCGTTCTCCACCCAGGAACCGTCGGGGATGAAGACGCACCTGCCCTTGGTCCAGGCGGTCTGCATCTCCGTGTGGGCGTCCTGTCCGTCGAAGCCGGTCAGCACGTACTTCTTGGCGATCAGTTCCTCGAACGCCTCCAGGACGGACTTCACCGCGTCGTGCTTCCAGGCGTTCGGCTCCAAGTAGTCCATCGCCTCGACGACTTGCCGCCCTCCCACCTGAGCGAACATCGCGTACATGCTGAAGAGCATGTACCGGGCGTGGCCGCCCGGATAGCTCCAGCCGTGGATGCCCTTGGACTTGGCCTTGCGGCAGACAGCGAGCATCTCGTCCCAGGTCTTCGGATACTCCATGCCCAGCTCGTCCTCCAGGAGCCGCTTGGAGTACCAGTTGCCGTACACGGTCGTGGCGATGTTGAGCTGGTAGCAGCCCTTGGTGCCAAAGGCGCCCATCTCTTCCATGCCCGCTGCGAGCGTGTCGCGCACCTTCACACTCGGGTCGTCCCACGAGGGCGCGTCGAGCAGCTCGGTGAGGTCGGCCACCTGCCCGTTCTTCACGAGCTTGCCGAGGTTCATCTTGTCGGCGCCGGAGTTATTGATCACGTCAGCGGTCGGGTTGCCCCGGATGATCTTCGGCTGCAGCTGGGTCGCGATGCGCTCCGTGGCCTTCTGCGACGGCTTCGCCTTGGGGTACTTCTCCGCGTACATGTCCGTGACGTACTGGGCGTACTTGTCCCCGTAGCCGCCGTTGAAGATGTACACGGCGAGGCCCGCGTCCGTCTTCACGCCGAGCGGGTTGTCCTTGCTCTTCTTGCCCTTCTCGGCCTTGTTCTCCTCGCTGCCGCCGCTGGCGCAGGAGCTGAGGGCGCCGATGGCGGGCACCGTGAGAAGACCGGCCGCCGCGGCCCTCTTCATCACGTCACGACGGTTGAGTCTGCTGGATCCCATGCTCAAGTCCTCGCCTTCTGGACTCAGGCGGTGAACCGGACCCTCCCCGGCACCGCGGTGGTGTGAAGCTGGGGTCGTACGGTGCTGCTGTACTGCTGTGCCTGTTCCGGGGCCGGTGACAAGGAAGGGCCCGCACGGCTCGCATCGCTGCTCGGACGCTTTCCCCTGCCCCCTGCCCGGGTCCGCGTTCGGCTGAACGGCCATGCTGACGCCGACAGGTATAGTCCTCTCCCCACGAACTGGGCAAGATCGAACGCAGGTTTGCAGGCCGGTCTTGTCCGAGTTGAGACCTCACGGTGACGGCCGTCCCGCTGCTCCGCTACCCCGCCAGTGCGCCAGGGGGGCGAGCCCCGGTCAAGGGCGGCCCAGGGCCCGGTAATGCCATCCGGCCTTCCGCCAGACAGCCGGGTCGAGGGCGTTGCGCCCGTCGAGGACATGGCGCACCGTGACCACCGCGCCGAGCTCCGCGGGGTCCAGGCGCACGAACTCCTGCCACTCCGTGAGCAGAAGCAGCACGTGTGCCCCACGCGCCGCTTCCGTCGCCGAGGTGGCGTAGCTCAGCTCGGGGCATGCCTTGCGGGCGTTGTCCAGCGCGACCGGGTCGTACACGGACACCCGCCCGCCCTGCCGCTGGATCTCCCCCGCGACGTGGAGCGCCGGCGAGTCCCGGATGTCGTCGGAGTCGGGTTTGAAGGCAGCGCCGAGGACGGCCAGCCTGCGGCCCGCGAAGGACCCGCCCGCGAGGTCCCGGGCGAGATCCACCGTGCGGTCCCGGCGGCGCAGGTTGACCGCGTCCACCTCGCGCAGGAACGACAGCGCCTGCCCGGCGCCCAGCTCATCGGCGCGGGCCAGGAAAGCGCGGATGTCCTTGGGCAGGCAGCCACCGCCGAAGCCGAGTCCGGGGCGGAGGAAGCGCCCGCCGATGCGATCGTCGTAGGACATGGCCTCGGCGAGCTGCACCACGTCCGCTCCGGCCGCTTCGCACACCTCGGCCATCGCGTTGATGTAGGAGATCTTGGTGGCCAGGAAGGAATTGGCGGCGGCCTTGACGAGCTCGGCGGTGGCGAAGTCGGTGACGACGAAGGGGACTTCGCCGAGAGGCGCGTAGATCTCGCGCAGCACCTTCTCGGCGTACCGGGTACGGAGGCCGAGGACGACGCGGTCCGGGCCGAGCGTGTCCTGGACGGCGAAGCCCTCACGCAGGAACTCGGGGTTCCACGCCAGGTCGACCCGGTCACCGGCCGGCGCGAGCCGCCGCAGTCGGCCCGCGAGCCGCTCCGCCGAACCGACGGGCACGGTGGACTTCCCGACGACCAGGCACTCCCGCGTCAGATGGGGCGCCAACGCGTCGACCGCCGCATCGAGCTGCGAGACGTCGGCCGCGTACTCGCCCTGTTTCTGCGGCGTGCCCAGGCACAGGAAATGTACGTCGCCGAACTCGGCCGCCTCCTGGTAGGAAGTGGTGAAGCGCAGCTTTCCGGAGTCCAGCCCGCGGCGGAGCAGCTCGTCGAGACCTTCCTCGTGGATGGGGAGCCGACCGGCGCCGAGCCGGCGGATCCGGTCCTCGTCGATGTCCAGCCCCAGGACCTCGTGGCCCAGTTCCGCCATGCACGCGGCGTGGGTGATGCCGAGATATCCGCTGCCGATCACCGTCATGCGGTACCGCATGGACAAGCCCCAATCATGTGCTGGTCGCGTCGAGGGAGGGAGTGGCCGGCGCGGGCCGCGGTCGCTCCGGCGCGCGCAGGAGCCGGCGGATGGGGGCGACGGCGATGAGGGCCGCGGCACAGCAGAAGCCGATCACCGTGGCGACCATCAGCATCCGGTGGACGCCGAAGGCCGTGCTGGCGGGGCCCGCGATCATCTGCCCGATCGGCACGGCGAGGATCGAGCCCGCGATCTCGTAGGCGGACACGCGGTTGAGCCGGTCCTCGGGAATCTGGGTCTGCATCGTGGTGGCCCACTGGACGCCCCAGAACGCCCAGCCGATGCCGCTGATCGCATACCCGAGCATGAGCAGCGGCTGGGCCGGGACCAGGGAAGCGGCCAGCGGCATCAGCGGGAACAGGAACATCGCGAGCCCGCCGCCGAAGAGCGGCCGGGACGGGCGGATCCGGATCGCCAGCACACCCCCGAGGACGCAGCCGGCCCCGAACGCGCCCTCGGCGTAGCCGAACGCGGCCTTGCCGTGCGCGTCGGTGATGGAGGCCGCGCCGAGCGGCGTGATGGGGCCCCAGACGAACATCCCGAGCATCCACCAGATCAGGATCACCGCCCACAGCCAGGACCGGGACCGGAACTCGTCCCAGCCGGTACGCAGATTCGCCAGCGTGGAGGCCGACCGGTCCGGCTCGAACCGGGGCAGCCGCAGCGCCACCAGGCAGACCCCGCTGACCGCGAAGGTGGCGGCGGTCGCCGCGAACGCCACGGCCGCCGACGTGGTGGCGACGAGCAGCCCGGAGAGCGCGGGCCCCGCCATCGTGGACATCCCCTGGGCCACCCGCAGCACCCCGTTGGCCTGCTGCGGGTCGGCGGCGACCTGGGGCACCAGGCTGGTGACGCCCGGCTGGAACATCGCGGTCGCGGTCCCGCCGAGCACGGACACCGCGAGGATGAACCACAGCGGCGGGTGCCCGAGCCAGAAGTACGCCGCGAGCGAGCCGATGAGCAGGAACCGGACCGCGTCCGCGGCGATCATCTGCGGCCTGGGGTGGAACCGGTCGGCGAACACCCCGCCGAAAACGACGAAGAGGGCGAACGCCCCCATCCAGGCGCCGAGCGCGAACCCGACCGCGCTGACCCCGTATCCGAGGGAGAGCAGCGCGACCGACATGGCGACCGGGAGCATCGCGTCACCCAGCATCGACGCGATGCGGGCGGTGAAGTAGCCGCCGAAATTCCAGGTCCACAGGCGGGCCGGCGGGGCGAGGGGCGTGATCATTCGGGCATCCTTTGCACGGAATTCAGGCTGGAGAACTCTCAGAGGTCCATCCGCACCCCGTAGGTGCGCAGCCAGCTCTCCGTCTGGAGTGCCGTCTCCAGAGCCGCCCGGCTCACCCCGCTCTCCAGCGCGGCCGCGCCGCTCCCCGCCACCGCTGCCCTGAGTCCGTCGGAGAGCAGCGGAGCGATCGGGCTGTCCGGGTCGCGTACGACGGCCACGAGCCGGTCGCGGAGCACGCGGTCGTAGGCGGTGTCCCGGAGGTTGGGATAGGGGGTCTTGACGCGCATCGCCACCGGCTCCGGGAGCAGGTCCTTCATGACCGCGCGCAGCAGGCTCTTCTCCCGGCCGTCGAAACCCTTCATGGCGCGGGGGATGTTGAAGGTGTACTCGACGAGCCGGTGGTCGGCGAAGGGCACCCGGATGTCGAGCCCGGACGCCATGCCGAGCCGGTCGAGGCGGTCGAAGAGAACCCGGGAGTGGCGGGTGTGCGCCAGGTAGGTGACCTCCCGGTAGCGCGCCTCGTCCGCGTCGTCGAGGTGGTCGGCCGCCGCGATCTCCGCGACCGCGGCGCTGTGGGAGTCGCGCTCGTACGTGGCCAGGTCGAGCTTGCCGAGGAGGCCGGGGTCGAAGACCGACTCGTAGCCCTGGAAGCGCGGCCTCCCCTCGGCCACCCAGGGGAAGGTACTGGTGGAGATCCACTCGGAGAGGCGGTTCCAGTTGTATCCGCCGAACACGTCGTCGCCGCACTCTCCGGAGAAGGCGACGGTGGCGTGTTCTCGCGCGGCGCGGAACAGCAGATGCAGGGAGGCGTACTGGTCGCCCTTGTTGATCGGCACGTCGTAGGCGGCCAGGACGGAGGCCCGCAGTGCCGGGTCGAGCAGGTCGAGGTCCTTCAGGGAGATCTCGCCGTGGTCCGTGCCGACGTGCTCCGCCAGCATCCGCGCGTAGAGGTGGTCGTCGTTGCCGGCCTTCCCGTCGGGGTCGTGGTCGTTGACCGCCAGCGAGCGGACGGGGCCGATCCCCTGGGCGCGGGCCGTCTTCGCCTCCAGCGCGGTGAGGGTACTGGAGTCCAGGCCGCCGGAGAGCAGCGCGCACGGCGGCGCTTCGCCCACCATCTGCTCGGTGACGATGGTCTCCAGCAGGCCGCGGACGGTGTCGATCGTCCGGTCGAGGGATTCCGTGTGGTCCGCCACCCGCAGTCCCCAGTAGCGCTTCTCGACCGTGCCCGCGCGCGTCACCCGCACCGTGTGGCCCGGGCGGACCTCCCGCATGCCGCGGAAGATCGCGTGCCCTGGCACCCGGGCGACCGAGAGGATGTCGCGCAGCCCCTCGGCGTCGACGGCCGCCGAGAAATCGGGATGGGCGAGGATCGCCTTCGGCTCGGAGCCGAAGAGCACCCCGGCCGGCGTGATCGCGTAGCACAGCGGCTTCACGCCCATGCGGTCACGGACCAGCAGCAGTTCCTCCCGTCGTACGTCCCAGAGAGCGAAGGCGTACACACCCTCGAGCCGCGTGACGAAGTCCGGCCCCCACTCCCGGTGCGCGTGCAGGGCCAGCTCGGCGTCGCCGCCGGCCCTGAGGTCGTGGCCCGCCGACCGGAGCCGGGTCCGCAGCTCCTGGGCGTTGTAGAGCCGGCCGTTCCAGGTCAGGACCGTGCGCGGGCCGGAACCGGCATCGAGGACCAGGGGCAGCTCGCCCCCTTCGGCCTCGGCGGCGGACCGCCGCCGGTGGCCCAGCGCGGCGTGCCCGGACAGCCACACGCCTTCGCCGTCCGGACCGCGCCGGGCCAGCGTGGCCGTCATGTCCTGTACGACGTCCCGCTCCCGCGCCACGTCGCGGGAGAAGTCGACCCAGCCAGCTATACCGGACATGCCGCACTCCTTGAAAGGTCAATGAGAGATGGGGTGTTCAGGCCGGGACGTCGTAGTCGCCGTGGATGTCGCAGGCGTACCACTGGGCCAGCGCCCGCGCGCCCTCGAAGACCGAGGCCGAGGGGTGCCAGCCCAGCTCCTTCTCGATCAGCTCCGTCGACATGGTCCAGCGCTCGGCCTCCGGGCCGTCGCTCCACTCCCACGGCGTCCGGCGCGAGACGTCCGCGAGCAGCTCCGCCAGCTCCTCCTCGCCGTACGCCGCCGAGGCCACGTTGAGCACCGCCGCGGCCGGCGGGGCGGCCAGCACGGCGCCGATGGCGTCGGCCATGTCGCGGTAGTCGAGGATCTGGTGCGCCCCCTGCTTGTTCAGGGAGAGCGAGTGGCGCGTCCACGCCAGGTGCACCCACCGGACGGGGGTGCTGTCGGCGGGGGCGTGCGGACCGACGGGGTCGGCGAGGCGCAGCACCTGTACGGCGGTCCCGCTCCGCTCGCCCCACTGGCGGCACCGCTCCTCCTGCCGCCACCACGCCAGCGCGACCGGGTCGCCCGGCGGTTCCGCCGGCGTCCCCTCCGCCACCGTCCGGGCGCCGCTGCCGCGGTAGACCGCGGCGGAACCGGCGTACACGAGGCGCGCCACGCCCGCCTGCTCCGCGGCCGTCAGCACCTCGTCGAGCAGCGCGTCGTCGGCGCCGCCCAGGTGCACGACGTACGGCACACCGGCCAGGTCCCGGGCCTCCGGCGCGCCCGCGAGATGTACGGCCTGGTACCCCACGTCGACGAGCAGGCGGGCGAGTTGGCCGCCGAAGCGGCTCTCGCCCCCGGTGACGACGACGCGGGCGGCATCGGGTCCGGGGCTTGCCGCGCGTATGCCGAGGCGTCCGGCCCGGCGTCCCGCCGCCAGCGCGGCCAGTGCCAGGTCCCGCACCGCGGGGGCCATGGCGAGCAGCTCAGCGGCCGTGTACTCCTCGCACAGGCCGCCGGTGCCCAGCGTTTCCATCACCGCGGCCGCCACCGAAGGCTCCGGCTCCGGCGCGTCGGCGGTGACGACGCCGGTGGCGAACCCGGTCAGCCACACGGCCCGGCTCACCCGCTCGGGGAGACCGGACGGCTCGGCCGCGTCGAAGGCCGCCGTGGCGTTGTCGAGCAGCCCGAGGCGCCGCAGGTACCGCTCGGTCTCCAGGTACTCCCATTCCGTCTCACGGCGGACGGCGCACCGGGCGTCGCCGTACTGGTAGAAGGGCACGACCGGGAAGCGGGGGCAGTCGTACGTCGACGGTTCCGCCGCCTGTCCGGTGAACAGCGTCGCCTGGCGGAACCCGTGGTAGCTGTTGCCGGCGATGCTGGGCACCTCGTCGTGCTGCACGGTGCTGGGCGTCGTGAACCGTACGGGTATCCCCAGGGAGTTCAGGTACTGCTGCACCACGACGTCGTACGGCCAGCCCTCGCCGTGCTCCTCCTGGAAGGCCGCGTAACCCCGGGCCACGTCGGCGGGCAGCATCAGCGCCTGGCACGGCACGTGTTCCTGGAGCGTGTACGCCCACGGGGAGCCGGTCAGCGCGGCGAGGCGCGCCACGGCGCCGTTGCGCGCCTCCCACCCGGCATAAAAGGCGACCGCCTCGTGCGGGACCCGGGCCGCGACGCGTTCGGCGTGCTCGTAGAACCCGTCTGCCAGGAGCACGTCGTCCTGCAGGACCACGTGGTGGGTGGCGTCCGGCGCCACGCATCCCCAGGACACCAGCGCGGTGCGCAGCGCCGTGGGCCGGCCCCCGGGCTCGGGGTCGACGGTCACCCGGATCCGGCCCTTCGCGTCGGCGTCAGCGATGAGCTGGGCTTCCTTCATGCGCTTGGGATGCGCCATCACGGCACCGCTCAACTTCACCGGGTGACTCGTGGGCTCCATGGCATTACCTCACAGGCGTGTTCAGGGCGGTCGGAGGGGGGTTACGGGTGGATCGGTCGCGGGTGGATCAATTGCGAGTCGCTCAGTTGCCCGCGTCCCCGGCGTTCGCGTTGCGCACCTTGCGCACGTTCTCCTCGAGGCCGTGGTCCGCGCCCCGCTCCCGCTCGAACCGGATCATCGAGGCGGGGCGGTAGTTGAGGATGTAGGCGCGGCGGACCTGGTCCGTGGTGTTGCCGCGGGAGTAGTGGAGCGTCTGGCCTCCGTGGGCGATGCCCTCCCCCGGCGACACCGGCACCGCGGTCGCCCCGGGCTCGGTCTCGGAGCAGTCGGTCTCGATGTTCTTGCCGTCGCTGGTCGGGCGGTGCGGGCGCAGCGGCTGCCGGTGCGAGCCCTGGACGTACCACATGCAGCCGCTGTCCAGCACGGCCTCGTCGAGGGCCACCCAGAGGGAGACGGCACGGGTGTCGGGCAGGTCGATCCAGTAGGCCGCGTCCTGGTGCCACGGCGTCGGCACGCCGGTGTGCGGCGCCTTGTGGATCAGCATGTCGAAGTCCAGCTCGGCGTCGTCACCGATGAGTTCGCGGGCGACCTTCAGGGCCCGGTCGTGCAGCGGCAGGTCCAGGAGCGGCTTGTACAGCGCGGAGGGCCACATGATCTGCGTGATGTTCTCCCGCACGCCGTCCCGGCGCGGGACGTGGGAGCCGAGGTCGGAGCGCTTGTCCCCGCTCTCGATCTCGCCGCTCAGGAAGCGGTCGTAGATGTCCCGGTACAGCTCCACCTCGTCCGTGGAGATCAGCGGCCCCGTCGCGGCGAAACCGTCCCGCCGGAACGTCTCCGCCAGGCCGAGATGAGCGCTCACTGTCATTGCAGAACCAACCTTTCCCATGAGTGGCCGCGCGGCATGCCGAGGCCACCTGGGCCAAGGCCCGGGCTGTCGGCAGGCAATACGGCAACGGTGATTTCGCGCGATGGTCCCGATGGTTCAAGGGCGCGACTCGGAAAGCCGGGGCGCCCTGTGGCGGCCCAGCCAGGTCAGGTGTGAATACGGAGTCGGCGACTCCACGTACTCAAGATCGGGAAACCCTGCGGGTCCCGGAACCCCCCACCACTTGATCGCCCCCCGTTCGATATTCGATCCCTGCGGCGCCAGGCAATCTATGGGGAAGCGGTCCCGCGGTCAAGCATTTCCATGAGCGGACCACGCCTTTTACGTGAACCCAACTTGACCTGCATGGATGGAAACTGACGTGACGTCAAGTGGTTCAACCACTATCGCCATTCCCGCACGTAACCGGAACGATTCCGGCACCGCGTACGCGGCCTTTCCGCGCAGAATTTTCTACGGAACGGCCGCACCGCCCACCTCTCGAAGATCTTTTTCGATTTCCCCGCGGCGGCACCGGATTTCGGCCTTATGATCTCCGACGATCTCACCGCCCCGCCGGTGGCCGACCACTGGTGCACACCGCAGAAGGAGCCGACAGTGAATGTCCGCGAGACCGTTTCGGAGCACGGGCTGACGGTGCGCGCCCAGCACCGCCGCAATCCGTACGACTACCTGCTCGGCCCCGGCGAACTCGACCAGCTCCTGCTGGAGCTCGGGCTCCGGCGCGCGGCGAGCATCTGGCGCCAGCACACCACCGCCGCGTCCGCCGCGCCCCGCGGCAGCTATGGCCGGACAGCCATGGGTTTCGTCCTCATGGATCCCACGGCGGGGCCCTGGATACCCAACGAGCGCGCGGTTCTCGGCGTCGTCAGCATCGGCGAGGACGGGCACAGATTCCTGCCCAACGCGGCCGCCAAGGCCGCAGGCCACCGGCGACTGGGGCGCAACTACGGCGAGGCGGTCCTCGTCGACCCGCATCTGTGCGGCAGCGCCGGCTTTCGCTACGGACACTCCGCCGAAGTGCGCGGGCAGATCGTCGGGGCGAGTTCGCAGAGTCCGGACCAGGACCTCTTCGAAGCGGGGCGGCTGGCCCAGGACTTCGTCGGCGCCATCGCCGAGCGGCATCTCGCGTGGGAGGACCGCGTGGGACCGAGCGACTGGCTCGCCGCCGATGACGCGCCCCACCAGGAGTACCGGGACATGGTGAGCTTCTTCGTGCCGCCCGTCGCCGCGAAGCCGTAACCGAAGCGAGCGCGGCGCACGGCCGACAACCAGCGGCGTACGACCGACAACCGCCCCTCGGTCGTCCCGCGCCCTTGACACTCCTGCCCGCTTGCCGCCCTACTGGTCCCTTGCGCGGCCTCGTGACAACGTTGTCCAACTGGAGGAATCTTGCGGATGGGGCACAGATCTCGATACAGACGTCGCCCGGTCACCGCCACGACGATCGGCGCGGTCGCCCTCGCCCTCGCCATGGGCGGCCAGAGCCCGGCGGTCGCCACGCCGGACCGATCTCCGCGCTCCGACCGGGCGTTCAGCTCCTCCTTCGAGGCGAAGGACCCCGCGCCGACCTGGCTCAACACCGTGGAGACCGGTGCCGACGGCAAGAAGAAGGCCGCGGGCGTCAACGGCGCGTTCAGCTCCGGCATCCCCGGCGAGGTGACCGAGCGGGTCACCGACGTCCGGGCGGGCGGCGAGAACGACGGCGGCGGCGAGGTGAAGGAGAACCTCATCGACGGCGATCCGGGCAGCAAGTGGCTGGCCTTCGCGCGCACGAGCTGGGCCGAGTTCGACCTGGACGCGCCCATCGAGGTCACGACGTACGCGCTCACCTCGGCCAATGACCACGCCGAGCGCGACCCCCGGGACTGGACCCTTGAGGGGTCACAGGACGGCAAGGACTGGAAGGTCCTCGACACCCAGCGGGACCAGTCCTTCCCGAAGCGCCATGAGACCAGGACGTACAAGATCGGCGCCCCGGCCGCCTACCGCCACTACCGCCTCGACATCACCGCGAACAACGGCGCCGACGACGCCCTCCAGCTCGCCGACGTCCACCTCGCGGCGGACGGCGGCGACACCCCCGCGCCCAAGGACATGCTCTCCCTCGTCGACCGCGGCCCGAGCGGCTCACCGACCGCCAAGGCCCGCGCCGGATTCACCGGGACGCGCGCCCTGCGCTACGCCGGGACGCATACGGCCGACGGCCGCGGATACTCGTACAACAAGGTCTTCGACGTGAACGTCGCCGTCGACCGGGACACCGAGCTCTCCTACCGCGTCTTCCCGTCGATGGCCGACGGCGACCGCGACTACGACGCCACGAACGTCGCCGTCGACCTGGCCTTCAGCGACGGCACCTATCTGAGCGACCTCAAGGCCGTTGACCAGCACGGTTTCCCGCTCGATCCGCGGGGTCAGGGCGCCTCGAAGTCCCTCTACGTCAATCAGTGGAACCACATCGCCTCGCGGATCGGGCAGGTCGCGAACGGCCGGACCGTCGACCGGATCCTGGTCGCCTACGACTCCCCGAAGGGCCCGGCGAAGTTCCGCGGCTGGCTGGACGATGTGAAGCTGGCCCCCAAGGCGCCCGAGAAGCGGCTCGCGCACCTCGCCGACTACGCCTCGACCACCCGCGGCACGAATTCCAGCGGCAGCTTCTCGCGCGGCAACACCTTCCCCGCGACCGCCGTCCCCAACGGCTTCAACTTCTGGACCCCGGTCACCAACGCCGGCTCCCAGGACTGGCTCTACGAATACGCGCGCAAGAACAACGCCGACAACCTCCCCACACTCCAGGCCTTCGCCGCCAGCCACGAGCCCAGCCCCTGGATGGGCGACCGGCAGACCTTCCAGGTGATGCCGTCCGCGGCCGCCGGCACCCCCGACGCCTCCCGCACCGCCCGCGCGCTCCCCTTCCACCACTCCCGCGAGACGGCGAAGCCGCACTATTACGGCGTCACCTTCGACAACGGGCTGAAGACCGAGATCGCTCCCACCGACCACGCCGCGCTGATGAAGTTCACCTTTCCGGGTGATAACGCGAGCTTGATCTTCGACAACGTCAACAACAAGGGCGGCCTCACGCTCGACACCGAGAACGGCGTGGTCACCGGCTTCTCCGACGTCAAGAGCGGGTCGTCCACGGGGGCCACGCGGCTCTTCGTGTACGCCACCTTCGACGCGCCGGTCACCGCCGGCGGCAAGCTCTCCGGAGGCGGCGGCCCCGACGTCACCGGCTACCTCCGCTTCAAGCCGGGCACCGACCGCACGGTCACGATGCGCATCGCCACGTCCCTGATCAGCGTCGACCAGGCGAAGGCGAATCTCGGCCAGGAGGTCCCGGAGAGCGCGTCGTTGACTTCCCTGACGGACAAGGCCCGGTCCGCCTGGGACGGCATCCTCGGCCGCATCGAGGTCGAGGGCGCGAGCCGCGACCAGCTCACCACCCTCTACTCCAGCCTCTACCGGCTCTACCTCTACCCCAACTCCGGCTCCGAGGAGGTGAGCGGCAAGGCCCGCTACGCCAGCCCCTTCTCCCCCGCGACCGGCCCGGACACCCCGACCCACACCGGATCGAAGATCGTCGACGGCCAGGTGCACGTCAACAACGGCTTCTGGGACACCTACCGGACCACCTGGCCCGCGTACTCCTTCCTCACCCCGAAGCTGGCCGGGCAGCTGGCCGACGGCTTCGTCCAGCAGTACAAGGACGGCGGCTGGATCTCCCGCTGGTCCTCGCCCGGCTACGCCGACCTGATGACCGGCACCAGCTCCGACGTGGCGTTCGCCGACGCGTACGCCAAGGGGGTGCACTTCGACGCCGACGCGGCGTACGAGGCGGCGCTGAAGAACGCCACGGTCGCGCCGCCCAGCCCCGGCGTCGGCCGCAAGGGCATGAACACCTCGCCGTTCCTCGGCTACACCTCCACCAAGACCCGCGAGGGCATGTCCTGGGCACTGGAGGGCTACCTCAACGACTTCGGCATCGCCCGGATGGGCCAGGCGCTCTACAAGAAGACCCACAAGAAGCGCTACAAGGAGGAGTCGGCCTACTTCCTGAACCGCGCCCAGGACTACGTCAAGCTCTTCGACGACAAGGTCGGCTTCTTCCAGGGCAAGGACGAGAAGGGCGACTGGCGGCTGACGCCGGACAAGTACGACCCGCGCGTCTGGGGCAACGACTACACCGAGACCAACGGCTGGACCTTCGCCTTCACCGCGCCGCAGGACCTCAAGGGCCTCGCCAACCTCTACGGCGGCCGCGCGGGCCTGGCGAAGAAGCTCGACACGTACTTCGCCACGCCCGAGACCGGCACCCAGGAGTTCGCGGGCAGCTACGGCGGCGTGATCCACGAGATGACCGAGGCCCGCGACACCCGCATGGGCATGTACGGCCACAGCAACCAGCCGTCGCACCACATCGCGTACGCCTACGACGCGGCCGGGCAGCCCTGGAAGACCCAGGAGAAGGTCCGCGAGGTGCTCTCCCGGCTCTACCTCGGCAGCGAGATCGGCCAGGGCTACCCGGGCGACGAGGACAACGGCGAGATGTCCGCCTGGTACGTCTTCAGCGCCCTCGGCTTCTATCCGCTGGTGATGGGACAGCCGGAGTACGCCATCGGCTCCCCGCTCTTCACGAAGGCCACCGTCCACCTGGAGAACGGCCGCGACCTGGTCATCAAGGCCCCGAAGAACAGCGCCCGGAACGTCTACGTGCAGGGCGTGCGGGTCAACGGCAAGCCCTGGACCTCCACGGCGCTCCCGCACTCCGTACTCGCCCGCGGCGGCACCCTGGACTTCGCCATGGGCCCGGAGCCGTCCCGCTGGGGCACCGGCGCGCACGCCGCGCCCACCTCGATCACCCAGGACGACAAGGTCCCGTCCCCGGCCGGTGACGTGACCGCGCCGGACGGCTCGGCGCTCTTCGACAACACCTCGGACACCTCGGCGTCCTTCGAAACGGCGGCCGCCGACCTCACGAAGGCGTCCCGCGTCACCTCGTACACGCTGACCTCTTCGGCCAAGGCGGACGCACCCGCCGGCTGGACTCTGGAAGGCTCCCCCGACGGCCGCAAGTGGACCACCGTGGACCGCCGCTCCGCCGAGTCCTTCACGTGGGGCAAGCAGACCCGCGTCTTCTCGGTCGACCGGCCGGGCACGTACCGGCACTACCGCCTGGTCCCGGCCGCCAGGGCCACCCTCGCCGAGATCGAACTGATCTCCTGACCCCGCCCGCACGCCAGGGCCGCACCGTCCGCGAACGGAGGGTGCGGCCCTGTACGGCTGCCGGACGGCTCAGAGGAGGATGCCGAGGAGGCCGCTGAGCAGGCCGCCGTGGCCCCACCAGTGGTGGCCCCAGCCCCAGTCGTCGTCATCGTCCCAGCGGTGGTGGCTGTGCTTGCACTTGCAGTCGTGGTGCTGCCACGACGCGACCGTCGGCGCCTTCGGGGCGGCCTGGGCCACTCCCGACACCGGGAGCACGACCGCCGTCGCGAGCACGGCGGCCGCGACGGACCGGCCGATGAACCTGCGCATGTGATTCTCCTGTCAGCAGGAAATAAGGACGGCGTAAGACCTACCGCGCCTCGCCGCCTTCTCACCGAGTCCGCCCCGACACCACTCCCCCGGCCTCGTGATGTCCCCGAGCGGCCCCGCACACCCGCCCCGCCGGGCGCTTCCGTGGTACAAGCCGGACATGCGGGAAGGGCCGCACCCCGAGGGGTGCGGCCCTTCCTGCCGCTGCCGGTCCCGCTCACTCGCGGACCGGGCTGCTTACTTCCGGATCAGGCTGCGCAGCACGTACTGCATGATGCCGCCGTTGCGGTAGTAGTCGGCCTCGCCGGGGGTGTCGATGCGGACCTTGGCGTCGAACTCCACACTGTCACCATCAGCGGCTTCGCCGCGGGCGGCCTTGACCTTCACGGTCTCCGGGATGCCGCCGTCGTTCAGGGCGGTGATGCCGGTGATGGAGAAGGTCTCCTCGCCGGTCAGGCCCAGCGACTGGGCGGAGGCGCCCTCGGGGAACTGCAGGGGCAGGACGCCCATGCCGATCAGGTTCGAGCGGTGGATGCGCTCGTAGGACTCGGCGATGACGGCCTTGACGCCGAGCAGCGCGGTGCCCTTGGCGGCCCAGTCGCGGGAGGAGCCGGAGCCGTACTCCTTGCCGGCCAGGATGACCAGCGGGATGCCGGCGGCCTGGTAGTTCTGCGACGCGTCGTAGATGAAGGAGACCGGGCCGTCGGCCTGGGTGAAGTCGCGGGTGAAGCCGCCCTCGGTGCCCGGCGCGATCTGGTTGCGCAGGCGGATGTTGGCGAAGGTGCCGCGGATCATGACCTCGTGGTTACCACGGCGGGAGCCGTAGGAGTTGAAGTCGCGACGCTCGACGCCGTGCTCGGTGAGGTACTTGCCGGCCGGGGTGTCGGCCTTGATCGCACCGGCCGGGGAGATGTGGTCGGTGGTGACCGAGTCGCCCAGCTTGGCCAGGACGCGGGCGTCCGCGATGTCCTCGACCGGGGTGGTCTCCATCGTCATGCCCTCGAAGTACGGGGGCTTGCGGACGTAGGTGGACTCGCTGTCCCACTCGAAGGTGTTGCCGGTCGGGACCGGCAGCGCCTGCCACTGGGCGTCACCCGCGAAGACGTCCTGGTAGGACTTGTTGAACATGTCCTCGCCGATGGCGTTGGCCACGACGTCGTTGACCTCGGCCTCGGTGGGCCAGATGTCCTTGAGGAACACCGGGTTGCCCTCGGTGTCGTTGCCGATGGCCTCCTCGGTGATGTTCACCTTCATGGAGCCGGCGATGGCGTACGCGACGACCAGCGGCGGGGACGCCAGGTAGTTCATCTTGACGTCGGGGTTGATCCGGCCCTCGAAGTTGCGGTTGCCGGAGAGCACCGAGGTGACGGCGAGGTCGGCCTCGTTGATCGCCTTCGAGATCTCCTCGTCCAGCGGACCGGAGTTGCCGATGCAGGTGGTGCAGCCGTAGCCGACCAGGTTGAAGCCCAGCTTGTCCAGGTACGGGGTCAGGCCGGCCTTGTCGAAGTAGTCGGTGACGACCTTCGAGCCCGGGGCCAGGGTGGTCTTGACCCACGGCTTGCGGGTCAGGCCCTTCTCGACCGCCTTCTTGGCCACGAGCGCGGCGGCGACCATGACGTAGGGGTTCGAGGTGTTGGTGCAGGAGGTGATCGCGGCGACGGTGACGGCGCCGTGGTCGATCTCGAACGTCGAGCCGTCCGCTGCGGTGACCAGGGTCGGCTTGGTCGGCACGCCGTTGGAGGTGGCCGGCGCGTCGGAGGCCGGGAAGGACTCCTTGCCCGCCTCCTCGTCGTCCGAGACGTAGTTGCGCACGTCGGTGGCGAACTGCTCGGCGGCGTTGGCCAGCACGATGCGGTCCTGCGGGCGCTTCGGGCCCGCGATCGACGGGACGACCGTCGACAGGTCCAGCTCCAGCTTCTCGGAGAAGTCCGGCTCGGCGGCCGGGTCCAGCCAGAGGCCCTGCTCCTTGGCGTACGCCTCGACCAGCGCGACCTGCTGCTCGGAGCGGCCGGTGAGCTTGAGGTAGTTCAGCGTCTCGTCGTCGATCGGGAAGATCGCGGCGGTGGAGCCGAACTCCGGCGACATGTTGCCGATGGTGGCGCGGTTGGCGAGCGAGGTGGCGGCGACGCCCTCGCCGTAGAACTCCACGAACTTGCCGACGACACCGTGCTTGCGCAGCATCTCGGTGATGGTCAGCACCAGGTCGGTGGCGGTGGTGCCGGGGGTGAGCTCGCCGGTCAGCTTGAAGCCGACCACGCGCGGGATCAGCATGGAGACCGGCTGGCCGAGCATCGCGGCCTCGGCCTCGATGCCGCCGACGCCCCAGCCCAGGACGCCCAGGCCGTTGACCATCGTGGTGTGCGAGTCGGTGCCGACCAGGGTGTCGGGGTACGCCTGGCCGTTACGGATCATGACCGTACGGGCCAGGTGCTCGATGTTCACCTGGTGGACGATGCCGGTGCCGGGCGGGACGACCTTGAACTCGTCGAAGGCGGTCTGGCCCCAGCGCAGGAACTGGTAGCGCTCCTTGTTGCGGCCGTACTCCAGCTCGACGTTCTGCGCGAACGCCTCGTTGGTGCCGAACTTGTCGGCGATGACGGAGTGGTCGATGACCAGCTCGGCCGGGGCCAGCGGGTTGATCTTGTCGGCGTCGCCGCCGAGCTCCTTGACGGCCTCACGCATGGTGGCGAGGTCCACGACGCAGGGCACGCCGGTGAAGTCCTGCATGATCACGCGGGCCGGCGTGAACTGGATCTCCTGGTTGGGCTGGGCCTGCGAGTCCCAGTTGCCCAGCGCCCGGATGTGGTCGGCGGTGATGTTCGCGCCGTCCTCGGTGCGGAGCAGGTTCTCCAGCAGCACCTTCAGGCTGTACGGGAGGCGGGCGGAGCCCTCCACCTTGTCCAGCCGGAAGATCTCGTACGACTCGTCGCCCACCTGCAGGGTGCTGCGGGCGTCGAAGCTGTTCGCCGACACGACAGTCTCCTTCATGCATGAATTCGCGCGTACCACCACGATCCTGCCGTCACCGGCCCCAGCCGATCAGCTAAGGTAAGACTTAGTTAGGGGAGCCTTACTAGCGCGGCAGCGGTACGCCTCTCGGCAGATATCTCGATGTCGAGATAACTCTAGTACATCGCCGCCGCGCGGTCATGCTCCGCCCTGCCGCATGCCGTCCTGCAGCTCGGTGAGGTGCGGGGCCGACAGGTGGAGGACCTCGTAGCGTTCGGTGGCGTCCTCGTTGTCGGGGACGGTGTCCGTCCAGAGGACGAAGCGCATCAGGTGCCAGTGGTGCGGGTCGACGGCGAGTGCCGCCGTGTGGACGTCGGCGCGGCGGGCCAGGGTCCGCAGGGCTTCGGTTTCCCGCTCGATGAGGCGGGAGAGACCGAGGCCCGTGCGGTCCGGGTCGGGGTCGGGCGGGAGGGCGGTCAGGCGGCGGGAGGCGGCGCGCGGGGGTGTCTCGCGGGCCGGTCCCGCCAGGGTGGCCACGCCGGTCCAGTGCCGTACGGCCGGGCGGCCGAAGTCGCGGATGATCCCCTGGAAGCCGCCCCCGCCGAGGAGGAAGTGGCCCATCGCGTCGACGTCCTGCCAGAGGTAGAAGGGCGCGTACTGGTTGACCGGCGAGCCGTCGGCGCCGCGCTCGCGGATGAGGTACGCCTTCAGGGCCAGCCCGGCGCGGTCGTCGAGCAGATGCCCGTAGTCGGCCACCCGCTTTCGGATGACGCCCATGTCGTAGTCCGCGGGCAGGGTGATCTCGTACTGCGCGGCGTACATCAGCGGCTCCCGGTGGCGTGCGCGGCCAGCAGGGTGAGCACGCCCGTGACGGCCTGGTCGAAGGCGTCCGGCGTACCGGCGGCGCGGGCGAGGACGTAACCGCCCTGGACCACCGCGACCACGGTCGCGGCCGTGGCGGCCGGGTCCAGCTCGGCATTCAGCTCGCCGCCCTCCTGGCCCTCCGCCAGCACCTCCGCGATCCGGCCGCGCAGCCAGTCGAACGTCTCGTCGACCGGCGCGCGCAGCGCCGGGTCGGCCATCACGTCCGGGTCCTGGGTGAGCCGCCCGACCGGGCAGCCCTTGAGGACGTCGCGTTCGCGGCGCAGGTAGGCGCCGATCCGGTCCGGTGCCGTACCGGGTTCGGCAAGCAGCCGCGCCACCTCGGCCCGCATCTCCTCGGCGGTGCGCCGGATGGCGGCCAGCGCGAGGTCCGGCTTGCCGGTGAAGTGGTGGTACATGCTGCCCTGGCCGGCGTTCGCGCGCTGCAGGATCGCCTTGGGGCTGGTGCCGACGTAGCCGCGCTCCCACAGCAGCTCGCGGGTGCTTTCGATGAGGCGTTCCGAGGTGCCGGCCGACGGGCCGTTCGCAGTGCTCATGGGGAGAGGATACATACCAGTAGGTACAGAGGGGTGCGGAAAATTTTCCGCGGACGCCTCGGCCGGCATGTCACATCTCGCGGGCCGCTCCCGTCGTAGGGGTGAAGCACGGAAATCCGATCACGAGGAGAGCGATCATGCAGGCACGGATGCAGAACCCCGCGACCATCTTTCCCGAGGCCACCGCGGCCGTGCAGCAGCTCCTGAAGGCGGCGGGGTCGGGCGGTGTACCGCAGACGACGCTGGAGCTGGTGCACCTGCGCGCGAGCCAGATCAACGGCTGCGGTTACTGCGTGGTGGGCGGCGCGCTCAACGCGAAGAAGGCGGGCGAGACCGACGAGCGGCTCTTCGCGGTGGCGGCCTGGCGCGACGCGCCGTTCTTCACGGAGTCCGAACGCGCCGCGCTGGCCCTCGCCGAGGCCGCGACCCGGCTCGCCGATCAGCCGGACCCGGTGCCGGACGAGATCTGGAACGCGGCGGCCGAGCACTTCGACGAGAAGCAGCTTGCGTCGATCGTCCTCATGGTCGGCCTGACCAACCTCTTCAACCGGATCAATGTGACGACCCGGCAGGTGGCGGGGCCGACCTGGTAGCCGAGCCGACCTGATGGGCGGTCAGCCCGTACCGATCCGGCCGCCCAGGCCCGTACGGACCAGGGAGACGATCTCCTCGTCCGTGAGGCCGAGGGCGCGGGCCTGTTCGATCAGGCCGGCGGCGGCGTCGGTGAGGCGGGCGCGGGCGGGGGACGCGGCGCCGGTGACCACCGCGCCGCGGCCGCGCCGCAGTTCGATCAGGCCCTCCTCCTTGAGGCGCTGGTAGCCGCGGAGGACGGTGTGGACGTTGACGCCGAGGGAGACGGCGAGGGCGCGGGCGGCGGGGAGGCGTTCCCCCGCGCCCACGGAGCCGTCGGCGATGGCGCCGCGCACGGAGGCGGCGACCTGATCGCCGAGCGGCACGGAGGACGCCGGGTCGATGCGGACGAGCATCAGGCCGCGCCTCCCGGACCGCCGGCGCTGCCGTTCGCAGGACCGTCGGCGCTACTCCCCGTACCACCGTCCCCGCTGCCCTCCGCGGCGTCCGAGCGGTCGACGAGGGTGTTCAGGAGCGCCGCCGCGGTGGCCGCGTCGCCGACCGTCACCACGAACTCCTTTCCGCTCGCCAGGCGCAGCGACAGCGCCTCGCCGGAGCGGAGCACGAAACCGCTGCGGCCGGGCCGCATCCGGTAGCCCCAGCCGCCGAAGTCGCGCAGCGGGACGATCTTCCGGCTGTCGGCCTCCCGTATGCGGGCCAGGGGGATGCGCATACGGGGGTACGGGAGGAGCGGCGGGGTCACCGTCAGGCCATGCCGGTCGGCGGTCACCCGCAGCCCGGCGAGCGCGAGGATCAGCAGCCCGCCGAAGAGCAGGACCGGCGTCGCGCTCCACCCGCTGCCCGGGCCCGCGGTCAGGCCCGCGATCAGGCCCGCGAGGAGCAGCACGCCGCCCAGGACGTACATGACGGGCGAGGAGACGGTCCGGGACCAGCCGGCGACCTCGGAGCCGGCGAGGGGCAGCCGGGGCGCACCGCCGCGCACCCCGCCGTCCGGCGGCGGCACATCCTTCCCCGCCAGCAGCCGGCCGAGCAGGCCGGCCACCACGCCCACGCCGAGGGCCACGGCGACCTGCCAGAGCGGGAGCCGGGCGGCGGAGTGGCCGCCGGCCGCCGCGTTGGCGTACAGCGTCCGTACGAAGAGGTACCCGAGCAGGCCCGCGAGCCCGTAGCCGACGGCGATGAAGGAACCGGCCGTGCGGAGGCGGGCCATGGCCGGTACGCCGTCCGCACGACCCGTGTCCGCCGGACGCCGCGCGGTCCCGGTACGCCGTCCGGCCGTCGGCCCGAGGACGAGGAGCCCGAAAACGGCGCCGAACACGAGGAGGGTGCCGAGCGAGACGGCGAGGAAGCCGCCGGCGGTCGTGAAGCCGTCGGCGCGCCCGTCGGCGCGGAAGTGCGTGGCCAGCGTGTCGGGCAGCCGCCCGGCGAGCGTGCTGTACGCCGTTACGACGACGGCGGCGGCCACCGGGAAGGGTGCGATCGCGACGATCATCCGGCGCACGCCCGGCCCCTTGCCCGCGTCCGCCGTGCCGCCGCCGTGTCCTGCGGTAATGCCCCAGCGACCGGCCATGTCCGGCACCGCCTCCCCTGTGTCCGCCGCCTCGGCAGCGGTCGCCTCGCTGCCGCCGTACGGCCTATTGTTCGCATAGTAGTAGAACAAGCGACAGTTGAACATCCATCTCATATCTGAGATACCGTTCTCCTCATGGCAGACGACTACCTCGTACGCATCGGCAAGCTCATCCGTGACGCCCGGCAACACCGGGGCTGGACACAGACCCAGCTGGCGGAGGCGCTCGGCACGAGCCAGAGCGCGGTCAACCGCATCGAACGCGGTAATCAGAACATCAGCCTTGAGATGATCGCCCGGATCGGCGAGGCGCTCGACAGTGAAATCGTCTCCCTGGGGTATGCGGGTCCCATGCATCTCCGCGTCGTCGGCGGCCGGCGGCTGTCCGGCAGCATCGACGTCAAGACGAGCAAGAACGCGTGCGTGGCCCTGCTCTGCGCCACGCTGCTGAACGCCGGGCGCACGACGCTGCGGCGGGTCGCCCGCATCGAGGAGGTCTACCGCATCCTCGAGGTCCTCGGCTCCATCGGTGTCCGCACCCGCTGGATCAACGACGGCAACGACCTGGAGATCGTGCCGCCGGCCGAGCTGGACCTCGACGCGATGGACACCGAGGCGGCACGCCGCACCCGCAGCGTCATCATGTTCCTCGGGCCGCTGCTGCACCGCATGGACCACTTCAAGATCCCGTACGCCGGCGGCTGCGACCTCGGTACCCGTACGGTCACCCCGCACATGACCGCGCTGCGCCACTTCGGCCTGGAGGTCACCGCCACCGAGGGCACGTACCACGCGCACGTCGACCGGGCCGTGGCGCCCAAGCGCGCGATCGTACTGACCGAGCGCGGCGACACCGTGACGGAGAACGCGCTGCTCGCCGCCGCCCGGCACGACGGCGTCACGGTCATCCGCAACGCCTCCTCCAACTACATGGTCCAGGACCTGTGCTTCTTCCTGGAGCAGCTGGGCGTACGGGTCGAGGGCATCGGCACCACCACCCTCACCGTGCACGGCGTCGCGCACATCGAGCGGGACGTGGACTACGCGCCGTCGGAGGACCCGGTCGAGGCGATGAGCCTGCTGGCCGCCGCGGTCGTCACCGAGTCCGAGCTGACGATCCGCCGCGTACCCGTCGAATTCCTGGAGATCGAGCTCGCGGTCCTGGAGGAGATGGGCCTGGACCACACCCGCAGCGCGGAGTACACCGCCGACAACGGCCGCACCCGCCTGATCGATCTCACCGTGCGCCCCTCCAAGCTGAGCGCCCCGCTCGACAAGATCCACCCGATGCCGTTCCCGGGCCTGAACATCGACAACGTGCCGTTCTTCGCGGCGATCGCGGCCAGCGCCCAGGGCCAGACCCTCATCCACGACTGGGTCTACGACAACCGCGCGATCTACCTGACGGACCTCAACCGCCTCGGCGCGCAGGTGAAGCTGCTCGACCCGCACCGCGTCCTGGTCGACGGCCCGACCCGCTGGCGCTCGGCGGAGATGATGTGCCCGCCGGCCCTGCGCCCCGCCGTCGTCGTCCTCCTGGCGATGATGGCCGCCGAGGGGACGTCCGTACTCCGCAACGTCTATGTCATCAACCGCGGTTACGAAGACCTCGCCGAGCGGCTCAACTCGCTGGGCGCACAGATCGAGATCTTCCGGGACATCTGACCGACCTTCGGCGGCGGCGGCACGCGCGCTGCGGTGTGCCGCCGCACCGCATTAGCCGTCCGTTAGCGGAACGCCAACGCGATCTTGGAAACTGATTGTCGTCAGGGAGAAAGACGAGAGAACAGAGCAACGGGAGTACACGATGAACACCGCCACCGCCACCAAGCGCTTCCGCAGCCGCGCCGGCCGCCGCATCGCCGCCGCCGTCGTCGCCGCCGCGGCGCTGGGCCTGGGGGCCACGGCGTGCGGGCAGGGCTCCGGGGAGGCGGGCGCCGCCGACTCCTCGGGCTCTTCGGCCGCGACCGACTCGCAGCACTCCTCGGCCTCGCCCCAGCCCACGAGCGGCTCCTCCTCGGACAACTCCGGCCCGCAGGGCCAGGACGGCGGCAAGCCCACCACGGCGCCGCCCGCCGCCGGCACCGGCAGCGAGTCCGCCCCCGCCGGCGGCGGCGTCGCCAACGCGGGCAACCACCGCACGATCGTCGGCAAGCTGGAGTACCTCGCGCCCGGCAAGCTGATCGTCAAGCCCCAGGACGGCGGCACGGACCAGGCGTTCTTCGTCGCCAACGCCACCAAGATCCTCGGCGCGGCCGCGATCTGCTCCGACGACCCCGACGACGGCGTGTCCCTCGGCGACGACGGCTACGGCACCGCGAAGTGCACCGTGGAACAGCTGGAGAAGGCCGCGAAGACCGGCAGCGTGACCGTCCGCGTCACCATGAGCACCAAGTCCGGCGCCGGCGAGACGGTCGAGGAGAAGTACCACCCGTAAGCCCCGGCACCCCGTGGGCCGTTCCCCGACCTACAGAAGCTCCAGTACGCCGAGGACCGCCCGGGCGACCTCTTCGGGGGTGCGGCCGTCGGTGGCCACGACCTCCCGGGCCGCCTCGGCGTACAGGTGCCGGCGCGCCTCCATCAACTCCCGCCACCGGGTGTGCCGGTCGGCGGTGAGCAGAGGGCGGGCCCGGTTCGCGCCGATGCGCTCGACCGCCTCCGCCGCGCCCAGCGACAGATGGACGACCGGGTGCCCGGCGAGCAGCCGGCGGGTCGACCCGTCGAGGATCGCCCCGCCGCCGAGCGCGAGGACCCCCGTGTGCCCGGCCACGGCGGCGGCGACCGCCGCCCGCTCCAGCTCGCGGAAGTACGGCTCGCCCTCGTCCGCGAAGATGTCCGCGATCTCCCGGCCCTGCGCGGCCACGATGTCCGCGTCCGTGTCCCGGAAACCGCAGCCCAGCCGCTCGGCGAGGAGCGCGCCGACCGTCGACTTGCCCGACCCCATCGGCCCGATCAGCACAACCCGCGGACCGCGGACCGTACTTGAGCGGCTCACCGGACCCGCAGGTTGTCGAGGTACGAGCGCACGTTGCGCCGCGTCTCGGGCACGCTGTCGCCGCCGAACTTCTCCGCCACGGCGTCGGCCAGGGTCAGCGCCACCATGGCCTCGGCCACGATCCCGGCAGCCGGCACCGCGCACACATCCGAGCGCTGGTGGTGGGCTTGCGCCGCCTCACCGGTGGCCACATCGATGGTGGCCAGCGCGCGCGGCACGGTCGCGATGGGCTTCATCGCGGCCCGGACGCGCAGGAGTTCGCCGGTGGTCAGGCCGCCCTCGGTGCCACCGGCGCGGCCCGACGCGCGCTTGATGCCGTCGTCGGTCGCCAGGATCTCGTCGTGCGCCTTGGAACCGGGCACCCGGGCGAGATCGAAGCCGTCGCCGACCTCGACGCCCTTGATCGCCTGGATGCCCATCAGGGCACCGGCCAGGCGGGAGTCCAGGCGGCGGTCCCAGTGCACATGGCTACCGAGGCCCACCGGCACGCCGTACGCCAGCACCTCCACCACGCCACCGAGGGTGTCGCCGTCCTTGTGCGCCTGGTCGATCTCCGCGACCATCGCCTTCGACGCCGCCTCGTCCAGGCAGCGCACCGGGTCCGCGTCCAGCTTCGCCACATCGGAGGGCTCCGGGTACACGCCATACGGGGCCTTGGCAGCCGCCAGCTCGACGACGTGGCTGACGATCTCGATGCCCGCCGTCTCCTTCAAGAAGGAGCGGGCCACCGCGCCCAGCGCCACCCGGGCCGCCGTCTCACGCGCCGACGCGCGCTCCAGGATCGGGCGGGCCTCATCGAAGCCGTACTTCTGCATCCCCGCCAGATCCGCATGGCCCGGGCGCGGGCGGGTCAGCGGCGCGTTGCGGGCCAGCTCGGCCAGCTCCGCCTCGTCCACCGGATCGGCCGCCATGACCTTTTCCCACTTGGGCCACTCGGTGTTACCCACCATGATCGCGATGGGCGAACCCAGCGACAGGCCGTGCCGCACGCCACCGAGGAAGGTCACCTCGTCACGCTCGAACTTCATCCGGGCACCGCGGCCATAACCGAGCCGGCGACGGGCCAGGGCGTCCGCCACCATCTCCGTGGTCACGGGGACGCCGGCCGGAAGGCCCTCCAGCGTCGCCACCAGTGCGGGGCCGTGCGACTCCCCCGCCGTCAGCCAGCGCAACCTGCTCAACGGTGCTCCTCCGTCATGTCCCGCTCGCTTCCGCCGCCGAGTGCGGCCAGGGCCGCGGCGGTCACGGCCTCGGCTGTGAAGCCGAATTCGCGGAAGAGGACCTTGCCGTCGGCGGAGGCGCCGAAGTGCTCCAGCGACACGATGCGGCCGGCGTCGCCCACGTACTTGTGCCAGGTCAGGCCGATGCCCGCCTCGACGGCCACGCGGGCCTTGACGGCCGGCGGCAGGACGCTGTCCTTGTACGCCTGGTCCTGCTCCTCGAACCACTCCACGCAGGGCATCGAGACGACGCGCGTCGGGACGCCCGCGGCCTGCAGCCGCTCACGCGCCTCGACGGCGAGCTGCACCTCGGAGCCCGTGCCGAGCAGGATCACCTGCGGCTCGCCGCCCTCGGCCGCCAGCAGGACGTAACCGCCCCTCGCCGCACCTTCGTCAGGCTCGTACGTCGGTACGCCCTGGCGGGTCAGGACCAGGCCGTGCGGGGCGCTCTTGCCGTACTCCTTCGTGGAGCGCTTGAGGATCTCGCGCCAGGCGATCGCGGTCTCGTTGGCGTCGGCCGGGCGGACGACGTTGAGGCCGGGGATGGCGCGGAGGGAGGCGAGGTGTTCCACCGGCTGGTGGGTCGGGCCGTCCTCGCCGAGACCGATGGAGTCGTGGGTCCACACGTAGGTGACCGGCAGGTGCATCAGGGCCGAGAGGCGTACGGCGTTGCGCATGTAGTCGGAGAACACCAGGAAGGTGCCGCCGTAGATGCGGGTGTTGCCGTGCAGCGCGATGCCGTTCATCTCCGCGGCCATGGAGTGCTCGCGGATGCCGTAGTGGATCGTGCGGCCGTAGGGGTCGGCCTCGGGCAGCGGGTTGCCCACCGGCAGGAACGAGGAGTTCTTGTCGATGGTGGTGTTGTTCGAGCCGGCGAGGTCGGCGGAGCCGCCCCACAGCTCGGGAATCACGCCGCCCAGCGCCTGCAGGACTTTGCCCGAGGCTGCGCGCGTCGCGACGCCCTTGCCGGTCTCGAAGACCGGGAGCTTCGCCTCCCAGCCCGTCGGCAGCTCGCCCGCGGTGATCCGGTCGAACTCGGCGGCCCGCGCCGGATTCGCCATGCGCCAGGCGGCCATCGCCTTCTCCCACTCGGCCCTGGCCCGGGCACCGCGGTCCCGTGCGGTCCGGGTGTGGGCGATGACCTCCTCGGAGACCTCGAAGGTCCGCTCAGGGTCGAAGCCCAACACCCGCTTGGTGGCGGCCACTTCCTCGGCACCCAGTGCCGAGCCGTGCGCGGCCTCCGTGTTCTGCGCGTGCGGGGCCGGCCAGGCGATGATCGAGCGCATCGCGATCAGCGACGGGCGGTCCGTTACCGCCTTCGCGGCCTGGATCGCGGCGTACAGGGCGGCCGGGTCCAGGTCGCCGTTGGACTTCGGCGCCACGCGCTGGACGTGCCAGCCGTACGCCTCGTACCGCAGAGCGGTGTCCTCGGAGATGGCGGTCTCGGTGTCGCCCTCGATCGAGATGTGGTTGTCGTCCCACAGCATGATCAGGTTGCCGAGCTTCTGGTGCCCGGCCATGGACGACGCCTCGGCGGAGATGCCCTCCTGCAGGCAGCCGTCGCCGGCGATGGCGTAGATGTGGTGGTCGAACGGCGAGGTGCCGGGGGCGGCGTCCGGGTCGAACAGGCCGCGCTCGTACCGGGCGGCCATCGCCATGCCCACTGCGTTGGCCACGCCCTGGCCCAGCGGGCCGGTGGTGGTCTCGACACCCACGGTGTGGCCGTACTCCGGGTGACCCGGGGTCTTGGAACCCCAGGTACGGAAGGCCATCAAGTCCTCCAGCTCCAGGCCGAAACCGGCCAGGTAGAGCTGGATGTAGAGGGTCAGGGACGAGTGGCCGGCGGACAGCACGAACCGGTCACGGCCGGTCCAGTCCGGGTCGGCGGGGTCGTGCCGCATGACCTTCTGGAAAAGGGTGTACGCGGCAGGGGCCAGGCTCATCGCCGTGCCCGGGTGGCCGTTACCGACCTTCTGCACGGCGTCGGCGGCCAGCACACGGGCGGTGTCGACCGCCCGCTGGTCCAGTGCGGACCACTCGAAGCCCAGGGGGAGCAGCGGAGGCAGCGGGCCGACGCAGGGCAGGGAAAGTGACGTGGTCATAGGTGAGTCGTCTCCAGGCGGAGGCGGCGGTGGATGTCGAGGGCCGCGGTGGAGTGGTTGAGGGTGATGTAGTGCAGGCCCGGCGCGCCCTCGTCGAGGAGGTGCTGGGCCAGTTCGGTGGCGTGGTCGACGCCGATGCGGTGGGAGTCCCCGGGGGCGTGCCGCGCGGCACGCAGCCGGCGGGCGAGGCCGGTCGGGAAGGTGGCGTTGCTCAGTTCGGCGAAGCGGCTGATCTGGTCGTACCGGGTGGCGGGCATGATCTCCGGGATGACCGGAGTGTCGCAGCCGGCGGCGGCCAGCCGGTCGCGCAGCCGGAAGTAGTCCTCGGCGCTGAAGAACATCTGGGTGATGGCGTAGTCCGCGCCCGCCCGGCACTTGGCGACGAAGTGGCGGATGTCGGTGTCCCAGTCGGGCGAGCGGGGGTGCCGCTCGGGGAACGCGGCGACGCCGATGCTGAAGTCGCCCAGGTCGCGTACGAGCCGTACCAGGTCCGCCGCGTGGTCGAGGCCGTCGGGGTGCCGGGTCCACGGGCCACGGGGGTCACCGGGCGGATCACCGCGCAGGGCCAGTACGTCGCGGATGCCGGCGTCGGCGTAGCGCCCGATGATCCGGCGGAGTTCGGCCGTCGAGTGGCCGACCGCGGTGAGGTGGGCGACCGGGCGCAGGGTGGTGTGCTCCGCGATGCGCTGGGTGAGGTCGGTGGTCCGTTCCCGCGAGGACCCGCCCGCCCCGTAGGTCACGGAGACGAAGGCCGGGTCGACGGCCTCGATCCGGCGCAGGGCCTGCCACAGCACCCGCTCGCCCTGGTCGGTCCGGGGCGGGAAGAACTCGAAGGAGTACGAGCGGTGGCCGGCCGCGATCAGCTCGGCCGGGCCGGGGCGGGCTGCGGGCAGCGTGAGCACGCTCATCGGTGCGCCGCCCCCTCTGCGAGCACGGGTGTCGCGGGGTCCGCGGCGCCCGGGTAGGCGGTGCGGTGCAGTGCGCGCACGCCCTCGGGTGTGGGGGTGTACGTCTGGGTCCCCACGGCCGACAGGGCGAACGAGGCCATCACCGATCCGGTCTGCGCGCAGCGCACGGGGTCGCGCCCCGCGGCGAGGGAACCCAGGTATCCGGCGCGGAAGGCGTCGCCGACGCCGGTCGGGTCGGCGACGACGTCCGTGGGGACGGCCGGGACTTCCGCCACCGGTTCGCCGTCGCGTTCGATGCGGCTGCCCTTCTCGCCGAGCGTGGTGATCCATGTGCCGACCCGCCGCAGCACCTCGGCGTGGGTCCAGCCGGTCTTGCGCAGCAGCAGTTCGTGTTCGTACTCGTTGGTGAACAGCAGCGTCGCCCCGTCGGCGAGTTCGCGGATCTCGGGGCCTTCGAGGCGGGCCAGCTGCTGGGCCGGGTCGGCGGCGTAGGGGATGCCGAGGGCGCGGCAGGCCCGGGTGTGGCGGAGCATCGCGGCCGGGGCGTCGGCGCCGATCAGCACGAGGTCGGCGCCGCCGCGCGGGCCGAGCACGGCGGCGAGGTCGATGTCGGCGGCCTCGGCCATCGCGCCCGCGTAGAAGGAGGCGAGCTGGTTGCCGTCCGGGTCGGTGGTGCACAGGAAGCGGGCCGTGTGCCGGGTACCGGAGACGCGCACCCCGGAGGTGTCCACGCCGAGCTCGGCGAGGCGGCGGCCCTGGTCCCGGAAGTCCGCGCCGACCGCCGCGACGAGGAGGGGGCGGTGGCCGAGGCGGGCCAGGCCGTAGGCGATGTTGGCGGCGACGCCGCCTTCCCGGATCTCCAGGGTGTCGACGAGGAACGACAGGGAGACCCTGTCCAGCTTGTCGGCCAGCAATTGGTCGCTGATGCGTCCGGGGAAGGTCATGAGGTGGTCGGTGGCGACCGATCCGGCGATGACGATCCGCACGTCAGGCCTCCGCGGCGGTGCGCAGCGCGGCGGCGCGGTCGGTGCGCTCCCACGTGAAGTCCGGGAGGGCGCGGCCGAAGTGGCCGTAGGCGGCGGTCGCCGCGTAGATGGGGCGGAGCAGGTCCAGGTCGCGGATGATGGCGGCCGGGCGCAGGTCGAAGACCTCGGTGATGGCCTTCTCGATGCGGTCCTGCGGGACGGTCGCGGTGCCGAAGGTCTCCACGAACAGGCCGACCGGCTCGGCCTTGCCGATCGCGTACGCGACCTGCACCTCGCAGCGCGCGGCCAGCCCGGCCGCCACCACGTTCTTCGCGACCCAGCGCATCGCGTACGCCGCCGAACGGTCCACCTTGGACGGGTCCTTGCCCGAGAAGGCGCCGCCGCCGTGCCGGGCCATGCCGCCGTACGTGTCGATGATGATCTTGCGGCCGGTCAGGCCCGCGTCCCCCATCGGGCCGCCGATCTCGAAGCGGCCCGTCGGGTTCACCAGGAGCCGGTAGCCGTCGGTCTCCAGCTTGATGCCCTCGTCGGCCAGGGCCGCCAGCTCGTGCTCGACGACGTGCTCGCGGATGTCGGGGGTGAGGAGCGTCTGCAGGTCGATGTCCGCCGCGTGCTGCGAGGAGACGACGACCGTGTCCAGGCGGACCGCCCTGTCGCCGTCGTACTCGATGGTGACCTGGGTCTTTCCGTCCGGGCGCAGGTACGGGAGCGTGCCGTCCTTGCGCACCTCGGAGAGGCGGCGCGACAGCCGGTGCGCCAGGTGGATCGGCAGCGGCATCAGCTCGGGCGTCTCGTCGGTGGCGTAGCCGAACATCAGGCCCTGGTCGCCCGCGCCCTGGCGGTCCAGCTCGTCCGTCTCGCCCGCCACCCGCCGCTCGTACGCCGTGTCGACGCCCTGCGCAATGTCCGGCGACTGCGCGCCGATGGACACCGAGATGCCGCACGAGGCGCCGTCGAACCCCTTGGCCGACGAGTCGTAGCCGATCTCCAGAATCTTCTGCCGGACGAGGGTCGCGATGTCCGCGTACGCCTTCGTGGTGACCTCGCCGGCGACGTGGACGAGGCCGGTGGTGATCAGCGTCTCCACGGCGACCCGGGAGACCGGGTCCGCCCGCAGCAGCGCGTCGAGGATCGTGTCGCTGATCTGATCAGCGATCTTGTCGGGATGCCCCTCGGTCACGGATTCCGAGGTGAACAGACGGCGGGACATGGCACTCCTAGACCAGAGGAACCGGTGAAAGTCCGGTGGAAGTGGTGCGGCGGCCACACGATGGGCGGCTGCGGCGGAAAAGGCGGGGGCGCGGGACTGTGGCGGCGAGGGCCGCACGCCGCGCCGGCCGCGACTGGCTCGACGCTAGTCACACCCGATCGGCAACACCAGGAAAAGGTGCAGACTCTGTCACAAGCGAGGACGAGGGGCGGTTGTCCGCCGGGGCGGCCGCACGAGCCGTGTGGGCCGCCGCGTGTGCCGCGTGTGCCACCGAGACGAGCGTCATATGGCGGTGCCAGCCGTCGAAGGTGCGGCCCGTGAAGTCCCGCGCGCCGAGCGGGTCGGTGACCTGCGCGAACGACGCGTCCACCGCGCGCGCCGACGCCGCCAGGGCCGTCAGCTCCGGGGTGCCGGCGTCCCGCAGGTTGGTGAGCCAGACCTCGTCGGGCCACGGCTCCGTCCCCGTACTGCTGCCGAAGAGGAGCAGGCCGTCGTCGGAGGCGGCGCGCGCGCCGAGCGGGTCGCCGGGGTCGGCCTTCACGAGGAACGGCAGCCGAGCGGCACGCAGGTGCCGGACCGCCGCGGCCACGTCGACGCCGTCCACGGCCAACACCACCGGCGCGCCCGGCAGTTGCCCCTCCGCGTCATCCATCAGGCCGCTGTACGCGCCGATCGCGCACTCCGTCGGGGTCTCGGGGCGGCTCCCGTCGGGGATCGACGTCCGGGCCCGCCGCTCCGGGTCGTCCGTCCATGTACGGGGCAGCAGCAGCCGCCAGTTGACGGGCCGGCATTCCGTACCGGACACGGCCCAGAGGCCGACGGCGTACTGCACGTTGAGCGAGTGACCGAGGGCCGGTACGTGGCGGCGGTGGACGCCCACCATGCTGGTGCCCTCCTTCGGCGCCAGTACCGTGCGCAGCACCCACGCGTCGGGCGGCACCGGGGCGGTCGCCCGGGCGGCCAGGGCGCGCCGGACCGGCATCCAGTCCCAGGTGGAGCAGCTGACGAAATGGTGCAGGCGCTGTTCCAGGGTGGGCCCGCCGCCCAGGCAGGCCGCCATGTTCCGGAAGGACCGGCGGCCCTCGGTGGCGAGCAGCCCCTCGACGTACTTCACGAACCGCTCGCGCTGGTCGCTGCGGGGCAGCGAGGCGAACAGCGGGGCGCACAGGGTCTGCAGCGCGTCGACGGCCGGCCGGCACCCGCTCGCCTCGCGCAACGCGGCACTACTCACGGACTCCCCCAGGTGCAACGGATGGGTTCGGACACAGGCTCCGAAGGTTCTGGACAGGTGGTACGCACCCCCACGTCCCACAAGCCCGTGCCCGTGTGCGCCTCTCCGGTCGGAGTGGGCGCTCACGGCCACGGGCAGTGGCCTGCGGGATCCCGGCGGTCGCCCGGCCGCGCGAGCGGGGGTTCCCGCGGGGCCGGTCCGGGATCCCGGTCAGGCGGCCGCGGGCTCCGCCTTCTTGGTCCGGAAGGCTCCGGACCCGGCGAAGACCAGCGCGGCGATCACGAGGGCCGCCACGGTGAATCCGGAGACTCCGTGGAAGCCGTCGAAGTGGGAGAGCAGGATGCCGCCCACGAAGCCGCCGATCGTGGTTCCGACGTACAGCGCGGTCGTCGCGAGCGAGGAGACCGTGCCGCGGGCCGCGGTGGTCCGGGAGAGCAGCATGGCCATGAAGATCGGGTAGTTCAGGCCGAGCACGGCGGAGCCGAGGGCCAGGAAGGTGATCGCGGTGGCCAGGTTGGGGGCGAACGGCACGGCGGCGTAGATGACGATGAGCGCCACGAACGCCCAGGCGAGCGTGCGCGCCTCACCCAGCCGCTTGATGAGGTGGTTGCCGAAGATCGAGGTGATCGCCATGCCCACGCCCAGCGCCATCATCGCGGCGCCGATCGCGGTGACGCCCAGCCCGAAGTCCTTGGCGAGCCAGGACCCGATGAACGAGATGGTCTCGAACACGCCGGTCTGGTACGCGAGGTAGCCCACGAGGTACCAGGTGAACGTGCGGGAGCGGAACAGACCCGCGTACACCGAGAAGAAGCCGCCGCCGGCCGACGGCGCGGCGGGCACGGACGGGAAGACCCGGAACAGCAGGACCCAGACGACGGCGGAGAGCCCGGCGACCGCGAAGAACGGCACGTGCCAGGAGCTGGCCGCCAGCCAGCCGCCGATCGGGACGCCGACCACCTGCGAGATGGACATGCCGGCGCCCGCCAGGCCCATGGTCTTCACGATGGCGTCCTTGGGCACCAGGACCGGGATGGAGGCCCACAGCTGCGGGGTGACCAGGGCGGCCGACATGCCGGCGAGCACCCGGAAGACGATCATGCCCCAGAAGCCCGGCGCCACTCCGCAGAGCGCGGTTGCGATGGTGAATCCGGCGAAGCCGAGGAGGAGTACGCTGCGCCGGTTCCTGCCGTCCGAGAGGGGGCCGGCCACCAGCGCGAAGAGGGCGAAGCCGAGGGCGTAGGCACTGACCATCCACCCCGACATGCTGGTGGAGACGTCAAAACTGCGGGAAAGCGTGGGAAGCATCGGAGCGACGAGGAAGGTGTCGGTTCCGATCACGAACATGGTCGTGAACGAAAGCCAGGCAATGGCCGTGGCCGATACCTTCTTCACCACTGAGGGCGCGGAGTTTTCCGTGCCGCTCTGTGATTGCGTTGAACTCTGCGTCGAACTCTGCGTTGAACTCATGTTTTCTACACCGCCGTCGAGGGCTGGGATGGGGGGACTCTTCGGCGTCGGCAGCGGCGCCGGAGAAGGGGAAAGTGAGAAGGTGGGAAGGTGAGAAGGTGGGAAGGCGAGAAGGTGTCTACTGCGCGTATCCGTCGGGCTTTTGGCCCCAGGCGCTGTAGACGAAGGTGGAGACATCGGGGGCCGGGTCGCTTTCGACCAGGCGCTGTGCGGCCTCGATCTGTTCGGCGGTCGCGAGACCGGCTTCGACCAGCCGCGGGCCGCTCTGGATCAGTCGGATGCTCAGGAGCCGGTCCTGCACCTCGTCGACGCCGAGGCCGCCCGGGGTGACCGAGAGGCCCACCGCGTCGCAGCCGGCCGCCGCCAGCCGCGCCGGGATGCGCCGCGCCCAGGCCAGGTCGATGCCCTGCCCGGCGAGCGCCTCCAGATAGGCGCCGTGCACCTGCTGCCACACCGGGTACGGGGAGTCGGCGGCGGGCAGGAAGTGAACGTCCTCCAGGACCAGCCAGCCGCCGGGCGCGAGCCACTTCATCGCCCGCTCGACCATTTCCTCGCGCCGCGGCAGGTGCATGAACAGGGCGCGGGCGTGGATCAGGTCGAAGGAGCCGGGCGGGAAGTCGTCGGTGGTGATGTCCGATCCCCGCACCTCCAGACCGGGCGCGCGGCCGGCGTCGATGAACCGGGGGTCGATGTCCACCGCGAGCACCGAGCCGTCGGGCACCCGCTCGGCGAGCCAGTACGCGATGGAGCCCGCGCCGGCGCCCAGTTCCAGGCACCGCCAGTCCGACCGCATCGGCAACTGGGACAAGGCCCGCACCGTTCCGGGGTCGTAGGTCCTCTCCAGCAGCTGGAGCCGCTCCAGTTCGGTGGGCAGATCCTTGCTCAGCAGTCCTGTCGTGTAGGCATCGGCAGGCACAGCGTGTGCGCTCATCGCGCGGATTCCTTTCTGGGGGCGCCAGTCATCGCTGGTGGAGGTCAGGTGGGCTCGCCGAAGTAACCGGACGAGTGCAGGACGCGCAGCCAGGTGCCGTCGGGCTGGCGCCGGGCCACCTGGTAGCGGCCGCGGCTGTTGTCCTCCGGGACGCTGGAGGTCAGGGCGACGTCGCCGAGGCGCAGCGTGGGCAGCGACTGCTCCATCGGGAAGTAGGAGAACTTCGCGAGCATCCCCTCGAACGCCTTCTGTATCGCGTCCCGGCCGACGTGCTCCCGGCCGATGGGGAACGCCATGATCGCGTCCGCTTCGTAGAGCGCCGCCATGCCCTCGGCGTCGCCGGCGTTGGCCAGCTCCACCCACAGCCGCGCCAGGTCCTCCGGCTCCTTGGCCTTTTCCCGCTCGGTGGTCATCGGGGTTTTCTTCCTCTCGTTCAGTCGGAAAGCAGCGCGCGCGGGTCGTACACCGCTCGAATTCTGTTGATCTTTCCGTTCTCGACGTGAATCCAGTTCGCGACGGGAGTGGGCGGGGCGATGGTGGTGTGCAGGGTGAACCACGTGACCACGTCGGCGCCCGAAACGAAGACCCGCTCCACGGCGAGGTCCGTCGTCACCGGCGACATGCGCTCCAGGGATTCCCGGCACGCGTCCGGATCGTCGAGCCGGGCCAGCGGTCCTACGTACTCGAATTCATCGGCCAGGAATGATCGCAAGGTGTCGAATTCTTTGCCGCGCCAGGCCGCGATATAGGCCGCCGCTATCTTCTCGGCCGCTCCCGCTCCTGCTTCTTCGGTTTCCTCAAGCTTTTCGCTCACTCAGGAAATTGTGCGCCAGCGGCCCACGCGCTGCGACGGTCCGGGCGGCACTATGTCAAGTCGTCAGCGGGGGCCTGCGCGGGGCCGCGGCGACGTTCAACGGCGTTCGGCAACGCAAAGCGCCGCGCCGCTGAGCAGCGGCGCGGCGCGGGCGTGCAGCGGAGCGCGGGTCACGGCTGGAGGCGCCGCACCGTCCAGCCCTCGCCGTCCCGGTCGTACCGCAGGCGCTGGTGCACACGGTTCTCGCCGTTGGCCCAGAACTCCACGCCGTCGAACCGCAGCAGATAGGCGACATAGCTCTCCGGGCGCGGCAGCGGTCCGGTGCCGGCGAGCCGGTCGACCTCCGTCTGGAACGCCGCCATGTCGCGCAGCTCCTCGCTCTGCCGCGACGTGACCGACGCGGGGTGCGTGAAGAGGGGCCGCTCGGCCCACTTGGCGTCGGCCACGTCGGGGCCGAGCAGCTCCACCCTGCCGCTGACGCTGATCTGCTGGCTGGTCTCGCGCCAGTACAGGACGCCCGAGGCCCACGGGTTCTCGGTGATCTCGCGGCCCTTCTGGCTGCCCAGGTGCGTGGCGAAGACGATGCCCTCGTCCGTGATCTCGTTCACCGCGACGATCCGCGTCGACGGGCGTCCCCGCTTGTCGGCGGTGGCGAGCGCCAGCGCCTTCGGCTCCCGCACCCCGAGGCGCGCGGCGGTCTCCCACCAGCCGCGGACGATTCCGGCCGGGGAGGCCGGTGGGGTGTCGTACTCGGGGAAGTCGATGTCGATGGTCGCGGTCATCGTTTCCGACCTGCCTGCACTCATTACTGCCTCCTCAGGGTGTGACTTCACGTCGTGACGTCGGTAGTACGTGACGTCGGTAGTTCGTTACGCCGGTAGTTCGTTACGCCGGTAGTTCGTTACGCCGGTAGTTCGTTACGTCGCCTTTTGGGGCCCGGCCGTCAGACCAGGGCCTCGCCTCGGGCGAACAGCGCGCCGCTGCCGCCGACTTCGACGGAGGTGAAGCGGTCGCCGGTGCCCTCGGCGCGCGCCAGCATCAGCGAGGGGCGGCCGATCTCCACGCCCTGGAGGATCTCCACGGGCTGCCCGTGCGTGATCAGGCCGTGCCGGGCGAGGTGCAGGGCGAGGGGTCCGGCCGCGGAACCGGTGGCCGCGTCCTCGACCACCCCGTACGCCGGCGAGAACATCCGGCTGCGCCACTGGGTGCCCTCGCCGGCGAAGCAGTTGGTCGCCATGTCGTCGAACGTGGCGAGCGCCCGGTGGTCGGGGTTGAGCCGCGAGAGCGCCTCGACGCTCTCCAGGCCGACGAAGACGTGCCGGGGACCGTTGCGGTAGATCTCGACCGGCAGGGTCGACTCGCCTACGCCCAGGGCCGCCAGGAGTTCTTCGGCCCGGTCGAACGCCTCCCAGGTGGGGATCGGCTGTTGCATCCGCGCGGCCACCACGTCCCCGTCCCTGCGGTCCAGCTCGAAGGGGATGGTCCCCATCCAGGTCTCCAGGAGCAGCTTGTCCCGGTCGGTCTCCGCGCCCAGGGCGATGGCCGTGCCGAGCATCGGGTGCCCGGCGAAGGGCAGTTCGTTGACCGGCGTGAAGATGCGGATGCGGGCGTCCCCGTCATCGCGCGGCTTGAGCACGAAGGTGGTTTCGGAGAGGTTCATCTCCCGGGCCATGCGCTGCATGCGTTCGGCGGGCAGATCGTCGGCGTCGAAGAAGACGGCGACGGGATTGCCGCGCAGGGGTTCCTCGGCGAAGGCGTCCACGACGACGTATCGGTGCATGAGGTTCTCTCCAACCGGGCGGAGTACAAAGGAACTTGGGTGGGGGGTGCGGGCTCAGGAGGTGACGTGCTGCGGCGCTGCCGCGAAGACGTCCCGTACGGCCTGGGCCACGATCCGCGGCCCGTCCTGGGTGAACACGGACTCGGCGTGGAACTGCATGGACGCGAAGTGCGGCCCGCGCAGCGCGTGCACCTCTCCGGTCGCCCGGTCGCGGCTCACCTCGACCGTGCCGACCCCGTCGACCTCGACGCGGTCCTCGTGGCTCACCGCCGCGAAGGTGTTGTAGAAGCCGACTCGTTCGGCGCGGCCGAACAGGTCGATCTCCTTCTGCACGCCCTGGTTGGGGACGTCCCTGCGGCGCAGCCGGAAGCCGAGCCGGAGGCTGAGCGCCTGGTGGCTGAGGCACACGGCGAGGAACGGCCGCCGGTCGCGCAGCAGGGTGTCGACGGCCGTGCGCAGGTGCGCCATCTTCGGGTGGGCCGACGCGCTCGGGTCGCCCGGCCCCGGGCCCATGACCACGAGGTCGTACCCGTCGAGGGAGTACGTCTCGTCGAAGCGCCGCACGGTCACCGCGAGGCCCAGCGAGCGGAGCTGCCCGGCGATCATGGCGGTGAAGGTGTCCTCGGCGTCGATGACGAGGACCTCGCGGCCGGCGAGGCCGGGCTCCGGCCGCAGCCGCCGGCCGATGTCGCTCAGCCAGAAGCCGGCGATGGTGTCGTTCCTGCTGCCCAGGGCGGCGCGGACCGTGGGGTGTTCTGCGAAGCGGGTGACCGCGGGCACTTCCAGGGCGGCGATCAGCCCTGCGGCCTTGGCGCGGGTCTCGGCGGCCTCGGCCGCCGGGTCGGAGTGGCGTACGAGCGTGGCGCCGACCCCGATCCGCAGTCGCCCCGTGGCGGAGATGTCCGCGGTGCGGATGAGGATGGCCGAGTCGAGCGAGCGCGCGCCGTGCTCGTCGCGGCTGATCAGGGCGGCGACCCCGCTGTAGTAGCCGCGCCCCTGCGGCTCGTAGCGGTCGATGACCCGGCAGGCGTTCTCCAGCGGGCTGCCGGTGACCGTGGGCGCGAACAGGGTCTCGCGCAGGACGTCGCGCACGTCCCGGTCGGTGCGCCCCTCGATGAAGTACTCGGTGTGCGCGACGCTGCCCATTTCCTTGAGGTAGGGGCCGACGACCCGGCCGCCCTCGGGGCAGATCTGGGCCATCATCTTCAGTTCCTCGTCGACGACCATGTACAGCTCGTCGGTCTCCTTGCGGTCGGCGAGGAAGTCCATGATCCCGGGCAGTTCGGGGCCGGACGGCGGGTAGCGGTACGTGCCGCTGATCGGGTTCATGACGGCGACGCCGTCGCGGAGGCTGATGTGCCGCTCGGGTGAGGCGCCGACGAAGGTGCGGTCGCCGGTGTGGATGACGAACGTCCAGTAGGCGCCGGTCTCCCGCTCCCACAGGCGCCGGAAGAGGGCCAGGGCGCTGCGCGGTCCGAAGTCGCTGATGTCGGCGACGAACGAGCGCTTGAGGACGAAGTTGGCGCCCTCGCCCTCACCGATGGCCTCGGCGATGACCTTGCGGACGGTCTCGGCGTACTCCTCGTCGTCCACGTCGAAGTGGGCGTCGCGCAGTTCGGTCGGCACATCGCCGATGCGGGCGGCCGCGTCCTCGACGCGGACGGTCTCCTGGCCGGTGACGGTCAGGGCGATCAGGGGCGCCCCGTCGTCGGCCGCGGTGAATCCGCGTTCGGCGATCTGCCGGTAAGGGATGACGGTCAGGACCTCGTGGCGCACCCCGGTGGCAGGCGCGGGACCGTCCGGCAGTGGGATCTGTGCCAGCGACTCCGGGTAGGACACCTCGCCGACCAGGACATCCAGGTGTCCGGGGCCGGTCGTCTCGGGCCGGTGCAGCAGGGCGAACGGCCCCGGTTCCGGGCCCAGGATCCGGTCGAGGAGACCCGCGTTCACGCCAGTACCTCCTTGGCGGTGAGGACCGTGGCGCAGCGCTCGGCGGCGTACCGGAGTGCCAGGTGGTGGTACTCCGCCGAGAAGTCGGCGACGGCGTCGGCGACCAGGAACGGCTGGATGTCGTGGCTGAACGCCTCGACCGCCGACATCAGGACCCCGACGTGTGCGTACACGCCGCACACGATCAGCTGGTCCCGCCCGGCGGCCCGCATCCTCTCCAGCAGGTCGGAGCGGAAGAAGGCGCTGTAGCGCCACTTGGTGAGCCGCCAGTCCTCGGGTCCGGGTGCCAGTTCGTCGACGACCTCGCGGTCGGCGGGGTCGGTGCGCATGCCCGGCCCCCAGAAGTCCTTGAGCAGACCGCGCTGCCGGTCGTCCATACCGCCGGGCTGGGCGGTGTAGGCGGCCGGGACGCCGTGCGCGGCGCTCCACCGCCGCACCAGCGCGGCGTTGGCGACGAGCTCGGTGCGCAGGGGCTCCGGGAAGGGCTCGAGGAAGTACCGCTGCATGTCGTGGACCAGCAGGACGGCGCGGGCCGGGTCGATGGTCCAGCGGGCGGTGTTGGCGGGCAGCTCACCCGCGGTGGGCAGTGCGTAGGGTTCGATGGGCGGTATGCCGGGCATGGCCCTGACCTCCAGCTTCTGATGTCGGGAAGGGGTCGGCCGGTGCAGTCGGCCGGTGCAGTCGGCCGTTCCGGTCAGCCGTTCCAGGCCGAGACCACGTCGACGGCCTGCCACGGGTTCAGGCGCGGGTCGCAGCGGCTGGTGTACTTCTCGCCGACCCGGGCGAGGCCGGCCTGATCGGTGGCGCACTCGGTGACGTCGTCCGGCGTGGTCTCCAGGTGCAGGCCGCCGGCGATGCCCCCGCCGGCGAGCACGGCCTGCTGGAAGTCGCGCACCTCGCGCGCGACCGTCGCCACCATGCGGGTCTTGTGGCCGTCCGGGGCCGAGACGGTGTTGCCGTGCATCGGGTCGGTCAGCCAGATCACCGGGTGGCCCGCGGCGCGGACCGCCTCGACGAGCGGGGGCAGCCGGTCGGCGACCAGGTCGGCGCCCATGCGGGCGATCAGCGTGAGCCGGCCGGGGTCACGGCCGGGGTCGAGGCGCTCGCACAGGGCCAGCAGTTCCTCGGGCGTCATGCCCGGGCCGACCTTGCAGGCGACTGGGTTGAACACCTGGGCGAGCAGGGCGACATGGGCGCCCTCCACCTGACGGGTCCGCTCCCCGATCCACGGCAGGTGCGTGGAGCCGAGGTAGCTCCCGCCGTGCTCGTCCCGGCGCAGCATCGGCACTTCGTAGTCGAGGAGCAGGGCCTCGTGGCTGGTCCACACCGGTGCCTCGATGCCCTGGCCCTCGGCGCGGCCCTTCCACCCCAGGTGTTCCACGATGTCGTTGGCCGCCATGTACCCGGCGAGGACGCGCAGCGGATCGGGGCGCCGGCTCTCGGCGTCCGGCTCCGGGCCGTTCACCATGTCGCCGCGGTACGAGGGGAGTTCGACCCCGCCGATGCACTCGGTGGCCTTCGAGCGCGGCTTGGCGAACTGGCCCGCTATCCGGCCCACCCTGATGACCGGCTTGTGCGTCGCCATCCGCAGGACGCCCGCCAGCAGGTCCAGGAGCGCGGCCTTGCGGGCCACATAGCCGGGCGTGTGCTCGTTCACGTCCTCGGCGCAGTCCCCGGCCTGCACCACCATGGCTTCGCCGGCGGCGACCCGGGCGAGCAGGGAACGCAGCGTACGGATGTCGTCGGCCCTGGCGAGCGGGGGCCTGGCCTCCAGGGTCTCCCTGACCCGCTGGAGCTGATGCGGGTCGGCCCACTGCGGCTGCTGCAGCGCGGCGCGGGACTCGAAGGCGCGCAGAACGTTTTCCATGTTGCTCTCCAAGGGGGGAAGGGCCGGCTCCGCCGAGGGGGAGGAACCGTCAGGTGGGTATTCCTTCGCGCTTGATCTCGGGCACCGGAATGCCGAGCGCGCGCAGCTGCTCGAAGGGGTTCATGAACTCGCGGTTCTGCTTGATCTTCCCGTTCTCCAGCGAGAACGAGTGCAGGAAGTGATTCTCGTAGTAACCCTCGGGATAACCGGGGAACCGAATCTTGCCGTGCCCGTCGCATTCGACCCAGAAGTGGTTCGGGTCATCCGTCTCGAAAACGCGGATGTTGTACCACTCCCAGTCCGGGAAGCACTTCAGCGACCAGACGGCGTGCTCGGCGAGGCGGTCCCGTCCGTTGATGACGATCGGGGAACCGGTGTCGGTGGTCCACAGGCCACCGCTGCCGTCCTCGGTGAAGAGCTTGTGCCGCCGGAGGCGGGCCTCGCCCTTGGTGTGCATGTACTGCTCCACGACGGCCCGGTGCGCGCGGCGCAGTTCGGCCGCGTCGGCGAATCCCTGGGAGGCTGCGGTTTCAGACATGGAAATCCCTTCGCAGTGCATGGCTGATGACTGCCGGATGAATGGCGGAGGCGCTTTGCGCGCAGGAGGTCCGGACGGCGGGAAAGCGCGTCACGGGCCGGCCGGATGTCGCTCGCCGAAGGCGGCGGTCACGGCAATTCCCGTATCGGACTCATCGCAGCCTAATGACCGGATGCCGGGTACGGAAGAATCTTCAACGGTCGGATTTCAACAGTCGGATTTCTTTGCCGCGGACGCGGAAATACGGGCACGCCGGGGCGGCCCGTCGGTACGGGCTGCCCCGGCGCTCGGCCCGGGAAGGCAGGAAGCCTGGACGCCTGGGGGAAGGTCAGGCGGCGCCCTGGACGCGCGGGGGGACCGCGTCGGCCAGGGCGTTCCACTCGGCGGCCCGCTGGGCGGCGACGGTGCGCACCAGTGGTGCGCAGTGTCCGGGCAGGGCGGCCGCGATCCGCCGCCACTGGTGGGGGGTGAGCTCGGTGGCGAGAAGGGCGCGCAGCAGCTGCCGGCCGGGCTCGCTGCCCTTCAGGGACGGGTCCTTGACGAGTTTGCGCACCGCCGTGGCCACCGGGTCGGGGCGCTCCTCGCCCTCCCCCGTCCCGCTCCCGGCGTCGAGCCGCAGGGACGGCCCGGCAGGTGCATTCGTACGCGCCAGGGGCCCGCCGGAGCCGCGGCCGCCCCCTGGCACGGGGTCCTCGCCCCGCCGCAGCCGGTCGCGCACGTCGCGCACCGTCGCCGTGGACAGCCCCGACCTGCGCGCCAGTTCGCGCAGCGAGGCGGTGGGGTCGGCCGCGATCAGGCCGGCCGCGCGCAGCCGCCCGTCGAGGCTGCTGACCGGCCGTACGGTGCCGTCCCTGCCGACCCTGGTGTGCGGCTGAGGAATTTCCGCACTCGCACACCCGCGCAGCTTGCCGACGGTCTTGCCGCTGAGGCCGGTGCGCTCCGCGATGGCCCGGTCGGACCAGTGGGGGTGGGTACGCAGGATGCGCTCGGCTGCGGCGCGGCGCTCGGCCCGTGACAGCGGCAGGCCGTGCCGGACGTTCAGCTGGACGGAGAGCACGTACGCGTCCGCTTCGCTGCCGTCGAAGAAGCGCACCGCGATGGCGTGGTGGCCGCGCAGCCGGGCGGCGCGGAGCCGGTGCATGCCGTCGATGACCCGCATCGTCGGCCGGTGCACGACGATGGCCTCGAACTCCCGGCCGGAGTCGGCGAGCGCGCGGACGTGGCTCTCGTCGCAGGAACCGCCGCGCGGCGAGTCGGACGGCTTGAGCCGGTCGATCGGCACGCTCTCGACGGTCGCGGAACCGGGCCGGCCGTCACCGTCCGGCTTCCCGATGGATGTCACGGATGCTCCCCCTCCGGGCCGCCGGAAATCGTCTCCGCGCGGCGCCCTGTGGCCTGAATCGTGCGGCACGCGCGGACCGGCGCCAACGCCGGCGGCGCGACTACGTCAGGTGGTCCGGAGTCCGTCAAGTCCCCGCCCTGCGCCCACTGGTGGGGCGCCGCCGGTGCGCGACAGGGCGGCCACGGCGTGCGCGGCGGAGGCCAGGGTCATGTGGCGGTGCCAGCCGCGGAACGAGCGGCCCTCGAAGTCCTTGAGCCCCACGTCCTCGCCCGCCGCCGCGAGGTCCTGGCAGGCCCGGCCGCCGAGCCCGGTCAGCCGCAGCAGCGCCCCCGCGGGGACCGCCGTCATATTGGTGACCCACAGGGCGGCGGGCGGGCCCTGCGGGTCCCGCCACTCCCCGACGAGCACGAGGTCACCCGGGGCGTCGGCCGCGCCGCCCCGGCGCCGGCGCGGCGGCTCGCCGACGCACGCCACCCGGACCGCGACGGCCAGCGTGTCGCCCGTGCCGGCCGCGCGGACGGGGCGGCGCAGCCCGCGCACGCCCGCGAGGATCCGCTCGGCCGTCAGCGCTCCCCCGTCGTAGCCGGGCAGCGCCGGGTCGCCCATCATGAGCCGGTCCGTCCCGCGGATCCGGGCGATCACCGGGACCCCGGCGGCGCTGAACCGGCCGATGGTGGCGCCGATCCGGTTGATGTGGGTGTTGAGCACCACCGGGCGGGCGGGCACCCGCCAGGACGCCATCACCTCCAGTACAGCCGCCGCGGCGCACTGTTCCAGGGTCTCCCCGCCCGCTCCCTCGGGGATCTCGGCCTGGCGCCGCCGCTCCTCGTCACCGTCCCAGGAGCCCGGCAGGAAAAGCCGCCAGTTGACGGGGGTGTTGAGCGTCTCGGTGGCGTACCACACGCCGAAGGCGCGCTGGCCCCGGAAGATGCCCGTACAGGGGTCGACGCCGTAGTCCACGCCCACCGACTGGTCGCCGGCCTTGGGGATGGCCATCGGGTGCACCACCCATGCCTGCGGCGTGGCGAGCCGCGAGAGGTGGCCGGCGAGCGCCTCGCGCACGGGCTGCCAGTCCCAGGTGGAGCTGCTGATGAAGTGGTGCAGGCTCTGCTCGGTGGCCGAACCGCCCACCTGGGCCGCGATGTTACGGATGGACTTGCGGCCCTCCGTCTGCAGCAGCCCGCGCAGGTACTGCTCCCCCTTGCGGCGCTGGTCCCTGCGGGCGAACGAGGCGAACAGCACGTCGCCCAGTCCGCGGGTCACCGCCTCCCGGGCCTCCGGCGCTCCCGCGGGCCCGGACGGCGCGGCGGACCAGGACTGCTCGCGTACCGCTCTTCCTGCACTGACGGACACAACCACGGGTCTCCCCCTCTGACACGGTGATCCTTCGACCGCCTCAAGAATCGCTCCGGCCGGCCGCCTCGGACGAGGTGCGCAGGCTCCCCTCTTGCGCCTCCGGGTGGTGCTCCCACCACCACCCGGCCGCCCTGTCACGCCTTTTGTGCCGCCCGCGCGCGGCCGCTGCGGTGGCGGGGACACCGTGCCGGTGGTGCGGGCACCGCGACGGGGCGGGGCCCGCACCACCGCTTCCCGGGAGTCACCCGGGGACCGAGTCCGTCCTGCGGCGGCCCGGGAACTCGGCTCCGGTGAGCATCAGCAGCGGCGCCGATTTGACCGCCGTCTCCTCGAACTCCTCCTCCGAGTCCGACAACGCGACGATGGCTCCGCCCACGCCGTAGCGGACGCGCCCGGGCGTGACCACCGCCGTGCGGATCGCCACGCTCAGGTCGGCGGCCCCGGACAGCGAGAAGTAGCCGATGGCCCCCGAGTAGACGCCGCGCGGTCCGCCCTCCAGCCGGTCGATGATCTGCATCGTGCGTACCTTCGGCGCGCCCGTCATGGACCCGGCGGGGAACGCGGCCCGCACACACTCCACCGCGGTACGGTCAGCGCGCAGCCTGGCGCGTACGGTGCTGACCAGTTGATGGACGGTGGCGTACGACTCGACGTCGAAGAGCCCCGTGACCTCGACGGAGCCGATCTCGGCGTGCCGGCCGAGGTCGTTGCGCACCAGGTCGACGATCATCAGGTTCTCCGCGCGGTCCTTCTCGTTCGCGCGCAGCTCCGCGACGATCGCGGCGTCCTCCGACGCGGTCGCCCCGCGCGGCCGGGTGCCCTTGATCGGCTTGGACTCGGCGACGCCCGCCGCGCTCACCCGCAGGAACCGCTCGGGCGACGTGCTGAGCACGGACAGCGCGCCGAAGCGCAGCAGCGCGGCGTACGGGGCGGGGCTGAAGCGGCGCAGCGCGCGGTAGCCCTCCCACGGGTCGAGGGGGCAGTCCGCCTCGGCCAGGTTCGTCAGGCAGACCTCGTAGGTCTCCCCGGCGGCGATCTCCTCCTGGCAGGCGTCGATCAGCCGCAGGTAGCCGTCGCGCTCGTGGCGCAGCCGGATCCCGGCGGTCGGGGCCGGCGGGGCCGGTTCGCCGGCGGGCACACCCGCGAGGGACTCCAGCGTCCGCGCGGTGGCGGTGAGCCAGGAGCGCGCGTCGCGCTCGTCGTCGTCCTCCGCCAGCGCCAGCAGATGGGTGGTCCCGGTGAGGTGGTCCAGGACCACGGCGCGGTCGGCGAACACCATGGCGGCGTCGGCGTCCTCCGCCTGGTGCACCAGGTCGCCGCCGCACTCCGTCTTCAGCTCGTACCCGAGGTAGCCGACCCAGCCGAGGGTGAATTCGAAGGGCACGTCGGGCAGCTCGGTCTCCATGCCGCGCAGGTCCCGGTCGAGCCAGTCGAGGAACTCGCCCGTGACGATCTGCAGGCCCTCGGCGGAGCTCACCGTGACGGTGCGGCTCCACACATCGGCCTTGGCCACGCGCGCGAGCGGCCCCGCGGCGTCGCCCATGACGGAGAACCGCCCGGCGTCCGCGTCGGCCCTGCTGCTGTCCAGCCAGAACGCGTTCTCGCTGCGGCCGAAGAGCCGCTGGTGGGCGACCTCGTCGCGCCATCGTGTCGGCAGCTGCTCGGTCAGGACACGCAGCCGGCGCACGACGGGTACGTCGGGGGCGGCGGGCGTGACGGGTCCGGCGGGCTCGACGGGCTCCGCGACGGCGGGTACGTGCGGTGCGTCTCGTCGTCCGGCACCGCGTCCGGTACCCCGTCCCGCCTGCCATTCCGCGGTCAGCTCGCGGAAGTTCGCCAGGAGTTCATGGCCGTACTGGGTGAGGATCGACTCCGGGTGGAACTGCACTCCCCACAGGGGGCGGGACCGGTGCCGGTGCCCCATCAGGACGCCGTCCTCGGTCCACGCCACCGCCTCCATCCCGTCCGGCAGGTCCGTCACCGCCAGCGAGTGGTAGCGCACCACTTCGAAGGGCGAGGGCAGGCCGCGGAAGAGTCCGGTGCCGGTGTGCCGCACCAGTGACGTGCGGCCGTGCCGCGGCTCCGGGGCCCGGGCGACGGTGCCGCCGTGCAGCAGCGCCAGCCCCTGGTGGCCCAGGCAGATGCCGAGCACCGGAATGTCGCCGCGTTCGGCGATCTCCCGGCAGATTCCGAAATCGGCCGGGCGGCCGGGGTTTCCGGGTCCCGGTGACAGTACGACGTTGTCGAATTCGGCGAGCAGCGCCGGATCCCACCGCGGGTCGTCGTTCCGGAGCACCACGGGCTCGACTCCGTTGACCCGGGACAGGTAGTGGTGGAGGTTGAAGGTGAAGGAGTCGTAGTTGTCTATCAGCAGAGTCCGCACGATTCTTTTCTCAGCTCGGGAAGGAGTACGAAGGAGTACGTACGAAGGGGAGTACTCGGGGCCGACAAGGCTTTCTCGCATTCGGCGCCGCCGGTTCAGCGGGCCGCCGCGCGCCGCTCGGTCGCCGTATCGGTGATCTCCAGAAGAAAGTGCCCGACGTTTTCCGCGCCCTCGCGCACCGTGCGGCTGCGCAGCACCCGCAGCCGGCGGCCGCAGTCCGCGGCCATCGCCTCCAGCGACGCGAGGTCGCCGCGCTCGCTGAAGTGCAGCAGGGCCCTTCCGCCGGGCGTCACGTACGACGGTGCCTCGGCGAGATAGCGCCGGTGAGCGCGGTAGCCGGGGTCGACGTACGCCTGCTCGTGCACCGACAGGTAGCGGTACTCCGGCGGGGCCAGGACGAAATTCGAGTGCCAGTAAACGGTGTCGTACCGGTCGCCCGGCACGAGTCCGTCGAAGAGGTCGCTGTGCACGGCTTTCACGCGGTCGGCCACGTGGTGGCGGGCCGCGTTCATGGCGGCGTTCCGTACGGCGTCCGCGCTGATATCGAGGGCCGTGACGCGGTCGCAGCCCGCCCGTGCGGCGGACACGGCGATGATTCCGGTACCGCAGCCGACCTCCAGGAACGAGCCACGCCACAGTGCCGGGTCCGGCCCGGTGAGGCCGAGGAGTTCCATGGCCGCGCCGGTCGAGGCGGAGAAAGGCGGCGCGAACACCCCGTCCAGCAAATCCCATTCGGCGCCCGCCATGGCGAACGTCCGCGGCCGTTCCTTGTGCAGCAGCGCCGCTCTGCTCCGCTCCAGAGAAAGCACGTAGTTCTTGATCGCGGCCATCCCGCCCCCGTTTCTCATTGATCGCCGCGAACGTCGTCGCCACCCCCGGGCGAAGTCCGTTCCCGGCCCCCGCGTTGATCGTTGCCGAGCCGGACGGCGGGCAAAAGGTGGTCCCACAACACCGCGCGGCCGCCGAGTGATGTCGCAGCCACCGGCAGAATGCGAATTTCCAGGTCAGCCGCTTGACCGGGGCTTGACTCGTGCTTGACTCGGCCCACGGCGGCACATACATTCAAGCGGCTCGACGCGTTCGGGGTCTCGGGGGGAGATGCAAAGGTGAAGGGCGAGGAGTCCATCGGCGTCCCGGCACTGGCCGTTCTGGAACTGCTCGCGCAGGATTCACCGCCGGACCGGTTCCACGAACTGCTCCAGCGCGGCCGGCGGCTGTCCCTGTCACCGGACGGGCTCGCCGATCTCCAGCGGGCGACGCATCTGGCGCTGGACGTCCAGGCGTCGGTCAGCCAGCGCCGCCGGCGCGAGACCTTCATGACCGGGCTCGTGGACACCGTGCACGACATGGCGGCGCCCTCCAGCCCCGACACCCTGCTGAAGGTCGTCACGAGCCGGGCCCGCAGACTGCTCGGCTTCGACATGGCGTACGTCAGCCTGCGCGACGCCGAGGACAACTCCTACATCCACAGCTCGGACGGCGACACGACGGCCCTCAACACCGGCCTCGTGGTGCGCAAGCAGCGCGGTCTGAGCGACCTGGTCCGCACCACGGGCGCGCCCTTCTGGACCACGGACTACCTCAACGACGACCGGATCCCGCACTGGGAGGAGGTCGACGCCGTCGTCCGCGCGGAGTGCCTCTCCGCGATCATGGCGGTGCCGATCCTGCGCGGGAGCGAGCCGATCGGCGTGCTCTACGGGGCCAACCGCGTGGTGCGGCACTTCACGCCCGACGAGATCAGCGTGATGCGCTCGCTCGCGGACTTCGCCTCGGTCGCCCTGGAGAAGGCCGAACTCCTCGACCGTACGCGCTCGGAGATCGCCGAGCTGGAGTCCCTGGGCGCCCGGGCGCGGGCCACCGTCGCGCGCATGACGTACCTGGAGGACGCCCAGTCCCGGCTGGCCTCGCTGGTCCTCGACGGCAGCGACCTGCAGCAGCTCGCGAGCACCGCGGCCGAGGCACTGGACGGCGGGCTGGTGGTGAGCGACGCGTACGGGCGGGTCCTGACGTCGGCCGGGGAGGCGTCCGGGCTCACCGATGCGGTGACGGACCGGGCCGTGCTGGAGGCGCACGCGGCGGGCGAGCCGGTCGCCCTCGCGGCGGACCTCTGGGCGGCCCCGGTCAGCGCGGGGGCCGAGAACCTCGGCATCGTCCTGTTCCGGCCCGCCGCCGGACTCGACGCCGAAGGGCGGCGGTTCCTCCGCTTCGCCGGGCAGGCGGTGGCCATGCTGCTGGTGATCCAGCGCAGCACGGCGGTCGCGGCCGGGCCGGTCCGTGACGAGTTCTTCGACGAGCTCCTCGCCGTGCCGCTGCGCGCGCCGCACCGGCTCGCCACGCGCGCCCAGCGGCTCCAGGTGGACCTGGACGAGCCGTACGTCGTCGTGGCGATCCGGCCCGAGGGCAGCGAGCACGGCAAGGCCGTCGTGTGGGCCTCGTCGTACAGCTCCCGGCACCGCGGGCTCAAGACGGTACGGGACGGGCGCATCGTGCTGCTGCTGCCCGGCTCCGACGCCTCGGCCGCGGCGCGCGCCGTGTCCGACGAGCTGTCGCCCTCCCTGACGCAGCCCGTGACCGTCGGCGCGGCCGGTCCCGGCACCGGGCTCGCGTCGGTGGCCCGGGTGCACCACGAGGCGCAGCGCTGCCTGGACACACTGGCCATCCTGGGCGAGGCGGGGAACGCCGCCTCCATGGCCGACCTCGGCTTCCTCGGGCTGCTGCTCTCCGACGACCGGGACGTGGACGGGTTCGTCGCCTCGGCCATCGGTCCCCTGCTGGACCACGACGCCGAGCGCGGAGCCGATCTCGTCGGCACCGTGGAGGCGTACTTCGCCTCGGGCCAGAGCCCCACCCGCGCGGCGGAGGCCCTGTACATCCACGCCAACACCGTGGCCCGCCGGCTCGACCGGATCACGGAACTGCTCGGGTCCGGCTGGCAGAAGGGCGAGCGCGCGGTCGAGGTCCAGCTCGCCCTGCGCCTGGTGCGGGCCCGGGAGGTGCTGCGGCAGCAGCGGGAGACGGCCGCCCCCGGCCGACGGTCCGGTCCGGCGGAGGCGTAGGCGCCGCTGCCCGGCCGGGCACGCCGGCGCCGGCCCGCATGCCCCTCGGGGCGCGGATTCTTGCCCGAACGGCCAGAAATCGCGGGCTACTTGACGGAGTCCGGTGCGCCCCCTTTTGGTTCCCCGCGCCCTGAGCGAGGGTCGGTGTGTGCAGTACATTCCCCACCCCGCACGGGGCACCACCGGACGCCCGGCCGCCGCGGCCGCCCCGTCCGCCGCGCGGACCGCGCGCCACCGCCGCGTCACCCTCCGCCGGCGGGCCCGATGACCGCGCCACGGCTGCGGCAGCTGAACGACGCGGGGATCTCCTTCTGGCTCGACGGCATCAGCCGCTTCCTGCTGGGCAGCGGCGCCCTGGCAGCGCTGGTGAAGGACTGGCGCGTGTCCGGCGCCACGACGAACCCCGAGCTGTTCCTCCACGCGGTGACCGCGGGACCCGCGTACGCGGAACAGCTGCGGGGCCTGGCCGCGCGCGAGGCCACCGTGGAACAGGCCGTGTGGGAGCTGACGGCCCATGACCTGCGGTGGGCCTGTGACGTACTGCTGCCCGTCCACCTCGCGCGGCACGGCACGACGGGGCTGGTGTCGGTGGACATCGATCCGCGGCTCTCCGGCGACAGTGCGGCGACCGTGGAGTGGGCCCGCCGGCTGTGGCGGGAGATCGACCGGCCCAACCTGCTGATCAGGATTCCGGCCACCGACACGGGCCTTGCGGCGATCACCGGCTGTCTCGCCGAGGGCATCGGCGTGAACGCCGCGGCGGTGTTCTCGGCCGAGCGCTATCAGCAGGTCGCCGACGCGCATCTCGCCGGTCTGGAGCTGGCCTCCCGGGCGGGCCGCCCGCTGGCCCGCATCCATTCCGTGGCGTCGTTCCACGTCAGCCCGATCGACTGTGCGGTGGACCCGCTGCTCGACGGCATCGGTACGGAGGCGGCGCTGGCCCTGCGCGGCAAGACCGCCCTGGCCGTCGCCCGGCTCGCCCTCGCGCGGCACAGGAGGACGTACGACGGCGCCGCCTGGCAGCCGCACGCGCGGCTCGGGGCCCGGCGCCAGCGGCTGTTGTGGACCGCGACGACGGTGCACGACACCGTGTACCGCGACACCCACTACGCGGACGGGCTGTTCGCGCCGGGCACGGTCAGCGCGATGCCGGAGCAGCTCCTGTGGGCGGTGGCCGACCACGGCCGCATCCAGCGCGTCCAGCAGGAGGAGGCGACCGGGGCGGAGGCCGCGCGTACGCTCGACTCCCTTGCGCGGCTGGGCGTTCCGCTGGACGACGTCCCGCGCCGGCTCGAAGCCGCCGCCCACGAGGAGGCGACGGTCTCGCGGTACCGCCTGCTCGACGCCGTCACCACGGCGCTCAAGAAGGCCCGCCCCTGAGAGCCCGTGCCCAGCCCCCGCCGGGGGCAATGGCAGAACCCCGGTCTCCGTGCGGAGACCGGGGTTCGTCGCGAGCGCTGGGCAGGCCTTGCACCTGCATCTCCCCGCAGGAAGCGGGGCGTCTTTCCTTGGACCACCAACGCCTGGGCCGTCACCGGTTTCCCGGCGGCGCGCTCAAGATCAACTCTACCGCACGGCCGGGAGCTCGGCCACCGGCTCCCGGTGGACGAAGTCGACCAGGAGTTCCCACCGGAGACAGTACGTCCGTCAGCGGTACAGCTCCCGCGCGATGATCGTCCGCTGCACCTCCGTCGCGCCCTCGTAGATGCGCGGCGCGCGCACCTCCCGGTAGAGGTGTTCCAGCAGGTGGCCGCGGCGCAGGGCGCGGGCGCCGTGGATCTGCACGGCGGCGTCGACGGCCTCCTGGGCGGTCTCGGTGGCGAGCAGCTTGGCCATGGCGGCGCGCTTGGCGATGCCGGGCGCGCCCGCGTCGTAGGCCGCGGCCGCCGCGTACACCAGCAGCCGGGCCGCCTCGATACGGGTGGCGAGGTCGGCGAGGCGGTGGGAGACGGACTGCAGGTCCTTCAGGGGCGCGCCGAACGCCTCACGGGTGGCGGCGTGTTCCAGTGCGGCGTCCAGCGCCGCCTGGGCCATGCCGACGGCGAAGGCGCCGACGCTGGGCCGGAAGAGGTTCAGGGTGCGCATCGCGACGCCGAAGCCGTGGCCCGGCTCGCCCAGGACGTCGGCGCGGGTGACGGGGACGCCGTCGAAGACCAGCGTGCCGATGGGGTGCGGGCTGAGCATGTCCAGGTGCTCGCCGCTCAGTCCGGGGCGGTCGGCGGGGACGAGGAAGGCGGTGACGCCGCGGGCGCCGGGGGCCTCGCCGGTGCGCGCGAAGACGGTGGCGAAGTCCGCCTCGGGCGCGTTGGAGATCCAGCACTTCTCGCCGGTGAGCCGCCAGCCGCTGCCGCCGGGGCCGTCCGGCTCTGCGGCCAGGCTGAGCGCCGCCGCGTCGGACCCGGCGCCGGGCTCGCTGAGCGCGAAGGCGGCGACCGCGCGCCCGGCGGTGACCTCCGGCAGCCAGCGCGCTCGCTGCTCCTCGGTACCGGATTGGAGTACCGGATAGGTGCCGAGCCCCTGGAGGGCGAGCGCCGTCTCCGCCTCGGTGCACTCCTGCGCCAGGGACTCCCGCAACAGGCACAGGTCCAGGGCGCGGACGGTGCCACCCTCGGGGAACAGCCGGCGCAGCAGCCCCAGTTCGCCGAGCGCGGCCACCAGCGGGCGGTTGACCCGGCCCGGCTCGCCCTTCTCGGCGAGCGGGCGCAGCTGTGCGGCGGTCAGGGCCCGGAGTTCGGCACACCAGGCCACGTCCCCGGCGTCGAGCGCGAATGCGGTCACAGGGCGGCTCCCTTATCGCGGTCTGTTGACTGTCGTCACGAACACGTTACGCTGGCGAACCGTCCGTACGGCAGTCCCCGGCGGCCCTCGGACACCACGGCTGAGCGTCACGAGGGGGCGCATGCGTCATGGACCTACAGCCTTCGGCCCACGCCGACACCTTCACCCGCGACCATCTCCCACCACCCCAGCAGTGGCCGCACCTCGGCGATATGGGGTATCCCGACCGGCTCAACTGCGGTACGGAGCTGCTGGACGGCTCGCTGAACCGGTTCGGCGCGGGGCGGCCCGCCCTGCGCGACGGCACCGGGACGGTCTGGACGTACGGAGAGCTGCGCGAGCGCGTCAACCGCATCGCGCACGTACTGAGCGACGACCTCGGCGTGCGGCCCGGCGCGCGAGTACTGCTGCGCGGGCCGAACTCCCCCGCGCTCGCCGCCTGTTGGCTGGCGGTGATGAAGGCGGGCGCGGTGGCGGTGACCGTACCGGCCGCGCAGCGCACCCATGAGCTGGCCACCCTGTGCGACATCGCGCGTATCCGCCATGCGGTGTGCGACGTACGGTCGGTGGACGACCTGGCCAAGGCCGCGCTGCCCGGCCTCGCGGTCACCGCGTACGGCGGCGGGGCACCGGACGACCTGCTGCGCCTGGCCGCCGGCAAGCCCGCCGAGTACGCCGCGGTGGACACCGCCGCCGACGACGTCGCGCTGATCGCGTTCACCTCCGGCACCACCGGGCGCCCCAAGGGCTGCATGCACTTCCACCGGGACGTGCTCGCCATCGCCGACACGTTTTCGGCACGCGTGCTGCGCCCCGTGCCGGACGACGTCTTCGCGGGCAGCCCGCCGCTGGGCTTCACCTTCGGCCTCGGCGGCCTGGTGGTCTTCCCGCTGCGGGCCGGGGCCAGCGCGCTGCTCACCGAAGGGAACGGGCCGCGCGGACTGCTCCGCGACATCGCGGCCCACCGCGTCTCCGTCCTGTTCACGGCGCCCACCGCCTACCGCGCGATGCTGCCCGAACTGGCCGGGTACGACGTCTCCTCGCTGCGCCGCTGCGTCTCGGCGGGCGAGAACCTGCCCGCCGCCACCTGGCACGCCTGGCGCGAGGCGACCGGCCTGCGGCTCATCAACGGCATCGGCGCGACGGAGCTGCTGCACATCTTCCTCTCGGCCGCCGACGAGGCCGCCCGTCCCGGGGTCACCGGGGTGCCGGTGCCGGGGTACGAGGCGCGGGTGGTGGACGCGGCGGGGCGGCCGCTGCCGGACGGCGAGCCGGGGCTGCTGGCCGTGCGCGGTCCGACCGGCTGCCGCTACCTCGCCGACCCGCGCCAGCTGGAGTACGTACGGGACGGCTGGAACCTCACCGGCGACACCTATGTGCGCGAGCCGGACGGCTACTTCCGCTATGTCGCGCGCGCCGACGACATGATCATTTCGGCCGGGTACAACATCGCCGGGCCCGAGGTCGAGGAGGCGCTGCTGCGGCACCCGGCGGTGGCCGAGGCCGCGGTGGTCGGCCGTGCCGACGCGGCGCGCGGACAGGTGGTCGTGGCCCATGTGGTGCTCGGCACGGACCTCCCCCGTTCGGAGGAAACCGTCGCCGCGCTGCGGGAGTTCACCAAGGCCGAGATCGCGCCGTACAAGTGCCCGCGCGAGATCGTCTTCCACGACGCGCTTCCCCGGACGCCGACCGGCAAACTCCAGCGCTTCCGGCTGCGCGCGCCTCTTCAGGGCGCCCCTTTAGAGTGACGGCGTGAGTGACCCGCAGCCGCAGCGCACCCCACGGTCCCTGATCGTCACCTTCTACGGCGCGTACGGACGCGACGCGAAGGGGGAACCGCTGGGGCCGGTGCCGGTGGCCGCGCTGATCACGCTGCTGGGCGTGGTGGGCGTGGACCCGCCGTCGGTGCGCTCGGCGGTCTCCCGGCTCAAGCGCCGCGAGCTGCTGGTGCCCGCGCGCACGCCGGCGGGGGGCGCCGGATACGCGCTGTCGGCGGACGCGCGCGAGCTGCTGGCCGACGGCGACCGGCGGATCTACGGGCGGCCCGCCGCCCGGGCGAGCGACGGCTGGGTGCTGGCGGTGTTCTCGGTACCCGAGGAGGAGCGGCACAAGCGGCACCTGCTGCGCTCCCGGCTGGCCCGGCTCGGCTTCGGTACCGCGGCTCCGGGCGTATGGATCGCGCCGGGCCATCTCTACGAGGAGACCCGGCACGTGGTGCGGCGCCTCCAACTCGATCGGTACGTCGACCTCTTCACCGGCGCGCATGCCGGGTTCGCGCCCACGGTGGAGGCGGTGGCGCGCTGGTGGGACCTGCCCGCGATCGCCGGGCGGCACCGCGCGTTCCTCGACGCGCACGAGCCGGTGCTGCGGCGCTGGACCCGCCGGCGCGGGACGGTGCCGGAGGCGGCGTACCACGACTATCTGCTGGCCCTGGACGCCTGGCGGCGCCTGCCGTACGCCGATCCTGGCCTGCCCGCCGCGCTGTTGCCGGAGGACTGGCCCGGCGGCCGCGCGGCGGCGGTCTTCGGCCGGCTGCACCGGCGGCTGCACGCGGCGGGCGCGGAGTTCGCGCACGGGGTACTGGCTGAGCGGGGCGCACTGGGTCCCGGGTGAGGGACGGGCCTCCGCATGGGGGGTCCGGCGTGCCGACGGGCGGGAGACGGCCGTCAGGGTGGCGGCGCGGCCGCGCGTGAGGCACGTCGTGCGGAGCGGGCGTCGTACGGGGCGGACGCGGATACGGCCCCAGGAGGACGGGCAGTGGAGCGCCTCAGCGCATCCGGTGGTGCCCGGCGGCCATCTCGACCGGGCGGGGGCGGGTGGCGGCCACGGCGGCGACCACGTCACGGAAGGAGCTGCACATCCGGGTGCCGGCCACCGCGGCCAGCTCCCCGAAGCGGCCCACGCCGTAGGTCACGGCGATCGGGGCCATGTGGGCGGTGACGGCCATGCGCATGTCGCCGACGGTGTCGCCGACGTACGCGCTCTCGCGCGGCGAGACGCCGAGCTGGGAGACGGCGCGCAGCGCCATCTCCGGGTGCGGCTTGCCGCGCCGCACCATGTCGTGGCAGACGACCGGGCCGACCAGGTCGCGGATGCCCATCACGTCCAGCAGCGCCTCGGCGCTGCGCGCCACCTTGGAGGTGGCCACGGCCAGTTCGATGCCGTGCGCGCGCAGCGCGGACAGGCCGGAGGAGACGCCGGGGAACAGCAGCCGCGGGCCCTCACGGAGCACTTCGTGTGCGAAGAGTTCGCGGTAGCGACCCATCGCGGTGAGCACCGCCTCGTCCGTCTCCGGGCGGCCGAGCAGCTGCCCGAAGGCGGCGGGGGCCGGCTTGCCGACCGCGGCCGCGGCCTGCCGGGGCGTCACCCGGCGCCCCTGCTCCGCGACCACCTTCGAGAGCAGCCGGCCAATGGCGGGCAGCGTGTCGGCGAGGGTGCCGTCCAGGTCGAATACGACAGCCCGGATCGGAACCGCGCCACCGCCCCGCGGCGCCCCCCCGATGCCTTCGCCGACGTCCGCTGAATCGCGCATTGCTCGATACCTTCCGATGCGTTGACGGGCCGGCCGGAGTCCAGGACTCCCACCGGCGATGAGGAACTGAAACCGATGCATGTGTGAAGAGTGAAGCGAATCCGTCGGCACGCAACGCCGCGGGGGCCTGGCGGGGAAGCGTTACAACGGCTTTCATGGAGGCAACGCGTTTCGTTGCTCGCCTTTGCAGATTTAAAAACCGCCTGCGCTGTTTGTCAATGCGCTGAGCCACACCTCACACACAACGCGTACACGACCGCAACGCCTGTGACGCCCGGGACGAACCGCGACCCGACCGCCACAGGGCCGCGATCATGGGGGTAACACTTCAGCCACCTCGGCTTCGAGGGATCGGCCGGTTACCGCGCCCGACTTTGCCGGGCCGTACCATATTGAAACCGCATGGTTGGTTTTTCTCGGTACCCTTCGCCGCATCGAACCACGTGAACCATGAACCATGTGAGCCATCGAGCCATCGGGCTCCCGCGTCACCGAGCCCTCGGCTCATCGAGCCCGCGAGCCGGACGAGAGACAGGACGGACACAGTGCCCACGCAGCACCGCGCGATCCAGAGCCGCCAGGCGCTCATCCGCTCGGCCGCCCAGAGCTTCATCGACAAGGGCGTCTCCGCCTCCGGCATGGTCGACATCAGCCGGCGCGCGAGACTGAGCAAAGGCGCGCTCTACTTCCACTTCGAGTCCAAGGAAGAGCTGACCCTCGCCGTCCGCGACGAGGCGCTCGGCGCGCTGCGCGAGCTGGAGGAGCAGTTGCTGCGCGCGCCCGACCCGGTGCTGACCGCGTCCCGCGACTTCGCCGCCGCCCTGCTGGACCGGGTGGACCGGGACATCGTCGTCCGCGCCGGACTGCGGATCCGCCCGGAGAGCGACCCCACACCCAGCGGCACCCTGCTGCACCGGCGGTGGTGCACGCTGTTCCTGGAGAAGGCCGCCGCCGACCGCTCGGCGGGCCGGCTGCCCCCGGACACCGACCCGCAGCGGCTCGCCCGGGCGCTGACCACGATGGTGGTGGGGCTGCTGGAGCTCGGCCACACGGACCGTACGTGGTGGAGCCGGGAGGCCGTGACGGACATGTGGCGGCAGCTGGTGCCCGCGCCCCGGGTGCCCGCCGGCGCCGGCGCCGGGCGCCCGCTGCGCGCCGGGCCGCCCGGTGGGCCGCGCGCCGCCGTCCCCCAGCCCGCCCTGCGCGGCGCCGCGGGGCGCGACCCCGCCGCCTTCGCGCCGCGCCGCACGCCGCCGCGCTGACCGTCGTACACACGCCGCGAGACATACACACCTTGCGAGGCGTACACCCCCTGCGGTCGTCCGCACCCGACCGCCCGGGCCGCCGCGCGCGGCGGTCGTCGCGCGGGCGCGGCGGTCACCGGTGGTCCGGTGGCCGCCACGCCCGTATGCCGTCGGGACCCGTCGGGGTGGGCCCCTACGGCGGCCGCCCGGCCCGCCCCCCGGCGGGCCGCACGGAGTTCACAGCTCGACCAGCACCGCCCCGGTGTGGTCGCCCTGGACGAGTTCGCGCAGCGCCTCCGGGGCCTGGTCCAGGCCGCGCAGCCGGCTGTGCGCGAAGATCAGCGTGCCGTCGCGCAGGCCGCGCCCGAACTCCTCGGCCCACTCCTGCGCGAGGCCCGGGTGGTCGCGTACCGAGAAGCCGCGCAGCGCGACCCGCCGGGTGACCACCAGCGCGGTGTCCAGCTCGACCGGCGCCGTGGTCCCGGCCCCCGCCCCCAGCTGCGCCGACAGCGCGCCCACGAGCGCGAACCGGGCGCCGGTACGGGCCGATTCGAGCGCCGCCGCCAGCTGCTCGCCGCCCACGGTGTCCAGCAGGACATCGATGCCGTTCGGCGCCGCCTTGCGCAGCTGCGGGCCGATCGGCCCGGCGCCGCGCAGCACCACCTCGTCGTAGCCCAGCTCCTTCACCAGGTACTCGGCCTTGCGCTCCGAGCCGGTGGAGCCGATGACCCGGCGCGCCCCCAGGCGCCGGGCGAGCTGGCCCGCGAGGCTGCCGACGCCGCCGGCCGCGCCGGTGATGAACACCGTGTCACCGGGCCGTACCCGCGCGATGTGCACGAGGGCGCCCCAGGCGGTGGCGCCCTGCGAGAGGTGCGCCGCCGGGTCGGGCAGCGCCTCGGGGTCGATGCGCTGCGCCCGTGCCGCGTCCACCAGGGCGTACTCCCGCCAGCCCAGGTCGTGCCGGACCAGGTCGCCGGGCGCGAAGCCGCCGCCGGGCGCCTCGACGACCTCGCCGATCGCCGCGCCCCACAGCGCCCGGCCCGGCACGAAGGAGGGCATGGGCAGCTCGGCCCCGGTCATCATCGTGCGCATCACGGCGGTCACGGCCATGATCCGGTTGCGCACCAGGACCGTACCCGGGGCCGGTTCCGGCAGCGGAGTGTCGACCACCGTGAAGTGATCCGGTGTCAGGGCGCCGTCGGCGCGGGCGGCGAGGCGGACTTCGCGGTGGGTGGCGGGGTGGACGGGCGCGGCCATGGGGGGAGGCTCCTGGGGATAGAGGGCTGCGGACGATTGCAGGGCCCGTACGCACGCGCCGCGTCCGGACTCGGGGGCCGACCGTTCACGACCGGTAGGACCGGAACGAAGCTTTCCCAAATCTCCACGACAGATCAATACCGTCTGGTTGGATTATTGTTTGCGCCGTCAATAGAATTCGGCCAGATCCGCGGAAGGCGGACGCACCCCAGAGCGAACATGCGGAGGACCGCCGGTGGCCAAGCAGGAACGGGCAGTGCGCACTCGACAGGCCGTCCTCGTGGCAGCGGCCCAGGTCATCGGCGAGCGCGGCTATGAAGCGGCCACGATCGCGGAGATCATCCAGCGCGCCAAGGTCACCAAGGGCGCGCTGTACTTCCACTTCCCGTCCAAGGACGCCCTGGCCCGCGCGGTCATCGCGGAACAGACCGAGATGCTGGTCCCGCCGCCCAGCGACTCCCGGGTGCAGGACGTCATCGACTTCAGTCATCAGGTGGCGCGGGCGCTGCGCGAGGACCCGGTGCTGCAGGCCGGCACCCGGATCGCGGTGGAGACCACCTTCAGCCACGAACCGCTGGTGCCGTACCAGGACTGGATCGAGATCGTGACCAGGATGTTCACCGAGGCGCGCGAGCGCGGGGAGTTGCTGCCCGCGGTGAACCCGGCGAAGGCCGCGGAGTTCGTCGTGTCCGCGTACATGGGCGTGCAGCTCTTCTCCCACGCCGCCGCGAACCGCACCGACCTGCACGAGCGCGTCACCTCTCTGTGGCGGCACATCCTGCCGAGCCTGGCCTCGCCGGGAGCCATGAGCCACCTGACCCCCAGCGGCCGATGGGAGCGCCACGCCGCCTGACCGGCCCGGCACCTCCTCCGACGGCGGCCCCTCGGCCGCCGTCTTCCGACGTCCTGAGCAACTCGTCGCTGCGTGTGGCGCGGCCGAAAACGGCCGTGGCTCGATAACTATGCCGTCACACGTAACACTTCTGCCCAAAGATTCACTCTGAAGCACTAGAAAACAAACCAGCCGGTTCGTATCTTGGGGCAGCAGGCGCTGAGTAAGGGCGCAGCCCGCGCCCGTCCAGGGAAGGAACCCGCATGCCCGACGTTCTGACCGTGCCGCACTCCGTCCGCGGCCGACTCACCGCGCCTTCGGGGAAATCCCCCGCACTCGCTCCGCAGCGGCCGCTGACCACCACGGTTCCGCGGGAGTACGTCCACCGCAGCTCGGTGACCGAGGTGTTCCTCACCGACTGGCGCGGCAACGGTGACGACGCCTGGACCGTCGACGCCCAATGGCCGCGCGCCCACAGCTTCTACGGCCCCGCGCACGGACTGCACGACCCGATGATGCTGGCGGAGACCGTGCGGCAGGCCGGCCTCCTGCTCAATCACGTCGGCCACGGCATCCCGCTGGGCCACCCGGTGATCTGGGGAAGCATGCGGTACTCCGCCGACCCCGAGGCGCTCGCGCTCGCCGGCGCCCCCGCCGACGTCGAAGTACGCGTGCACGACCACGACATCGTGCGCAGAGGCAGCCGGCTGTCCAGCATGCGGCAGATCTTCGACGCCTATCGGGACGACCGGCGTCTGGGACGCGTCGAGTGCACTTTCACCTGCCACATCCCGGCCGTCTACCGGCGGTTGCGCGGCCCGTACGCCGACCTCGGCCACGCCCTCGCGCGCGCGATCCCGCCGGCCGCTCCCGTCCGCCCGGCGCTCGTCGGCCGGGACCGCCCGGCCGACGTGGTGCTCTCCCCCACCGCCGAGACCGACCGCTGGCAGCTGCGGGCCGACATCTCCCACCCGGTGCTCTTCGACCACCCCGTCGACCACGCGCCGGGGATGCTGCTGGTGGAGGCCGCCCGGCAGGCCGCGTACGCCGCGGTGGGCCCAGGCCCCTCGATCGCCGCCGCGATGGACTGCTCCTTCGTCCGCTACGGCGAGCTGGACGCGCCGTGCTGGATACGGGCCGAGGCCGCCGGGCACGACGACGCCGGCCGGCCGCGCGTCGCGGTCACCGCGGAACAGCACGGCCACCCTGTTTTCACCGCCACGGTGAGCTGCGCTCCCGTCGGCTGACCGGCGGACCGCGGCGGCCGGGTACGACGGCCGCGCACCCCGCCCGGCCCGTCCGCCGGGCGCGTCATCCCCCCAGCGTCAGCCGCTGCTTGGGCCCGTCCGTACGCCCCGCCGGCGGAATGCGGCTGCCTGCCCGGTACGGCGCGGGCCAGGGCGCGCCGGGGCCGGAGTACCCCTGTTCCGCGGCGGCGTGCAGGGTCCAGTTCGGGTCGTAGAGATGCGGCCTGGCCAGCGCGCACAGGTCGGCGCGCCCCGCGAGGATCAGCGAATTGACGTCGTCCCAGGAGGAGATGGCGCCGACCGCGATCACCGGGATGCCCACCGCGTTGCGGATGCGATCGGCGAACGGCGTCTGGTACGAGCGTCCGAACGCGGGCTGTTCGTCAGCGACCACCTGCCCCGTGGAGACGTCGATCGCGTCGGCTCCGTGCGCGGCGAAGGCCCGCGCGATCTCCACCGCGTCCTCGGCACCGGTGCCGCCCGCCGCCCAGTCGGTGGCGGAGATCCGTACCGTCATGGGCCGCCCGTCCGGCCAGACGGCGCGTACCGCGTCGAAGACCTCCAGCGGGAAGCGCAGCCGCGCGGCGAGGTCGCCGCCGTAGGCGTCGGTGCGGTGGTTGGTGAGCGGCGAGAGGAAGCCGGAGAGCAGATAGCCGTGTGCGCAGTGCAGTTCGAGCAGGTCGAAGCCGGCGCGCGCGGCACGCTCGGCGGCGCGTACGAAGTCCTCGCGCACGCCGGCCAGCTCGTCCGCCGTGAGCGCGTGCGGTATCTGGTTGACGCCCTGCCGGTACGGGAGCGCGGAGGCGGCCACGAGCGGCCAGTTGCCCTCGGGGAGCGGCTGGTCGATGCCCTCCCACATCAGCCGGGTGGAGCCCTTGCGGCCCGAGTGGCCGAGCTGGACGCCGATCGCGGTGCCGGGCGCGCCGGTGTGCACGAAGTCGGTGACCCGGCGCCAGGCGGCCTCGTGCTCCGGCGCGTACAGCCCTGTGCACCCGGGTGTGATGCGGCCCTGCCTGCTGACGCAGACCATTTCCGTCATCACCAGGCCTGCGCCGCCGAGGGCCCGGGCGCCGAGGTGGACGAGGTGGAAGTCGCCCGGTGTGCCGTCGGCGTCGGCGCTGTACATGTCCATCGGGGAGACCACGACGCGGTTGCGCAGGGTCAGCCCGGCGAGCCGGAAGGGCGTGAACATCGGCGGCGTACCGGGCGGCACGCCGGCCTCCTCCTCGACCGCGGTGACGAAGCCGGGGTCGCGCAGCCGGAGGTTGCCGTGGGTGACCCGGCGGCTGCGGGTGAGGAGATTGAAGGCGAAGCGGCGGGCCGGCTGGTCCGCGTACTGCGCGAGGTTCTCGAACCACTCCAGGCTGGCGCGGGCTGCCCGCTGGGTGGATTCGACGACGGGCCGGCGCTCGGCCTCGTACGCGGCGAGCGCGTCGGGCAGCGCCGCGTGCTCCTGGAGGCAGGCGGCGAGCGCAAGGGCGTCCTCGATGGCGAGCTTGGTGCCGGAGCCGATGGAGAAGTGGGCGGTGTGCGCGGCGTCGCCGAGCAGCACGACGTTGCCGTGCGACCAGCGCGCGTTGGTGACCGTACGGAAGGCGGTCCAGGCGGAGTTGTTGCCGTACAGCGGGCGGCCGCCCAGCGCGTCCGTGAAGATCTTGGCGCACTGGTCGGCGGACTCCTGCGCGGGGCAGGCGTCCCAGCCGGCCCGCCGCCAGACGTCCTCGTGCGCCTCGACGATGACGGTGCTCGCGCGCTCCCCGTACGGATACCCGTGCAGCTGCAGCACCCCGTGCTCGGTCTCGGCGATGTCGAAGCGGAAGGCGTCGAAGGCGAGGTCGGCGGAGAGCCAGATGTAGCGGCAGCGGTGGGTGGTCAGGTGCGGGCGGAAGACCTCGGCGTGCGCGCCGCGGGTGGCGCTGTGCACGCCGTCGGCGGCGATCACCAGGTCGTGGTCGCGGGCCAGGACGGCGGCGGGCGGCGCCTCGGTACGGAAGCGCAGCCGTACGCCGAGGGCGCGGCAGCGCTCGTGCAGCAGCTGGAGGAGGCGGCGGCGCCCGATGGCGGCGAAGCCGTGGCCGCCGGAGGTGAGGGTGCGGCCACGGTGCACGATGTCGATGTCGTCCCAGCGCACGTACTCGCGGCGCAGCGCTTCGTGGACGACCGGGTCGGCCTGTTCGATGCCGCCCAGGGTCTCGTCGGAGAGGACCACGCCGAAGCCGAAGGTGTCGTCGGGCGCGTTGCGCTCCCAGACGGTGACCTCGCGGGCCGGATCCAGCCGCTTGAGCAGGACCGCCGCGTACAGGCCGCCGGGGCCGCCCCCGATGACGGCCACCCGGCCGCCGGGCAGCGCCCCGTCCCCGGAGCTCATTTCCCCTGCCACTTCGGGCCGCGCTTGGCGGTGAACGCGGCGTGGAACTCGGCGTAGTCGGCGCTGTTCATCAGCAGCGCCTGGGTCGCCGCGTCCATCTCGACGGCCGCCGCGAGCGGCATGTCCAGCTCGGCGGTGAGCAGCGCCTTGGTCTGGGCGTGGGCGAGCGCCGGCCCGGCCGCGAGCCGGCGGGCCAGCGCGGCGGCGGCCTCGTGCGCCTTGCCCTCCTCGGCCAGCTCGCTGAGCAGCCCGATCCGCTCGGCCTCGGGAGCGCGCACGGCCTCCCCCAGCATCAGCAGCCGGGTGGCGTGCCCGAGGCCGACGACGCGGGGCAGCAGGTACGCCGCGCCCATGTCGCCGCCGGAGAGCCCGACCTTGGTGAAGAGGAAGGCGAAGCGCGCCGAGGGGTCGGCGATGCGGAAGTCGGCGGCGAGCGCGAGGACGGCGCCGGCCCCGGCTGCGACACCGTGCACGGCCGCGATCACCGGGAACGGACACTCCCGCAGCGCCCGTACGACCTGACCGGTCATCCGGTTGAAGTCCAGCAGCTGGCCGGTGTCCATCTCCAGCGTGGCGCCGATGATCTCGTCCACGTCGCCGCCGGAGCAGAAGCCGCGGCCCTCGCCGCCGAGTACCAGGGCGCGCACGGCGCGTTCCCGGGAGAGCTCGGCGAGCAGGTCGCGGAGGTCGGCGTAGGCGCCGAAGGTGAGGGAGTTGAGGGTGTCCGGGCGCGCGAGGGTGACGGTGGCGACCCCGTCCTCCCTGGTCACGCGGAGGTGTTCCCATGCGTCGGTGGCGTGCGCGGAACCTGTGAACGGGCTCATGGGCGTCGTGCCCCCTTCAGCCGGAGGGCTGGTGCCTGGCGGTATCTGCCGGTATCCGGCGTTACCTGTTCCGGGAAGTTATCACGCAACCGTGACCGCCGTCACGAGTACGCGATAAGGCATCCACCCGGCACTCCCGACGTCGCTACAAGCCGTGACGAGCCGTCCGCCGCAGAGGTTCGTACCGTTATAAGAGGACATCACGCCCCGTGAACGGAAACGCACCTTGCCGGAGCCAGCCGCGCCGTCGTCCTGGCGGATCACGCTGCCGCACACCACTGCCGCAGTGCCGATCGCGCGCGCCCTGATCCGGATGGCGTTCACGGACATGCGGGTGGCCACGGACAGCGACACGGCCGAGCTGCTCACCGGCGAGCTGGTGGCCAACGCCGTCGAGCACACACCGGGAGACAAGCCGATCGAGCTGGTCATCGAGGTGCTGCCGAGCGGCCACCCGCACGTCGAGGTGCACGACAACGACCCGGCGCCGGTCCAGGGCCTGGGCGACGACGCCCCGCCGGAGATCGACCTGCTGGACGAGGGCGGCCGGGGGCTGCTGCTGATCCGCACCCTCAGCGCGGCATCCGGCTACCGGCCGACCGAACAGGGCAAGGCGGTGTGGTTCCGGCTCCCGGCAGCGCCGGGAGCCGGTACGGACTGAGCGCCCGCCGGGCCCGGACCGGGCCCCCGGTTCACTCCTTCGGCGCCACTTCGGCAGCGGATTCGGGCGCGGTGGCGGCCAGCCGCGAGCGCCGGCGGCCGTACAGCGCGTACACCAGGGCGCCGACCACCAGGAACGCGGCGAACTGCAGCCAGGTGGCCGGGCCCGTGCCGTAGATCAGGTACAGGCAGAACGCGATCCCCAGCAGCGGGCTGAGCGGGAAGAGCGGCACCCGGAAGCGGCGCGGCAGTTCGGGGCGGGTGCGGCGCAGCCGCATGACGCAGACGTTGACCACGGCCATGACCGCGAGGGTCCCGATGGTGGTCAGATTCATGACCACGTCCAGCGGCACCACCGCGGCCGGCACCGCGAAGACGACCGCGACGATCCAGGTGCCCCGGACCGGCGTCGACGTCTTCGGCGAGATCCGTTCGAACACCCGCGGGATCAGCCCGTCCCGGGACATCGACATCAGGATGCGGGTCTGGCCGTACATCACCGCGAGGACGACGGACGCGATGGCCACCACCGCGCCGAAGGCGATGATCCCGCCGCCCAGCGCCGAGCCGGTGACCCGGTCGACGATCAGGGAGAGCGCGGCGGGCTTGTCGGCGACGTCGTCCGCGGAGAGCGCGCCGATCGCGGCGAGCGCGACCAGGCAGTACAGCACGGTGACGAGGCCGATGCAGATCAGGATCGCGGCGGGAATGTTCCGCCGCGGGTTCTTGACCTCCTCGCCCGCCGTGGTGACCGCGTCGAAGCCGATGTACGAGAAGAACGCGACCGAGGCGCCGGAGGTGATGCCGGCGGCGCCCTGCGCGGCGAACGGCGAGAGGTTGCCGTACCGGAAGGCGGTGAAGGCGATCACGCAGAAGAGGATCAGTACGCCGATCTTCAGGACGGCCATCGCGGCGGTGGCGCGGGCGCTCTCCCGGATGCCGCGCACGAGGAGCGTGGCGGCGAGCAGCATGACGACGACGGCGGGGAGGTTGAGGACGCCGCCCTCGCCGGGCGGCGCGGACAGCGCGGCGGGCAGCTGCCAACCGACCAGGCTGTCCAGCAGCTCGTTGAGGTACTGGCCCCAGCCCACCGCGACCGCCGAGACGGACACGCCGTACTCCAGCAGCAGGCACCAGCCGACGAGGAAGGCGGTGCGCTCGCCGAGCGTGGCGTACGCGTAGGAGTACGAGCTGCCGGAGACCGGGATCGCACCGCCCAGCTCGGCGAACGAGAAGGCGGTGAAGACGCAGGTCAGGGCGGCCAGGACGAAGGAGACGACGACGGCGGGGCCGGCCTCGGCGACGGTGTCCGAGAGGCCGACGAAGATGCCCGTGCCGACGATCGCGCCGACGCCGAAGCACACCAGCTGGAAGAGGCCCATGGTGCGCTTGAGGCCGTGGCCTTCGAGATCCGCGCCGGATTCGGCGACGAGCAGGTCGGGGGACTTGATGCGCAGTCCGGACGCGGACATGGGGTGGTTCTCTTCCTGGTGGTGCGACGTGCCCGGCGGGGTGGGCGGGGCACGGAGAAGGGGCGGGCCGATCGGCCCGCCCCCGAGGTTCGGTTCGATGATAACCGAAAATGGTGCATGATCGCCCATTAAGGCGTATTTGTATGCGGCGACCGCGTCCGCGGCGCGTGGTTTCTCCGGTGTGGTTTCTCCGGCCGCTTCTCCGGAGCGCCGGCTCAGCGTCCGAGCGTCGCGACCATGACCGCCTTGATCGTGTGCATGCGGTTCTCCGCCTCGTCGAAGACGACGGAGTGCGCCGACTCGAAGACCTCGTCGGTGACCTCCAGCGACTCCAGGCCGTGCCGGGCGTAGATCTCGCGGCCGACGGCCGTGCCGAGGTCGTGGAAGGCCGGCAGGCAGTGCAGGAACTTCACGTCCTCCTTGCCCGTGGCGCGCAGCACGTCCATCGTCACGGCGTACGGGCTGAGCAGCGCGATCCGCTCGTCCCAGACCTCCTTCGGCTCGCCCATCGACACCCAGATGTCGGTGGCGACGAAGTCCGCGCCGCGCACGCCCTCGGCGACGTCCTCGGTGAGGGTCAGCCGGGCGCCGCTCTTCTCCGCGAGCTGCCGGGCGCTCGCGATCACCGACTCCTCGGGCCACAGCTTCTTCGGCGCCACGATGCGCACGTCCATGCCGAGCAGGGCGCCGGTGACCAGGTAGGAGTTGCCCATGTTGTACCGGGCGTCGCCGAGGTAGGCGAAGGTCAGCTCTCCCAGGGGGCGGCCGGGGCTGTGCTCGATCATGGTGAGCACGTCGGCGAGCATCTGGGTGGGGTGCCACTCGTCGGTCAGGCCGTTGTAGACCGGCACGCCCGCATGGCTGGCCAGCTCCTCGACGTTCACCTGGGCGCTGCCGCGGTACTCGATCCCATCGAACATCCGGCCGAGCACGCGGGCGGTGTCCTTCACCGACTCCTTGTGCCCGATCTGCGAGCCGGAGGGGTCCAGATACGTCGTGTGGGCGCCCTGGTCGGCGGCCGCGACCTCGAAGGAGCAGCGGGTCCGGGTGGAGGTCTTCTCGAAGATCAGGGCGATGTTGCGCCCCTTCAGCCGCTGCTCCTCGGTGCCCGCGCGCTTCGCGGCCTTCAGCTCCGCGGCGAGGTCGATCAGGTGGCGGAACTCCTCGGCGGTGAAGTCCAGCTCCTTGAGGAAATGGCGGCCCGTGAGGTCAATCGCCATGGCAGGCTCCTAGGTCGCGGCCAATGGGGTCGGGTACGGCCTCGCGGTCGCATCAGGTACGACGTTGCGTCGCAACAGGCACGACCGGGCGGTCGAATATGGAAGTGTATACGACGCCGCGCATTCCTATTCAACGAGCCGGAGCCGCCCGCGGGCTCACCCGATCCCGTCCCGCTCCACCGGGCAGCTCATGCAGCGCGGTCCGCCGCGGCCCCGCCCCAGCTCGCTCCCCGGGATCGTGATCACCTCGATCCCGCGCTTCCGCAAAAACGTATTGGTCGTGACATTACGCTCGTACGCCACGACCACGCCCGGCTCGACCGCCAGGACATTGCAGCCGTCGTCCCACTGCTCGCGCTCCGCCGCGTGCACGTCCTGCGTCGCGGTCAGCACCCGCACGCCGTCCAGGCCGAGCGCCGCCGCGATCGCCCGGTGCATGTGCTCCGGCGGGTGATCGGTGACCTTCAGCTCCCGCTCGCTCGCGCCCGGCTCGATCGTGTACGAGCGCAGCATCCCCAGCCCCGCGTACTGCGTGAACGTATCGCCGTCCACCATCGTCATCACCGTGTCCAGGTGCATGAACGCCCGCCGCTTGGGCATGTCCAGCGCCACGATCGTCTGCGCGGAGCCGGCCGCGAACAGCCCGCGGGCCAGCATCTCCACCGCCTGCGGCGTGGTCCGCTCGCTCATCCCGATCAGCACCGCGCCATTGCCGATCACCAGCACGTCGCCGCCCTCGATGGTGGAGGGGTACGCCGCCTGGCCCTCGGACCACACGTGGAAACGTTCGTGCGTGAAGAGCGGGTGGTACCGGTAGATCGCCTCGTAGTGGACCGTCTCGCGCTGCCGGGCGGGCCAGCGCATCGCGTTCACCGACACCCCGTCGTACACCCACGCCGAGGTGTCCCGCGCGAAGAGGTGGTTCGGCAGCGGCGGCAGCAGGAAGTCGTCCAGGTCCATCACGTGGAAGCGCACCGATGTCGGCTCGGGGTTGCGCTCCAGGAACTCCCGCTTGGTCATCCCGCCGATCAGCGCCTCGACCAGCTCCCCCAGCGGCAGCTCTTCGAACGCGGCCCGGAGGTGGTCGGTGGCCAGCGGCCCGTACTCCTTCTCGTCGAAGACCCGGTCCAGCACCAGCGCCCGCGCCTCCGGGATGCGCAGGCTCTCCGCCAGCAGGTCCCCGAAGAGGTGCACCTCGACGCCGCGGTCGCGCAGGGTGTCGGCGAAGGCGTCGTGCTCGGCCCGCGCGCGCCGCACCCACAGCACGTCGTCGAAGAGCAGCGCGTCCTTGTTGGACGGGGTGAGCCGCTTCAGCTCCAGGTCGGGGCGGTGCAGGATGACCCGGCGGAGATGACCGACCTCTGAGTCGACATGGAATCCCATCCCCCCATCCTGGCCGGATTCAACGATGATCACTCGGTATCCGGGAAGGTGGGTGCGGCGCGTGGGGGACGGTGGACGCGGCGCGGCACGGCCCCGGCCGGGTCCCGGTCCACCCGGCTCGCGCCGGGCGGACCGGTGCCGGGCGGACCGGTGCTCCTCAGCCCAGCTGGCTCTGCACCTGCGAGGAGATGATCTCCAGGTGGTCCAGGTCGTCGAGGTCCAGCAGCTGGAGGTAGAAGCGGGAGGCCCCGGCCTCCGCGTACCGGCCGATCTTCTCGACCACCTCGGCCGGCGAACCGGCCAGGCCGTTGGCCTTCAGGTCCGCCACGTCCCGGCCGATGGCCGCGGCGCGGCGCGCCACCTCGGCGTCGTCCTTGCCCACGCAGGCGACCAGCGCGTTGGAGTACACCAGGTCGTCGCCCTTGCGGCCGATCGCCTCGGCCGCCGCCCGCACCCGGCCGAACTGCCGCGCGGTGTCCTCCAGGGAGGCGAAGGGGATGTTGAACTCGTCGGCGTACCGCGCGGCCAGCCGCGGCGTGCGCGTCGCGCCGTGCCCGCCGATCAGCACCGGCACCTTGCGCTGCGCGGGCTTGGGCAGCGCCGGGGACTTCTCCAGCTGGTAGTACGTCCCCTCGTACGAGAACTCCTCGCCGACCGGCGTGTCCCACAGCCCCGTGACGATCGCCAGCTGCTCCTCCAGCCGCGCGAACTTCTCCTTGGGGAACGGGATGCCGTACGCCTTGTGCTCCTCCTCGAACCAGCCCGCGCCCAGGCCCAGCTCGACCCGGCCGCCGGACATCTGGTCCACCTGGGCGACCTGGATGGCGAGCACGCCGGGCAGCCGGAAGGTACCGGCGGTCATCAGCGTGCCGAGGCGGATGCGCCGGGTCTCACGGGCCAGACCGGCGAGCGTGATCCAGGCATCGGTGGGCCCGGGCAGCCCGTCCGCCGTGCCCATCCGCAGATAGTGATCCGACCGGAAGAATGCGTCGAAGCCGAGGTCCTCGGTGGCCTTGGCGACGGTGAGGAGGGTGTCGTAGTCGGCACCCTGCTGAGGCTCGGTAAAGATTCGCAGATCCATCCCCCCATCTTCCCCCTGCCCTCCCCCCGCCCCCCGCCAACCCACCACCTGGGCCCAGCCCCCGGCCCGGCCCCCGGCCCAGCCCTCGGCCAGGCCCCCGCTCAGCCGCCCGCCCGCGCTCGTCAGTGCGCCGGGGCGGGGCATCGGTCTCCTCGTCAGGCCAGGTCGCGGTCGTGGGGGCGGTCGCGGACGAGGAGTTGTTTGAGGATGGCGGCGGCGCGGTCGCGGGACTCGTCGGCCGCGTCCATCGCCTCCACGCACGTCCAGTAGAGGCCGTCCTCCTCGGCCGCGCAGACGACGCTCACCAGGGCCTCGCACACCTCGGCCAGCAGGCCGCACAGGTCCGTCAACGCGAGCTTGCTGTCCCGGACTTCGGACAGCTGGGCCGCCCTGGGGCCGTACGATCTCGGTACCGGACACAGCACCGCCGCGCCCGACCGGCCTCCCGCCTCGCCCAGCCTCCGCGCCTTGGCCCGCACCTCGAACGGTCCCGATATCGCCAGGAGGCTGCCGACCGCCTCCGCCAGGGCCTGCGCCTGCCACGCCTCTATGACGATGTCCTGGACCGTCCGCGCCTGGGCCAGACCGTGCCGACTGGCCGCGATGATCCGCACCGCATCCATGCACGACCCCTTCCCTTGCCCTCGTCCGCTGCCTTGCGCACACCTGCCACTACCCAGAGTGAACTGAAACCGCCGAAAGCGCTAGAGTAATTCGCAAATCTGTGGACAACTAAGGCGAGTTTGCGAGATCCATCACTCCGGAGAGTGACGACCGGGTCGATTCGCGGGGAATCGTTCCTCATTGCGCTCGATCTTCGCGGCGAGCGCGGCCGCCGCGTCGATGCCCAGTACGCCGCAGAACTGGAGCAAGTACGCCAGCACATCCGCCACTTCGTCCTCGACCCGCGCCGCGGATTCCTGGTCGGTCATGATCTTGGCGGACTGCTCCGGCGTCAGCCACTGGAAAATCTCGACCAGTTCGGACGCCTCGACGCTGAGCGCCGCGGCGAGGTTCTTCGGGGTGTGGTACTGCTGCCAGTCCCGGGCCGCCGCGAAGTCGGCCAGCCGGCGCTGCAAGGTCTCAAGATCTTCACTCATGCCCCCAGGTGTAGCACTCCGACCTCCGGCAGCCGGGCGGCGGCCGAGGCGTCCGTCACCGTCCCCAGCAGCCGGACGTGGCCGCGCGCCGCCATCCGTACGGCCAGCGCGAACAGTTCGGCCGACTGCCGCCGGTCCAGGCAGCGGTCCAGCCCGTCCACCACCACGGTCAGCACCTGACGGGCCGGCAGCACCTCGGCCACCGGGTCGACGGCCAGCACGCCGGGGCCGGTCAGCAGCACCAGCGCCAGCGCGAGATAGCGCAGCTCGCCGTCGCCCAGCCAGTCCAATCGCCGTGCGCCGGGCTCCGCGCGGAGCTCCCGCACCGGGCCCGGGCAGCCGGCGCGTACCGCGTCGACGAGCGCCGCGTGGCGGGTGGCGCACTCCCGGCCGGTGCGCTCCAGTACGGCGGCGAGGTTGCCGCAGTCCGGCCGCAGCCGTGCGCCCTCGGCGGCGTCCGCCACGCCGGCCCCGGAAGACGCGCCCGCCCCCGGCCCGGGGCCTGCGGCCCGTGCCACCGCGCGTACCGCCTCGGGCCGTGGGTCGCAGACGAAGGAAGAGCGCAGGGCGATCAGGGTCTGTTCGGCGGCGGCCAGCACCAGGCGCTGCCCCGCCGTCGTGCCCGCGACGCGCAGCGGCAGCAGCGCGGTGCCCAGCCGGTCGTCGGGGAGCGGCGCACGGGTGACGGGCGCGGCCCCGGCGGTGAGCCACGCGGCCTGCACCGTGCGGCGGCCGGGGTCGGTGAGCGCGGTGGTGAACAGCGTCCGGCCGCCGCCGGTGAGCCGTTCACCGGCGATCCGCAGCTCGGGTTCGGTCTGCACGGCGATGTCGAGGCGCGTCGGGCCCGCCGGTCCGTCGACCGTGCAGCCGATGCGGAAGCCGCGCCTCCCCTGCGCGTCCGGCGCGGCCCGCTCCGGTACACAGGCCGCCGCGCCGCCCGGTACGGCGGCGAGCGCCCCGTCCAGCGGCTCGCCCGCGCCGAGCCGGACGAGCAGCCCGTACGCCTGGAGCGCGCTCGACTTGCCGCTGCCGCTCGGGCCGGCGAGGAGGGTGAGGGGGCCGAGCGGGTAGGTCGCGCCGCGGTGCGACTTGAAGGCGGACAGGCGCAGCTCGGTGACGAGGGGGCGGGGCGGCCCGCTCGCCTCGGCGCCCGGGCCCGGGCCCGCGCCCGCGCCCGGGCCCGCCTCAGCGGCGGGGTCCGCGCCCGGGCCCGTCTCCACGGCCGCGGCCGTCGCGCCCTCTTCCGTACGGCTCCAGGGGTCCATGGCGGGAACGCTAGAGAGCCGGGCCGCCGGAGAACCGTTCCGCCGGACGGCCGTTCCTACGAACGGGGGACGCCGGCGCTGCGCCTACGGGCGCGGCGCCGCCCCCGCCCGTGGTTCCTCGACCTCCGTGCCGACCGGGGCGAGCAGGAAGACGTTGGTGTCGACGCGGTGCATGCCGCTGCCGATGCCGAAGACGACGCCGCTGGAGAAGTCGAGGATGCGCTTGGCCACATCCGTGTCGGCGCTGCTCAGGTCGAGCAGCACGGGCACTTGGGCCATGAGGTGTTCGGCGACCTCGCGGGCGTCGGCGAAGGTCTGGACGCGGATGACGATGAACCGGCGGGACGCCTCGCTCGGTTCGTCGTCGGGAAGCGCCCGGTGGTCGGGCCATGAGGGCCACTCGCGGCCGCCGCGCAGCGGGACGACCTCAGCGAGGCCCTCCCACTGTTCGTCGGTGGCGTCGGGGCGGGTCACCGGATCACCTCGCTCGCAAGGGCGCTGGGCAGCTGCGGTATCTGCATCGAGCAATTCTAGGGATATACATACAAACCTGACGGGGCATGACACGCGTTCGGCGTCATCCGTTGCCCCCATCCTGCACCATGGCGCCTGGCCAGCGCATACTCTGCGACATTTGTCCGACCCCGACGGCGGACGGACCAGCTGAAAGGAACGACCCTGAACACCCCCCTCGCGGAGGCGCTCTCCGCGGCGCTGCTCGTCGTCGTGCTCGTGTGCGCGGTCGTACGGCCGTTCCGGCTGCCGGAGGCGGCCATCGCGGTACCGGCCGCCTCCGTCGTCCTCGCGACCGGGGCGATCCCGCTGGCGCACGCGCGGGAGGAGGCCGCGCGGCTCGGCCCCGTGATCGGCTTCCTGGCGGCCGTACTGGTGCTGGCCCGGCTGTGCGCCGACGAAGGGCTCTTCGAGGCGTGCGGCGCCTGGATGGCACGCGCCGCGGCGGGCCGTCCCCGGCGGCTGCTGGCCGCCGTCTTCGGCCTCGCCTCGGCGATCACCGCGGTACTGAGCCTGGACGCCACCGTCGTGCTGCTCACCCCGGTCGTCTTCGCCACCGCCGCCCGGCTGGGCGCCCGCGCGCGGCCGCACGTCTACGCCTGCACCCACCTCTCGAACACGGCCTCCTTGCTGCTGCCGGTGTCCAACCTCACGAACCTGCTCGCGTTCGCGGCGAGCGGGCTGAGCTTCACCCGGTTCGCCGCGCTGATGGTGCTGCCGTGGCTGGTCGCCATCGGTACCGAGTACCTGGTCTTCCGCCGTTACTTCGCCGCCGACCTCGACGCGGAGACGCCCCCTCCGGCTGCCGCCGAACCGCCGGACGTACCGGTGTTCGCGCTGGTCACCGTGGTCTGCACGCTGGCCGGCTTCGTGGTCGCCTCCGCGCTCGGCATCGACCCTGCGTGGGCGGCGGCGGCCGGCGCGCTGGTGCTCGCGGCCCGCACGCTCGCCCGCCGCCGTACGACCGTCCGCGCCGTCCTGGGCTCGCTCTCGCTGCCGTTCCTCGCCTTCGTGCTCGCGCTCGGCATCGTGGTGCGCGCGGTGGTGGACAACGGGCTCGCCGACGCGCTCGGCCGTCTGGTCCCCGACGGCACGTCACTGCCCGCGCTGCTCGGCGTGGCCGCGCTGGCCGCCGTACTGGCCAACGTGATCAACAACCTGCCCGCCGTACTCGTCCTGATCCCGCTGACCGCGCAGGGTGGCCCCGGCGCGGTGCTCGCGGTCCTGCTCGGCGTCAACATCGGGCCGAACCTCACCTACGCGGGGTCGCTGGCCACGCTGCTGTGGCGGCGCATCCTGCACGCGCACGACACCGATGTGGTGCTCAAGGACTTCACCCGGCTCGGCCTGATCACGGTGCCCGCCGCGCTGTCCCTTGCGGTGGTGGCGCTGTGGGGATCACTGCGGCTCCTCGGAGGCTGAGCGTGCCAGGAGTTCCGCCAGGTGCGTCCCCCGCCGCCCGGTCAGGTCGGCGAGCTGGGTGCGGCAGCTGAAGCCGTCGGCGAGGAGCGGGGTGCCGGGGGCGGAGCGGCGTACGGCCGGGAGGAGCGCGTGTTCCGCGACGGCCACGGAGACGTCGTGGTGGCCGCGTTCGACGCCGAAGTTGCCGGCCAGGCCGCAGCAGCCGCCGAGGCGTTCGACGATGGCGCCGGCGGCGGCCAGCAGCGCGGCGTCGGCGTCCCAGCCCATGACGGCGTGGTGGTGGCAGTGCGGCTGGGCGACCGCGGTGGTGCCGGTCAGATCGGGCGGGGACCAGCCGGGGGTGGCGCTGAGCAGTTCGGCGAGCGTGCGGGTGGCGGCGGCGACCTCCCGCGCGGCGGCGGCCTCCTCCGCTCTCGCCTCGCCCGCCGCGGCCCCGTACACGCCGCGCCCGCCCAGGAGTTCCGCCGCGTCCGAGCGCAGTACTCCGGTGCAGGACGGTTCGAGTCCGACGACCGGTATGCCCGCGCGTACGTACGGGAGGAGGGCGCGGACGGTGGCGCGCACGCGGCGCCGGGCGGCGTCCAGCTGGCCGGTGGAGATCCAGGTGAGGCCGCAGCACACGGGGCGTTCGGTGACCCGGACCCGGTAGCCGGCGGCTTCCAGTACGGCGACCGCGGCCCGGCCCGTCTCGGGCGCGAAGGCGTCGGTGAAGGTGTCGACGAAGAGCACCACGTCGCCGTGGGGCGCGTCTTCCTGTGGTGCCCGGTCCCGGTCCGCGAACCATCGCCGGAACGTCGTCCCCGCGAAGGTGGGCAGCGACCGCCGCGCGTCGACGCCCGCGCTCCAGGTGAGGAGCGGATGCAGCAGCCGGGAGCGCAATACCGCATTCGCGACCCGGGCCGCGCCCGGTGTGCGGGCGATCAGCCGCGTCCAGAGGGGCAGCCGGCCCAGCGCGTAGTGGCTGCGGGGGCGCGGGTGGAGGAGTCCGCGCCCGTACCTCTGGTGCAGTGCCTCCGCCTTGTACGCGGCCATGTCGGTGCCCGTGGGGCAGTCCGAGGAGCAGCCCTTGCAGGCGAGGCAGAGGTCGAGGGCGTCGTGGAGGGCGGGCGAGCGCCAGCCGTCGGGGCCGAGGGCGCCGGAGGCGACGTCCTGGAGGACGCGGGCGCGGCCGCGGGTGGAGTCCTTCTCCTCTCGGGTGGCGAGGTAGCTGGGGCACATCACGCCGCCGGTGGCGGTGGTGTCGGCGCGGCACTTGCCGACGCCGGTGCAGCGGTGCACGGCGCGCGAGAGGTCGCCGCCGTCGGCGCTGTGGGCGAGGGCCAGGGTGGGGAGTTCGCGGCGGGTGAGGGGGCGGGCACCGGCGGCGCGTACGGCGTGGTCGACGGGGTCGGGGCGGACGATGACGCCGGGGTTGAGGAGGTCGTCGGGGTCGAAGAGGGCCTTGACGCGGGCGAACAGGCCGAGTGCGGCCGGGGAGTACATCAGCGGCAGGAGTTCGCCGCGGGCGCGGCCGTCGCCGTGTTCACCGGAGAGGGAGCCGCCGTGCCGGGCGACGAGGCGGGCGGCCGCGAAGAGGAACTCGCGCATGGCCTGCGTACCGCCGGGGGCGCCGAGCGGGAAGTCGATGCGGACGTGGAGGCAGCCGTCACCGAAGTGTCCGTAGGGGACGCCGGTGAGGTGGTGGTCGGCGAGGAGGTCCTCGAACGCGCGGAGGTACGCGCCGAGCCGTTCGGGAGGTACGGCGGCGTCCTCCCAGCCCGCGTGGGCCGGTGCGCCGTCAGGGGTGCGGGCGACGAGGCCCGCGCCGTCCTCGCGGATGCGCCACAGGGCGGCGGCCTCGGCGGGGTCGGTGACGGTACGGGAGTCGAGCGCGCCGGCGTCCCGTACGAGCCGGGCCGCGGCGTCCACCAGGTACGGCAGGCTCTCGCCGACGAGTTCGACGAGGAGCCAGCCCTCGCCGCGCGGGAGGGCGGGGACGGCCGCGCGGCCCCTGCGGGCGGTGACCGTGCGGACGATGCGGGCGTCGAGCCCTTCGCAGGCGACCGGCGTGTGCTTCAGGAGCGCCGGTACGGCGTCGGCGGCGTCCGCCATCGTGGGGTAGCCGAGGACGGTGAGGACGCGGTGCGGGGCGTCGCGGACGAGGCGGAGCCGGGCGGCGAGGGTGAGCGCGAGGGTGCCTTCGCTGCCGACGAGGGCGCGCGCGACATCGAAGCCGCGCTCGGGCAGGAGGTGTTCGAGGGCGTAGCCGGAGACCTGGCGGGGGAAGCGGCCCAGTTCGGTGCGGAGGAGGGCGAGTTCTTCGCCGACGGTGCGCCGGAGGGCGGTCAGGAGGGGCGAGGCGGTCGCCTCGGAGGACCCGAGCCGCAGCCGCTCCCCCGCCCCCGTGAGGACATCGAGGCCGAGCACGTTGTCGCTGGTCCGGCCGTATCCGAGGGCCCGGGAGCCGCAGGCGTTGTTGCCGATCATGCCGCCGAGGGTGGCGCGGTTGTGGGTGGAGGGGTCGGGGCCGAAGCGCAGGCCGTGCGGGGCCGCGGCGCGTTGCAGGTCGGCCAGGACGACGCCGGGTTCGACCAGGGCGGTACCGGCTTCGGGGTCGATCTCCCGTACGCGGTTGAGGTGGCGGCTGGTGTCGACGACGACGCCGGGGCCGATGGCGTTGCCGGCGATGGAGGTGCCGGCGCCGCGCAGGGTGAGCGGTACGTGGTGCGCGGCGCAGACCTCGCGTACGGCGGCGATCTCGTCGGCGTGTCGCGGGACGACGACAGCCTGCGGGCGAATGCGGTAGAGGGAGGCGTCGGAGGCGTACAGGGAGCGGGCGAGGTCGGAGTCGTCGGCGCTGGGCACGCCGGCGCGGCGGAGCGCGGCGGTGAGCTCGGCGCCGGCCGCGTCGGCCTTATTGCGGGGCCGGTGTCCGGACGGACGCATGGCGCTCCTTCCCGGTGGGTCGGTCGGCGGCGCTCCGGCGGCGGCGGAGCGCGATGAGGACGACGCAGAGCAGGCTGAGCGCCGACATCGCGACGATGTAGGTGACCATCAGCCAGGGGCTGCCGTCGCCCGCCGAGAGCAGTGCGGTGAGGATCAGCGGGGTGCATCCGCTCGCGAAGACGCCGGAGACCTGGTAGACGCAGGAGACGCCGCTGTAGCGGACGTTGGCGGGGAACAGGCCGGCGTAGAGCGCGGCCTGCGGGCCGTACATCGCCCCGTAGAAGAGGCCGAGGGTGACGACCAGGGTGCCGCCGATGACCAGTACGGAGCCCGTGTCGAAGAGCGCGAAGGCGGGGACGGCGGAGACGCCGAAGAGGACGGCGCCGAGGCCGAAGGTGCGCAGCAGGCCGAAGCGGTCGGAGAGCGCGCCCCACAGCGGGATCATCGGAACGCAGACGGCCGCGGCCGCCATGACACCGATGAGGGCGTGGGTGCGGGGGACGTGCAGTTCGGTGGTGGTGTACGCGATGGCGAAGACACCCCAGGTGTTGAACGCGATGCCCTCGGCCATGCGGGTGCCCATGCCCAGCAGCAGGTTGACCTTGGAGGTGCGGAGCAGCTCGACGAGGGGGATGCGGGCCCGGGTGTGCTGCTCGCGTACGGAGCGGAAGGCGGGCGTCTCGTAGACCTGGAGGCGGATGTAGAGGCCGATGAGGACCAGTACGGCGCTGAGCAGGAAGGCGATGCGCCAGCCCCAGGCGAGGAACTGCTCGCTGTCCAGGGTGCTGGAGAGCAGCGCGAAGACGCCGGTGCCGAGCATCAGGCCGGCGGGGACGCCGATCTGGGGCCAGCTGCCGTAGTAGCCCTTGCGGCCTTCCGGGGCGTGTTCGACGGACATCAGGACCGCGCCGCCCCATTCGCCGCCGATGCCGATGCCCTGGAGGATGCGGAGCAGGACGAGGAGTACCGGGGCCCAGACGCCGATGGAGTCGTACGTCGGCAGGACGCCGATGAGGCAGGTGCCGGCGCCCATGATGAACATGGTGGTGATCAGGGCGGTCTTGCGTCCCACCCGGTCGCCGAAGTGGCCGAAGACGATGCCGCCGAGGGGGCGGGCGACGAAGCCGATGGCGAAGGTCGCGAAGGCGATGAGGGTGCCGACGAGGCTGTCGAAGCTCGGGAAGAAGAGCTTGTCGAAGACGATGCCGGCGGCGGTGCCGTAGAGGAAGAAGTCGTACCACTCGATGGTGGTGCCGATGGCGCCGGCGAGGGCGATCTTCCCGATGGGGCTCGGGGTCTGTGCGGTGGATGCGGGCACGGCTGCGCTCCCTTCACCAGTTGCGGAGCGACTCGCGGAAGATCCGGCCGGCCGCTTCGGTGGTGAGCGGGCGCGGTACGACGGAGAGCTGGCGGGACTGCTTCATCGTGCCGGAGACCAGGGTGTCCAGGTCGGACTCGGCGTAGCCGAAGGCGGCGATGCCGTTGGGCATGCCGATGTCACGCAGGAGTTCGCGCAGGACGCGGGGCAGCGCCTCGGCGCCCTCGTCGGGGTCGACGGGCCGGCCGCCGATCAACTCGGCCGCGCGCAGGTGGCGTTGTGGGTTCGAGGGGTACGTGAAGCGGAAGGCGGCCATGGCGGTGGAGGCGACGGCCTGGCCGTGCGGGACCATCGGCATCTCCGGATAGCCCTCGGCGCGGTAGTTCTCCACGGCGCCGGCGATGGGGTACGCGTTGGCGTGCGGGATGTGCGTACCGGCGTTGCCGAAGCCCATGCCGGTGACGGCGGACGCGTACGCCATGCCCTGCCGGGCCTTGAGGTCGTTGCCGTTCATCACGGCCCGGCGCAGGTGGGTGCCGACCAGTTCCATGGCCTTCTCGCACCACACGTCGCTGATGGGGTTGGCGCCGCAGAACGCGGCGCGCGCCGCGGCGTCGGGGAAGGCGGGGCGGGCGTCGAAGGTGAGCGCGGTGTAGCTCTCGGCGGCGTGGGTGAGGACGTCCATGCCACTGGCGGCGGTGACCTGGGCGGGGACCGACAGGGTGGTGAGCGGGTCGACGACGGCGAGCGCGGGGCGCAGCCGGGGGTGGCTGATGCCGGCCTTCAGGCGCAGGTCGAGCAGGTCGACGACGCAGATGGTGGTGGCCTCGGAGCCGGTGCCCGCGGTGGTGGGGACCGCGATGAGGGGCTTGACGGGCAGCTCGGGGACCTTGCCGCCGCCGACGGGCGGGGCGATGTAGTCCATCAGCGTGCCGGGCTGGGTGGTGAGGAGGTTGACGGCCTTGGCGGTGTCCATGGCGGAGCCGCCGCCGACCGCGACGTACCCGTCCCAGCTGCCGGAACGGGCGAAGGCGACGGCCTCCTCGATGCTGCGGTCGGTCGGCTCCACGGCGACGCCGTCGAAGACGTCGGCGCCGAGCCCGGCGGCCTTGATCGCGTGCGCGACGCGGTCCGGCACGTCGCTCGCGGCGACGCCGGGGTCGGTGATGACCAGGGCGTTGGTGACGCCGAGTGCGCGCAGGTCCTGGCCTATCTCGGCGAGGCGCCGAGGCCGAACTTCAGGGGCGGCGCGGCCCAGGTGAAGACGGTCTCGGTGGGGTGCTCGAAGTGCGGCATGAAGTCTCCTGGCGTAGGGCCGATGAAGATCTTTGGAAGGCCGTCCACAATGTGGAGCAGTACCTGCAAGCTAGGACGGCAGGTGCCCGCCGTCAATGGGCGTGCACGGCTCGGTAGGCTGCCGCGGGTGAGTGAGCGACGCGCCAAGGCACCTGACACCCCGGCCGGCACCCAGGCCATCGGCCGCGCGATGGCCGTGCTGCGGCTGTTCATCGAGGCCGAGGGCGACGTCCAGGTGACCGAGATCGTGCAGCGCCTCGGGCTCACGCCCGGCACCGCGCACCGCGTCGTCGGAGCGCTGGCCGCCGAGGGCTTCCTGCGCCGCAATCCCGCGACGGAGGGCTACTACCTGGGCAGTACGGCCATCCTGCTCGGCCAGGCGGCGCAGCGGGCGCTGGGCGCCGACCGCGCGATGCCGCTGCTGAAGCAGCTCAACGAGGAGACGAACGAGTCGGTCAACCTCGTCGTGCGGGACGGCGGCGAGTCGGTGGTGGTGATGCGCGTCCAGTCGACGCTGCCGCTCCGCTTCGAGCAGCACCCCGGGGCGCGCTTCCCGCTGTACTCCACGGCCTCGGGCAAGGCGATGATGGCGTTCGCGGAGGACGTCGAGGACTATCTGGCCGCCCTGCCCGAGCGGTTGGCGGCGGTCACGCCGCATACGGTGACCACCCCGAAGCGGTTCGCTGACGAGCTGCGGCGCACCCGGGAGCGCGGCTTCAGCATCGACAACGAGGAGAACGTCGAGGGCGTCCGCTGCATCGGCGCCCCCGTACTCGGCGCCGGGGGCCACGCCCACGCGGCGGTGGTGATCCAGGTCCCCGCCGTCCGCCTCCCCGACGCCCGCGTCCGCGCACTCGCCCCGCGTCTCATGGAGATCGCCGGCCAGGTCGCCCAGGTCGTCCCGTCCGAGCGCACGATGCGAGCGGTGCGCTACGGGACGGACGAGAGCGACCTCGGGGCCGGCTCATAGGGCCCGTACTTCAGACCCGGACGTCAGCCCCGCGCGAGGCCCTGTGCAGGGTATGTGCCGGTCGTCGTCGGGGTATGGACAGAGCGTTGTCATGGACGCTTAATGTGACTCGCCATCAGCGTTACCGGTGGGTACACCACCGGGCGCTGCCCCGCCGTCCGAGGAGCCCGATGAGATCGAGAACGCGCCTCGCCACCAGCGTCATAGCCACGGCGGCGGCCGCTCTGGTCGCCGCCACCCTGCCCACAGCCGCCACCGCCCGGCCGGCCCCCGACCGCGCCGGAGCCGTCCGCAGCGCCGACGCCGCGCTCGCCGCGCACGCCACCCAACTCGGCTTCACCGCCGCCCAGGACACCTCCGTACGCGACGTCGTCATCGACTCCGACGGCAGCCGGCACGTCCGCTACGACCGGAGCTTCGGCGGAGTGCCCGTGCTCGGCGGCGACCTGGTCGTCCACCTCTCCCCCGACGGCAGCTACCGCGGCGCCTCCCGGGCCACCCGCAGCGACCTCGCCGTCCCCACCGTCAAGCCCCTGATCAGCGCGACGAAGGCCGCGGGGCTGGGCACCGCGGCGCTGCGCGCCGCCAACTCCGGTACCGCGCTGCGCAAGGTCGCCGCGAAGCCGCTGCTGGTCATCGACGCGCTGCACGGCGCACCGCAGCTCGCCTGGCGGACCACCGCCGCAGGCCAGGACGGCAGGGGCAACCCCGCGGCGCACGTCGTGCTCACCAACGCCCGTACCGGCAAGGCGATCGACTCCTGGGACCGGCTGGAGACCGTGACCGGCGACGGCAAGTCGCTGTACGGCGGGACCGTGCCGCTGGAGACCACCAAGTCCGGCACCACGTACCAGCTCAAGGACGCCACCCGCGGCGGCACCTACACCGGTGACGCGCAGAACAAGACGGACTCCTGCATCCTCGGCATCTGCTGGGGCCGCGCGCCTGCCGCCCTCTTCACCGACGCGGACAACCACTGGGGCAGCGGCACCACCGCCGACCGCTCCTCGGCCGCGGTGGACGCCCAGTACGGCACGGACACCACCTGGGACTACTACAAGAACGTGCACGGCAGGAACGGCATCGCCGGGGACGGCAAGGGCTCGTACAACCGCGTGCACTACGGCAGCGGTTACAACAACGCCTTCTGGGACGACACCTGCTTCTGCATGACGTACGGGGACGGCGACGGCAAGGTCTTCGGGCCGCTGGTCGCGCTCGACGTCGCCGGGCACGAGATGTCGCACGGCGTCACCGCGGCGACCGCCAACCTCACCTACTCCGGGGAGTCCGGCGGCCTCAACGAGGCGACCTCCGACATCTTCGGCACGCTCGTGGAGTTCTACGCGAAGAACGCGAGCGACCCCGGTGACTATCTCATCGGCGAGAAGATCGTCCGACCGGACTTCGGGCAGGCCGCGCTGCGCTACATGGACAAACCGTCGAAGGACACCAAGTCGGCGGACTGCTGGAATTCGAAGGTGAAGGACCTCGACGTGCACTACTCGTCCGGGGTCGCCAACCACTTCGCCTATCTGCTCGCCGAGGGCAGCGGCCAGAAGGTGATCGGCGGGGTCACGCACAACTCGCCCACCTGCAACGGCAGTACGGTGCAGGGCATCGGCAAGGACAAGCTCGGGAAGATCTGGTACCGGGCGCTGACGGTCTACATGACGTCCGGGACGAACTACGCCGCGGCCCGCACGGCCACGCTGAACGCGGCGAAGGACCTGTACGGCGCGGGCAGCGCCGAGCAGAACGCGGTGGCCGCCGCCTGGTCGGCGGTCTCCGTCGGCTGACGCGACGACCCCGTACCGGCCGGGTGGCCGCCCCGCCCGGCCGGTACGGTTGCCGACCATGGCCGAAAGCACCCTGTGGACCCTGTCGATCGCCGCGGTCACCGGCGGCACCGCAGTGCTGGCCAGCTGGGTCACCAGCCGCGGCGCCACCCGCGCGGCACGCGTCCAGGCCGAAACCGCCGCCGACTCCCAGCGCCGCGAACGCCTCCGGGAGAGCCGCCGCACCGCCTACCTGGACCTGATCGAACAGACGCACCGGATGGGCGAGTTGTTCTGGGAGATCTCGGCCGTGCTGCGGCAGCCGGACGCCGAGGGGAGCACGACGGCCCTGCGGCAGCTCAGCGATCGCCAGGTGGCGGAGTACGCGAAGCTCCGCCGCTGTGCGCGGGTCGTGGAGCTGGAGGGGCCGCCGCCCGCGGCCTCGGCGGCGCTCGTGGTCCAGAAGTCGACGGGCGACTTCCACGCGGCGATCGAGCAGGCCCTGCGGACCGGCGCGGGCCCGGAGGACCGGGCCGCCGCCGAGGAGCGGTTCGACGCCGCGTACAGGCCCTTCTGGGCCGCGCTGGAGCGCTTCGTCGACGCCGCGCGCGACGCCCACCAGGGGCGGTGAGCAAGGCCGGCTCAGCGGCGGTGCGCCTGGGAGGGGAGCCTGCCGTAGCGGGCCCGGTAGGCGGCGGCGAAGCGGCCCAGGTGTGTGAAGCCCCAGCGGCCCGCGACCTCGGTGACCGAGACGCCCGGGCCGGCGGCGACCAGGTCGCGGTGGGCGCACTCCATCCGCAGCCGGCGCAGGTAGGCCATCGGTGTGGTCTCCAGGTGCTGTTTGAAGCCGGCCTGCAGGGAGCGCGGCGCGACGCCGGCGATCCGCGCCAGCTCCAGGACGGTGAAGGGGTGCGCGGGATCGGCCTGCATGGCGTCCACGGCGCGCTTGACCGGACGCGGGCAGGTGCGGGTGGCCGGGTCGGCGAGCTCTTCGCGGTACTGGTGCGGGGTGGCGTACAGCATCGTGGTGAGCAGCGAGTCCGCGAGGCCGGTGGCCACCACGGGCTGGGCCAGGAGGCCGGTCGGCGCGGCCAGTTCGCCGGCGAGGGTCCGGGCCAGGGAGACGAGGGTGCGCCCCCGGCCGTGGTACGGGTCCAGGCCGCCGGGGAAGTGCAGCGGCCGCACGGGGTGTTCGAGGTGCTCCGCCAGGGTGCTCTCCACCGCCTGCCGGTCGAAGCTGAGGGCCAGCACCTCGGTCTCGGTGTCCAGTTCGCCGGTGACGGCGCCGGCCGGCTCGAAGACCGGGACCCGGCCGTCGGTGGCGGTGGCCCGGAACACCTCGCCGCGGTGGGACTGCACCATCTGCCCGCTGCACGGCACGTTGATGTGGTACGCGACGCCCAGCCCCTCGCTCCTGCAGAGGACGTCGATGCCGTAGGTCGCGGTGGCGAAAGTGACGGGGCCCAGCTGCAGCGCGCTCATGGCGAAGCCGAAGTCCGCTGGGTCCGTGAGGGGGTTCAGCACCACCGGATAGGAGAGCATGTCGGCGATCCAGGCGCGGGCACGCTCTACGTCGGCGGTGCGGAACGCGCGCGGGCCGCACCGCGCCCGCCGTTCCGTGCCGTGGCCGCGCTCCCCCGGCATCGCCGCCCCCCGTTCCTCGGATCGTCGCTCGCCCTCGCGCAGTGAGCAGCCGACTGCGCTTGGTGTCCCCATGCTACGCAAAATGGATATCGGCGGGCCCCACGCGGGCATTGACTGTCCGAATGGAGGCATTTCCGGTGCCGCGCCTCGCCATGGACGCGGCAGACCCCACCGCCGCGTGTCTGCCGCAGCGCCCGCACGCCGTTCGACCGGCGTCCGAACGCGAGCGGCTGCTGACCCGTGCGCTGCTGGACCTGGCCTCGCCGGCGGACCGGGAGCCGGCCGCGCACGCCGCTTCCCTGATCGAGTACGTACGGCTGCTGGGCGACGAGCCCGCCCCGGACGCGCTGGCCGTACTGGCCGGCCGGCCGCCGGTCACCGCCGGTTCCGGCCCCCGCGCCGAGCTGCTGTGGGAGCTGGAGGAGCGGCTGGGCGAGGGCCCGGTGCGGGACACGCTGGCCGGCGCCCCGGCGGACGAAGTGCCGCTGGAGGCCGCGGCGGCCGCCCGCTGGCCGCGGTTCACCGCGGGGGCGCGGGAGCTGGGAGTCCGCCGGGTCAGCAGGGTGCCGCTGGCCGATGTGGCGCACGAGGACGGGCCCGGCGGCACGCGGCCGGGGGTCCCGCTGGGCGCGCTGGTGCTGTACCACGACGTGGCCACGCCCCCGCCGGCGGAACGGTCGGCGCCGGTGCCGGCGCTCGCCGACGCCGCGGCGCTGCACCTGCGGCACCGGCGCACCCGTGACCACGCCCGGCAGCTGGAGCAGGCGCTGCGCAGCCGGATCGTCATCGAGCAGGCCAAGGGCGTGCTCGCCGAGCGGTTCGGCTACCCGACGGACGGGGCGTTCGCGGAGCTGCGCCGGTACGCCCGTGCGCACCAGCGCAACCTCCACGACCTGGCGCGCTCCGTCGTGGACGGCACGGCGCCGCCGCCGTTCCGCAAGGAAGCCCGCTAGCGGTCCTCCTTGAGCAGGTCGGCGCACTTCTCGCCGATCATCATCGTGGTGATGCACGGGTTGACCGTGACCAGCTCCGGCATGACCGAGCCGTCCGCGACGCGCAGCCCCTGGATGCCCTTCACACGCAGCCGGGCGTCCAGCGGCGCCATGGCGTCGTCGTCGGCGCCCATCCTCACCGTGCAGGCCGGGTGGTAGACGGTGTTGTGGGTCTTGGCGATGTAGTCCAGCAGCTCGTCGTCGGTGCGCACGTCCGGGCCCGGGGCCAGCTCGGCGCCCGCCCAGTCCGCCAGCGCCGGCTGTGCGGCGATCTCCCGGGCGAGGCGCAGCCCGTACGTCATCACCCGTACGTCGTGCTCGTGGGTGAAGTAGCGCGGGTCGACCTTCGGTTTGTCGCGGAAGTCGCGGGTGCGCAGCCGGACCGTGCCGCGGGAGCGGGCGCGGGTGACGTTCGGGGTGAGGCAGAAGGCGTTCTCGGAGGTCGGGTAGCCGTGCCGGGCGGTGTTCAGGTCGAACGGCACCGAGCCGTAGTGGAACATCAGGTCCGGCCGGTCCAGCCCCGCTTCGGTGTCGGCGAAGATGCCGATCTCCCACCACTGGTTGGAGCTGGTCACCATGGGCTGCTTGGCGTCCCACATGATGACGCCCTCGGGGTGGTCCTGGAGGTTCTCGCCGACGCCGGGCGAGTCGACGAGGACGTCCACGCCGGTCTCGCGCAGATGGGCGGCCGGGCCGATGCCGGAGAGCATCAGCAGCTTGGGGGTGTCGATGGCGCCGCAGGAGACGATCACTTCACGGCGGGCACTGACGGTACGGGTGTGGATCAGGTCGGGGTCGAGGTAGGTGGCGCCGGTGCAGCGGCGGTGTTCGTCGATCAGCAGCTGCTTGGCGCGGACGCCGGTACGCACTTCCAGGTTGGGGCGGCGGCCGAGGATCGGGTGGAGGTAGGCGACGGAGGAGGACTGCCGGATGTTGTTCTCGTCGGAGTTGATCTGGAACCAGTTGGCGCCGCGGAGCACGGTCTCGCCGGTGTTGAACGGGGTGGTGGGGATGCCCTGTTCGGCGCAGGCGGCGAGCAGCGCCGTGCCGCAGGGGTCGGCACCCTTGATGGTGCGCAGGGTGACGGGGCCCGAGCGGCCGTGGTGGTCGCCGGGCGCGTCGTTGGACTCCAGCCGCCGGTAGAGCGGGAAGGTGTGCTCCGCGCCCCAGCCGGTACAGCCGGCGGCCTCCCAGCCGTCGAGGTCCTCGGCCGGGGCCCAGAAGGCGATACAGGAGTTGTGCGAGGAACAGCCGCCGAGGACCCGGGCGCGGGCGTGCCGCATGAAGCTGTTGCCGCTCGCCTGGGGCTCCACGGGGTAGTCCCAGTCGTACCCGGACTCCAGCAGGCCCATCCAGCGTTCCAGCCGCAGTACGTTGTCGTCGCCGACGTCGGAGGGGCCCGCTTCCAGTACGCACACCGTCACCGAGGGGTCCTCGCTGAGGCGGGCGGCCACGACGTTGCCCGCGGTGCCGCCGCCGACGATGACATAGTCGAACTCTTCAGTGGACATGGGTGGGGGTGCTCCTTGTGGTGTCGGGACCGGCTTCCTTCAGCGCCGCGTGTTCGGCGAGCACGCCCGTACGGTGGCGCTGGATCAGCCAGTAGTACGCGAAGCCGCCGAGCGCGACGGCGCCCACGAAGAGGACGGCGCCCCAGCGCAGGTACCAGTGGTGGGGCGGGGCCGCGTTGTAGACGGCGTCGCGGGGCCAGGCGAGGTTGACGATCATGCCGGCGCCCCACAGGACGGCGAGGACGTTGACGGGCAGGCCCCAGCGGCCGAGGGTGAAGCGGCCGGGCGCCGGCTGCCAGCGGCCGCGCAGCCGGGCGATCAGCATCGGCGTGGTGACCAGCAGATAGGCGCCGTAGATCATGATGATGCCGATGCTGGTGACGACGGAGAAGATCTGCGGCTGGCGGATGTTGATCAGCAGTACGGCGAGGGAGAGCACGCCGACGATCACGGCGGGCAGTACCGGGGTCTGGAAGCGCGGGCTGACCCGGGCGAGCAGCGAGGCTGCGGGCAGGTTGTTGTCGCGGGACATCGCGAAGGCGAGCCGGATGGCGGCGGTGTGGACGGCCAGCGCGCAGACCGTGACGGCGATCAGGACGCACCAGAGCATCGCCTTGCCGACGGTGTCGCCGAGCACGTCCAGGACGACGTACTGCAGCCCGTCGGTGGCCAGCCCCTTGCCGTCCAGGCTGCGCACGCTCATCAGGGCGAGCAGCAGGATCAGCCCGCCGAGCACGAAGGAGGCGAGCAGCGCGCGGAGGATGGCGCGGGGCGCGTTGCGGGAGGGGTCCAGGGACTCCTCGCCGAGCGAGGCGGCGGTGTCGAAGCCGTACATGACGTAGGCGGAGGCGAGCGAGGCGGTGAGGAAGGCGCCGAGGTAGCCGAAGCTCTGGCCCGTCCCGGTGTGGTGGGTCTCCATCACCACGTCGGGCCCGCGTACGACGTGCACGGCGAGCAGCACGATCAGTACGACGGTGGCGATCAGCTCGATGAAGACGCCCGCGGTGTTGATGCGGGCCATCAGCTTGACGCCGAAGGCGTTGACGAGGGTGGTGAAGAGGATCAGTACGGAGGCGAGGAGGACGCCGTTGGTGGCGATGTCGTAGCGCCCGGTGCCGTCGCCGACGAACTGGAAGGCGGCGGAGATCTGCGGGAGCGTGAGCTGGTAGGCGAGGGCCACGGCGGACAGCGACACGATCGAGGCGACCAGCATCATCCAGCCGGCGAGCCAGCCGACGTGCGGATTGCCCAGCCGTTTCGCCCAGTTGTAGACCGAGCCCGCGACGGGGTGGCGCGCTGCCAGCTCGGCGAAGGACAGCGCGATCATCAGCTGGCCGACGAAGACCATCGGCCAGGACCACCAGTAGGCGGGACCGCCGTGCCCGAAGCCGAAGTAGAAGAGCTGGAAGGTGCCGGTGAGGATGGAGATGTAGCTGATGCCGGCGGCGAAGGTGTGGAAGTTGCCGAGAGTGCGTTTGAGTTCGGGGCGGTAGCCGAACTCGGCGAGGCCGTCGTCGTCCTGTGCCGGTGGTGCGTCCTGCGGTGGTCTTTCTGCTCGGGGAGCCGTCAAGAGCGTTCTCCTCAGTCGGATCAGTCGAACCAGTGGAGCGCCTTCGGGGCGGTGTTGCGCCAGACGTGCTTGGTCTCGCGGTATTCGGCGAGGCCGCTGGGGCCGAGCTCGCGGCCGGTCCCGGACTGCTTGAAGCCGCCCCACTCCGCCTGCGGCAGGTAGGGGTGGAAGTCGTTGATCCATACGGTGCCGAGCCGCAGCCGGGCGGCGACCCGGTCGGCGCACGCCGGGTCGGTGGTCCACACGGCGCCGGCCAGCCCGTACACGGTGTCGTTGGCGAGCCGTACCGCCTCGTCCTCGTCGGTGAAGCGCTCGACGGTGAGGACCGGGCCGAAGGACTCGTCGCGGACCACGGACATGGCGGAGGTGCAGTCGTCGAGGACGGTCGGCAGGTAGTGGAAGCCGTCCGCGAGGTCCGGATCGTCGGGGCGGGCGCCGCCGCAGCGCAGCACGGCGCCCTCGGCGAGCCCGGCGGCGACGTACGCCTCGACCTTCTCCCGGTGCGCCGCGGAGATCAGCGGGCCGGTACGGGCCTCCGGGTCGAAGGGCCCGCCGAGCCGGATCTCCCGGGCCCGGCGCACCACCTCGTCGACGAAACGGTCGTGCAGGGAGTCCTCGACCAGCAGCCGGGCGCCGGCCGAGCAGACCTGCCCGGAGTGCAGGAAGATCGCGGTCAGCGCGTAGTCGACGGCCGTCTCGAAGTCGGCGTCGGCGAAGACGATGTTGGGGTTCTTGCCGCCGAGTTCGAGCGCGACGCGCTTGACGGTGGCGGACGCCGCGGCCATGATCCGCCGCCCGGTGGCCAGGCCGCCGGTGAAGGAGACCAGGTCCACGTCGGGGTGGTCGGTGAGCGGGGCGCCCGCCTCGGGTCCGGTGCCGAGGACGAGGTTGGCGACGCCGTCCGGCAGCCCGGCCTCGGCGAGCAGCCGCATCAGGTGGATCGCGGTGTGCGGGGTGAGCTCGCTGGGCTTGAGTACGAAGGTGTTGCCGGCGGCGAGGGCCGGGGCGACCTTCCACGCGGTCTGCAGCAGCGGGTAGTTCCACGGCGTGATCAGCGCGCAGACGCCCACCGGCTCGTGCACGACGCGGCTGTCGACCGTGGCGCTGCCCGCGTCGACGGCCCGGCCCGCGTCCCCCTCCTCGGTGATCAGGCGGCCGAAGTACCGGAAGCAGGCCGCGATGTCGTCCATGTCGAGCTCGCTCTCCACCAGCCGTTTGCCGGTGTCGAGTGATTCGGCGCGGGCCAGGACCGCCCTGTCGCGCTCCAGGAGGTCGGCGACCCGCAGCAGTTTGGCGCCGCGCCGGGCGGCGGTGGTGTGCGGCCAGGGTCCCGTGTCGAAGGCGCGCCGGGCCGCGGCGACGGCCCGGTCCGCGTCTGTACCGTCGCCCTCGTCGACCACCGCGACCAGGGTCTGGTCGGCAGGGCAGCGGATCTCGCGGGTGCCGCCGGCGGCGGCCGCCTGCCACCGCCCGTCGATGAACAGCTCAGGCACGCTTCTCCTCCAGCTGCTCGGTGACCCACTGGTGGAAGGCGCCGATGTGGTGCTCGCTCGGTACGAGGACGCCGCCGTCCCGGTACGCGCGCGAGTCCATCGCCGGCTGGGTCCGCTCGCACGCCTCGAAGTCCTGGCTGTTGACGCGGTGGAACAGCTCGACGGAGGTGGAGATGTCGGCGCCGGACTCGATCACCTCGGGGAGGTAGAGCCAGTCGCACTCCACGACCGTGCGGTCCGCGGCCATCGGGAACATCCGGTGGACGATGACGTGGTCGGGCACGAGGTTGACGAAGACCTGCGGCCGGACGGTGATCGCGTAGTACCGGCGGTCCTGGGTCTCCGCGATCTCCGGGAGCCGGCCGAAGCCGCCCTTGCCGTCGACCGTGAAGCCCTCGGCCTCCGGGGCGAACTCGGCGCCGTGCCCCACGTAGTACTGGGCGGCGAACCCGTCGGCGAACTCCGGGAGGACGTCGGTGAGTTCGGGGTGGATGGTGGCGCAGTGGTAGCACTCCATGAAGTTCTCGATGATGAGCTTCCAGTTGGCCGCCACGTCGTAGGTGATGCGCTTGCCCAGGGCCAGGCCCTCGGTGCGGTACCGCTCGATGGAGGCGGCGTCGCCGAGCCGCTCGACGGCCGCGCCGATCACGGTGTCCTCGAAGGAGGGCGGCTCGTCGGCCAGGCAGACCCAGGCGTAGCCGAGCCATTCCCGCAGCGGGACGGTGACCAGGCCGCGTTCGGTGCGGTCGATGTCCGGCATCTTCTGCAGGTTGGGCGCGGCGACCAGCTTGCCGTCGAAGTCGTAGGTCCAGGCGTGGTACGGGCACTGGAGGTTGCGGCGGGCCTCGCCGGACTCCTCGGTGCACAGGCGGGCGCCGCGGTGCCGGCAGATGTTCAGGAAGGCCCGCAGTTCGCCGCGGCGGTTGCGGGTGACCAGGACGTTCTCCCGGCCGACCTGCACGGTGCGGAAGGCGCCGGGCTTGGCCAGGTCGGCGCTGCGCACGGCGCAGAACCACAGGCGCTCGAAGATCTTCTCCTGCTCCTGCCGGAAGGTCTCCGGGTCGGTGTAGGAGGTGCCGGGCAGGGTGGCGATCAGGCTGCTGGTAGGGGCGAGTTCGGGCGTGGTCGTCATGTGCGTCTCCTCAAGCGAACTACTTGTGCCAAGCGCTACTTGCGGATGCGGGTCATGCCCGGGTCGAACAGCGGCTCCTCGGCGACGGTCGCGGGGATCTTCGCGCCGAAGTACTCCACGTGCACGGCGGTGCCGGGGACGGCGGCCGCGGCCGGCAGCCAGGCGTAGGCGACGCACCGGCCGACGGTGTAGCCGTAGGAGGCCGAAGTGACGTAGCCGACGGGCGCGCCGTCCACATACACCGGCTCCTTGCCGAGGACCACGGCGGCCGGGTCGTCGAGGGTGAGGCAGGTCAGCTTGCGGCGGGCGGTCTCCGCGCTCCGGCCCTCCAGCGCCGCGCGCCCGAGGAAGTCGCCCTTGGCGGGGCGGACGGCGAAGCCGACGCCCGCCTCGTACGGGTCGTGCTCGGTCGTCATGTCGTGGCCCCAGGCGCGGTAGCCCTTCTCCAGCCGGAGGCTGTTGAAGGCGGACCGCCCGGCCGCGATCACGCCGTGCTCCTGCCCGGCTTCCCACAGCGTGTCCCACAGGCGCAGGCCCAGGTCGGCGGTGGTGTACAGCTCCCAGCCCAGCTCGCCCACGTAGCTCAGCCGCATCGCGGTGACGGGGACGTGCCCGAGGTAGGTCTGCTTGGCCTTGAAGTAGCCGAAGCCCTGGTGCGAGAAGTCGTCGCGGGTGAGCGGCTGGACCAGGTCGCGGGCGAGCGGGCCCCAGACGCCGATGCAGCAGGTGCCGGAGGTGATGTCGCGGATCTGCACCCCTTCCGGGGCGTGCCGCAGGAGCCAGTCCAGGTCGGAGCCGCTGTTGGCGCCGACCTGGAAGCGGTCGGGCGCGAGCCGGGCCACGGTGAGGTCGGAGCGGATGCCGCCCGTCTCGTCCAGCAGCAGCGTGTAGGTGACCGCACCCGGCTTCTTGTCGAGCTGGTTGCTGGTCATGCGCTGGAGGAAGGCGAGCGCGCCGGGCCCGGTGACCTCCAGGCGGCGCAGCGGCGTCATGTCGTACAGGGCGACCTTCTCGCGCGTCGCCTTCGCCTCGGCCGCGGCGATCGGCGACCAGTAACGGGCCGACCAGGCGTCCCGCTCCGGTAGCTCGATGCCCTCGGCGAGCGGGGCGTTGGCCTCGTACCAGTGCGGGCGCTCCCAGCCGCCGCCCTCCAGGAAGTACGCGCCCAGCTCCTGCTGGCGGGCGTAGAAGGGGCTGACCCGCAGCGGGCGGGGCTGCTCCATGGGCTGGAGCGGGTGGATGACGTCGTAGACCTCGACGAAGTTCTGGGCGCCGCGGTCCTCGATGTACGCGGGCGAGCGCTGGGCGTCCTCGAAGCGGTACAGGTCGCACTCGTGAACGTCGATGTCGGGGCGGCCGTCGGTCATCCACTGGGCGACGGCGCGCGCGACGCCCGCGGAGTGGGTGACCCAGACCGCCTCGGCGAGCCAGAATCCGCGCAGGTCACGGGATTCGCCGAGGACGGGCATGCCGTCGGGGGTGAAGGAGAAGACGCCGTTGAAGCCCTCCTCGACCGCGGACTCGCCGAGCGCGGGGAGCAGTTCGACGCTGTCCTGCCAGCTCGGTGCGAAGTCCTCCGCGGTGAAGGGCAGCGAGGACGGCATGACGGGCGCGTCGTCGAAGGCGGGCACGGCGGCGGGGTCGACGGGCATCGGGCGGTGCGCGTAGGAGCCGATGCCGATGCGGTCGGTGTGTTCGCGGTAGTACAGGTCGCGGTCCTGGAACCGCAGGATCGGCTTGCTCGCCTCGGTGCGCGGGTCGTTGACGCCGTCGAGCTCCGGGAGCGGCGCGGTCTTGGCGTACTGGTGGGCGAGCGGCAGCAGCGGCACGTCCACGCCGGCCATCTTTCCGATCACCGGGCCCCAGAAGCCGGCCGCGGAGACGACATGGTCGGCGGGGAAGGTGCCGCGGTCGGTGACGACGCCGGTGACCCGGCCGTCCGCGCGCTCGATGCCGGTGACGGTGTGCCGCTCCAGGAAGCGGGCGCCGCGCTGCTCCGCGCGGGCGATCTGCGCGCGGCAGGCGAGGACGGCGCGGGCCAGGCCGTCGTCGGGGGTGTAGAACCCGCCGAGCACCCGGTCCTCGTCCAGCATCGGCCAGTACTTCTTGCACTCCGCCGGGGTGATCAGTTCGCCGCGTACGCCCCAGGAGGCGGCCAGCCCGGCCTTGCGGTGCAGGTCGGCCCAGCGCTCGGGGGTGGTGGCGAGCTCCAGCCCGCCGAGCGGGTTGAAGCAGGACAGCCCGTCCACTTCGAGGGAGTTGAACTTCTCGACGGTGTACGAGGCGAACGCGGTCATGGTCCTGGAGGGGCCGGTCTGGAAGACCAGCCCGGGGGCGTGCGAGGTGGAGCCGCCGGGGGCCGGGAGCGGGCCCTGTTCGAGGACGGTGACATCGCGCCAGCCGCGCGCGGTCAGTTCGTCGGCGAGCGAGCAGCCGACGATGCCGGCGCCGATCACGACCACGCGGGCATCGGTGGCGGGTGTGCGGGACATGCCCCTCCTTCGGGTCAGGCAGGAAGTTCCGGGACTGGCGTCCCTCAGAGGACGACCACGGAGCGCAGGACGCGGCCGCCGCGCATGGTGTCGAAGGCGGCCTCCACCTCGTCCAGGGAGATCCGCTCGGTGACGAAGGCTTCGAGGTCGAGCAGCCCGTAGAGGTACTGGTCGATCAGGTCGGGGAAGTCGCGGCTGGGCAGGCAGTCCCCGTACCAGGAGGACTTGAGGGCGCCGCCGCGCGAGAAGAGATCGCTGAGCGGGATCTCGACCTTCATGCCGGGCTCGGGCACGCCCACCTGGACCAGGGTGCCGGCGAGGTCGCGCATGTAGAACGCCTGCGTGTACGTCTCCGGGCGGCCCACCGCGTCGATCGCGAGGTCCACGCCGAAACCGTCCGTCAGGGCGCGCACCGCCTCGACCGGGTCCGTGCCGCGGGAGTTGATGATGTGGGTGGCGCCGAACTTCTCGGCCCGGTCGAGTTTTCTGTCGTCGATGTCGATGGCGATGACCTTGCGTGCGCCGTTGAGGCAGGCGCCCGCGATCGCCGCGTTGCCGACGCCGCCGCAGCCGATGACCGCGACCGTGTTGCCGCGCCGCACGTTTCCGGTGTTCACGGCCGCGCCGTAGCCGGCCATCACGCCGCAGCCGATCAGGCTCGCGGCCTCGGGGCGGGCCGCCGGGTCGACCTTGACCGCCTGCGCCGCGGCGACCAGCGTCTTCTCGGCGAAGGCACCGATGCCGAGCGCCGGGGTCAGCGGGGTGCCGTCGAGCAGCGTCATCGGCTGGGCGGCGTTGCGCGAGTCGAAGCAGTACCAGGGGCGGCCGCGGCGACAGGAGCGGCAGGTGCCGCAGGGCGCGCGCCAGGCGAGCACCACGTAGTCGCCGGGCAGCAGGTCGGTGACGCCGTCCCCCACGGCCTCCACCACCCCGGCCGCCTCGTGCCCGAGCAGGAACGGGAAGTCGTCGCCGACCGCGCCTTCCCGGTAGTGCAGATCCGTGTGGCAGACCCCGCACGCCTGCACGGAGACGAGCGCTTCCCCCGGGCCCGGGTCCGGCACCAGAATCTGCTGCACCTCGACCGGTGCGCCCTTTTTCGTCGCGACCACAGCACGGACTTCGTGTGGCATGCCCCTACCCCTCAGTGTTGCGCACTGCACGACTCGTTGCGCGATGAGAGACATACTGGGAACGCCGTCTCGGCGCCGTCAAGGGGTGCGAGTTAACCCTTGGTAAAAGCGCCGGTACTGATCGCAGACAAGGCAGCGGGGCCGGTCGGCACCGGCCCCGCATCGTTCCTGCGTACGGTCGAACCGCCTAGTCGGCGGGGGTCAACTCCCGTATCCCATGCGGCGGGACAATTCCTGGGCCGCCTCGACCGTGCGCTTGGCGACCTCCGGGATGCGCTCGGGCTCCAGCCGGTACGCGGGCGCCGAGACGCTGATCGCGCCGATCACCTGGCCGTCGTGCGCGCGCACCGGCGCGGCGACCGCGTGCAGCCCGAGCTCCAGCTCCTCCATCGCCACCGCGAAGCCGTTGCGCACCACCTCGGCGAGCTGGTCGCGCAGCTCGGCGACGGAGGTGATGGTCCGCTCGGTGAGCCGCGGCAGCTTCCGGGCGAGCGCGGCGTCCTGCACCGGGCCCGGCTGGAACGCCAGCAGCGCCTTGCCGCTGGAGGTCGCGTGCAGCGGGGTGCGGCGGCCGAGCCAGTTCTGCGCGGTGACCGAGGCCGGGCCGCGGGCCTGCATGATGTTGACCGCCGCGCCGTTGTCCAGCACCGCGATGTTGGCCGTCTCGCCCAGCTCGTCGGCGAGCAGCCGGCACATCGGCGCGCCCTCCTGCGAGATGTCCAGCCGGACCGCGGCGGCGCCGGCCAGCCGCAGCACCCCGGCGCCGAGGTAGTACTTGCCGCGCTCCTGCTCCTGGGAGACCAGCCCGCGGTTCTCCAGCACGCCGAGCAGCCGGAAGGCCGTCGACTTGTGCACGCCGAGCTCGTCGGCGACCTCGGTCACCCCCGCCTCGCCGTGCCGGGCGAGGATCTCCAGCACGGTGACCGCACGGTCCACCGACTGCACGGAACTCCCCGCTCCGCGGGGTGATTTCTTCGCTGACCTGGCCTCCGACGTGTCCTTCGCGCTGTCCGTCATCCGATCTCACCACCTGGCGCGACCCGATGCGGGCCGGCATCTGAAGGGAGGCGCTTGACGCGCGGGCTCCCGGCTTGGATTCTGTTGCGCAGAGCGCTTCGCCGTGCGCATCGCGGAACTCAACTATACCGAACAGTAAGAGGGGTGCCCCGTGATTCCCGTCTGCCACCTCAATGACCTGCCCGCAGGCGAGTCCGTACGCATCGACACCGCACCTCCGATCGCCGTCTTCAACGCCGACGGCGAGATCTACGCCATCGACGACACCTGCACCCACCAGGACGCCTCGCTCGCCGACGGCTGGCTGGAGGGCTGCCTGGTCGAATGCCCGCTGCACGCCGCGTCGTTCGACCTGCGCACCGGCGCCCCGACCTGCCTGCCCGCCCGCCGCGCCGTCCGCACCCACTCCGTCACCGTGGAGGACGGCATGATCTACGTGCGCCACGCCGCCGAGGAAGGCAACGCCGCATGAGGACGGTCACCGTCGTCGGAGCCTCGCTGGCCGGACTGTACGCCGCGAGAGCGCTGCGCTCCCAGGGTTTCGAGGGACGGCTGATGATCGTCGGGGACGAGTGCCACCGTCCGTACGACCGGCCGCCGCTGTCCAAGGACTTCCTCAAGGGCACGACCGGGCAGGACGACCTCGCACTGGCGGACGCCGAGGAGGTCGCCGAGCTGGACGCGGAGTGGCTGCTCGGGACGCGGGCCGCCGGGCTGGCCGCCGACGGCCGGTCGGTGCGGCTGGCAGGCGGCCGGTCGCTGGCCACCGACGGGGTGGTCGTCGCCACCGGCGCCACCCCGCGCCGGCTGCCGGGGCCCGAGCTCGCCGGGGTGCACACCCTGCGCGGCCTCGACGACGCCCAGGCGCTCCGCGCCGACCTGGCCGCCGGGCCGGTGCGGGTCGTGGTGATCGGCGGCGGCTTCATCGGCGCCGAGGTCGCCTCTTCGTGTGCCGCGCTCGGTCATGAGGTCACGGTCGTCGAGGCCGCGCCGCTCCCGCTGCTGCCGCAGCTCGGCGAGGAGATGGCCGGGGTCTGCGCGGGGCTGCACGGTGATCACGGCGTCACCCTGGTCGCCGGTACGGGCGTCGCCGCGCTGAAGGGCGAGCCGGGCGGCCGGGTCTCCGGTGTCGAGCTGGCCGACGGGCGGGTGCTGCCCGCCGACACCGTCGTCGTCGGGATCGGCGTCCGCCCGAACACCGACTGGCTGGCCGGCTCCGGGCTGGCCCTGGACGACGGGGTGGTCTGCGACGCCGGGTGCGTGACCGCGCTGCCGCACGTCGTCGCGGTCGGCGACGTGGCCCGGGTCGACGGGTCCCGTACCGAGCACTGGACCAGCGCGACCGAACAGGCCGCCACCGCCGTCCACAACCTGCTCGCGGGCGAGACCCTCCTGGCGCATCGCGCGGTGCCGTACTTCTGGTCCGACCAGTACGGCGTCCGCATCCAGTTCGCCGGACGGCGGCTGCCCACCGACACCCTGCGAGTGCTCGACGGCTCCCCCGAGGACCGCAGCTTCCTCGCCGCGTACGAGCGCGACGGCCGCACCACCGCGGTCCTCGCCCTCAACCGCCCCCGCCCGTTCATGAAGCAGCGCCGCGAGCTGATGCGGGCCGCACAGCCGGTGGCGGGCTGACCGGCCGGTCGCCGACCGACCGCGCGTGGGGGGGGGGGGGGGGGGGGGGGGGGGGGACACCCCCCCACCCCCCACAACACCCCTGCCCCCGCACGCTTCGGCCCCTCTTCCCCCCCTCCCAGCACCCTACACCCCCCCCCCCCCCACACCCCCCCCCCCCCCCCCCCCCCCCCCCCCCCCCCCCCCCCCCCCCCCCCCCCCCCCACGGCCGACTCGGGAGGGCCGGTGGTGCTCAGGCTTCCCGGGAGTTCTTGGGCCGGCGGTGCCGCCCGGCGCTGGACGCGGCCGCGTCCTCGCTCGCTGCCGGGCCACGGTGCTTGCCGGAGCCTGCGGCCGTGGCGGCCTGGGCGGAGGACCCTTGCGGGCGCGCCTGGGTCGTGTCGGTTCGGGCTTCGGACATGGAAAGTGTCACTCCGTCAGATCGCTTACAGGTGTACGCGTCGGGACCGCCGCGGCATCACCGTCGGTGGCCGGGTCAACCGGCTGCGTAGCCCCCTTCCGAATTCTAACGGGGCGTACTTTTTCGCTCTACCGGGCCTCCCGGGCCGCCAGTGGCGCCTGCTGCAGCGGTACTGGCCTGCACGGTTGGGGATGCGCCCCGCTTGCGTACGGTTCCCGCGCGGTGGGGTCCGATTGTGCGGATGTTGTGCAGTCGTTCGGATATCCGGCGGGGGTCGTGCGGATTACGGAAGTCGGCGGCAAAGCGGACGAGGTGTCCCAGGGGAGACGCGTCAGGCGTTGCGAATGCGACGCGGGGGCCGCTGCCGGCACCGGTACGGGGAGCGCGGGAGACGGGGGCGCGGCGCCCGGAGGTGCCGTGACCGCAGCGTCCCAGGGGACGCTCACCCGGGCCACGCCGCACGGGGTGGCCGGCGTCGCGTACGGCAGCCGCAGCTCGCCGTCCGGCGTCCACCGGCCCGTACCGGCGAGCCAGCCCGCGGGCGCGGCCGGCCGGCCCAGCCGCTTCGCCGCGGGCCGCCACGTGGCGAGCCAGGTACCGGCCGCCGCGTCCACCCGGAACGCCACCGCGCAGCTCTCCGGGGTCAGCACCTGTCCCGGCTGCACGGCGAACGGCGTCAGCGCGGCGTCCGCCGAGCGCAGCGCTTCGGGGAACCGCACCGGCAGCGTGCTGCCCAGTACGCCCCAGCCCATCCGGTCGTACCCGGGTGCGTCCGACCGCAGCAGGATCAGCCCGCTGTCGGGGTCGGCCAGCAGCAGCCGGTCGTTGCTCCGCTCCGCGATCTGCAGCAGCGGGCTGACCTCGCCGCCCCGGCCGAGGTCGACCACCACCGTCTTGGTAAGGCCGTCCAGCTCGCGGTCCAGGGCCAGCAGCCGGCCCTCCTTGTCCAGCCAGGCGCCGCCGGTGCAGCGGCCCGGCACCAGGGCGATCCGCTGCGGCCCCTCGCCCCCGCCGTGCAGCAGCCAGACCGCGGTGGCCCGGCGCGCGCCGTCGCCGCCCACGGGGGCGAGCGCGTGGGCCGCAGTGCCGCAGGGGGCGGGCGGCAGCAGCGTCAGCTCCTCGGTCTCCACGGCGCCCAGCGGGAGTTCGCCGGTGCCCGGGCCCGTGGGGTACAGGAGGGCGACCGTGCAGTGGCCTTCCGTGCGGCGCAGGATCAGCACCCGGCCGTCGGTGAGCGGCAGCAGCGCGCTGTCCGGCTGCTCGGGGCGGCGGCCGGGGAGCGGCACCGCGTACGGCTCGCAGCCGTCCAGCGTCCAGCGCTCGGGGTACCAGCCGCCGCCCGGCCCCTGGGTGAGCCGCGCGGCGTACGAACCGTCGGCGGCGAGCGTCAGCGCGGCGGGGCGGTGGGGCAGTCCGGTGAGCCCCCGGAGCCCGGGGAGCTCGGGGGGTCCGGGAGCGGCGGTCTCCGTGACGTCCTCGGTGTTCCCGTCGGTTCCAACGCCCTCGATTGCACAGGCAGTCATGGAATGGTCACCTCCAGTCACGACTGAAGCTAGTTTTCGCACTTCGTGTCGATCAACGCGTGATGGACCACTTCACGCGTATGAGTGGCCGTTGTCCGATTCGCCTGCGAGCGGTGTGGCGGATGTGCCAGCCGGGTCGCTCCGCGCCGGGTCCGCGCGGCGTCCGGTGGCGGTCCGCCAGGGGTGCGCCGGGTGCCTGCCCAGGTGCGCCCGGCATCCTGGGGCCACCGCGGCTGGGCGTTCCGCCGGGGCTGGGAGGTAACCTTCCACCCGTGCCCGCACTGTCTGAAGTCCTCTCCGCCCTCGACGCCCTGTGGCCCGCCGAGCGGGCAGAGGCGTGGGACGCCGTCGGCACCGTCTGCGGCGACCCCGAAGCGCCCGTACAGCGCGTGCTCTTCGCCGTCGACCCCGTACAGGAGATCGTCGACGAAGCCGTGCAGCTCGGCGCCGACCTGCTCGTCACCCACCACCCGCTCTACCTGCGCGGGACGACGACGGTCGCGGCGTCCACCTTCAAGGGCAAGGCCGTCCACACGCTGATCAAGAACGACATCGCCCTGCACGTCGCGCACACCAATGCCGACACCGCCGATCCCGGCGTCTCCGACGCCCTCGCCGGTGCCCTGGACCTGCGCGTGCTGCGCCCTCTGGTGCCGGACGCGAGCGACCCGGCGGGCCGCCGCGGCCTCGGCCGGGTGTGCGAGCTGACCCACCCGATGAGCCTCGCGGAGTTCGCCCGGTACGCCGCCGAGCGGCTGCCGGCCACCGCGCAGGGCATCCGCGCCGCCGGCGACCCCGACCGCACCGTCCGTACGGTCGCGGTGTCCGGCGGCTCCGGTGACAGCCTCTTCGACGATGTGCGCGCGGCGGGCGTGGATGCCTTCCTCACCGCCGACCTGCGCCACCACCCGGCCTCCGAGGCCACCCAGAAGAGCCCGCTCGGGCTGCTGGACGCCGCGCACTGGGCCACCGAGTGGCCGTGGTGCGAGCAGGCGGCCGCGCAGCTCGACGAGATCTCCGACCGGCACGGCTGGGACCTGCGTACGCACGTCTCCCGTACGGTCACCGACCCCTGGACCGCCCACGCGGCGTCCTCCCGGACCACCACCGACTCACCAGGAGCCCCCAACTGAACGCCGCGCCCGCAGACCAGATCCGCCTTCTGAACGTCCAGTCCCTGGACCTCCGGCTCACCCAGCTGGCGCACAAGCGCAACAACCTCCCCGAGCTGGCCGAGCTCCAGACCTTGGAGAGCGACCTCACCCAGCAGCGCGACCTGCTCGTCGCCTCGCAGACCGAGGAGAGCGACACCGCCCGCGAGCAGACCAAGGCCGAGCAGGACGTGGACCAGGTGCGCCAGCGCGCGGCCCGCGACCAGCAGCGCCTGGACTCCGGCGCGGTCACCTCGCCCAAGGACCTGGAGAACCTCCAGCGCGAGATCACCTCGCTCGCCAAGCGCCAGGGCGACCTGGAGGACGTCGTCCTGGAGGTCATGGAGCGCCGCGAGGCCGCGCAGGAGCGCGTCACCGAGCTGACCGGGCGGGTGGAGGCCATCCAGGCCAAGGTCGCCGACGCGGTCGCCCGTCGGGACGCCGCCTTCGCCGAGATCGACGAGGAGGCCGCCACGGTCACCAAGGAGCGCGCGCTGACCGTCGCCGACATCCCCGACGACCTGCTCAAGCTGTACGACCGGCTGCGCGCGAAGCAGGGCGGCGTCGGTGCCGCCCGGCTCTTCCAGCGCCGCTGCGAGGGCTGCCGCCTGGAGCTGGACATCACCGAGCTGAACGACGTGCGGGCCGCGGCGCCCGACCAGGTCGTGCGCTGCGAGAACTGCAGCCGCATCCTGGTCCGCACGCCGGACTCCGGCCTGTAAGTCCGATGGCGCGGACGTTCATCGTCGAGGCGGACGGCGGGTCGCGGGGCAATCCCGGGCCCGCCGGGTACGGCGCCGTCGTCCTCGACCCCGAGACCGGCGAGACGCTGGCCGAGGCCGCCGAGTACCTCGGTACGGCCACGAACAATGTCGCCGAGTACCGGGGCCTGGTGGCCGGGCTGCGCGCCGCCCACGCGCTCGACCCGGAGGCGGAGATCAGAGTCCGGATGGACTCCAAGCTGGTCGTCGAGCAGATGTCCGGGCGCTGGAAGATCAAGCACCCGGACATGCAGCCGCTCGCGGCCACCGCCAAGGCGGTCTTCCCGCCCGAGCGGGTCACGTACGAGTGGATTCCGCGCGCGCAGAACAAGCACGCCGACCGTCTCGCCAACGAGGCGATGGACGCGGGCGCGGCGGGCCGCCAGTGGGAGCCGGGCGCGTCGCGCGCGGCGCTGGCGGTGGGTGCGCGGGAGCCCGCGGGCGCGACGGCTTCGGACACCGCGGTGGCGGATGCCGAGCTGCCCGCTGCCACGGCCGCCACCGCCGCGCCGTCGTCCGGCTGGGCCGCGCCCGCCGACCTCGGCGCGCCGACCACCTTCGTACTGCTGCGGCACGGCGAGACCGCGCTGACCCCGGAGAAGCGGTTCTCCGGGAGCGGTGGCTCGGACCCCGAACTCTCCGCCGCAGGGCGCCTGCAGGCACGCGAGGCCGCCGGCGCGCTCGCCGTACGGGGCACGGTCCAGGCGATCGTCAGCTCCCCGCTGCGCCGCTGCCGGGAGACCGCCGAGGCGATCGCGGCCCGGCTCGGCCTGGACGTCCGCATCGAGGACGGCCTGCGCGAGACGGACTTCGGCGCCTGGGAGGGGCTGACCTTCTCCGAGGTGCGCGACCGCTACCCGGACGACCTGAACGCCTGGCTCGCCTCGTCGAAGGCCGAACCGACCGGCGGCGGCGAGTCGTTCGCGGCCGTGGCGCGGCGGGTCGCGCAGGCGCGGGACCGGCTGCAGGCGCGGTACGCCGGGAAGACGGTCCTGCTCGTCACGCATGTGACGCCGGTCAAGACGCTGGTCCGGCTGGCGCTCGGCGCGCCGCCGGAGTCGCTGTTCCGCATGGAGCTGTCCGCGGCCTCGTTGTCGGCGATCGCGTACTACGGGGACGGCAACGCGTCGGTGCGGCTGCTGAACGATACGTCGCACCTGCGGTAGCGCTCGCGCTCCGAAGGGCCGACTCCGGCCACGGGGGAGGGCGGCGCGCTCGGCTGCCGACTGCCGCGCCGTCGTGGCCGGTCGCGCAGTTCCCCGCGCCCCTTACGGGCGCAGCGCTGCCGCCCCGGCCGCCAGCCCCTCCACCCGTGCCCAGTCCTTGGTCGCCAGTGCGTCCGCCGGCAGCATCCATGTGCCGCCCACGCACGCCACGTTCGGCAGCGCCAGGTACGACGGTGCGTTCGCCTCCTTGATGCCGCCCGTCGGGCAGAACCGGGCCTGGGGGAGCGGCGAGGCCAGCGACTTCAGGTACGCCGTGCCGCCCGCCGCCTCCGCCGGGAAGAACTTCATCTCCGTGATGCCCTCCTCCAGCAGCGTCACGACCTCGGACGTCGTCGAGACGCCCGGCAGGAACGGCACGCCGGAGTCCTTCATCGCGCCGAGCAGCCGGGGCGACCAGCCCGGGCTGACCAGGAAGCGGGCGCCCGCCGCGACGGTCTCCGTGACCTGCGCGGGCGTGATCACCGTGCCCGCGCCGACCACCGCGTCCGGGACCTCGGCCGCGATCGCCCGGATCGCGTCCAGCGCCGCGGGGGTGCGCAGCGTCACCTCGATCGCGGGCAGGCCGCCCGCGACGAGCGCACGGGCGAGCGGTACGGCGTCGGCGGCGTCCTCCAGGACGACGACCGGGATGACGGGGGCGAGCCCGAGGACGGAGCGCTCGGGGGAAGCGGCGGCGGAGGCGGAGGCAGCACTAGTCACGGGTTCATAGTGCGCCTCGTCCGCACTCTTCGCAACGAGCGTTGCACATGCTGCAATATTCTCAGAGCTCGGTGACGATCACGTCCAGCGCCCACGGCTTGCCGGCCTTGGCCGGGGGCTGCGCCTCGACCGCGTAACCCAGCTCGCCGAGCGCCTCCACGAGCTCCGCCGGACCGGCCGGCTCCAGCCCCGCCGAGAGCAGGTCCCGGACCAGCCGCCCCTTCGTCGCCTTGTTGAAGTGGCTGACCACGGACCGCTTCTCGACCCCGTTCACGATCCTGGACTGGAGCACCCGCACCGTCGCCGTCCGCTCGGCGACCTCGCCCTTCGGCTTCCACGCCGTCGCGTACGCCGCCGAACGCAGGTCCAGTACGAGCTGATCACCGGCCGCCGCGGGCAGCGCCTCCGCCATCGGGGCGCGCCAGTAGGCGCCGAGCGCGCCCAGGGCGGGCAGCTTCACGCCCATGGAGCAGCGGTACGAAGGGATCCGGTCGGCGACGCCCACCGCGCCCCACAGCCCGGAGAACACGAGCAGCGACCGCTCGGCCCGCCGCCGCGCCCCGGCGTCCAGCGTGGCCAGGTCCAGCGCGTCGTACAGCACGCCGGTGTAGATCTCGCCCGCCGGCCGCGTGCCGGCGGTGCGCAGCCCGGCGTTCTTCGCGACCTCGCCCTTCAGACCCTCGCTCAGCCCCAGTACCTCCTGCGCCTTGCCGGCGTCCGCCGCGCACAGCTCGACCAGCTCGGTCAGCACCGTCTCGCGGGCGGCCGTGAGGCCCGGCAGCGACAGCGCGGCCAGGTCCAGCGGGGCCGCGCCGTCCCGGCCTCCGGCCTTGCCTTCGGACGGCGGCAGCAGCGTGAGCACGGTCGTTCTCCTTACGGGGGTACGGGCACGGATGCGGGGCGCGCGCCTGGTACGCGGCCCCCGTGAACCCTATTCGGTCGCGTGCCGGCGCCGGACGGTGGCCGGGAGGGATTTGTCCTAGTCTCGGCTCCATGCCCCGTCGCCCGATGCGAGTGACCGACGAATCCCCGGCGGACACCGCCCTGCTGTGCGGCGCGCTGGAGGAGCTGCGGACCCGGACGGAGCTGCCCGCCGACTTCCCGCCCGAGGTCAGGGAGGAGGCGGCCCGCGCGGCGCGCGGCCCCCGGCTGCCGGCCGAGGACGCCACGGACCTGCCGCTCTTCACGCTCGACCCGCCCGGCTCGACCGACCTCGACCAGGCGATGTACCTCACGCGGCGGGAGCCCGGCGGCTTCCGCGTGTACTACGCCATCGCCGACGTGGCCGCGTTCGTCACCCCGGGGAGCGCGCTGGACAACGAAGCGCACCGCCGTGTGATGACCCTGTACTTCCCCGACGGGCGCGTCCCCCTGCACCCGCCCGTCCTCAGTGAGGGCGCCGCCAGCCTTCTCCCGGACCAGGACCGGCCCGCCGTCCTCTGGCGGCTCGATCTCGACGAGTACGGAGCGCTGGTCGCCACCGACGTCCGGCGGGTCGTCGTCCGCTCCCGTGCCCGGCTCGACTACGAAGGCGTGCAGCGCGCCATCGAGAGCGGCACCGCCGAGGAGCCGCTCTCGCTCCTCCGCGACATCGGGCAGCTGCGCGAGGAGCGCGAGCGGGCCCGCGGCGGCATCTCGCTGAACGTCCCCGAACAGGAGATCGTGCTGCGCGACGGCCGGTACCGCCTCGCCTACCGTGCCCCGCTGCCGGCCGACGGCTGGAACGCGCAGCTCTCGCTGCTCACGGGCATGGCGGCGGCCGACCTGATGCTCGACTCCGGGACCGGCATCCTGCGCACCCTGCCTGCCGCACCGGACGGCGCGGTCGGACGGCTGCGCCGTACCGCCCGCGCGCTGGGCGTCGACTGGCCGCACCACACCTCGTACGCGGAGCTGATCCGCGGCCTCGATCCGCACCGGAGCACGCACGCCGCGTTCCTCCAGGAGTGCACCGCCCTGCTGCGCGGCGCGGGCTACACGGTCTTCGACGGCTCCCCGCCCGACTCGGCGCACGCCCTGCACTCCGCGGTCGCCGCGCCGTACACGCACGCCACCGCGCCGCTGCGGCGCCTGGTGGACCGCTACGTCGCCGAGCTGTGCCTGGCAGCGGCGGCGGGGAAGCCGGTACCGGAGTGGGTACGCGCGGCGCTGCCCGCGCTGCCGGAGGAGATGGCGGCGGGCGGGCGGCGTGCCAACCGGGTCGAGCGGGAGTGCGTCGACCTGGTCGAGGCGGCCGTCCTGCACGACCGGATCGGCGAGCTCTTCGACGGCTACGTCGTCGACGTCCACGAGGAGCGGCCCCGCCAGGGCACCGTCCACCTCTGCGCCCCGGCCGTCGTCGGCCGCGTGGACGCCGCCCCCGAGGCCCCGCCACTGCCCCTGGGCCACCCGCTGCGGGTCCGCCTCACGGCCGCCTACCCGGGACGCGAGACGGTGCGCTTCGTACCGGCGTGAGCGGCCCGCCCGCTTTCCGGCACGGCGGCCAGCGCCTCCCGCAGTGCCGTCACCACCGCCCGCGCGTCATCCGCGTGGAAGCGGACGGTACGGACCTCCTCCGGCGGCCCCAGCAGCCGCCGTACGACCGTCACCGGCGCGGACAGCTCCAGCGTGACCGCGGTCTGTCCGGCGACGGCCGACTCCAGGACGCCGGCGGGCGGCCTGCCCTTCGGGAAGCGGAGGTCGCGGCGCACGGTGGCGATGCGGTCCAGCGGTATCGAGGCGTCGAGCCGCGCACCGTTCCGTATGCGCAGCGCGTCGGCGCTCACCAGGTGCGGCCGGGTGACCGCCACGGTGTGCAGCCCGAGCGCCATCAGGACCGTGTAGACGTCCAGCACGAGCATGATCGCGTGGACGAGCGGGAAGCCCGCGAGCAGGAAGGCGACGCCGACGGTCTCGACGAGGCACACGAAGGCGAAGCCGAGCACCAACGGGGCCTGCGCCCCCGCATACCCGAAGGCGCGCACACCACAGGCATCCCGCCCCGCGCCGTCCCGCCGCCGGACCACCCACAGCCCCAGGCTCGCCAGCCACCGCCCCTCATGGGCGAGCAGCAGGCGCGCCGCCCGGCGCCGGCTCACCGCGCACGCTCCACCATGAGCCGGATCGCCTGCTGGACGGCGGCGGCCTGGGCGGGCGCGAAGTGGGCGTAGAAGGCGGCCATCAGCGACCGGGCCGCCGCCGCGTCCTCGGTACCGGAGCCGGTACCGGCCATGGCCATGGCCTCGCGCGCATCGGCGCCGAGCTCGGCGACCACCGCGTCCGGCAGGCAGCCGATGATCTCCTGCGCGGCCCGCGTCACCCGCGGGTCGTCCACCTCGGCCTCCGCGAGCTCGTCCAGCAGCGCGTACACCTCGTACGCGCGGTCCATGGCCGCGGGCTCCATGAGCGCCGAACCGAGCAGGGAGGACAGCCTCTCGCGCTCCGCCACCCCGCCCATCGACTCGAACAGCGCCATCATCTCCCGCTCCTTGGCGGCCATCGCGGGCTCGGGCCCGGGGCGTGCGGCCGAGACGCGGGCCATCTTCCCGAAGACGTCCGCGAGTTCCTCGGACACGGGGCCCTCGGCGGGCAGGCCGCCGTGCTCCTCGGCGCGGTCCAGCAACGTACGCAGCCGCGCCCGCCGCTCGCGCAGCTCCGCCTCCTGCCGCGCCAGATCCGCGTCGAGCTCGGCGAGCACCTCCTCCAGCGCCCGTCCGGCGTCCTCGGCCAGTACGTCCCGTACCTCGTCAAGGCCGAGCCCCAGCTCGGTGAGGCGCCGCACCCGCGCCAGCAGCACGGCGTCGCGCAGCGCGTACTCCCGGTAGCCGTTGGCGCGGCGCTCGGGCTCGGGCAGCAGCCCGAGGTGGTGGTAGTGGCGCACGGTCCGGGTGGTGACCCCGGCCAGCGTCGCGAGCTCTCCGATCCTCATGCGGTCCAGTAGAAACGTTGACGCTGCGACAAGGTCAAGGACGAGCCGCCGCGGCGTACGGGTACCATGGTCGGCACGGCGGACGAGCCGGCCGGGCGGTCGCGTGGGGGTCTTCGGACCTCACCGAGGAACGTCCGGGCTCCACAGGGCAGGGTGGTGGGTAACGCCCACCCGGGGTGACCCGCGGGACAGTGCCACAGAAAGCAGACCGCCGGTGCCGCAAGGCGCCGGTAAGGGTGAAACGGTGGTGTAAGAGACCACCAGCCTCCGAGGTGACTCGGAGGGCTAGGTAAACCCCACCTGGAGCAAGGTCAAAAGGGGCCGTCGGCTGACGGCCCTGCGCGGATGTTCGAGGGCTGCCCGCCCGAGTCCGCGGGTGGACCGCACGAGGCTGCCGGCAACGGCAGTCCTAGATGGATGGCCGCCTCCCCGCGGCCCGCAAGGGCCACGGGAGACAAAACCCGGCGTACAGGCCGACTCGTCCGCCCCCACACTTCCGGCGCCCGGCAGGCGCCTTGCCGCCGATCACCCGACGGCCGAGCGGCTCAGCGACCAGCGCGATCAAAGCGATCAAAGCGTCCTGAGCATCCTCCGCAATTCGCTTTTGCTCCCTCCCGTGACTCCTGCCATGGCGTAATTCGCCGCGACCGCGACCGTGACCGTGACCGGGCTCATGAGGGCAAGAATCACGAAATTCCAGCGCCTCATCACCATGATCACGACGACTGCGGTCACAACGGACAGAAGTGTCATCAAGTCCATCAAGTACTACTTGGCGCCTGTGAATATTCTGTGCATGTGCCGTAACGGGTGTAATGGAAATGGAGGAATATCGGGTGGCGCAGAAAGCAAAAAAGGGGGAGTGCGGGTGGGGTCGGCCTGGATCGGCCGACACCACCCTCACCCCCCGTCGCTGCGCGCAGGCAGGCTCTGCCGCGGCAGGCGCCGGCTTACTTGCCGAGCTCGAGGTCGAGGTTCTCGAAGGAGTCCGCAGCCTTCTCCAGGTACTGGGCCAGGCCGTCGAGACCCTCGTTGGTCTTCGACATGCCCTGCTTGAACTCCTCGAAGTCGTGACCGAACTTCTTCGACGCCTGCCGGGTGACGAAGCCCTTCTCGAGCAGGCCGTCGATGTAGGTCTTCAGGTCGTGAAGCTTCTCCTCGATGCGCTCCTTCTCGCGGTTCATCTTCTTCGCGGCGGCCCGCATGTCCTCATATGTGACATCAAGGTCTTTAGCCATGACGCTCCCCTTCCCGTTGACGACCGCGAGGTCCCCCTCCCGGCATACGCATGGCGCGCACCGGTTCGGCACGCGCCGTTGGGCACCCTAGTCGCTAGCCCTTACAGGTGCACATAAGTGCCGTCACGACCGACATTGAATCCCAGTAAATCGGGACGTTGTTGGGACATGGCGCCGGTACGCGACCGCTTTGCCGGGAAGATATTCTCTCCTTCGTAGAGAGGCATTTCGAGGAGGAGCTAAGTGCGTTTGAAGCTGACCGTCGTCGACCCCTATACGCACATCGGCAAAGACCTCGTCCTCGACGCCGACCCAGAGGCCCGTATCGACGCCGTCGCCCGGGAGTTGGCCGCCCGGGTGCGGGGCATGGGCGGCCCCGGCTCGCTCCCCGGACAGCCCGGCCCCGCGCTCTACGTCGACAACTACCACGTGGACCCCAACCACACCGTCGCCGGCTCCCCGCTGCGCGACGGCGCGGTGGTGAGCCTGGACGACCCCTCCGGCACGCTGCCCGGCGAGCAGTCCGGTGTCATCGAGGTCCGGGTGGCCGGCGGGCCCGACGCCGGCGCCGTGTACCGGCTCGGCATCGGCCGGTACGACATAGGCTCCGGCCCGAGCTGCCAAATAGTCATCAATGAGCCGGAGTTGCCCCAGCGTGCGATGACCCTCTACGTGGTCTCCGCTGACGACCTCCGGCTGGCCGTGCACGGCGGCAGACAGGGCGGCGAACAGTCGGGCGGGCAGCCCGGCCGGCCGGGTGCGGCGCCCGAGGGCAAGGAGCCCGCGCTCGAGGTGCGCGTCGACGGCAAGCCCCTCGATGGGCAGCAGCTGCCCGTCGGCTCCCAGCTCGCCATGGGCAACACCCTGCTCGACGTGGCCCCTTACACGCCCCCGGACGCGGCCCTGAAGTGGTCCGACGACGGCTCCGGGCTCGACTACAACCGCCCGCCGCGGCTGCGCCCGCCGGAGCGCACCACCACGTTCCGCCTGCCGGCGCCCCCGAAGGAGCACCAGGCCCGGCCGCTGCCCTGGCTGATGGCGCTGTCCCCGCTCGTCATGGCCGTCACCATGGCGATGGTGATGGGGCGCGCGACGTACCTGGTGATGGCGGTCTTCAGCCCGCTGATCATGATCGGCAACTACTTCTGGGACAAGAAGCACGGCCGCAAGTCGCACGCCAAGCAGGTCGAGGAGTACGAGGAGCACAAGGCCCGGATCGAGCGCGACGCGCAGGAGGCGCTGGCCCTGGAGCGCGGCGACCGCCTCCTCGACCACCCGGACCCCGGCACCATCTGGGCCAACGCCACCGGCCCCCGCACCCGTCTGTGGGAGCGCCGCCGCAGCGACGCCGACCACCTGCTGCTGCGGGTGGGCACCGGCCGGCTGCCCTCCGCCGTCGTCCTCGACGACCCCGAGCAGGACGACCACCGCCGCCAGGTCACCTGGGAGATCGCCGACACCCCCGTCGCCCTGCACCTCGGCCAGCTCGGTGTGATCGGCTTCGCGGGCCCCGACGACACCGCGCGCAGCCTGGCGCGGTGGACGGTGACCCAGGCGGCCGCCCTGCACAGCCCGCTGGATGTGCAGTTCTACGTACTCACCGAGGCGAACGCGCAGCCCAGCTGGGACTGGGTCCGCTGGCTGCCGCACGCCCGTCCGACGGCGCAGGACGCCAACGTCCTCATCGGGAACGACGCCGAGACCGTCGGCGCCCGCATCGGCGAACTCACCCAGATCCTCGAGGCCAGGCAGAAGGCCGCCCAGGAGAACCGCGGTCAGGTGGGCTTCGCCGACCCCGACATCGTCGTCGTCTGGGACGGCTCGCGCCGGCTGCGCTCGATGCCCGGCGTCGTACGGCTGCTGCAGGAAGGCCCGGCCGTATCGATGTACGCGATCTGCCTGGACGCCGAGGAGCGCTTCCTGCCGGGCGAGTGCAAGGGCATCGTGATCGCGGAACCGCGCACCGCCCGGCACGCCCGGCACGAGCAGCAGGCCGGCGGCGGCGCGAGCGACGCTTACGAAGTACTGCGGCGGGCCGCCGAGGAGGAGCAGCGGAAGAAGGCGGCGGACGAGGCCGGCAGGTCGCGCCGCAAGAAGAAGAGGGGGAAGAAGTCGGCCGCGCCCGCCAACCCGGCGCTGACCAACACCGCCGCCGTGATGCTCTCCCTCGACAGCCACAGCGGCTCCCCGGTGCCCGCGGCGCCGACGGCCGCGGAACAGATCGACCCCTCCGTGCTGCGACTCCGCGTACAGCAGGAGGGCAAGGCCAAGATCCTGGGCGTACGGCCCGACTTCGTCTCGCCGGCCTGGTGCGACCGGGTCGCCCGGGCGCTCGCCCCGCTGCGCGACATCAGCGGCGAGGCGACGGACAGCGCGCTGCCGGACGCCAGCCGGCTCCTCGACGTCATCGGGATGGAGCCGCCGACGGCCGCCGCGGTGGCCGCCCGCTGGCAGACCGGCGGGCAGTCCACGCTGGCGATGGTCGGCGAGTCGTACGACGGGCCGTTCGGCATCGACATCCGCAAGGACGGGCCGCACGGTCTCATCGCGGGTACGACGGGCTCCGGCAAGTCCGAACTGCTGCAGACGATCGTCGCCGCGCTGGCGGTGGCGAACACGCCGGAGAACATGACCTTCGTGCTCGTCGACTACAAGGGCGGCAGCGCGTTCAAGGACTGCGTCCACCTGCCGCACACCGTCGGCATGGTCACCGACCTCGACGCCCACCTCGTCGAGCGCGCCCTGGAGTCGCTCGGCGCCGAACTGCACCGCCGCGAGCACATCCTCGCCCAGGTCGGGGCGAAGGACATCGAGGACTACCAGGACCTGGTGCGCCGTAACCCAGGTATGGCACCGCTGCCCCGACTGCTGCTGGTCATCGACGAGTTCGCGTCCATGGTCCGCGACCTGCCCGACTTCGTCACCGGCCTCGTCAACATCGCCCAGCGCGGCCGCTCCCTCGGCATCCACCTGATGCTGGCCACCCAGCGGCCGTCCGGCGTGGTCTCGCCGGAGATCCGGGCCAACACCAACCTCCGTATCGCCCTGCGGGTCACCGACGGCGGCGAGTCCTCGGACGTCATCGACTCGCCCGAGGCCGGCAACATCTCCAAGAACAACCCGGGCCGCGCCTACGTGCGCACCGGCGCGGCCTCCCTCATCCCCTTCCAGTCCGGCCGCGTCGGCGGCCGCCGCCCCGGCACCGTGGACCCGATGGCCATCGCCCCGTGGACCGGGGAGCTGGACTGGGCCGGTCTGGGCCGCGCGGCGCTGGCGAAGCCCGCGGCCGCCAAGAGCGAGGAAGAGGAGATCACCGACCTGAAGGTACTGGTCGACGCCGTCCGGGAGGCCAACGCGCACCTGCGCATCCCGCAGCCCCACAGCCCGTGGCTGCCGGCCCTCGCGGAGACCCTGCTGCCGGAGGACCTGCCGCCGGTGCAGGGCCTGGGCGCGCTGCCCCCGGCGCCGTACGGCATCGAGGACCTGCCGTCGAGCCAGGCCCGCCGCGCGGTCGCGATCGACTTCGCGACCTTCGGACACCTGCTCATCGCGGGCGCGCCGCGCAGCGGCCGCTCCCAGGTGCTGCGTACGATCGCGGGCTCCCTGGCCCGCACCCTCTCCTGCGCCGACGTCCACCTGTACGGCATCGACTGCGGCAACGGCGCGCTGAACGCGCTCACCAAGCTGCCGAACTGCGGCGCCGTGGTGGGCCGCAACCAGAGCGAGCGGGCCGTCCGGCTGATCCGCCGGCTGTCGGCGGAGGCGAGCAGGCGGCAGGAGCTGCTCGCGGAGTCCGGCTTCGCGGACATCGGCGAGCAGCGCGCCGGGTCGCCGGAGGACCGGCGGCTGCCGCACATCGTGCTGCTCCTGGACCGCTGGGAGGGCTGGGTCACCTCCCTGGGCGAGCTGGAACACGGCGAGCTGACCGACGAGTTGCTGACCCTGATGCGCGAGGGCGCGAGCGTGGGCATCCACCTGGTGATCACGGGTGACCGGCAGCTCCTCACCGGCCGGATCTCCTCCCTCACGGAGGACAAGCTCGCCCTGCGCCTCGCGGACCGTACCGACTTCACGATGCTGGGCATCAACAGCCGCAAGGTGCCGGACGAGATCCCGCCCGGCCGCGCGTTCCGCAACGAGACGGCTACGGAGATCCAGTTCGCGCTGCTGAGCGAGGACGCCACCGGGCAGGGCCAGAACGCGGCCCTTGCGGCCATCGGAGAGGGGGCGACCCGCCGGGACGCGGCGGTGCCGCGGCACCTCCGTCCCTTCCGGGTGGACTCGCTGCCCAGCCGCATCACCTTCGGCGAGGCGTGGCAGCACATCGACCCGGCGGCGGCCGCCTCGCGGCTGTGGGGCCTGGTGGGTGTCGGCGGCGACGACCTGATGGCCTTCGGCCCGGACCTGGGACAGGGCTCGCCGGGCTTCGTGATCGCGGGCCCGGCGAAGTCGGGCCGCTCGACGGTGCTGATGAACCTGGCGCGTACGTTCGTGGGCCGCGGCGTCCGCCTCGTCGTCGCCGCCCCGCGGACCTCCCCGCTGCGCGAACTGAAGGGCCTCGAGGGCGTGCTGGCGGTCTTCACGGGCAGCGACATCGAGGAGGACGAGCTGCAGGAGGCCGTGGCGACGGCGTCCGTGGAGCGCCCGATCGTCATCCTGATCGACGACGGCGAACTCCTCGAGGACTGCGACGCGGAGGACGAGTTCAAGAAGCTGATCTCGACGGGCTCCGACCGCGGCATCGGCATCGTCATCGCCGGCGACGAGGACGACGTCTGCTCCGGCTTCAGCGGCTGGCAGGTCGACCTGAAGAAGTCCCGGCAGGGCCTGCTGCTCTCCCCCCAGGACACCTCCAGCGGCGAACTGATCGGCGTCCGCCTGAGCCGCAGCTCGGTGGGCGGCCCGGTAACCCCGGGCAAGGGGCTGCTGCACCTGGGCAACGGGGAGGCGTTCACGGTGACTGTGCCGGTGGGGTGAGCGGCGACGTGAGCTGTTGACCGTGTAAGCACAACGGGAGGGGAAACATGGGCGGGCACGACCGGCTGGTTGTCGACTACACGCTGCTGGGGTCTTCGAAGAGCAATCTCCGGGACATCAGGAAGGTCCTCGAGGGCATCAACGACCACCGCGACGACATCCGGGACATCTGGGGTCACGACAGCATCGCCGGAAAGATGGACGAGTTCGTTACCAACTGGGACAACTATCGACGCGAATTGCTGGAAAACGTCAAGGACTTGGGGAAGCACGTAGAGGGTGCGCTCAAGAGCTTCGAGAAGCAGGACCTTGACCTGAAGAACGCGACCGAGAAGAAGCACGGGAAAAACGGGGGATAGTAGCTGATGGCACCAGGTAAGGGCAGGCGGCGACCGGTCGACTGGCATCCGCTGGCGGAGAAGGACCCGGTCCCCGGCGATCCGGAGGACATCCGGGACGAGGTCCGCAAGATGAAGGACCTCGCCTCGACCCTTCGCGACCAGGCCCGCATCCTGCGCAAGGTCGACGACGGTGACGCGCTGAAGGGGAAGTACGCCGACAAGATCCGCGAGAAGTCCGGCGAACTGGAGAAGCACTTCCGTGAAACGGCGGCCCGCTACGAACGAGTGGTCGGCGACCTCGGCAACTGGGCCAACGACCTGGAGGGTTACCAGGAGCGGGCGGACGGAATTCTCAAGGCCGCAAAGCAGGCCGATGAGCACCACGCTGCCGAGGTGAAGAAGAAGGAAGCCGAGGCGAAGAAGGACGGCGACAAGAAGCCGCCGGAGGAATCCGACCCCGACAGCCACCTGGCGACGTACCACAAACAGCTGAACGACGTCATCTCCGACCGCGACACCCGCGCCCAGCACTACGCCGGCAACATCGGCGATGACATCTCGGACATCATCAAGGACAGTGGCTGGGAGGATTTCAAGGACTGGGTGCACGAGAACGCGGATACGATCAAGACCGTCGTCGAAGTCCTGAGTTGGGCGGCGACGATCATCGGGGTCGCCGCCATGCTCTTCACGCCGGTCGGATGGCTGGCGACGCTGATCACGGTGGCCACCATCGGTCTCACGGTGGCCGTCGGCGTCGGGCACACGCTCTTGGCCCTTTCCGGCGACGGGAACTGGACAGACGTCGCCATGGACGTCTTCGCGCTGGCGACGTTGGGAGTCGGCAGCGTCGCCATGAAGGGCGTAAAGGCAGCCTCCACAACACTGAAGGCCACCAGCCGAGCGGGGCGGTTCAATCGGTACACGAACCTGCGCAAGCTGCTCGACAAGAACGTCACACGCTACGGCGTCAACTCGGCGCGTGGCCAGAAGGCGCTTCGGGCAAAACAGGCACTGCGCGGGATCGGGGCGAAGGAAACACGACCCGCGACGACCCGGATGGACACCCTGCTGAGCGGCGAGGGGGAGGTCGCCAGCGCGTCCAAGTTCGCCAAGCGGATGCGAGCCGAATTCGGCAGCGATGCCAACGTCAAGGGTGCGGCTGATGCGGTGGACAAGGCTGTGACCAAATTCCGGTGGAACTATGGGGCTGCCACTGGGGTGGACCTGGGAGACAAATTCGGGGAAAAAGGCCCGATCGCGGACCAGTACGGAGACGCCAAGGATGTCCTGACGCGTGAGGTCGGCAGCCGTTGGTGACGGCCCCGAGGTGAAGCCTGGCCGACCGAAGTCGAGCAAGCCAAACCCGAAGCAGTAAAAAGCCTAGAAAGTAGAAGACAGTGGCGACAATCCCGGCGAAAAGCCCTGAAGAGTCCAGGGCCATGAAGCTCCTTGCTGTGTGTGCGCTGGTGCCGATCCTCTTTGCCGCCTTCCAGGATCTCGGCAGCAAGTATGGCGGAATGGACTGGCTCACCATCGAATACTTCGTGTGGCCGGCCATGATTTCGCCGGTGTTGATGCTGGCTCTGTTGATCGGAAACCGAGAACTCATCCGTGACCCGCGGAAGGGCGCCAACTTCTCGCAAACAATCAAGATCGTTTCCTGTCTGTACTTGATCCCGAATGTCATGTCGGCCATCGGTTACAGCTGGCTGGCCGTGATTTCGCTGCTCGCCAGCGTGACGATCTTGGTGGCCGACCGGCTTCTGAAGAAGCAGGCGTCCGCGTGAGTGCATCCGATCTCGAGCAGCAACCACCGGCTGCCGAGAGGGCCACTCCCCGTGGCTACGAGCTCGTCCTGCCACCGGGCTGGACCCGCATCCCCCTGCGAAACGGCACGAAGGAAGCACTCGAGAAGGTCCTCTTCTCCCATATGCAGCAAGTCCCGGAGGGCATCCCCCGGGACGATGCGATGCGCTTCCGCCTGGACATGCGCCGCCATATCGAGAAGCAGGCCCGTGCTGCCAAAAGAAACGGCGGCCTTGACCTCTACCTGCCGGTGCTTCCGCGCGGCGGGGTCTTCCTCATGGCCTCGTTCATCGTCGCCGAAATGCCGATCGGCCAGGACCGTACGGTGCCGCCGGAGGCAGTGCTCGATCAGCTGGTCAACGAGGGCGCCCCCGGCGGAACGGCGTCGAAGGCGGAAGTGGCAGGGGCACCGGCACTCCGCCGCTTCTACCGCTCCGCCCCTGACGTGGCGGAGCTGAGCTCTGCCACCGAAGCCGTACAGCAGACCGCCCTGCCGGCCTGTCGGGTCGAGTACGTGATCCCCGTCGTGGACGATCCGGGCCGCTGGATCAGCATCAACTTTTCCACACCCGGCGACGGCGACCTCGACAGTGAATTCACCGGTGTGCTTGTCGAGTTGTTCGACGCGGTGGTCGGAACCTTCAAGTGGAGTTATGAATGAGCTGGCTCAACGTCAAGCACGCCATGAGCCTCGCCCCGTGGATCCGCATCCCGCTCATGTGGCCGGAACCGGGCCTTGAGGACGTCGAAGAGGCGCAGTCGCCGGAGGCGTGGGCGCGCTACTTCGCCGAAGGCCTGTGGGAGGATTTCGCGTCGGAGAAGCCGGAACCGGGCGAAGTCGACCTGCTGACCAACATCCTGTTGATGTACGCCCTCAGGGCGCCCGCCGCCTTTCCGGGCTTCGAGGTCTTCCTCCATCTCCCGCACCCGAGGGAGATCCCGATGCCGACCTATGTCGATCTGGTGGAAATCGAAGAAGGAGAAGATCGGGAAGCGGCACTCCGTGCGCTGACCCATGCCGATGCCGACTACGCAGTCGAGCCGCCCGTCGTCGAGGACTTCGACTCCCCACATCTGGGATCCGGTCTGCGGGTGCTGCGCTATTACCAGGACCCGGACCCCGACAGCAACGAGGTGCACGTCGGCGTCCGTTACGCCTGGCGCTACGAGAAGGACTCGGAAGCCGCGGACGTCCTGATCATCCTGAGTGATCCCTCCGCCGGCCGGGTCCTCCGCGCCCTCGAAGACGTCGACGAATTCGCCCGGACCATCCGGATCAGCCCGGACGAGGAAGCGGACAGCTGGATGCATGCGTGACCCTGATCGACAATCCGGTGAGCGGCCGACGTCCAAGGAAACGAGTAACCGCGTGACGCACAGCACTCCCCTGCAATACGGGCTCGACTTCACCGAAGAACTGGCGGACGGGTGGATCGCCGTCCCGATCCTTGAAGGAAGGGGAGCCGCCCGGACGCGACGCAAGTGGGCGAAGAACTTCGCCGAATTGCACTGTATTCTCCTCACCGGCGATGAGCGTCTCAACAAGGCGCAGGTGAAGGAATTCGCTCGCATTCTCGAGGGTCTCTCGGAACAGCTTCCGCAGAAGATTCCCATGCAGCACCTGTTCGCGTACGCGCCGGATCTCCACAGGGCCCCGTTGCCGTTCTTCTTCTACGCAGCGGAATCGACAGGGCCAGTGGAACCGGTCCTGGACACGCTGGTGCAGCGTCACGAGCCCGGCGCCTTGCAGGCGCCGCACATAGTGGACTTCAGCACCGACAACCTCGGCAAGGGGTTGCGCTCCGTTCGCCGGTTCGTGCACGAGGGGAGCGGGGTCCCGTGCATGTCGGTCAACTACGGGTGGCGCGTCGACTCTCTTGGCATCGACCTGTCCCTGCGCACCGTCAGCGATGACATCGAATGGGTGTCCGCGAACATTGACGCGTTCGACGATTTCGCCCGCAGCCTGTATGTGATTCAGTGACACGGAGATGGGGATAGTGAATGGCGCGGCAGGCGCACGAGGTCGCTGTCGGCGGGGAACGCGCAGCTGAGGAACGAGCTCGGCAGGACCGGTCGGCGTTTCTGCGATGGCTGCTGTTCTATCTGGTATCCGTGGCCGGCATCGCGGGACTGATGTGGCTGGGGCCTGCGGTTCCATTGCCAGGCTGGATCAGGGCCCTGGGCTTTCTGTTGGCAGCGATCCTCTTGCCGCTCGCCTCGATTCTCGTACCGGTCCTCCGGCTACGGCGTATCCCTCGAAAGCAGCGGAAGGGGGCGTGGCAACTCGTGCTGCCGATTATCGCGGGCGTCGGGCTGGCAGTGGTGTCGGGCGAAGCCGGCGAGGACGCGGCGTTGCAGGAGCGTGGCCAGTGGATCAAGGCGCAGGTCGTGGCGGTGGAGGACAAGAAGACCGACCGGTGCACTGTGGAGAGGCTCGACGGGCGGGAGATCAAGCCCTCGCTCTCGGAGGGCGGTGGCTGCGATCCCGAATTCGTTGACGAGGGTGACGTGCTGAGGGTTCGGTACGACCCCGAGGAGGCGGCCGGCCCCGTGGACGATTCCTGGGAGCCGGGCTCCTACGGGGGCGGGATCGCCGGTCTGGGGACGGTATTTGTGGTCTTCGGTACGTGGGGCAGCACACGGATGGCCCGTTGGGACCGGGACTACGTCGGCGCGTAGCACTTGGGACTGGCGTGCGAACACATTGCCCTCATCGTTTGAAACCGCCAAATCCAGGAGGTGGCATGACGTCGTCCGGTAAGGGTGAATCCAGGGCCCTGCTTGCAGTTCGAGTGACTGCGCTCGTGCCCCTACTCTGGTTCCTTCTAGTAGGGGCGATCGGGAAAATCGCAGGGACGCACTGGCTGCCGATCGAAGCGTCCGCCTGGCCCTTGATGATCGGGCCCGTTGTATTGACTGCGGTGTACGTGAAGTATCGACGGGATATCCAGTGCGCCGCTGAGAATGTACCCGACGTGCGATGGTTGTACAGGATCGCTGCGGGGTTGTTTATTCTCGCGAATGGCCCACTGGTGGCCTTCTATTCGTGGGCCGCCGTGATTCCGGTAGCACTGTGTGTGGCAATCTCGTTGGACGGGCTGATCAAGAGGCCCGGCCAGAAGGCTCCGTGATCTCCAGCAGGACGGCCGAAGGGACGCCGACTGGGATACAGCCGCATCATCCCGCCGGGGTGGCCTCGGCTCCCCGCCGTGACCTGGGGGAGAGGGCTCGTGCTGCACGGCGTAACGGCGGGACTGGCGTCAGCCGTCACCGCTGCACCAGCGGAGGGGGGCTTGGTGAGGCCGGCCTGATCCTCATCGCCTCCGGTCAGCCCTCCGTGGGCCCCTCCGATGAGCCCTCTGAGAGCTCCTTCAGTGGGTGGAGTGTTCCCAGCAGAAGATGGACCAGTTCCGTCACCACCGCGTCCAGAGGGGCGTCGATGAAGCCCGCTGACCATTCGTAGAGGAAGCCGTTGACCGCGGCGACGAAGACGGTGGCGGCGAGGCGGTAGTCGCGGGGGGCGGCCTCGCCGCGGGCGGCTGCGGCTGTCAGTTCGGCGCTGATCAAGTCGGCCCATTGGGCGCGGCGGGCCATGCGGTGCTGTTCGAATGCCGGGCTGACGCCGACGACTTCGACGAAGGCGACTCGGGCTCGGCGGGGGTCGTCGGTCACGGCCTCGGCGTACGCGCGTACCGCCGCGGCGGCCCGCTCCTCGACGCCCCGCTCGGCGGCCGCCGCGAGCGCCGCCACGGCCGCCTCCTCGCCCCAGCCGTTGACCTGCGCGTGCAGCGCGGCGAGCAGTTCCTCCAGGTTGCGGAACTCCTCGTAGAACTGGCGGGTGGACAGGCCCGCTTCCTCGCACAGCGCGGTGACGGACGTGGCGCGGTAGCCGGGGCCCGCGCCGAAGAGCTGCAGGCCCGCTTCCAGGAGTCGCTCGCGGCGCTCCGCGCGCCGTTCGGCGGCCGGCCTGCCCGCGTACTTCCGGGTGGGTTTACGGGCGGGCCCGCCTCCCGACCGCGCGTCCGCCACCGGTGCCTCCGTCTCGTTCCCGACCCGACCCAACCCCACCCGACCCAACCCCACCCGACCCAACCCAACCCAACCCAACCCCACCCGACTCCGTCCTCCGGAGCCGGGCGTCCCCGCCCCGCAATTATCCCGTGCACGGGTATTGCCTGCCGTCAGGGCCGGACTTACCGTCAGGTAACCGATTCTGAACACAACCGTTTTCGGATTCTCGGCGATGCGGTGTGCTCGGACGGCGACGGCCCCCTCACCTTTCGTGCCTCGTGATCGTTCTCCTGCTGTACGAGGCGGGCCGGCGGTTTCCCCCACCCCCACCCCCACTTCTCAGGAGGACATGATGGAACGCACCCCTGCCCGCGGCAGACCATCCGCTGCCGTACGGCGCTGGAGTACGGCCCTGGTCACCGCGGTGTGCCTGAGCGCGACCGTCCTCGGCACGGCCGGGCCCGCGCGGGCCGACACGGCACCGGCCCGGGAGTCCGTGCCGGTCGGCGGTCTGCCGGAGGCCGTGCACAACTTCCTGTACAGCCCCGACGCGGTCGCCGGCGCGAACGACTGGGGCTGTGAGCCGGACGCGGCGCACCCGGAGCCGGTCGTCCTCGTGCACGCCACCGGCGTGAACGTGGGTGCGAACTGGACGAAGATCGCCCCGACGCTGGCCAACGAGGGCTACTGCGTCTTCGCGTTCAACTACGGCATGACCGGGCTGTCGGCCGGCCGCGTCGGCGGCCTCGGCGACATCGCGAAGTCGGCCGGGACGATGGCCGCCTTCGTCGACAAGGTGCTGGCCGCGACCGGGGCCCGGAAGGTCGACGTCGTGGGCCACTCGCAGGGCGGCATGATGCCGCACTACTACCTCAAGCGGCTGGGCGGCGCGAAGAAGGTGGACACCGTCGTCGGGCTGGCGCCGTCCAACCACGGCACGACCCTCAACGGCCTTACCGAACTGGGGCGTTCGCTCGGCGTCCTCGGCCTCGTCAATGGCGTCTTCGACGGGGCGGGCGCACCGGCCCTGCACCAGCAGGAGGCGGGCTCGGCGTTCCAGAAGGAGCTGTGGGCGGACGGCGACACCGTACGCGGGGTGAAGTACGTGGTGATCGAGACCCGGCACGATCATGTGGTGACGCCGTACAGCAATGCCTTCTTGACGGCGGACGGTGCGGCGGAGGGCGACGTTCGGAACGTCACTGTTCAGGATCAGTGTCCGAAGGATCCGGTCGGGCATGTCGGCATGTTCGTCGACGGGCCGACCGTGCAGAACGTCGTCAACGCGCTCGGGCCCAATGATCCGGGTTTCCGGGCGGAGTGCGCGGACTACGGTTTCGCCTTCTGACCCGTCGGGCATCGGCACATCCCCACCCGATCTCCTGCACAAAGCCGCCCCGACAACTGCACGAAAAGTGCCGGCCGACAGAGCCTCAGAGGAGGAACGGGGTGATGAGGCCGAGGGCGATCATGCCTGTGCAGAGCAGCCAGAAGCTGATGCGGGTGCGGCCGCGGCGGCTGAGTTCGGCGGAGACGGCGCACAGGCCGATCAGGGCCAGGTACGCGGCGACCGTGTGGGCCGAGGTGTGCGCGTCGATGTGTTCGATGAGGGCGCCGATGCCGCCGGCCAGGAAGAGCAGGGAGACGACGAGCTGGGTGAGACGGGCGTCGCGGGGGCTCGACGGGCGGTGGCGCCGGCGGCGCAGTACCGCGCGGCGCTCCCGCGGCGTGGCGGACTCCATGAGGAGTGCGATGCCCTGGTCATCCAGGTCGTTGTGGGGAGGCATGCGCGGGATCGTACCGAGGGTGGTGGCGTTGTGGGACGGGGTGCGAAAGGGCTGGTGGAGGTTGTCGGGGCGGGGTGTGGGGAGTGTGTGACGGGCGTGTGATCACCCGTCACCGTGACAGTCGGCGGTTCCCCGCACCCCGCACCCCGCGCCCGCCCCGGTACCCGCACCCTCACCCGTCACACATCGTCAGCCCCGCCCGATATAAGGCATCCCCGTAGCCATCACCGTGGCGAACTGGACGTTCGCCTCCAGCGGGAGCGCGGCCATGTGGAGGACCGTGCGGGCGACGTCCGCCGCGTCCATGACCGGTTCGACGGCCAGTTCGCCGTTGGCCTGGAGGATGCCGGTCTGCATGCGGCCTGTCATCTCCGTGGCCGCGTTGCCGATGTCGAGCTGGCCGCAGGCGATGTTGTACGGACGGCCGTCCAGGGACAGGGACTTGGTGAGGCCGGTCATGGCGTGCTTGGTCGCGGTGTACGCGATGGAGTGCGGGCGCGGTACGTGTGCGGAGATCGAGCCGTTGTTGATGATGCGGCCGCCCTGCGGCGACTGGTCCTTCATCGCGCGGAAGGCCGCCTGGGCGCAGAGGAACGCGCCGTTGAGGTTCACGTCGACGACCGAGCGCCAGTCGTCGTAGGAGAGGTCCTCCAGGGGGCCGGGCGGGCCGAAGGTGCCGGCGTTGTTGAAGAGCAGGTCGAGCCGGCCGAAGCGGTCGTGGACGGCGGAGAAGAGCGCCGCGACATCGTCGGGGTCGGCGACGTCGGTGGGGACGGCGAGGAGCTCGGCGCCGTCGCCGGCCAGTGCGGCCGTCTCCTCCAGGGCCTTCGCGCGCCGCCCCGCCAGCGCCACCGACCAGCCCGCGGCGGCCAGCGTCAGCGCCACCGCGCGGCCGATGCCGGATCCGGCGCCCGTCACCACGGCCACCTTCGGATTCTCCGTGTGAGTCATGGCAGGAGCGTAGGCCACTCAAGTCACGTCACATCCCGTGCCCCGGACCAGGCCGTCCGGGCGAGTATGCCCCGCTGTGTCCGTTGCGGGCCCAGTCCTCATCCCGCCGTCATCGTTGCGTCGTACATCCGACGCCACGTCGCCGCCCCCTGCCTCTGCAATCACAGCAGACAACGAGAAGTCCGAAAACACTTCAGCCAGGGCAGGGGCAGATGACTCAGCACTCCCAGCACGACCAGCGGTTGCGGGCCGCCGCCGAGCATCTCGGCCGCCGTCGCTTCCTCACCGTCGCCGGTGCCGCCGCGACGCTCGCCTTCGCGACCAACCTGCCGGGCGCCGGCGCGGCCTACGCTGCCGAGGTGGACGCGAAGCAGCTCTCCGAGAACCCCTTCACGCTCGGCGTCGCCTCCGGTGACCCGCTCCCCGGCTCGGTCGTGCTGTGGACGCGGCTGGCGCCCCGCCCGTACGAGCCGGGCAACGGCATGCCCGACGCGCGCGTCTCCGTGCGCTGGGAGATCGCGCACGACGAGAAGTTCACCCGCATCGCCGGGCAGGGCAAGGCCGAGGCGCACCCGGAGTTCAACCACTCGATACATATTGAGGCGACCGGTCTCGGCCCGGACCGGGTGTACTACTACCGGTTCCGTGCCGGTGACTGGATCAGCCCGGTCGGGCGGACCCGTACCGCGCCCGCCCGCGGCGCGCGCCTCCAGAGCCTGCGGCTGGCGGCCGTCTCCTGCCAGGCGTACCACGACGGTTACTTCACCGCCCACCGGCACCTGGCGGAGGAGGACCTGGATGTCGTCTTCCACCTCGGCGACTACATCTACGAGTACCCGGTGAACGCGGTCGGCGGCGCCCGGAATTACAGCGACCGGACGCTGCCCGCATTGTTCAACAAGGAGACCGTCACGCTGGAGGACTACCGGCTGCGGTACGCGCTGTACAAGTCCGACCCGGACCTGCAGGCCGCGCACGCCGCCCACCCCTTCGTCGTCACCTGGGACGACCACGAGGTGGAGAACAACTACGCCTCCGACATCAGCGAGAACGACCTGCCGCCGGCCGAATTCCTGGTGCGCCGCGCCGCCGCCTACCGCGCGTACTGGGAGAACCAGCCGCTCCGCCGCCCCCAGCAGCCCCGCGGCTCCGACGCGCAGCTCTACCGCCGGGTGCAGTACGGCACGCTCGCCCAGTTCGACATCCTCGACACCCGCCAGTACCGCTCCGACCAGGCGTACGGCGACGGCTGGCACGCCCCGGGCCCGGAGTCCACGGACAGGAGCCGGACCCTGACCGGCGCCACGCAGGAGCGGTGGCTGGCCGACGGCTGGCGCGCCTCCGGTGCGCTGTGGAACGTCGTGCCGCAGCAGGTCACCTTCTCCGAGCGGCGCAGCACCACCGGCGCCGACTACAAGGTCAGCATGGACTCCTGGGACGGCTACAGCGCCTCCCGGGACCGCGTGCTGGCCGGCGCGGAGGCCGCGGGCGTGGACAACCTCGTCGTCCTCACCGGCGACGTGCACGTGCACTACGCCTTCGACATCAAGAAGGACTTCGCCGACCAGGACTCGCGGACGCAGGGCGTGGAGTTCGTGACCACCTCCATCGCCAGCGGCAAGGACGGCGCCGACCGGCCCGCCAACTGGGACGCCTACATGGCGGCCAACCCGCACATGAAGTTCTACAACGGCCGCCGCGGCTATGTGACGGTCGAGCTGGACCAGGAGAAGGCGCGCGCCGACTACCGGACCGTGTCCGCGGTGACCACGCAGGGCGCGCCGGTCGCCACCGTCGCCTCCTTCGTCTCCGAGGCGGGCGACCCGGGCCTCAAGCCCGCCTGATCCAGCCGTCCGGGGGGTGCAAAACAGGCCGGGGTCCGCGCGGACATGACACCATGGTTCGTACATCTACACACCATGGAGACACTCATGTCGGACCCCGGCCACGCCACGGCCGAGAGCCATCAGAGCCGCCCCAGTCCCCGAATATCCGCCGCGACCGGCGGCCCCGGCCCCGGTCCCGCAGCTGACGGACCCCTTCCCACCGGCCCCGTTTCCACCGGCCCCGCGCCGACCCCCGCGGTACGCCGTACGAGCCTCCTGGTCACCCTCATCCTGGGCGGCCTGACCGCGGTCCCGCCGCTCTCCATGGACATGTACCTCCCGGCCCTGCCGGCGGTCACCCGGTCCCTGCACAGCCCCGCCGCCACCGTCCAGCTGACCCTCACCACCTGCCTCGCCGGCATGGCGCTCGGCCAGATGGTGGTCGGGCCGATGAGCGACAAGTGGGGGCGCCGCCGCCCGCTCCTCATCGGCATGGTCATCTACGTACTGGCCACCGCCCTGTGCGCGGTCGCCACCAACGCCGAGTTCCTCATCGGCGCGCGGCTGATTCAGGGCCTGGCAGGCGCGGCCGGCATCGTCATCGCCCGGGCCGTGGTCCGCGACATGTACGACGGCGTGGCGATGGCCCGCTTCTTCTCCACCCTGATGCTGATCTCCGGTGTCGCGCCGGTCGTCGCGCCGCTGATCGGCGGGCAGATCCTGCGCATCACCGACTGGCGCGGCGTCTTCGTCGTGCTCACCGTGATCGGCGTGCTGCTCACCCTCGTCGTCTGGCGGAAGCTGCACGAGACGCTGCCGCCGGAGCGCCGGCACGCGGGCGGCCTCGGCGCCGCGCTGCACACCATGCGCGCGCTGATCACCGATCGGGTCTTCGCCGGGTACCTGCTCGTCAGCGCCTTCGCCTTCGCCGCGCTCTTCGCGTACATCAGCGCCTCGCCGTTCGTGATCCAGGAGATCTACGGCGCCTCCGCGCAGACCTACAGCCTGCTCTTCGGCATCAACTCCGTCGGGCTGGTCCTGCTCGGCCAGCTCAACGGGAAGGTGCTGGTCGGACGGGTCTCGCTGGACAAGGTGCTGGCGATCGGGCTGGGCCTGATCACGCTCGCGGCCGCCGCGCTGCTGCTGATGTCCACCGGCGTCTTCGGGCCCGTCGGGCTCGTGCCGATGGCCGCCGGGCTGTTCGTCCTGATGGCCTCGATGGGCCTGGTCATGCCGAGCACCAACACCCAGGCGCTGCTGCGCACCTCGCACGCGGCGGGCTCCGCCTCGGCGCTGCTGGGCACCTCCACGTTCCTGATGGGCGCCGTGGCCTCCCCGCTGGTGGGTATCGCGGGGGAGCGGACGGCCGTGCCGATGGCCGTCGTCCAGGGTTCCTGTGCACTTCTGGCGCTCGCGTGCTTCCTGGGACTGTGCCGTCCGTGGCAGCGTAGGGAGGAGTCCACGGAGGACGGCGGTACCGGCGAGAGGACCCGGCTCTGAACGCACCCGCACCACTACGCCACGGCACCCCCGCCCAGGCGGGGCTCGATCCGGCATGGACGCGGCGGCTCGTCGCGGAGATCCGCGCGCTGCCCGGAGGGCCGGCGCCCTGCTGCGCAGGGGTCGTGGCGGTGGCGGGGCGCGGGCCGGTCGTCGCGGTCGAGGAGGCCGCGGGGTGGGCGCTGCGGTACGGGTCCTACGACGTGGACCGCGGGCGGGGGATACCGCTGGCCCGGGAGCGCTGGGAGCCGGTACGGGCGGGCACGGTCTTCGACCTGGCGTCACTCTCGAAGCTGTTCACGGCGATCGCGGTGCTGCAGCGGGTGGAGCGCGGGACGCTCGGGCTGGACGACCCGGTGGCCCGCCACCTGCCGGCCTTCGCGCCCGCCGTAACGATTCGCCACCTGCTCACCCACACCTCGGGGCTGGCCGCCGAGCTGCCGCTGTACGACGGGGCCGTGGCCCCGGGGAGCGACCGGCTCGGGCCGCTGTGGGCGGTGGCCGCGGCTGCCGTGCCGGGCCCCTTCTGCTACTCCGACCTGGGCTTCATCGCCCTCCAGCGGCTGCTGGAGACGGTCGAGGGCGAGCGGCTCGACGTCCTCGTCCGGGACGGCATCACCGGCCCGCTCGGCATGATCAGCACCTCGTACGGGCCGCTGGCCCCGGCCGGGGTGGCCGCCACCGAGGCCGAGGTACTGCTCAAGGCCCGGCGGCGGTCCTGCGCGGGCGGCGTGGTCCGCGGCGAGGTGCACGACGAGAACGCCTACGCGCTGGGCGGCGTCGCCGGGCAGGCGGGGCTCTTCGCCACGGCACAGGACCTCGCGGTGCTGTGCCGCGCGCTGCTCACCGGCGGCGGCCCCGTGCTGCGCCCGGAGACGGTCGCGCTGATGCTCGCGCCGCCGGGCCTGGGCTTCCGCGTCGCGCAGCCCGGCTTCATGGGCGAACTGGCCGCAAACGGCGCCGCCGGGCACACCGGCTTCACGGGGACGAGCCTGGTGCTCGACCCGGTAACGGACACATTCCTCGTGCTGCTCACGAACGCGGTGCACCCGCGCCGGGGCGGCGAGCCGGTGCCGCGGGCGCGGCTGGCCACGTGTCTGGCGCGGGCCGCGGCCGGATCGATCCCGTCCGGCACGTGAAAACCGGGGGGACGCTCCGCAGGTCAGCGCCGCGACTCAGGACGTCCCGCCGCTCGCGTCGTTCCACCGGGGGTCCTCACGCCACTCCGCCTCCCGCTCGCGGGCCGTCTCCATCGCGTGCGCGGCCTCCTCGCGGCTGCCGTACGGACCCATCCGGTCGGCCGCCCGGCACTCCGGGCCCTCCTCGACCGTGCCGTGCTTGAGGCAGTAGTACCACTCGCCGGGCTTCCCTGCCGTCTTCCGCCTGAACAGTGCCATCCCGGCCTCCTCCGCAAGTGGGCGCCTTGCCTGACGCCATCCTGCCCGATGGCTCGCGGATACACTCGCTGGCATGTCTGGCCAGTCTCTTCTTGTCCCGGGGACCATCTCCCCCAAGCGCCCCGTCCCCGCTGCCATCCCGCGCCCCGAGTACGTCGGCAAGGACGCGCCGACCCCGTACACGGGTCCCGAGGTGCAGGACGCCGACACCATCGAGCGGATGCGCATCGCGGGCCGGATCGCGGCCCAGGCGATGGAGGAGGCGGCCAAGCTCATCGAGCCGGGCGTGACCACCGATGAGCTGGACCGCGTCGCGCACGAGTACATGTGCGACCACGGCGCCTACCCCTCCACGCTCGGCTACCGCGGCTTCCCCAAGTCGCTGTGCTCCTCGCTCAACGAGGTCATCTGCCACGGGATCCCCGACTCCACCGTCCTGCAGGACGGCGACATCGTGAACCTCGACGTCACCGCGTTCATCCACGGCGTGCACGGTGACAACAACGCCACCTACCTCTGCGGCAACGTCGACGAGGAGTCCAAGCTCCTGGTCGAGCGGACCCGCGAGTCGCTGAACCGCGCCATCAAGGCCGTGAAGCCGGGCCGGCAGATCAACATCATCGGCCGGGTCATCGAGTCCTACGCCAAGCGCTTCGGCTACGGCGTCGTCCGCGACTTCACCGGACACGGCGTGAACACGTCCTTCCACTCCGGCCTGATCGTGCCGCACTACGACAGCCCGCACCACACGACCGAGATCAAGCCCGGCATGACCTTCACGATCGAGCCGATGCTGACGCTGGGCACGCACGAGTACGACATGTGGGAGGACGGCTGGACGGTGGTGACGAAGGACCGCAAGCGCACCGCGCAGTTCGAGCACACCCTCGTCGTCACGGAGACCGGCGCGGAGATCCTCACGCTTCCCTGAGTACGAGGGCGGGTACAGGTTTACCGACAGGGCGTCGGGAACCGGTTGACTTAGGTAAGCCTAAGTTGCCACAATCGGTTCCCGGCCGCTACCGCTCGGTCCCCGGAGGCCCGCCTTGGACGCGCACAGCCCCGCCCTCTCCACGCCGTTCTCCACACTGATCCGTACGGCGTCCCGAGAAGCGCACACCGAGGTGCAGCACACCTCCTTCATGGACGACATGCTCGGCGGCCGGCTCGGCGTCGCCGCCTACCGCCGCTACACCGAGCAGCTGTGGTGCGTCTACCGCGCCCTGGAGGAGACCGCGGAGGCGCTCGCCGCCGACCCGGTCGCCGGCCCCTTCCTCCGGCCCGAGCTGACCCGCAAGCCCGAGCTGGAGCGCGACCTCGCGTACTTGGGCGGGGCGGGGTGGCGCGGCGCGCTCCGGCCGCTGCCCGCCACGGAAACGTACGCGGCACGGATCGCCGAGTGCGCCCGCGAGTGGCCGGCCGGCTATGTCGCCCACCACTACACCCGCTACCTCGGCGACCTCTCCGGCGGTCAGATCGTCCGCGGCACGGCCGAGCAGGCCTGGGGCTTCGCGCGCAAGGGCGACGGCGTCCGCTTCTACGTCTTCGAGGACATCGGCAATCCCGCCGCTTTCAAGCGCGAGTACCGCGCGCTGCTGGACGCGCTGCCCGTGGACGACCTGGAGAAGCAGCGGGTGGTCGAGGAGTGCAGGCGCGCCTATGCGCTGAACGTCGCGGTCCTGCGCGAGCTGGACGCGGAGTTCTCCGGAGGCGGCGCGAGCCCGCTGAGCGCGTGAGCCCGCGTACGGCGGCCAGGGCGCGTCTTTCGGATCATCCCGGGGCCGCGACTCCCCCAGCTACCGCTGGGAGGTGCCCCCAGGCACGGCACCTCGCGGCGTTGTCGCAATGCCCACGTACAACCCGGTACGCGGGCAATGCTCCGCCTTGCGATCCACCGCACCAGACGCCGCGACCTGATCCGGGCTGATCCAAAAGACACGCCCTAGCCGAGCCGCCGTACGTCGCTCAGGGCGACCCGGCCGCCGACCTCGATCAGGTCTCCTGGCCGGGGCCGGGTGAGGATCTGCGAGCCGCGCCCCTGCCGCACGTCCAGCGCCCGGCCCAGCTCGTGCGTGAGCTGCAGGGCCGCGGCCCCGGTCGCCTCGTCCTCGTCGATGTTGTCGCCCCGGCGCGGAAACCCCCGCGTTCGCACCCGCCCCGCCGTCTCGTCCTCCCACGCCCACGCGTACAGCCAGCCCTCGCCCGGCGGCGGCGCGGGCAGCGCGTCCACCTCGGCGACCGAGCCGTACTGCCGGGGCGTGCGTCCCGTCGCCCACTGTGCGCGGCCCCGTACCCAGGTGAGCTCCCCGTCGTGGCGCACGGGCACGTCACCGGCCGACGGTCGCAGCACGTCCACCGGCGCCCCGAGGTGCCGCAGCAGCCAGGCCGTGCCGACCAGCGGGTGCCCGGCGAACGGCAGCCGCGCCGTCGGCGTGTAGATGTCGACCGCGCCGAGCCCGGCGTCGTCGACGAACACCGTCTCGCTGAAGCCCAGTTCCCGGGCGAGCGCCTGCCGCGCGTCTTGCCCGGGCACGGCCGCCCCGTCCCGTACGATCCCCAGCGGATTCCCGCCCTCGCCGCCCGGCCCGCAGAACACCCGCACCACATGCAGTTCAGTCATGGGGCCATTCAAGAGGGGTGAGAGATCATCAGCGCCACTGGCCCTTACCTTGACCAGTGCATTGCCAAGTCATTGCCTAGTGCAGGGTGGCCTGTTATGGCCTCGTTGTCCGTGAGAGAGGGATCACTGGACAGTTGGTTTGTCTTCAGGTAAGCCTCAGATAACTTAGGTGCGCCTTAGTAGAACTGAGCCGAAGACCGACGGCGCCGGATCCGTCCCCCCTCGTCCGAGCGCCGCCCGAACCAGCCTGGAGCCTTCATGCGAGCCCTCCGCTCCGCAACCGCTGCCGCGATCACCGTGGCCGCCGCACTGACCGCAACAGCGTGCACCGCCAAGAGCGAGCTGTCGGGCGACGCCGGGAAGGCCGGCGCCGTGGCGGTGACCGCGTCCGACAACGCGTGCGAGGTGTCGAAGAAGGAGCTCCCGGCCGGGCACGTGAAGCTCGCGGTCGAGAACAAGGGCAGCAAGGTCACCGAGGTGTACGTCTACGCGCCCGGCGACCGCATCGTCACCGAGCGGGAGAACATCGGCCCGGGCACCAGGGCCGCCATCACCGCCGAGGTGAAGGCCGGTTCGTACGAGATCGCCTGCAAGCCCGGCATGAAGGGCGCCGGCATCCGGCAGAAGATCACCGTGACCGGCAAGGGCGCCGCGGCGAAGCGGGACCCGAAGCTGGACGCGGCGGTGGCCGAGTACCGCAAGTACGTGCAGCAGCAGGCCGACGAGACGCTGCCGAAGGCGAAGAAGTTCGCCGAGGCCGTCAAGGACGGCGACCTGGCGGCCGCGAAGAAGGCGTACGCGCCCTCCCGCGTCGGCTGGGAGCGCACCGAGCCGGTCGCGGAGTCCTTCGGTGACATCGACCCCAAGGTCGACGTGCGCGAGGACGGTCTGGAGGACGGCCAGAAGTGGACCGGCTGGCACAAGCTGGAGGAGTCCCTGTGGAAGACCAAGAAGATCTCCGCGGGCGACAAGAAGCTGGCCGATCAGCTGATCAAGGATCTCGAGGACTGGCAGCAGCGGGTCGGTAAGGCGGAGATCACCCCCACCAGCATGGCCAACGGCGCCAAGGAGCTGCTGGACGAGGTCTACACCGGCAAGGTCACCGGCGAGGAAGAGCGCTACAGCCACACCGACCTGGTCGACTTCGAGGGCAACGTCGAGGGCGCGCGCAAGGCGTACGAGCTGCTGAAGCCGGTCGCCAAGAAGAACGACCCGGCGCTGGTCAAGGAGCTGGACAGGCAGTTCGAGGCGATCGGGAAGCAGCTGGACGAGTACCGCGAGGGCGACGGCTTCGTCTCGTACGACACCGTCTCCAAGAGCGACCGCAAGACGCTGTCGGACGGCGTCAGCGCGCTGGCCGAGCCGCTGTCGAAGCTCGCCGCCGCCGTCGCCCAGTAGGAGGGCCCCATGGCAGTCGAATCCGATGACCTGACGCGGACCGCCGAGGACGGGACGGACGCGGCAGCGCGTACCCCCTCCCGCCGCGCGCTGATCGGCTGGGGCGGTGCCGGGCTCGCGCTCGGCGCGGTCGCGGCCGGCGGCACGGCCGCCGCGCTGAACACCGGCGGCGAGGCCGCGCCCGCCGCCGACGGCACCGGTGCCGCCGTCCCGTTCCACGGCACGCACCAGGCAGGCATCGCCACCGCCGTCCAGGACCGCCTGCACTTCGCCGCGTTCGACGTCACCACCGACGACCGGGAAGCGCTGATCGACCTCCTCAAGGAGTGGACGGCCGCCGCCGCGAAGATGACGGCGGGCCGGCCGGTCGGCGAGGGCGCGGTCGGCGGGCTCGCCGAGGCGCCGCCGGACGACACCGGCGAGGCGCTGGACCTCAAGCCCTCCCGGCTCACCCTGACCTTCGGCATCGGGCCCACGCTCTTCGAGAAGAAGGGCGAGGACCGCTTCGGGATCAAGGGCCGGCGGCCCGAGGCGCTGATCGATCTGCCGAAGTTCCCCGGCGACAACCTGGAGGCCGCCCGCAGCGGCGGCGACCTGTGCGTCCAGGCGTGCGCGGATGACCCGCAGGTCGCCGTGCACGCGATCCGCAACCTCGCCCGCATCGGCTTCGGCAAGGTCGCCGTGCGCTGGTCGCAGCTGGGCTTCGGTAAGACCTCCTCCACGACGCCGGACGCGCACACCCCGCGCAACATGTTCGGCTTCAAGGACGGCACCCGGAACATCGCCGGCAGCGACTCCGCGGCGCTCGACAAGCACGTATGGGTGGGCGAGCAGGACGAGAAGGGGGCCGGCGGCTGGATGGCCGGCGGCTCGTACCTCGTCGCGCGCCGCATCCGGATGCACATCGAGACCTGGGACCGCACCTCGCTCCAGGAGCAGGAGGGCGTCTTCGGGCGCAGCAAGGGCGAGGGCGCCCCGGCCGGCCGCCGGAAGGAGTTCGACGCGCCGCACCTGAAGTCCATGCTGCCGACCGCGCACGTGCGGCTCGCGCACCCCGACGCCAACGGCGGCATCCGCATCCTGCGCCGCGGCTACTCCTTCACCGACGGCACGGACGGCCTGGGCCGGCTGGACGCGGGGCTGTTCTTCCTCGCGTACCAGCGGGACGTGCGGGACGGCTTCGTGCCGCTGCAGAAGAACCTGGCGCGCCATGACGCGCTCAACGAATACATCCAGCACGTGGGTTCGGCGGTCTTCGCGGTCCCGCCGGGCGTCCGCGGCAAGGACGACTGGTGGGGCCGGGCGCTGTTCGCCTGACTTCTATCGGAAATGAGAGGGAACCGACGTGTTCGGTAACTATCTGATCGGCCTGCGCGAAGGGCTGGAGGCCAGCCTGGTCGTCTGCATCCTCGTCGCTTACTTGGTCAAGACCGGCCGCCGCGAGGCGCTGAAGCCCATCTGGCTCGGCATCGGCGTCGCGGTACTGCTCGCGCTCGTCTTCGGCTTCGCGCTCCAATTCGGCTCGCAGACGCTGACGTTCGAGGCACAGGAGGCGCTCGGCGGCTCGCTGTCGATCATCGCGGTGGGCCTGGTGACATGGATGGTCTTCTGGATGCGCCGCACCGCGCGGCACATGAAGGCCGAGCTGCACGGCAAGCTGGACGCGGCGCTCGCGATGGGCACCTTCGCCCTCGTGGTCACCGCCTTCCTCGCGGTGGGCCGCGAGGGCCTGGAGACCGCGCTGTTCGTCTGGGCGGCCGTGCAGGCGAGTTCGGACGGTACGCCCCGGCCGCTCATCGGCGTGGTGCTCGGCCTGCTCACCGCCGTGCTGCTGGGCTGGCTGTTCTACCGCGGCGCGGTGCGGATCAACCTCGCGAAGTTCTTCACCTGGACCGGCGGGATGCTCGTCGTGGTCGCCGCCGGCGTCCTCGCGTACGGCGTCCACGACCTGCAGGAGGCCCGCTTCCTCCCGGGCCTGGGCAGCAAGGCGTTCGACATCAGCGAGCAGATCCCCGCGGACAGCTGGTACGGCACACTGCTGAAGGGCGTCTTCAACTTCCAGCCCGACCCGACAGTTGTCCAGGTCGTGGTCTGGTGCCTCTACCTGATCCCCACGCTCCTCTTCTTCTTCGCCCCCGGTAGGGTTGCGCAGAATCGAGCCACCCCGGCGGCCGCAGAGTCCGCCCCGGTCGCCCAGAAGGAGCCCGAGCCCCATGACACGCAGGTCGCCGTTCCGGGTGCCCGTCGCGATGATGACCGCGAGCGCGGCACTGCTGACGCTGAGCGGGTGCATGACGGTGCACGGCGAACGGGAGAAGATCCCGGCACTGTCCAAGGCTGAGGCCGGCAAGGTCCTGAAGCAGTTCGTCGCCGGGTACAACGAGGCCAACACGACCCATGACCCGGCGGTGACCGCCACGTACGAGACGGGCGCCCTGCAGGACATCGACGAGGCCGTCATCAAGACCGACCGCCGGCTGGGCACGGGCTTCCAGCCGCTGGAACTGCGCGACCCGGAGTTCGTCATCCCGAAGATGGCGGGCTGGCCGAAGTTCTTCCTCGCCAACACGGTCAGCAACCGCAAGAACAGCCGCTGGACCCTGGCCTTCACCCGCAGCGGCCCGCAGGAGAAGTGGAAGGCCGCCTACCTTCTGCCGCTGAGTGCGGGTGCGGTGCCGGAGTTCGCCACCGACGCCGACGGCTACGCCGAAGCGGTACCGGCCGGCAAGGGGTCCGCCGGCCTGACGGTCGACCCGGGCAAGCTGGGCAGGACGTACGCGAGGTACCTCAAGACCGGCGAGGGCGACACCTTCGCGCCCGGGCCGTACACCGACCGCTTGCGGCAGCAGCGCGCGGCCGTCGCCAAGCAGCCGGGCCGGCGCATCGACACCATCGACCAGGCGTACAAGTTCCCGGCGATGGCGCTGCGCACCAAGGACGGCGGCGCGCTGGCCTTCTTCGCGACGCACCACTTCCAGCACAAGACGCTGTCCCCGGGCAGCACGATCAACATCACGCCCGAGGTCGAGGCGGTGCTGGACGGGCCGAAGGAGAAGACCAACAAGATGACCTTCACGACCGTCTCCGAACAGGTCGTGAAGGTGCCGGCCGAGGACGACGGCGGCCGGGTGGTCTTCCTCACCCGGCTGCTGCGGCAAACGGCCGCCAAGGCCGGATAGCGGTCAGCGGCCGATCGGCCAGGCCGCCGACTCGTGCTCGTTGTCCTCGCGCGCGAACGCGGCGCAGGCGTCGGTCAGCGCCTCCAGGAGGGTGAGCGGGTCCGGCAGCGGGCGCTCCGGGCCGCGCAGCCAGGTCACCGGGGGCTGGTCGCCGGGCAGCCGGGAGGGCGGCAGCAGGACATAGCTGCCGCGGCAGTGCCAGCGCAGCCCGGGGTGCTCGTCCATGGTCTCGGGGTGGCAGTCCAGCTCGCAGGGCCACCACTCGTCCTCGTCGTCCGGGGTGCCGCGGGTGGCCGTGAAGAACAGCATCCGGCCCTCCCGGGGCCCGGCGCCGCTCAGCACGACCGGGCCGACCTCCACGCCCTCGGCGTCCAGCCGCGCCAGCGCGTTGCGGCCCGCTGCGAGGGGTACGTCCAGCGCGTCGTGGGCGATGCCGGTGGCGGTGATGAAATTGGCCTGCGGGTGTTTCCGCAGCCACTGGGTGACCTTCTCGGGGTCGGTCGTGGCGACGGTCTGCCAGCCGAACGAGATGGGGTGCCGGCCGGGGGTCGGACAGCCGATGCGCTCACAGGAACAGCCGTAGCCGGAGGGGTGCGCCGCCGGGGCCAGCGGGAAACCCGCTTCGGCCGCTGCCAGCAGCAGGTCCTCGCGGCCGCCCTGGGCCGCGGATGATCCCGTGTCCGTATCGACGCCGTCCGAACCGCTCCTCGGCCGGCGCAGCCACTGGGAGAACCTGCTCTTGCGTTCCATCTATCCCCTCACTTCGAGCGGTGGTCTGGGATCAATGCTGCCACCATCCTCCTCCTTGGGTGACCGGAGCGGAGATTCGGGGTGTACGGGACGCGTTGTACGAGGGCGCATCAGGGGCGCATAGGGGGCGCAGGCTGGACCCCGTGCGCGCCCTTTCACCTCGGAAGCGCCGGGATCCGGCCTACGCCTCGCCCGGCCGCTCGTTGTCCGGCTGCTCCTCGCCCGGCACGGTGCCGCCCCAGGAGGCATCCCGCGCGGCGCGGTAGACGGCCCCCTGCCGCTTGGTGACCGTACGGCGTTGCAGGCCGTCCTCCGCCGTGCACACGTCCAGCAGCACCTGGCCCTTGCGCAGCAGCGGCTTGCGCACGATGCGGGCCGGGGCCGGGCGGGCGTCGACACGGGTCGCCGCGACGTACGCGAACTTCTCGTCCTCGTACGGCAGCGATCCGCCCTTCACCTGGCGGTGCAGCGAGGAGCGGTTCACCCGGGCCGCGAAATGGCACCAGTCCTCGCCCGGGACGATCGGGCAGGCCGCGCTGTGCGGGCACGGCGCGACGACCCGCAGCCCGGCCGCCACCAGCTGCTCGCGGGCCGCGCGGATGCGCGCGTACCCGTCCGGGGTGCCCGGCTCGATCAGTACGGCCGTCCGGGCCCGGGCCGCCGCCGCGACGACCGCGTCCCGGTCGGCGCCGGTCAGCTCGCCGAGCACGTACGAGACGGTGACCAGGTCGGTGTCCTCGGGGACGGTCAGCCCTTCGCCGATCACCTGGCGCTGCCAGCGGGTGCCGGGGAGCGTCCCGGCGGCCAGCTCGCGGCCGAGCGCGAGGGCCGGCTCGGCCCAGTCCAGCACGGTCGTGCGCAGCTCCGGCCAGACGTCGGCCGCCGCCCAGGCGGCCGCGCCCGTACCGCCGCCGATGTCGAGGTGCGTGCCCGGCGCCCAGCCGGGCAGCCGCTCGCCGGCCGCGGCCAGCGCGGACCGTACGGCCTCGAACGTCGCAGGCATCCTGTACGCGGCGTACGCGGCGACGTCGGCGCGGTCCCTGAGCACCGGGGCGTCCGTCGGCGTGCGCCCGCGGTAGTTGGCGATCAGCCGCTCGACGGCGGCCGTGGCCTGCTTCGGCGGCAGCCCGTCGAGGACCCCGGCCAGGGCCCCGCGCAGTTCTTCGTGCATTCGAGCAATTCTACGGGGACCCGGCCGGACGCCCGGCGCGCACAGCACATGACGGAGGCTCGCAGGTCACCAGCGCGGCGGCGGAGGCGCCGTCAGCTGGTCGGCCAGCCGGGACAGCCGGTCGCGGAAGCGCCGGTGGCGGCGCGGCGCGGGCAGGCTGTTCTCGCCGGCCGCCGCGCTGACCAGGTGCTGCACGGTGTCCAGGTCCAGATCAGCGGCGGACGGGCCGGCCGGCCCGTCCACCGCGAGCTCCGCCGGCACCGCCGGTCCCGGCACCGTCAGCGCGTCGTGCGCCAGCGCCTCAAGATCCCGGTCGCCCGCGTCCAGCGCCAGCACCGTCGCGCCGTTCCGCCGGGCGTCGTGCACCCGCTCCAGCAGGCGGGGCCCCGGCGCGTCCGGCGCCACGACCAGCAGCGTCTCGCCCCGCCGCGCCGTCTCCAGCCGCCCGAGGCCCACCGAGAGGTGCGCCGGGACGCCCAGTGGGACGCGGTGCCGCACCAGCGTCGGCGAGAGCTCCGGCAGGCCCGACCACGCGGCCTCGTCGTCGAGGTGCGCCGCCAGATGCCACGGTTCGTACTCCGCGCTGCCGACCAGCAGCAGCCCGCCGCCGTGCGGTGCCACGGACGCGCGCAGCGACCCGGCGAAGCGGCGGGTGGCCTGGACCCATTCGGTACCGGCGAGGACTTCGCGCAGCAGCGCGACGCGTACGGCATCCATGGCTCCGCATCCTGCCGCCGCCCGCCCGCCGCCGGAGCGCCCTTCGAACGCCGTCACTCGTACGAGTCATGGCTGTTCGGTGCGCTGTCGCGAGCCCGGCATGATCCGTAAGACACCCCCTACGCCTCCTGCTGCACGCGCGCGGTACCCGGCCCCGCACCCGCCACCGCCGACTCCTCGCCGGCCAGGTGGTCGCTGGGCGCTTCCGGGTCCAGCAGCCGGTTCAGCCGGGCCGGCACGTCGAAGCCGACCAGCAGCACGACCAGGACCGTGCCGGCGAAGGTGAGCAGCGCCAGCGAGCTGCCCAGCGACCGGCCCTCGGCCAGGCTCGCGCCCAGTACCGGCGCCACCGCGCCGCCCAGCGCCCCCACGTTGTACGTGAAGCCCAGGCTTGCGGCGCGGTTCTCGGTGGGGAAGTGGCCGCCGATGTACCGCGGCAGCAGCCCGGAGATGCCGAAGCTGAGGGCCTGCAGGACGAACAGCAGGACGCCGAGCAGCAGCAGGCTGTTCCCCGCGGCGAAGACCGGGAAGACGAAGACCAGCGAGGCGAGCAGGGTGCACGCGTACGCCTTCTGCGTGCCGATCCGGTCGCCGACGAAGCCCGCCAGCCAGCAGCCCGCCATGGTGCCGAACCCGGCGAAGAACAGCACGTTGGTGACCTGGCCGGGGGAGTAGTGCAGCTCGGTCTTCAGGTACGTCGGCAGCAGCGCCTGGATGGGCCAGGTGTACAGGAAGGCGACGAAGACCGTCACGATCAGCGAGAGGTACAGCAGCCAGCCGCGGCGGCCGCCGAGCTGGACCGCGAGCGCGGCCAGGGTGACGCCCGAGAGGACGGAGAGGAGCGGTACCGCGCCCGCGCCCACCGGCGTGAAGACGCCGAAGAGGGACAGCGTGGCCACGACCGTCAGCACGGTGTTGACCGTCGCGCGCAGCGGTGTGGCGAACAGCGGCCGGAAGGGATTCGGCTTCGTCTCCCGCTCGGCGACCGCCGCGCTCCACTCCTCGGCCTCCGGCAGCGACCGCCGCACCCACAGCGCGATCACGATCGGGGCCAGCCCGATGTAGAACATCCAGCGCCAGCCGAGCGCGGGCACGACCCACTTGTAGCACTCGGCGGCCAGCACCGAGCCCATGGAGAAGCCGGAGATCAGGAAGCCGCTCGCCCGGCTGCGGACCCGGGCCGGCCAGCTCTCCAGCACGTACGTGGCGCTGGCGCTGTACTCGCCGGCCATGCCCATGCCGATCAGCAGCCGGGCCACGAAGAGGCTGGTGTAGTCCCACGCGAAGCCGCAGGCGAAGGTGCCGAGGGAGTAGAGCAGGATGCTCGCCACCATCGACGCCTTGCGGCCGAAGCGGTCGCCGAGCGCGCCGAGGACAGCGCCGCCGAGCCAGCGGGTGATGAACGCGCCGGAGATCAGGCTCGCGCCCTGCACCGTGCTCAGGTCGAACTCGGCGCTGATCTCGGTCAGCACGAGCGTGATCAGCACGAAGTCGAAGCCGTCGAGGACGTAGCCGATCCAGGCGGCGAAGAACGACTTCCACTGGGTCGGGCTCACCTCCCGGTACCAGGGGAGGGCGGCCTTGCGCGCCGGGCGCGCGGCGCCGGTCAACGGACCGGCTCCAGGCCCGCGGCGGTCAGCCGGCGGGCGACCTCGGCCACCGACTCGGCGCCCAGCGGGAGCTGCGGCGCCGCGGTGGCCGGGTGGTCGATGACGCCGAGCAGGTGCAGCGCGGCCTTGAAGGAGCCCAGCGCCGAGGAGCTGCGGCCCATCTCCGCCTCCGGCCCCGCGTCGACGATGCCGAAGAGCGCGACCAGCCGCTCCTGCTCGGCCGCTGCCGCCGCCCAGTCGCCCGCGCGGCAGGCGTCGTACAGGCGGACGTAGGCGGCCGGGTCGACGTTGCCGATGCCCGGGACCACGCCGTCGACCCCGGCGAGCAGTGCCGCGTCCACGGTCAGCTCGGAGCCGGTGAGGACCGCGAAGTCGGGAGCCGGGCCGGTGCGGCGGCCGGCCCTGCCGCCCAGCTCCACGAGGAGGCGGCGCAGCCCGCCCTCGTCGCCGCTGCTGTCCTTGAGCCCGGCCAGCGTGCCGTCCTCGGCCAGCTCCCGCACCAGCGCGCCGGGGAGCTTGCTGTGCACGGAGACCGGGATGTCGTACGCGAAGAGCGGCAGGTCCACGGCGGCCCGGAGCGCGCGGAAGTGCCCGGCGATCTCCTTGGGGTGCGTACGGGTGTAGAAGGGCGCGGTGGCCACGAGCGCGTCGGCGCCCAGTGCCTTCGCCGTACGGGCGTGGTCGAGCACCCGGGCGGTCGTGGTGTCGATGACGCCCGCCAGCACCGGCACCCGGCCGTCCGCCGCCTTGACGACGGCCTCCAGCGCGGTGGCCCGCTGCGCGTCGGTGAGGTAGGCGACCTCGCTGGTGGAGCCGAGGGCGAAGAGGCCGTGCACCCCGCCGCCGACCAAGTGCTCCACCAGCCGCCCGAGCGAGCCGGTGTCGACCTCGCCGTGCGGGTCGAGGGGGGTGCAGACCGGCGGTACGACGCCGTGCAGCGGGGTGGGCAGAGCCATGCGGTACTCCAGCGGTGTGGTGCGGGCCGGTCACGGGACTGCCGCCGATCGAGTGACGGGCGGTGGTCGGACGTGGGACATGGGATGTCCGATGTCTGGGTCACAATAGACCCGGCCCGGAGCGGTCGGTCAAGAGGTCGCCGGCCGGATCACCCGGATCCACCCCGGCGAGACGGAGAGGCAGACACATGGCGCGCGGCACGATGTCCGAGGACGTCCAGGCGCAGATCAAGCGGCTCATCCTGCGGCGGAAGCTGGTGCCCGGCGACCCGCTGCCCACCGAGGCCGAGCTGGTCGAGCTGCTCGACGTCAGCCGGAACTCGGTCCGCGAGGCGCTCAAGGCGCTGCAGGCCATGCGCATCGTCGAGATCCGGCACGGCTTCGGCACGTACGTCGGGACGCTCACCCTCGACCCCTTCGTGGAGGGCATCGCCTTCCGGGCCGCGGTCCGCCACCACCAGGGCGAGGCCAGCCTGTACGAGCTGATGGAGGTCCGCGAGGCGCTGGAGGCCGGGCTCGTCGGGGCGGTCGCGCGCAGCCTGCCGGCCGAGGACCTGGACGTACTGCGGGGCCTGGTCGACCGGATGGAGAAGGAGGCGGCGGCCGGCCGGGTGGAGAGCGGCACCGACCGCGCCTTCCACCTCGCGCTGTACCGCTCGCTCGGCAACCACCTGCTCAGCGAGGTGCTGGACGCCTTCTGGGACGCGCTGCGCCGGGTCCGCAAGGACCTGGACGACAGCAGCCAGGAACCGGAGGTGACGTGGCGTCAGCACGCGGAGATCGTCACCGCGCTGGAGACCGGCGACGGCGACCGCGCGGTCGAGGCGATGCACCGGCACTTCGACGGCATCCGGGAGCGGCTGAAGGGCGTCGCGTAGCGGCCGGTGGGGAGGTCGCGTGACGGACGGCGGGGCGGCCGTGAGGGCTGGCGGGGCAGCCGTGTAACGGGCCAGTGTCCGGCCCGCTCCAGAAGGTCCGCCACGCCCGTACGCCTTGCGTACAGCCGCAGTTCACCCGCAGTTCCGCTGTCTGTGGCATTCGCGCGAGGCGGGCGACACGGGCCATGTCGGGTGCCTTGACGCCCCGTTGGGCGCTCCCTATGGTCACCGCAGGACAAGGGACGTCCTACGTCTGGTCGTTAGGGGCTGCCCGTGGCGTACGAGACTTCGCAACCCTTCCGCGCCGGGACCGGCGGCTACGCCAGTTACCGCATCCCGGCCGCGGTCGTGACCCGGGCCGGCACCCTGCTGGCCTTCGCCGAGGGCCGCGTCGCCTCGTCGTCCGACACCGGCGACATCGACCTCGTCCTGCGGCGCTCCACCGACGGCGGCCGTACCTGGGGCCCACTGACCGTCGTCGACGGCAACGGCACCGGCACGGCCGGCAACCCGGCCCCCGTCGTCCTGCACACCGGCCCGCACCGCGGCCGCACGGTCCTCGTCCACGTACGCAACGCGGGCACCGCCACCGAGAGCGCCATCCTGCGGGGCGAGGTATCCGCCGCCGACGGCCGCCGCGTGTGGCTCCAGTACAGCGACGACGACGGGCTGACCTGGAGCACCCCGCGCGAGATCACCGCCCAGGCCAAACGCGCCGGCTGGCGGTGGTACGCCACCACCCCCGGCCACGCCCTCCAGATCCGCGAAGGCCCGTATGCCGGCCGGCTGGTGGTGCCCGCCAACCACTCCATCGCGCCCACCGTGCCCGGCGACACCGGTGCCGAGGGCCGCTACAACGGCGGCCACGTGCTGCTCAGCGACGACTCCGGCGCGACCTGGCGGATCGGCTACACCGACTCCAACCCCAACGGCTACATCAACACCAACGAGACCACCGCCGCCGAACTCCCCGGCGGCCGCCTCTACTTCAACGCCCGCAACGACTCCGACGCGCCCGGCACCCGCGTCGACGCCTACTCCGCCGACGGCGGCGCCCACCTGGAGAAGCCCTTCCGGGCCCAGGCCGGGCTCGCCGCGCCGGTCGTCCAGGGCAGCGTGCTGCACCTCGGCGCCCCGGACGTGCTGCTCTTCTCGGCCCCCGCCGACCGCGCCGCACGCGCCCTGATGACCGTGCGCGCCAGCCGCGACCGCGGCCTGACCTGGCAGAACGCCCACACCGTCAGCGGCCTCCCGGCCGCCTACTCCGACCTCGTCCGCATCGACCCCGACACCGTCGGACTGCTCTACGAAACCGGCGACTTCAGCGCCTACTCGACGATCACCTTCCGCCGCATCCCCGTGGAGGAGCTGGCATGAGGACGTACGACACGAGCCCCCTGAGTGGTGCGCGCCGCAGAACCGTGTTGGGCGGTGCCGCGGCCGTTGCCGCCGGCTTCGCGCTTGCCGGTTGCGGTGACGGTGCCGAGGACAAGAATGCCGCGCCCAAGGAGCGCAAGAAGGGGCAGAAGATCACCCTCACCTTCTGGTCCTGGGTGCCCGGCATCGACAAGCCCGTCGACCTGTGGAACAGCAAGAATCCCGAGGTCCAGGTCAAGGTCGAGAAGGTGTCGGCCGTCAACGGCGCCCAGTACGCCAAGATGCACGCCGCCATCAAGGCGGGCAACCCGCCCGACCTCGGCCAGATCGAATTCCCCGTCGTGCCGAGCTTCCTGCTGGACAACGGGCTGCTGGACCTGACCACCGTCGGCGGCGAGCGGTACAAGAGCAGGTTCGTCGGCTGGCAGTGGCAGCAGTCCGTCTTCGGCAAGGGCGTCTACGCCATCCCGCAGGCGTCCGGCCCGATGGGCCTCTTCGTCCGCCAGGACCTCTTCGACAAGTGGGACATCGAGCCGCCCGCCACCTGGGACGAGTACGAGGTCGCTGCCAAGAAGATCCGCACGAAGGGCGCCTGGATCGAGACCTTCGCGCCCACCAACGGCAACCGCTTCGCCGGGTACGCCTGGCAGGCCGGCGCCCGCTGGTACGCCGCCGACGGCGACACCTGGACCGTCCACCTCGACGACGACCCCACCCGCAAGGTCGCCGACTACTGGGAGGGCCTGGTCAAGCGGAAGCTGGTCAAGACCATCCCGGACCGGCAGAACGCCTGGTACAAGGACATCCAGACCGGCGCCATCCCCGCCTGGCTCGGCGCCAGCTGGGGCGACGCGCTGCTGGTCGGCAACGCGCCGGACACCAAGGGCAAGTGGCGCGCCGTGCCGCTGCCGCAGTGGACCAAGGGCGCGGACGCGCAGGCCAACTGGGGCGGCTCCACGACTGCCGTGTTCGCCGGCGCGACCTATCCCAAGGACGCCCTCGACTTCGCCGTCTGGCTCAACACCGACCCCGAGGCGATCGGGCTGCTCATCGACGGCGGCTACGGCTTCCCCAGCGCGAAGACCGGCTACGAGACCACCGACCTCGACGTCCACAAGGGCTTCTTCGGCGGGCAGGCGTACAGCACGGTCTTCAAGGAGGCCGGCGACCACGTCGACACCAGCTGGCAGTGGGGCCCCGGCGTCGACACCCTCTACCAGCGCCTGGGCGACGCCTTCACCGAGGCGCTGAGCAGCGGCGACTCCTTCCGCTCGGTGCTGAAGAAGGTCCAGGCGCAGACGGTGAGCGACCTCAAGGGCAAGGGCCTGAAGGTGGAGAGCGGCGGGTGAGACGGCCGACCCGTACGGAAGCCCGCAACGCGCGCGCCGCCGCGGGCTTCCTGCTGCCCTTCCTCGCCCTCTTCCTGCTCTGCTTCATCGTGCCCATCGCGTACGCGATCTGGCAGAGCCTGCACAGGACCGAGCGCACCGGGCCGCTCGGCCTCGGCGGCGCCGAACACGAGGTCTTCGCCGGACTGGCCAACTACGCCCAGGCGCTCTCCGACGACCGCTTCCTCGCCGGCTTCGGCCGGGTGCTGCTCTTCGGCGCCGTACAGATCCCGCTCATGATCATTCTGGCGACCGCCCTCGCGCTGCTCCTGGAGAGTGCGAGCGCCCGCTGGGTGACCTTCTTCCGCAGCGCGTTCTTCCTGCCGTACGGCGTGCCCGGCGTGATCGCCTCGATCCTGTGGGGCTTCCTCTATGTCCCCGGGATCAGCCCGCTGGTGAAGATGGCCCAGGAGGTCGGCTGGGACGTGGACTTCCTCTCCCGCGGCACGGTCCTGTGGTCCATCGCCAACATCGTCACCTGGCAGTTCACCGGGTACAACATGCTCGTCCTGATCTCCCAGCTCAAGGCCGTGCCACAGGAGCTGTACGAGGCCGCGCGCATCGACGGCGCGAACGCGCGCCAGGTAGCCCTGCACATCAAGATCCCGCTGATCCGCCCGGCCCTCGTCCTGACCTGCGTCTTCTCCATCATCGGCACGCTCCAGCTGTTCGCCGAGCCGATGGTGCTGCGGCCGCTCGCCTCCTCCATCGACTCCGGTTACACGCCCAACCTGCACGCCTACAGCGAGGCGTTCGTCGGCAACAACCAGCACCTCGCGGCGGCCGAGGCGGTCCTGCTCGCGCTGGTCGCGTGTGTCCTCTCCTTCGGCTTCCTGCGGCTGGTCGGACAGCGCGGAAAGGAGGACGGCCGGTGACCCCCTCGGCGCTCCGCTACCGCATCCTCACCTGCTCCCTGCTGACCGTCGCCGCCGTCTACTTCCTCGTACCGGTGTACTGGCTCGTGGTCTCCGCCACGAAGAGCAGCGGCGACCTCTTCGGCAGCTTCGGCTTCTGGTTCGCGAACCCGCGGCCGCTCCAGTACCTCGGCGACGTCCTGACCTACGACCACGGCATCTACGTCCGCTGGTTCGCCAACTCCCTGCTGTACGCGGGCGTCGGCGCGCTCGCCGCGACGCTGCTGTCCGCGGCGGCCGGCTACGCGCTCGCGAAGTTCCCCTTCCCGGGGCGGGAAGGGATCTTCAACGTCATCCTGGCGGGCGTGCTGATCCCCGGCACCGCCCTCGCCCTGCCGCTGTACTTCCTCTTCAGCGGCTTCGGGATGTCCAACACCTACTGGGCGGTGCTGATCCCCAGCGTGGTCAGCCCCTTCGGCGTCTACCTGTGCCGGATCTACGTGGCCGCCGCCGTGCCCGACTCGCTGCTGGAGGCGGCCCGGATCGACGGCGCGGGGGAGTGGCGGATCTTCTCCGGCCTCGGGCTGCGGCTGATGATCCCCGCGCTGGTCACCGTCTTCCTGTTCCAGTTCGTGCACATCTGGAACAACTACTTCCTGCCGCTGGTGATGCTCTCCGACTCCGACCTGTACCCGATCCAGCTGGGCCTGACCTCCTGGACGGGCTACGCCGACCGGCAGCCGGAGCTGTACCAGTACACCGTCGGCGGCGCGTTCCTCTCCGTACTGCCGCTGATGATCCTGATGACCGTGCTGCAGCGGTACTGGCGTACGGGGCTCACCGAGGGCAGCGTGAAGGCGTGATCACCGGCACGCCGCGCCCGGCTGCCCGGGCCGCACCAGGCGTGCCAGTATCGCTGGCATGACTACTCCTGACGATGCGAAGCCCGCGACTCCCGTGAATGTCGCGACCGAAGCCAAGAAGGCGCTCAAGCGGGACCCTTGGGACCTGCCGGATGTCGCCGGCCTGGTCGTCGGCGTGCTCGGCGGCACCGGTGACCAGGGCCGCGGCCTGGCGTACCGGTTCGCCAGGGCGGGCCAGAAGGTGATCATCGGCTCGCGCGCGGCGGAGCGGGCGCAGGCCGCGGCGGACGAGCTCGGCCTCGGCGTCGAGGGTGCGGACAACGCGGAGTGCGCGCGCCGCTCCGACGTCGTGATCGTGGCGGTCCCGTGGGAGGGTCACGCCAAGACCCTCGAAGCGCTGCGCGAGGAGCTGGCCGGCAAGCTCGTCGTCGACTGCGTCAACCCGCTCGGTTTCGACAAGAAGGGCGCGTTCGCGCTGAAGCCCGAGGAGGGCAGCGCGGCCGAGCAGGCCGCCGCGCTGCTCCCGGAGTCGCGCGTCACGGCCGCCTTCCACCACCTCTCGGCGGTGCTCCTCCAGGACCCGTCGGTCGAGAAGATCGACACGGATGTGATGGTGCTGGGCGAGAAGCGGGCCGACACGGATGTGGTGCAGGCGCTGGCCGGCCGCATCTCCGGCATGCGCGGCGTCTTCGCCGGCCGGCTGCGCAACGCGCACCAGGTCGAGTCCCTGGTCGCCAACCTGATCTCGGTCAACCGGCGGTACAAGGCACACGCGGGGCTGCGCACCACGGACGTGTGAGCTCCGGCCGGGGCGAGCGGCGGGCCGGAGTCGGGCGGAGCGGGGCATGGGGGACACTGGAGGGGACCGCATACGCAGTACCCCGACAGGAGCCCCCTCCCATGCCCGCCCTGCCCCCGTCCGGCCCGGCCCGGCGCCTCGCCGTCTTCGCCCTCGTCGTCTGCGTCCTGGCGGTCGTCGCGGCCGTCGTCTCCTTCGTGGCGGGCAACCTCATCGGCATCGCCTGGGTCCTGGTGGCCGGCGTCTCCAGCAACATGGCGTGGTTCTACCTGCGCCGGGCCAAGCTGGAGCGGGAGGCCGCGCAGGCGGCGGACGGGGCCCCGGAGGGCTCGCCCCGCTAGAACAGCTGCGGCTCGCCCCGCCAGAAGCGGAAGAGCTCCTGCCCGAGGTAGCTGTCGATCTGGGAGACGCCCAGCACCCGCAGGACGGCGTCCACCGCCTCGAAGAACACCTGGTTCACGCCCGGCGCCCAGAGCAGTCCGAAGACCGCGAGCAGGCCGAACGGCGCGAACGGCTCCACCTGCCGCCGCAGCTTGTGCGACAGCCACGGCTCGATCACGCCGTACCCGTCCAGCCCCGGCACCGGGACGAAGTTCAGGATCGCGGCCGTCACCTGCAGCAGCGCGAGGAACGCGAGCGCGTACCGGAACGGCTTCGGCACGCCGTCCATCGCGCCCAGCCAGAACGGCGCGGTGACCACGGCCGCGAACAGGATGTTCGTCAGCGGGCCCGCCGCCGAGATCAGGCTGTGCCGCCAGCGGCCCCTGATCCGGCCGCGCTCGATGAACACCGCGCCGCCCGGCAGGCCGATCCCGCCCAGGATCACGAAGATCACCGGCAGCACGATGCTGAGCAGCGCGTGCGTGTACTTGAGCGGGTTGAGCGTCAGATAGCCCTTCGCGCCGATCGAGATGTCGCCGCTGTGCAGCGCCGTACGGGCGTGTGCGTACTCGTGCAGGCACAGCGAGACGATCCACCCCGAGACCACGAACAGGAACACGGCGACGCCGGTGTTCTCGGCGAGCTGGTCCGTCCACACGTACCAGCCCGACGCCGCCATGACGGCGACGAGCGCGAGGAAGACGGGACTGACGCGCCGGTCCGCGCGCCGTACTGCGGTGGTCATCGTGCGGTGCTCCTGAGGGGTGGGCGGGTCGTGCGGGGCGGGTCGTGCGAGAGGGGTCGTGCGCGGAGGGGTGCGGTCGTGCGTGAGGTCGTCTGTGGGCGGGCGGCGGATCGTACACCGGAAAACGAGGAGCGTATGCCGGTGGTTCCAGGCAGTCTGGACCCGTGTGCGTGCCCGTACCCCTCGGGAAGACGAGAATGTCCGGGACGGGGGCGACGGGGGAACGAGTGGGGACAGTGGTGGGGGACGGGCGGGGCGTGCGGGACGTGGACGACAATGGGCCGGTGCGCTACGGAATCCTCGGGACGACCCAGGCACGCCAGGACGACGGGACCGACGTCGCCCTCGGCGGTGCCCGCCTGCGCGCACTCCTCGCCGCCCTCGCGCGCACGCCGGGGCGCCCCCGTACCCCCGACACGCTGATCGCGGAGGTCTGGGGGCCGGATGCGGAGCCGCGGGACGCGGGCGGCGCGCTCCAGGCGCTCGTCGGACGGCTGCGGCGGGCCCTCGGCCATGCCGCGGTCGTCTCCGTGACCGGCGGTTACTACCTGGCCGCCGACCCCGACGACGTCGACCTGCACCGCTTCGAGCGGCTGGCGGGCGAGGGCGAGCGGGCGCTGGCGGACGGCGACCCGGCGAAGGCCGCCGCGCTGCTGGACGACGCGCTCGCGCTGTGGCGCGGGCCCGCCCTCGCCGACCTCCCGGACGCGGTCGCCGAGGCGGCCGGGGCCGAACGGCTGCGCCTGGACGCGCGGCGCACCCGCCTCGCCGCCGATCTCGCGCTCGGCCGCGCGGAGGAGGCGCTGCCCGCGCTCACCGCGCTGTGCCGCCGCCATCCCCTCGACGAGCCGCTCCACCTCCTGCGGCTGCGCGCCCTGCGCGCCACGGACCGCACGGCCGAGGCGCTGGACGCGTACGCGGCCCTCAGCGCCGACCTCGCCGACCGCCTCGGCACGGACCCGTCACCGCCGCTGCGCGCCTTGCACGCGGAGCTGTTGGAGGCGGCGTCCGGGACGGCGTCCGGAGCGGCTGCCGGTACCGGTACCGGTACGGCTTCCGGCGCCCGCGTGGAGCCCGGCGGCGTCGCCGGCGGGTGGCGGCCGGCCGGGAATCTTCGGGCGCGGCTGACCTCGTTCGTCGGGCGTGAGGCGGAGCTGGGCGCGCTCCGCGCCGACCTGGCCGCGCACCGCCTCGTGACGCTGCTCGGGCCCGGCGGTGCCGGGAAGACGCGGCTGTCGCAGGAGGGCGCGGAGGCCGCGGCGGCCGGCGCGCCCGGGGCCTGGCCGGACGGCGTGTGGTTCGCGGAGCTGGGCCCCGTCGCGGACCCCGGCACGGTGCCGGAAGCCGTACTCACCGCGCTCGGCGCCCGCGAGACCGTGGTCCGCGGCAGCGCGGCCGAGGGGCTGCGCGCTGCCGCCGACCCGCTGGCCTTCGACCCGCTCGCGCAGCTCGCCGAGCACTGCGCGGGCCGCCGGATGCTGCTCGTACTGGACAACTGCGAGCACGTCGTCGACGCGGCGGCCCGGCTCGCGGAACGGCTGCTGGCCGAGTGCCCGGGCGTGAGCGTGCTGGCCACCAGCCGGGAGCCGCTCGCCGTACCGGGTGAGCTGGTCCGGCCGGTGGAGCCGCTGCCCGACCCCGTCGCACTGCGGCTGCTGGCCGACCGGGGCGCCGCGGCCCGGCCCGGCTTCCGCATCGAGGACGACCCGGAGGCGTGCGCCGAGATCTGCCGCCGGCTGGACGGCCTGCCGCTGGCCGTCGAACTGGCCGCCGCCCGGCTCCGCTCGCTCGCGCCGCGTCAGCTCGCGGACCGCCTGGACGACCGCTTCCGGCTGCTGACCAGCGGCAGCCGTACCGTACTCCCGCGCCAGCAGACCCTGCGCGCGGTCGTCGACTGGTCCTGGGACCTGCTCGACGCGCCCGAGCGCGCGGTCCTCCGCCGCCTCTCCGTCTTCTCCGGCGGCACGGACCTCACCGCCGCGGAATCGGTCTGCGCGGACGCCCCGGAGAACACGCCCGGCCTCCAGGAGCCGATCGGCGCCGGCCTCCAGGAGCCGATCGGCGTCGGCCTCCAGGAGCCGGCCGGCGCCCGGAACACGGGCCGGGCCGCCGGGTCCGCCGGACTCGTCGCCCCCGGCGACATCGCCCCGCTGCTCGGGTCGCTTGTCGACAAGTCGCTCGTCGTGGCCGTGCCGTCGGCCGGTGGCGAGATGCGGTACCGGCTGCTGGAGACCGTGCGGGAGTACGCCGGGGAGCGGCTGGACGAGGCGGGGGAGCGGGCCGCCGCCGAGCGCCGCCACCTCGTGGCCTACCGCGAGCTCGCCCGCGCCGCCGACCCCCTGCTCCGCGGCCCCGAGCAGCGCCACTGGCTGGACCGGCTGGAGCGGGAGCACGACAACCTCCGCACCGCCCTGCGCCGCGCCGTCGCCGCGCGCGACGAGCACGAGGCGCTCTGCCTCGTGCTGTCCCTGCAGTGGTTCTGGACGCTGCGCGACCACCGCGGCGACGCCCGTACCTGGTCGACGGCGGCCGCCGCGCTCGGCCCGAACCCCTTCCTGCCGCCGGTCACCCCGGCCCCGCCGCTGTCCGCCCGGCCGATCGACGCCCCGCCCCCGATGCCGCCCGAGCAGTTCCTCGAAGCCCGCCGGGAGGTCCGGCTGGTCGCGCTGGCCAGCGTGGACAGCGACATGCAGGCGCTGCAGCGCTTCGAACAGCAGGAGGAGCTGCGGGGCATCGTCAGCGCCTACCGCGGCGGGCTGCCGCAGACCTGCCGCGTGCCGGGCGTGCTGTGGTTCTACGCCGTCATGCTGACCGGCTGCTTCGTCGACCTGGTCGGCATGGTCGACGAGACCGTGCGCGGCTGCCGGGAGTTCGGTTACGACTGGGAGCTGGCGTTCATCCTCCAGCTGCGGGCGAGAATCCAGAACGACCGGCCCGGCGGCCTGGATCAGGCGAGCCGCGACGCCGACGAGGCGCTGGAGATCTTCCGCAGGCTCGGCGACGCCTGGGGAGTCGCCGAGGCGCTGGCCGGGCGCGGCGAGACCCACGAGGGGCACGGCGCGTACGGCCCGGCCGCCGACGACTACCGCGCCGCGATGCGGTACGCGGCGGAGCTCGGCGCGCACGGCCAGCTCCCGCTGCTCAAGACCCGGCTGGGCGGTGTACTGATCGAGGCGGGCGACGTCGAACAGGGCGAGCGGCTGCTGCACGAGGTGCTGGCCGAAGGGCGGCACAACCGCGACGCCGTGCCGTTCGCCCGCGTCCAGCTGGCCACCTGGCTGACGACGGCCGGCCGGATCGGCGAGGCCCGGCACCATCTCCAGCTCGTGCGGGAGGAGTTCGACGAACGGTCGGCGCCGGAGATGTTCCTCGGCATGGTCGAGGGGGCGCTGGCCGCGCTGGACGTGGAGGAGGGGCGGTACGACGGTGTACTGGCGGCCGTGCGCGGGGCCGTCGCCAAGATGCGCTCCCCGCTCACCCACGCCGTCGCCCCCGACCTGCCGCTGTCCCAACTGCTCGTCGCGGCCCGGGTGCTGGCCCTGACCGGCGGCCCGGACGGCGCCACGGACGGGGCCCGGCTGCTGGGCGCCTTCGACACCCTGCGCGCGCCCCGGCAGCACGCGCAGCGCATCACCCGCACCTCCCGCGAGGCGGCCGAGGAGGCCGTACGCGCCGTCCTCGGCGCGGCGGACTACGCGTCCGCCCACGCCGAGGGCGCCGCCCTCCCCCTCGACGAGGCCCTCGACCTCATCTGACATCCCCCTCGCGTCAGGTCTTCGACCGGAACTTCCGGACCGCCAGCGGCATCGTGACGGCCGTGATGCCTATCGCCCAGGCCAGCGTGATCAGGGTCGGATGGGCCACCGGGCCCTGGCCGCCCAGCAGGCCGCGGGCCGCGTCGGCGAGGTTGGAGAGGGGGTTGACCTTCGTGAACGCCTCCAGCCAGCCGGGCATCGACGTGGGCGGCGTGAAGATCGACGAGCCGAACTGCAGCGGCATCAGCACCAGCATCGCCATGCCCTGTACGGCCTGCGGCGTCTTCACCGTCAGCCCCAGCAGGACGAAGATCCACATCAGTGCCGCGCCGAACACGGTCGACAGCGCGATCGCCCCGACGAACTCCAGCGCCGACCCCTTGATCTGCAGGCCGAGCAGGAAGCCCATGCCCAGCAGGATCGCGGTGGCGATCAGCATCCGGCCGATCTCGACGACGATCTTGGCTATGAGGACCGAGGACCGCGCGATGGGCATCGTGCGGAAGCGGTCCATCACGCCCTTGCGGAAGTCCTCGTTGACGCCCGTGCCGACCGCCATGGCGATGTTCATGCCCATCATGGCCATCATGCCGGGGACCAGATACTGGACGTACTGCTGCTGATTGCCCTTGCCGGCGATGGCGCCGCCGAAGACGTACACGAACAGCAGGATGAAGATGACGGGCATCAGCAGGACGTCGAACATCGACTCCGGGTCCTGCTTGATCTGCAGGGCGTTGCGCCGGACCAGCGCGCCGATGTGGCGGAAATTGGCCCGCAGGCCGATCCGGCCCTCGGCGGCCCCGGGCTTCGCGGCCGGCGCCGTGATCGTTGCGGCGCTCATGCCGCGACCTCCTCGTACTGGGCGGCCGCCGGCTCGGCGGCCGTGTCGGCCTCGGACGTCTTCTGGCCGGTGATGGCCAGGAAGACCTCGTCCAGGCTGGGCAGATGGGTGTTGATGCCGGCGAGCGCGAAGCCGCGCTCGCCGAGGACGTTGACCACCGCGGTCAGCTGCTCGTCGCTGACGATCGGGACGTTCACCACGCCGTCCTCGTGGTCCGCCGTGGCGCCCGCCATGCCGTCCAGGCCGGCCTGCGCGATCACGCCGACCATGCGGTCCAGCTCGCCGCGGACCGCCGGGCGGATCTGCAGCGTGCGCCCGCCGACCTTGGCCTTCAGCTCGTCCACCCGGCCCTCGGCGATCACCCGGCCGCGGTCGACGACGGTCAGCTCGTCGGCCAGCCGCTCGGCCTCTTCCATGTACTGCGTGGTCAGCAGCACCGTCGCGCCCTCGCGGACCATGTGGTTGACCTCGTCCCAGACCTCGTTGCGCGTGCGCGGGTCGAGGCCGGTCGTGGGCTCGTCCAGATACAGCACCGCGGGGCGGCCGATCATCGAGGCGGCCAGGTCGAGGCGGCGGCGCATGCCGCCCGAGTACTTGCCCGCGGGGCGCTTGGCGGCCTCGGTGAGCGAGAACCGCTCCAGCAGCTCGTCCGCGCGCGCCCGGGCGTCCTTGCGGGAGAGGTCGAGCAGCCGCCCGATCATGTAGAGGTTCTCCCGGCCGGAGAGCTTCTCGTCGACGGAGGCGTACTGCCCCGTCAGGCCGATCGTGCGGCGCAGCGCGCGCGGCTGGCGCACGACGTCGTACCCGGCCACGATCGCCGTGCCGGCGTCGGGGACGAGGAGCGTGGACAGGCAGCGCACGAGCGTGGTCTTGCCCGCGCCGTTCGGCCCGAGCACGCCCATGACCGTGCCTTCCCGCACGTCCAGGTCCACTCCGTCGACGGCCTTGACATCGCCGAAGTGCTTGACCAGGCCACGGACTTGGACGGCCGCGCGGCCGTCGGCGGAGTGTGTCTTCTGCGTCATGGATCCACAGTGACAGGCACCACTGACAACGCCCCGACAGAGCACCGACAGCGCAGGTCGGGCGCCGATGGGCCACCGACAGACCGCCGACACGGATCGCCGACGCGGCTCGCCGGCAGGCCGCCGGCGCGGATCGCCGCCGGACATGCGCGAGGCGCTGCCGGACCACCGGCAGCGCCTCGCGGGGATCCTCAGTGGAAGGTGTGCTCCTCCGCCGGGAACGTGCCGCCCACGACCTCCTCGGCGAACGCCTGCGCCGCGCCGCCCAGCGCCTCGCGCAGCTGCGCGTACTGCTTCACGAAGCGCGGCACCCGGCCCTTGGTGAGCCCTGCCATGTCCGTCCAGACCAGGACCTGCGCGTCGCACTCCAGGCCCGCGCCGATGCCGACGGTGGGGATGTGCAGCGAGCGGGTGACCTCGGCGGCCAGCTCGGCCGGTACCGCCTCCAGGACCACGGAGAACGCGCCCGCGTCCTGCACCGCCTTGGCGTCCCGCAGCAGCTGCTGGGCCGCCTCCTCGCCGCGGCCCTGCACGGGGTAGCCGCCGAAGGCGTTGACGGACTGCGGGGTCAGCCCGATGTGGGCCATGACCGGGATGCCGGCGTCGACCAGCAGCTTGATCTGCTCCGCCGAGCGCTCGCCGCCCTCCAGCTTCACCGCGCCCACGCCGGCCTCCTTGACCAGCCGGGTGGCGTTGCGGAGCGCCTGGACGGGGCCTTCCTGGTACGTGCCGAAGGGCAGGTCGGCGACGACGAGGGCGCGCTTCGTGCCGCGTACGACGGCGGCGGACAGCAGCGTCATCTCGTCCATGGTGACCGGGACGGTCGACTCGTACCCCAGGTGGCAGTTGCCCATGGAGTCGCCGACGAGCAGGACGGGGATGCCCGCCTCGTCGAAGACGGACGCGGTCATCGCGTCGTACGCGGTGAGCATGGGCCACTTGTCGCCGCGGGCCTTGGCGGAGGCGATGTCGCGGACGGTGACACGGCGGGATCCCGTGCCGCCGTACAAGGACTTTTCGGTACTTTTCGCAGGACTCTGCGCAGGCGAAAGCTGCGTCATGACGACGGCTCCTTGTTCATCATCTCGAGGCGCCCTGACGGCGTCCCCGGACTCACCACCCATGCTGACACGCCCGCGCGCGGCGACGGAAGAGGGCCGGGCCGTGATGCGTGCTCAGTACAATCAACGATACGGAACGGTGCCGTATCGAAAAGGGCGTACGCTGGTTCGTATGGCACGTTCATCCGATTCTTCGCCCGGTGCGGGCATAGGCGCCGCGCCGGCCGGCGCGCGGCACGTCTCCGAGGCCGTCCACCGCCGCCGGTGGGCGATCCTCGCCGTGCTGATGCTCAGCCTGCTGATCGTCGTGCTGGACAACTCGATCCTGAACGTGGCGATGAAGACGATCGCCACCCCGGCCCCGACCGGCCTCGGCGCCAGTCAGAGCCAGCTGGAGTGGGCGATCAACTCCTACACGCTGGTCTTCGCGGGCCTGCTGTTCACCGCCGGTCTGCTCGGCGACCGGCTGGGCCGCAAGAAGGTCCTGTTGACCGGCCTGGTGGTCTTCGGCCTCGGTTCCGTACTGGCCGCGATCTCCGGCTCGCCCGGCCAGCTCATCGCCTTCCGCGCCGTGATGGGCCTGGGCGGCGCGCTGGTCATGCCGGCCACCCTCGCCATCCTCATGAACGTCTTCGAGCGCGACGAGCAGCCGAAGGCCATCGGCATCTGGGCCGGCGGCGTCGGCCTGGCCATCGCGATCGGCCCGATCGCCGGCGGGCTGCTCCTGGCCCACTTCTGGTGGGGCTCGGTCTTCCTGGTCAACGTGCCGATCGTGCTGATCGCGCTGGCCGCGATGGTGCTCCTGGTACCGGACAGCAGGGATCCCCGGCCCGGCAGGCTGGACCCGGTGGGCGTGCTGCTGTCCGTCGTCGGCCTCGTGCTCCTGGTGTACGGCATCATCAAGGGCGGCCAGCTCGCCGACTTCACCGACCCGCAGGTGCTCGGTACGGTCCTCGCCGGGCTGCTCGTACTGGCCGGCTTCGTCCTGTACGAGAAGCGCATCGATCATCCCTCGATCGACATCAGTTACTTCCGCAAGCCCGCCTTCTCCGCCGCCGTCGCCGCGATCGCGCTGGTCTTCTTCGCGCTGATGGGCGTCACGTTCTTCATGGTGTTCTACATCCAGAGCGTGCGCGGCTACACCCCGCTCCAGGCCGGCCTGCTGATCCTGCCGCTGGCCGCCGCCCAGATGATCTTCGCGCCGCGGGCCCGGCACGTCGTCGACCGCTTCGGAGCGAAGGCCGTCTGCACGGTCGGCATGCTGCTGGTCGCCGTCACGATGTCCGGCTTCCTCCTCATGGACACCGACACCCCGATCTTCGTGCTGGAGGTGCTCTTCTTCCTCCAGGGCACGGGCATGGCGCACATCATGCCGCCGGTCACGGTCTCGATCATGCAGTCCCTGCCGCGCGAGAAGGCCGGCTCCGGCTCGGCGCTGAACAACACGTTCCGGCAGGTCGGCGGCACGCTCGGGGTCGCCGTGCTGGGCTCGCTGCTGTCCGCGAGCTACCGCGACGGCATCCAGGGCACGCTGGACTCCGTACCGGGCCTGCCGGCGGGCGCGCGGCACGCGGCGGGCGAGTCCATCGAGGCCACGCTCGGCGTCGCGGAGAAGCTGGGGCCCGCGGGCCGGCAGCTGGCCGCCGCCGCCAACGACGCGTTCGTGCACGCCATGCACGTCACCGCGCTCGGCTCCGCCACGGTCGCCGTCGTCGGCGCGCTGGTCGTCGGGTTCTTCCTGCCCGGGAAGGCGGCCGACCGGGCTGCCGGCCAGGGCCGGGAGACGTCGCGAGAGACTTCTCCCGCGGGGAAGCCGTAGCGGCCGACGGCACTCCTGACGGCACTCCTGACGGCACTCCTGGCAGTACGGAACGAGAGGCGGGCCGGCGCGTGACCAGCGGAAAACGGAACGGGACGGCGGCCGGCGGGGGCGAGCCCCCCTGTGCAGCGGCGGCCACCCGCAGGCCCGGGCGGCCGCGCAACGAAGCGCTGGAGTCCACGATCATCGAGAGCGTGCTGGACCTGCTGGAGCGCGACGTCCCGCTCGCCGACCTGTCGATGGAGCGCATCGCCAAGGAGGCGGGCGTGGGCAAGGCCACGGTGTACCGGCGCTGGTCCGGCAAGGCCGGGCTGATGCTCGACGTGATGCGCTCGCTGGAGGAGGAGAATCCCGAGCTGCCCGGGGAGTCGGTCCGCGACGACCTGGTACTGCTGCTGGAGTTCCTGCGCCGGCGCGGCCTGGCCAAGCGCAACTCCGCCCTGCTGCGGACGGTGATCACCCAGGTCAAGGCGCAGCCCGAGCTCTGGCGCGAGTACCACGACACGGTCGTGCGGGCGCGCCGCGACGCGCTGCTGGCCGTCCTGCGGCGCGGCATCGCGGGCGGCGAGATACGCGCCGACTGCGACGTCGACGTCCTGGCCGACCTCTTCGTGGCGCCGATGCTCTCCCGGGCGCTGCTGCACGAGTGGCAGGAACTGCCCGAGGGCCTCGCCGAGCAGATCGTCGACACGGTCCTGGACGGCGTCCGGCCGCGTACACCCGACGTTGCGGGCCGTTCGGGGTGGCGGGCAGAATGATCTTCCCGCCGCCCGAATCCGACCGCTCGATGAGCGGTTCATGCCCGTTCTGTCACAGCACCTGTCGGCGCGGGCGCCGGCGGAACCCTGGCCATCCGCGCTTCGTCCCCTGAGGGGACAGCACAGGCTGAGCATCGCCTATGGTCAAGGCCCTAGGGTCGGGGGCCAGGCGGGGCGCACGAGCACGGCAGTGAGGGCATCGGGATGACGCAGGCGTACATGTCGGAGGCGGGGCGGGGCGCGGGCCCCGACGGGACCGGCCGCCGGACGGGCCGCCTGACCGGGTGGTGGCAGCGCGAGGGCATGTGGCGGCGCGGCCTCCTGCTCGCCGTACTGGCCGTGGCGCTGGGCCTGCTGATGGTGCTGCACGCCGACGTGCCGAACTCCATCGGCAATCTCGGCAGCCTGCTGGAGACGTTCCTGCCGTGGGTGGGCCTCGGCATCCCGCTGCTGCTCGTCGCCGCGCTGCTGCGCCGCTCGGCGACCGCGCTGATCGCGCTCGTGCTGCCGGCGGTCGTCTGGGCCAACCTCTTCGGCGGCCAGCTCACCGACAAGTCCGGCGCCACCGGCAATCTGACGGTCGCCACGCACAACGTCGACGCGGCCAATCCCGACCCGGCCGGCACCGCCCGGAAGGTCGCGGCCTCCGGGGCCGACGTGATCGCGCTGGAGGAGCTGACCGCCAAGGCGCTGCCCGCGTACCGCGCGGCGCTGGCGAAGCAGTATCCGTACCGCACGATCGAGGGCACGGTCGGCGTGTGGAGCAAGTACCCCCTCTCCGACGCCCGCCCGGTGGACATCAAGATGGGCTGGACGCGGGCGCTGCGCGCCACGGTGACCGCCCCCGACGGGCAGCGGGTCGCGGTCTACGCGGCGCACCTGCCCTCGGTACGGGTGAAGGTCAAGGCCGGGTTCACCGCGAACCAGCGGGACAACAGCGCCGAGGCGCTGGGCGAGGCCATCGCGGACGAGCCGCTGTCCAAGGTCGTGCTGCTGGGCGATCTGAACGGCACGATGAACGACCGGTCGCTGGCGCCGGTCACCTCGCAGCTGCGGTCGGCGCAGGGCGCGGCCGGTGACGGGTTCGGCTTCAGCTGGCCGGCCGCGTTCCCGATGGCCCGGATCGACCAGATCATGGTCAAGGGCGTGGACCCGACCACCGCGTGGACGCTGTCGTCCACCGGCAGCGACCATCTCCCACTGGCGGCGTCCTTCAAGGTCTGAGCGAGGAGGACGCAGGGGCCGTACGGCGGCGGGGGGGGGGGGGGGGGGGGGGGGGGGGAACACCCCCCCCCCCCCCCCCTCCCCTCCCCCCCCCCCCCCCCCTCCCCCCCCCCCCCCCCCCCCCCCCCCCTCCCACCCCCCCCCCCCCCCCCCCCCCCACCCCCCCTCCCCCCCCCCCCCCCCCCCCGCCGAGATGTACAGAGTCGCCGACTCGACCGGCTGACCACCGACGCGAACCTGGTCAGTTCGCGCGGGCGACCGAGACAGTCACGATGACAGGTACTGCGTGCCCTGTTACCCGAAGAGCCTCCCCGGCTACTTCGCTCAGCCACACCGCGACGTCCGGTGTCCACTCACGCGTGCGGAACAAGAACTGCCCCACGGGTTGAGCTCCTTCGATGGGCGACCGGCCCGTTGCTTGTGCCGCAAGATGCGACGTACTGATCTTGCTGCGCGCCTCAACTGTGGCCACGTCACCCAGGTGTTCCGTCATGGCGCTCTGAACCCGAGTTTTCCACTCTCCAGCGGCCCACGCCGCCGAAGGAGCGGCCGATAGCGTCAGGTAGCTGTCCACGCGCTCGGCGGGCGACGCGAGCCCGAACCATTCCCGCATGTCATCGAGGTCACCAGAGGCATCACCTGCGGCAACCTGCAATGGGAGGTAGGTGCGGAGAGCCGTGAAGTCCACCGTGCCCACCCGAGTGAGGGCATCGAAGACAGTCCGGGCCATTGGGAGCACCGGAAGACGGGGATAGAGTCCGTCCTCCGGGATATCCGCCTGGACCCAGGCCAACTCCCTGATCTCCGGGGCTCCCGACCAGTCACCGCCCGTGTCACAGTCGAGCCAACGGTCGGGCAGGTGAAAGAACTTCTTCCCGTTCCGAGTCCGCCAGCCGTAGGGCGCGTGCCAGCCGTAGGCCTCCGCGCGCTGCATGGAAAGTTCCATGGTTGATTCGCGGAGCTGTTCCTCACCGATATTTTCGAGCCAGTGGTGCCGGTTGAGGATTCCGTGCACTTCCACTGTCATCCCGCTATGCATATTTACCCCCAACCGGCCAGCCAACTGAAATCAGACGCCGCAGCGGACCTTCACGGGCTTGGTGTACGCCTTCTCCGGCGAGTCGTTCACGCCGATGATATCCACGTCGATCACAGTCCGCCATTGCCGACTCTGCTTGTTGCTGCACTTCTTGCGGGCAGTTGTGCGCGGCTTGCTGCTGCGCTTATTGGCAGACTTGACGTTGGAAGACTTCTTGCTTACCGAGTGCCACTTGTTACCGCTCTTTGCCTTTACCTGGAGCCAAACGGTCACTTTCGCCTTCGTGCCCGGGCCGTTTATCTTCCGCCACCAGCCGTGAGCCGAAGCGACTCGGCCTTCCTTCTTGTTGCTGGAGATGTGAACCCGGTCGCCATCAGTGATGAAGACACCGGCTTCGGCAGCTGCCCTGAGGTTTCCTTTTGCCCCCTCGGAAGCGCTCCGCCCGAAGACATCAGAAGTGGCAGTGGATTCGACACCTGATCCGCTGCTGTCCGCGGATGCCGGTATGGCTGCCCCAACGGACAGCAGAAGAGCTACGGCAATGGTCGTTCCGGCTCTACGTATACCCATGAATCCCCCGATTCTTGGTTGCGCATGACTTCCGACCAAGATCCAAGCGGAGTCCACGGGATCTGGCAAGCGTTTAATCCACTGCAGCGGCGAATGTGACACTGCTCATCGCGTGGAACCATTCGGGCGAGCAAGCCGTCTCACAAAAACGCCTTCTCGCAAACCACAGCTCCACACCCCCGGCGATCACAGCAAGCGAAGACCACTTCCCGCAAACGCTAACCGCGTTACCCATGGACGCCCCCGCGCAAAGAGAAGTCACACGGAATACATTATTCCGTTTCCGTACCCTGTTTCTTGGCATCGGCCTACTTATAGGCGACTGCGGCGCGCCGCCACCTGGCTCGCACTTCCATGATGTCGGCCTGGGCGGCGAGCACGGTGATGGCGAGTTCTCCCATGGCCTTGCCGGCACGGACGGGTCCTTCGTCTCACATAGCGTCGCGACAGCGTGTTTACCAGCGGCGATGGCCTCATCAAACCGCTGCACGAAGTACGTTGCCGAGACCGATCCAAGCGGCGGCTTGGCCGCACCCACTTGTCGCGGGCGGGGTATAGGCGAGCCCAGGTGGTGAGACAGGCTCAACGCGAAAGGGGTGCCCGGTTGCTTCGGGCACCCCTTCTGGCCTGCAGTTATGTGGCCTGTGGCGGAGGCTGTGGGATTTGAACCCACGGTGGCGTTGCCGCCACGACAGTTTTCAAGAGAAGGCTGCTTCGAGCGCAGTCATGGGCCCTGACCTGCTGAATTACTTGCTCGGCCTTGAAGGACCCGTGGTGTGGTCCACAGATGGTCCACGCGCGCGAGGAGACTTCATCGTTCCCGGCGACGCCCCGGCCCAGTACGCGGAGAAGCACAGCGGTAACCACGTTGAGGCCCGCCCCACGCTGCACTCCAACGGGAACTTCCGAATGAGCGCCGGAAGAGTCGAAGACAAGGCCAGGTAGTGGGTGGCGAGGTGCGGGCATACTCCACGCGGCCGGTGGTCCCGATCTCCCGGGCCAGGAAGCCCTTAGCTTGGCAATCACTGATCGTTTGCGGTCGATGTGCTCGCTGACCCAGTAAGAAGAATGCCTAACACCCCGCCGGCGACCGTCGCCCAGAAACCGCCGTTGGCCGCTGGTCCCTGCCCCGCCTGGTGCGCTTTCCCTGTCGCGGGCTAGGACTGCTCGACGGCAAGTTGCTACTGATCAAGAGAGTCACAGGGATCGACAGCCGTGCGGCAAGCGCGCCGAACCTCAGCGAGGTTCCAAGCGCCCATTGGATTAGCGTCCCAGTCGACACCTAGGCGCATTACGGGTTCCTCAGGATTCGACTGACCGCAAAGCACTAGATGTTTTTCCATGGCTTCTAGGCCAATCAAGCCAGCGTTCAACCCCTTGACGATTTCCTTCCGAGCCCCTTCCAGGTCTCCCTTTGCGTGCAGTTCCATAATCTCTTCATGGATTGCCTTACGCTCTCCATGGGGACCCTCGTCAATAAGATTTTGCAGGCGAACGGTTGCGGCTGCCATTTCTTCGGTGCGTTCCTTAAGGCTGCGCACAATAAGATCAAGCCGAGGCTTCATGTTTTGGAGCTCTTCGTTGACTATTCTCGCCGCCTCATCCTCAGATACTTGAAGGCGCTTGACAGCCTCTCTAACCGATTTATCGTATGGAGATCCAGCCCCCCCAGACTCGAACGCTATAAAGTACAGCCCAGGCAGCCTAGGGCTCAGTACCTTACCTTCAAGAGTTCGGTAGGCTTCCGCATTTCCATCGAAGTCGTAGCTTTCGCGCAATTTCGCAAGAGGTCTATAGTTACCCTTGTCGAATTCACCAATGCATAGCTCTTCAGCTGCCGCTGTCTTGCCTTCTGCGTAGAGGTAGTGCGCAAGGTGCTCGGCGCCATCTGGGTCACCATGAGAAAACTGGATTTGCGCGACCTCCAGCGCTCCGCACGTATCGCCTACGTACTCCAATATTTCAGCGAGCTGATGACCGGAGTGATAATCCCCGAGTTCCATTCCTCGCAGGTAGAGTTGTGCCGCGTAAAAGGTTCGCCCAGCGTCTTCTAGTGAAGAGGCGATAGCGCGGAGTTGCTCAGCCTTTCGAATGTTTCTGAGCAATATAGGGCAGAATTCGACTGAAGGGAAGATCGTGCCGCGCTTTGCTCGGCCCGCCTGCTCTATGTAGTCGGAAAGTCGGTATGAGGCCGCCCGCTTGGACTCCCCCGGACGGCTTCGTACTCGGCTGAGGGGACCACCTACGCCCTTGCACGGGGCAAGGGTATATTCAAGCGATTCGTGAAACCAGTTCTCATCCAGCGCATTAAGTACCTCGGGATCGAGGGCCGCAGAGGCCAGTTGAGCCAGCAAGGGCTCTGGGATAGTTGGCGTATGACCGAATCGGCGCAAATCAATAGCGGCATCAATAATTTCCCTAGCTTCTTCGGGGGCGTTCCGATAGCGCTCCATTTGAGCAGGTGCACCTGCGAGGAATTGCGTGATGCGTGCCTGCTTCCCCTCGCTGTAGTGATACGCCTGCGCTAGGCGGGGGTCGACTTTCATGAGTTCTTTCAACTTCTCCAATGAATCTTCTGAGAAGCTGCTTGGAACTGCAATATCTGATGCGGCAAGGAGAGCCCGCGCTTGTGAATGTGTGTCTTCGCCTCCCCTATATGGGTATCGTGTTAGCTTATCCCAGTATCTTGGCCATATTGTTCCAAGGATTAGTACAGGACTGGACCCTGGGTCCCTGAGGATCTCGCGCAGGCCAGCAGCCGCCTTCTCCCCAAGGGTGCTTGCGGGTGTGTCCAGGTAGAGCTGTGTTTCGTTAAGCCAGAGAACTGTTCTTGGTGGGATGCCCTTGCGGAGAGAGTCGAGTAGTGACTCTGCATGACCAGGGTTGATCGGATGCCACAGACTCCATGAGTCGGGCAACTTCTGAACGGCTTCCCAACATGCTCTGGTTTTCCCTGTAGCCGACTCTCCGATCAGCATTGCGAGCGCGCTCTGACCGTCGACTGCATGGGCCACAATATCGTCGAGTTCATCATCGTGGCGTCGTCTGACATAAGCCGGAAGGTGAGGCAGCTCTGGTTGGCCAGTTCCGACATCAATGGAACGGTGAACTTCAAGGAGGAATGGGTCGGTCCAGTGCTTTATTTTCTGACCTAGGGTTACTAATGATCCCTTATTATTGACCCTGGCGGCCGCCTCCCAGAGGTCATTCCAGAAGGCGCGACGCAGCTGTTCATTCGCCCAAGAGCTGTAGGTCGCTACCAATTTCCAGAGGTCATCAGAATTCTTGGGAATCCTCGGACTCGTTTTGCTGAACCAGCCGCTTACTGTTTGCTTTGAAAGCCCTGAAAGCTGAACGGCCGCATTCCGAGTCCATGCTCGCCCTTGCCCCTTACGGACGGACTGAGCCCGTCGCTCAAGTGACCTGAGTTCCTCTTGCAGCGTTTGAGCTGGGCTGTCTCCAGTCACATGCACCCCCGGCCTCGTTTGGTACTCAGTCCTGGCAGGTCCGACATGGACCTCTCGGACAACGACCCTGACCACCAGCCTAGTTGTCAGCCCCAGCTGAGTAGTCCCTGTTCTCTTCAAGCTCCGGCAGCGCGGTGGAACGGTCAGGCCCACAGCGCTGCGTGACCGCGTGGTGCTGAGAGGCGGGTTCAGCCTGAGGAGGAATCGTTGTCCAAGAAGGTTTCGTCGGCGGGAGTGGTCTGGCGCTCTCGCACGGTTTGGTGGAACAAGCCGAAGCGTCAGCGAGCTGCCCGCTGGGCAGTGGCGGTGGGCATGTTTACTGCCGCCTACTACGTCCCTGAGTTGGCTTCGCCAATGGCTCTGGCGACGGCTGTCGTTCTTGAGAGGCGCACACAGTAACGAGGTCGATGGAGCAGCTTTGGGGTGAGGCTGCTTGGGGGCGAGTGATCACGGCCCCGCAAGCTTGCGGCGCGTCGGGCAGTCTGTGGACCTGCCCGGTAAAGCACGACGTTGGGGGCCGTGATCGTAGAGGCTCGCCCCAAAGTGGCTGTCTAAAGCCGTGGAGTCGACCGCCCCTGCCACGACGTAGCCCAGCTCTGGCGTCAGGTGGATGCATGCTGTGCGTGCGGTACGGGCGCTGGCTGGTCTGGAGCGGGGCGTAGACAGGAGCGCAGGCCGGGCCGGGGGCCGGGCGGCGCGCGATGAGCGGAGCGAGCCGCCTTGAACTCGCAAAAGAAGGTAGTTACTCAGCCTGGCTATTGCACTGACGGCCGGTATCGGGGGCGTCGAGACGAGTCGGCAGCTTTGTGGCGGACTGTCTCGGTTGGGTGGGCTGGCGAGCTGAGAGGGCTCATGCCCTGTTGTCGTCTTCGGAGCGCGCCGGGGGAAGTAGAAGGTCCCGCTCAGGATGCTTCTCGCCAGTCGCGTTGCCCTGGACGCCGAGGTCTGTGCGGGCTGCTTCGTGGAAGTTGTTGATCGCGCGGAACACGGAGCGGTGTCGGCTGCGCCACTCCTCCAAGGTTCCCTCGGTCTTGCCCGTCGCCTGCCAGTCGATCTCCTGGGCGATGGCGTTGAGCTCGTGGGCCGCCTCTATGACGTCGTCGCCTCCGAGGAGCATGATCCGCTCGAAGGAGCGTCCTCTCAGACGGCTCGCTTCCAGATGCTCCACGAGCATCTCTTCCTGCGTCTTGTCCGCTGCGCGGATGCCCTCTCGGTCCTCGTAGAGCTGGACGGCCAGGAAGATGACCGCCCTCATCCGGTCGATGTAGCCCTCGTACGCGGTGAGCTTCCTGTCGTCCCACCTCGTCAGCAGCTCGTACCTGGTGCGGTTCCGCTCGGACAGGTAGCTCCCGACGTACGACGTCAGCGCACCGAGCAGTACAGCGGCGATCGTTACTAGCTGCTCGCCGGCTCCCACGGCGCCCCCCGACCCAGCACTCATGCTTCAGACCCAACACTCATCTTGATGTGTTGAGGATCTTAGGCATGATCGCGACAACGCGGTTCGTTGATGGCTGGAAAGGGATGTCGAGTGGCTTGGGTGAGGTGTATCGGCCAGAGACGTCCCGCATCGCGAATCAGGGAGCAGCGGCACGGCGGGCGTACAGGGGGCCGCTGCCCCGCGTCATCGAACCTTGATCATTGCCGGCGTGCCGTGGTGATCATTAGGTTTGTGCCACCGAAGTTGGAGTGGCATGACGTGCTGGGGCGTCAGGGGTGACAGTGGGGGAGCTCGCGGCAGCGTGCGCCGTACGCAAATCCGGGCGCTGTGGCGTTTGACCGGAGGTTCTTCGAAGGCGGCGGACAAGTTCGGCGGTCTCTCGCCTCTTGCTGGGTGTCCGTTTGGAGCTGGTGGCGCCCGTGCGGCCGTTCCGCTGGGAATCTACGGGGCCCACGCAGCTGAGCTGAGCGATGACCTATGACCAACCCGGCGCTCGAGGGCTCACCGAGGCCATGGCCATGCACCGACCGCACGCGCAAGACCACCGAGAGGACCCGCTGATGAACCGTTCCGAGGCGAGCCGGAAGAAGAACGCCAAGCAGGTCGCTGCGGTCATAGCCCTCGTCGGATTCCTTGCGGTATCGCTGTGGCTCGGTGACGAGCTGTGGGATCTGGCCGTGTACTGGCCGGCTACCGGCATCGGATTCGGCGTCACCGTCGGCGTGCTGCTGCCGATCACGTTCACGGCCGCCAAGCGCTCCTTTCGCCGGGTCAACTCGGCCGAGGGTGAGCGTTCGCCTCGATGGGCCGTGGCCGGTATCGCGTGGGCGGCCGTGGCCGTGGTGAGCGGGATGGCCGTCTCCCGCGCGATCCCCGGAAGGAGGACCTCCTCGAAGCCCTGCACCAGCGAGTGGGCACCATGCTGGGTGAACCACCTCTATCCGGGCGCCTTCCTCGTGGTACTCGGCAGCTTGGCCGCGACGGCGACCATCATGACCTGGGGGCCGAGCTGGATGCCCAAGCTGCGCGGCCAGTCCCGCCGGTTCCGCCGATAACCGCCGAGGCCGGCGGAGTGGGGACGGGATGTGTCCGGAACCACCAGGAGATCGCACGGTCTTCCATGTGAATCTTGAGATCCCTGACAGTGTCGGCTCTGAGACCGCCAACGAGCTACCGCTCAAACTTCAGGGTCACGCGCTCAAGGCTCGATGGCGCAGGACAGCCGCCCCTCGCCATGATCGGCGCACTCAGCCCGTCTAAAATCGAACTTATGAACGACCGACTGCCGTCTCGCCTGGAGCTGCTGCGCTTCCTGCAGCGGGTCCAGCTGCAGCAGCTCGATCAGACGCGGCGGTGGATCGAGCAGGAAGAGGAACGGCAGACGGTGCAACCGCAGCACGAGGTGCCGCCACCGCCCGAGTGGAAGCTTGAGCGTGAGCGTCTTGGTGGCCGCGACGCTGCGCCCGTGTACGTACACCTCGGTGACTGCGGGATGGGGAAGGGGGCCGGCCTCTCTAGGGAGCAGGCCCTTCATGCCCTCGCGCAGGGAATCGGCGCTTGCCCGTACTGCCGGCCGGACACCGCGCTCGGGGTCATCGACTGACCGGCGCGGCCACGCCGAGCCCGTCGCGCTACATGACTCGCGTTACATGAAGAGCCTGAATGCCTTGTCCACTGACCAGACCTGCCAGCTCATGGAGAACAGGGCGACCAGCGAAATCAGCGCCATCATCAAGTTCTGTCCCTGCTCAGCCCAGTCGTGGATCATGAGCACGAGGTAGATGAGGTTCAGGACGAAGCCGGCAGCGAGCGCGATGGGCGTGAGGAAGCCGAGGATGAGGCCGAGCCCGAGGGCGAGCTCGGCGTAGGCGACGACGTACGCCATCACCCGCGGATACGGCTTGACCAGGCGATCGAAGCTGCTGCGCACGAAGGGCCAGCGGTGCTTCGCGGCGATGCCCGCCGCCCATGTCACACCGCCGCCCTTGAACCATTCCTTCTTGTCCTTGTGTCGCCAGCTCTCCAGCCACCACAACCCGAGCCCGATGCGTAGCACGGCGAGCCACTCGGCACCGCTGAACCAGATCGTCTGCACTGTGCGCACCTCCCGCGTCGTCAGCCAGGCGCATGACCTGACGGGGCGTCAGTTCAGCGCATCGCTGTTGGGGGCGCAAGGGGTTGGCTGTCGGCGCATGTGGGTGCTGCGGTACGCGAAAGTCCGGCTCGCCCGAGGTGTGTTCACGGCGAGCCGGACTTTCGCGCGGAGCTCGGGTCCATCCCGCGAGGTAGATGGCCCACCGTCAGCCGCGCACGGCCTCTGTGAGCCTGCCGTGCAGTGCTACGTGATCGGCTTCAAGTAGGGCGCGGGCCCAACTTGCTCGGACCTTCTTCAGGAGCCTCGGGGTGGGGTGCGGTGAGGTGTGCGGTCGCCCGCTCTCCCGTCCGCGCGGGAACTCGTCCACAGCAAGGCAGATCCTCACCCAGGTCGGCACTCCGCAGCTCGGATCATCCGAATGCATCCGTCGGCAGCGACGGACCATCGCCGTCCTCTCCCTCCCCATCGCTCTTGCCGTCCGGTGCCGATGCCTGGAGGCGCTCACCACGGCTCTCCGCGATCCGCAGCGTGTCGGCAAGGGACTCGACCAGGCGGTTGGCGAGGTAGCGGACCTCTTCGAGGGTCACCTTGGGGGCGCTGAGGACCTGCTCAGCGTGCTCGATGAGCCCGGCACCCATGCCGAGCTGTATCGCTTCCATGTTGTCGGCCAGCTGCCACAGGTACCCATTGCTGTTGTCCGTGCTGAGGTAACAGGGCTTGCCGTCCGCTCGGGACCACGGCAGCAGCCGGACCACGTGGGTCTGATTCATGCGGTCACCTCCGCGACGTACTGGCCTTTCCACCACGCGTCGAGTGAGGACGCGGCGAGCCGACGACGTTCTTCCTGCTGTCGTTCGTGAGCGAGTAGGTACGGACGGACGAGAGGGAGGTCCCAGGTCAGCTCTGCTTGCTGGTGAACCTGGTGTACCTCGCCGCTGATGTGTTGAGGTCGGGGGTGGTGGGTGCGGTAAGGGCTCGCCCCCGGGCATGCGGCCGCGGTTCGGTGCCTACCGGGCGCCGGCAGTAACCGGCGCAGGACCGCAACGAAGAATCCGGCGATACGGTGTGGCATGACGACCTGCTCTCAGGTTGGCCATGCCCCCGGACCGGTCACGCGGTCGCGGGGGCTGTGTGTTTGTCGGCATGTGGAGTGCCCGTTCGGATCAGCGCAGGGCCTGGAGCGCAGGCTCGGGTGCGCGTCGGCGCAGGAGGGCACAGCGATGCCACCACCAGGTGTGATCACCTGGCGTAAATCTAGTTAACTAGCTTAGAGTGCGAGGAGGTGGCGCGCTACACAATCGGTCGAAGGCTTGGCGTCCGCGCCGGGGTCGTCGCCTTGCTTGTCGGTGAAGGTCGACGAAGGGGGCCCGCTCGCCTCTTGTTGCTTGCAGGGGTCGTCTATACCCTCCACCTGACGGGCCGTCAGATCGGTGACCGATTGACCCTCGGGAGGGCTCTGTGACTGGCCAGGCGAACGACACTGCCGACGTACCGATGATCATCAGCGTGGACGACCACGTGATTGAGCCCGCCCACCTCTTCCAGACCTGGTTGCCGGCGAAGTACCGGGACCGCGGACCGAAGCCCATGACCGCCGGAATCGGGGGGCTGGAGCGGGTCGCGAGCAAGTACCGGTTCACGACGGACCCGGACGGCCCGCTGGCGGACTGGTGGGAGTACGAGGGGAACCTGTTCCCGTACAAGCGGATCATTGCCGCGGTGGGCTTCTCACGGGACGAGATGACCTTGGAAGGCATCACCCGTGAACAGATGCGCAAGGGCTGCTGGGACCCGAAGGCCCGGATCGAGGACATGGAGATGAACCATGTCGAGGCCTCCTTGTGCTTCCCCACCTTTCCGCGCTTCTGCGGCCAGACGTTCGCCGAGGCCAGCGATCTCGAAGTGGGGCTGGCCTGCGTCCGTGCGTACAACGACTGGATGGTGGAGGAGTGGTGCGGTGACAGCGGTGGCCGGCTGATCCCCCTGTGCCTCATCCCGCTCTGGGACGTCGACCTCGCGGTCCAGGAGATCCGCCGGAACGCCGCGAGGGGCGTGCGGGCCGTGACCTTCAGCGAGATCCCTACGTACCTCGGGCTACCGAGCATCCACTCCGGTTACTGGGATCCGTTCTTCGCCGCTTGCGAGGAGACGGGCACGGCGGTGTGCATGCACATCGGCTCGTCGTCGCAGATGCCTGCCGCTTCGCCGGACGCGCCGCCGGCGGTGGAGGCGTCGCTCAGCTTCAACAACGCGATGGCCTCGATGATGGACTTCCTGTTCAGCGGGGTCCTGGTGAAGTTCCCGAGGCTCAAGCTCGCTTACGCCGAGGGGCAGATGGGCTGGGTGCCGTACGCCCTGGAGCGCGCGGACGACGTATGGCAGGAGCACCGGGCCTGGGGCGGTGTACGGGACCTGATCCCCGAGCCTCCGTCGACGTACTACTACCGCCAGATCTTCTGCTGCTTCTTCCGCGACAAGCACGGCGTCGCCTCGCTGGAGTCCGTCGGCGTGGACAACGCGACCTTCGAGACCGACTACCCGCACGTGGACTCGACCTGGCCGCACACCAAGCAGGTCGCTGCCGACCACGTCGCCGGCCTGCCGCCGGATGTGACGTACAAGCTGCTTCGCGGCAATGCGATCAGGATGCTGGATCTCGACTTCGACAAGTAGCGGCCCGGGAGACAGTGGAAGGCGGTCGTACCGGCCTCTTGGATCGGTGCGACCGCCTGCAGGTTCTGGCCGCCCCGCTCAGTTTGTGCTTGATCTTCGGGTGTTACGCAGAAGGACTGGCGCCATACCGACACTGTCCGGCGGGGCGGCCCTTTCACTCGTCCCGGGACCGGAACCTGAAGAGCGCTTCAGCGCCCTTCAGGCTGTGTTCAGGTTCCGTTCGGCACTGTGATCAACGTCGGAAGGGCGCGACAAGGCCCGCCGGCGGAACCGACCGCACCACGCTCCGGAGGAACGTCCCCATGCAGGCCAACGCCAAGCGCACGCTCGTCCCCCGCGCCGTCGTCCTCGCCACGGCCGCCGCCGTCGCACTGATCGGCGGCACGGGTGCCGCGACCGCCTTCGCGAACGACGATGCCCCGGCCCCGCACTCCTCGGTCAAGCTCTCCCAGAGCGAGCGCCACTTGGACGACACCGCCAAGGACCGCGCCCAGGTCAAGGCCGACAAGATCAGCGAGTCCGAGGCCACCGCCAAGGCCCTCAAGGCCGTCCCCGGCACCGCGACCTCCGCCGAACTCGACAACGCGGACAGCAATGGCTCCCTCATCTGGGAGGTCGACGTCCTCGGCAAGGACCACAAGAACCACGACGTCACTATCGACGCCGGCAACGGCAAGGTCCTGAACAAGCACACCGACCGCGACGACGACGCCGCCCAGGACGCCGCCGAGACCCAGGTTCAGGTCAAGGCCGACAAGATCGGCCACGACAAGGCCACCGCCAAGGCCCTGAAGGCCGTCCCCGGCACCGTCGTCTCCTATGGCCTCGACGACAACGACCGCAACGGTTCCACCGTCTGGGAGGTCGACGTCCTCGGCAAGGACCACAAGAGCCACGACGTCACCATTGACGCTGCCAGCGGCAAGGTCCTCAACCAGCACGTCGACCAGGACGACCACGACAACGACAGCGACGACGACTGATCAGGCTTCAGGCGGCCTGGCCGCTTGCCTGAAACCTCCCCCAGAGGTCGAAGGGGCCGCCCCGTCACTGTCCGGCGGCGCGGCCCCTTCATCCGTTCCGGACCGTAGTCCGCCTTTACGCACTCTTGTTGGAACGTGGAAGCGCTGACCAGTCGCCAGGCCGACCGACAACCAAGAACCGATCGGTTCCGAACACCACGGCTGAAGAAGACAAGGGCATGGCCACGGCCTACCTCGCCGCTCGAAATGGTGTCCAGGAAGCCACGTGGTGGCACGAGGCGAGCGGAGCGCGTGAGTGAACGACTGGACAGCAGCTCAAGCTCAGCCGAGCAGGTGGGCCGCGACCGGCGCCTGTGTCCTGTAGACCGCTGCAATGCGGTCCCCGGACAACAGCAGATCCGCGACCTCAACGACTCGCCCCGCGGTATCGACGGATGTCCGCTGGATGGCCAGGACGGAGATGCCGGGGAAGATTCCCAGCATCCTGGCCTCGTCTGCCGTTGGCGGCCGGGCTCCGACTCGTTCGGTGACGTGGTCCAGTTCAATGCCGGCGTTGATGAGCCATCCCTCGTACGCGTCGCCCCATGGTGAGCCATCGCCGACGGAAACGACCGGCGCCATCGGTATCGCTGCCACCATGTCGTACACCAGGTACGAACGCACCAGGCTGCATGGGCTCCCGTCCTCCTGGCGCCGACCGCGGTAGCTGAATTCCAGCAGGCTCGTCCGCGGCTTCACGTTCAAGCGAGCGGCAAGCTCTGCCGTGGCTTTCATTTCGCAGCAGGTGACAACCACGTCGATATCCGGAGCGGGGCCGGCGAGCCGCCTGCTCCGCCTGTCATTGGCGTACTCGATCCGAGTCCCCGACGCCCGGACGAAGCTTCCACGTCCGTGGTGCTTCTCGATCAGCCCTTCGGCCTGCAGGGCGCCGAGCGCCTGACGCACCGTGGGCAAGCCCACCTTGTGCGCCCTGGCGAGGGCAGTCTCCGCGGGCAGGCGCGAGCCGGCGGGGAGCGAGCCGTCCTGGATCTGCCGGCGGATGTCCGCAGCAATCACCTCGTACCGCTTAGCCATCCACAATCACCATTTCCTCGCTCGGGTTCAATGGGCGGCACCACTCCGGTACTTCCGATCGGGGGCGGGGTCCGGTCAACGCGCTCGTTCTCCTCTCGGGAGGTGCGATGGCTCGGCGGCCGGGATCGTTCTGCCAGTCATGTGTGCGGCTCCCTACGGCCTGCTCTCGTCGACTTGGCCGGGCCGGTCTTCGCGGGGTTGCGGCGGCCCGTACGTCTTTCGGCGGGGCGCTTCATCAGGGCCCGCGCGACCATGCGGATGCGGAACGATCCAGATGACCGCCCAGGCACTGAGCCCGTCGGCTCCTCCTTCAAGGCCGAACCGGTCGGCGCGTTCTAAGGCGGTCAGCAAGAATCGCCAGCTCGCCTCGGATGGTGCTTCCGGCACGCTGACCTCGATGCGGATGCGGCCGGGGCGGCGGGACAGTCGCGGCTCGTAGCCGGCGGCTGCAAGGCGTGCCGCGATGTCCTGCGCTCGGGATGCAGGTGCAGGCACGTCTCCTCCGTCGCAACGAAATTACCCACCGTGAAGCTAGTTAACTAGCCTAGAGCTAGTGGACTAGATTTGCCATATGTCTGAGCAGCCGCCTTATCTCGCCGTCGCCGACCGCCTCCGGCAACGCATCACGAGCGGCGAATGGTCGCCTGGTGACCGGCTGCCCTCCCGCGCGCAGATCGGCAGCGAGTACGAGGTGGGCGAAAACGTCGTCCGTCGCGCACAGGAACTGCTCATCGCTCAGGGCCTACTCGAAGGCCGCGCGGGATCAGGGACGTACGTGGCGGAGCCTCGTGACCGCCTTCGCATGGTCCGCTCCTGGTGCCGCGAGCAGCGCGACGGTTCGCCGTTCCGGGCGGACATGGCGGGTCTTGGTAAGCGCGGATCTTGGGAACACCGGACCGAGGCGAAGGTGCCGGCTCCGGCAGACATCGCGGCGCGCCTCGGCATCCCCGAAGGTGACCTGTGCGTCCGTACGGAGTACGAGTTCCTGGCGGACGGAAAGCCGGTGCAGCTGTCGACGAGCTGGGAGCCGTACGACATCACGGGCGGCACCATCGTTGTACTCCCCGAGGGCGGCCCGCACGCCGGCCGTGGCGTCGTGCAGCGGATGGCGGAGATCGGCGTCGTGATCACGCACGCCGTCGAACAGCCGGAGCCGAGAAAGGCCACCGACGCGGAAGCGACCCTGCTGGGGGGTGCCGCGTAGCTCCTTGGTCACCCATATCCAGCGCACGTACATGGCGGAGGACGGTCGGCCGGTGGAAACCGCTGACATCATCCTTCCCGCCGCACACTGCGAGATCGTGTACGAGGTCCCGATCGACCGCGCGTAGGACCGCTGCCCGCAGACATCCACCACACTCGGGAGCCGGCGTGACTGCTGCCCTTCATCGGTTAAAGCGGGACCTGGCGCGCTGGTACGTGCGTTACGCACCGGGCACCCTCGGCAAGCCTGCCGTGCTCGACAACTACCTGAACGCTGAGCTGCGGGACCACCCCGTGGTCCGCCAGGCCCGGACCCGCTTCGGCGCCACCTTCACGACGGACACGCAGGACCTCATCCAGCGGTACATCTACCTCTTCGGGGTGTGGGAGCCACACCTGACGCAATGGCTTGAGAGCCGGCTCAAGCTCGGGGACACCTTCGTGGATGTCGGGGCGAACATCGGCTACTACAGTTTGCTCGCCTCGCATCTGGTGGGGGAGAGCGGCAAGGTCGTGGCCATCGAGGCATCGCCGAGGTTCCACAGCGTCCTCGTGGACCAGGCCGAGGCCAACAACTGCACCAATCTGCGCGCCGTCAACGCCGCGATCTCCGACCGGGACGAGGTGCTGACCTTCATCCTCGCGAGCTCGCACAACATGGGCGCGAACAGCATCGTCCCGTACACCGGCGAAGCGGAGTCCACGTTCGAGGCCCAAGCCCTGCCTCTGTCCGATGTGTTGACGGCGGAGGAGCTCGCCAAGGCGCGCGTCATCAAGATCGACGTCGAGGGCGCCGAAGGGGCCGCCGTCCGGGGTCTGGAACCTGTCCTCGACCAGCTTCGCCCCGATGTCGAGCTGGCCATAGAGGTCACGCCGCAGCGGATGGCCGAGCTGGGACAGTCCGCCGACGAGCTGCTGGAGACGTTCACCAAGCGAGGGTTCAACGTGTACCGGCTGGCCAATGACTACGCGGCCGGCAGCTATCCGGTCGCCCTGCACCGTGGTGTCCAAGTGCCGACTCGCTGGCGTGGCCCTGTCACCGACGAGAGCGAGCTGATCTTCTCTCGGATGGACGCTGAAGAGTTGCTCTGAGAGTTGGTCGGTCCATGTGGCGGGGCCTGCGGGTAGGGGCCCGTCACCACATCCGAAGTACGCCTCGACCGGTGCGTGAGGCCGACTCCGGATGTCCGTGTGCGATTGCCACCGCCACGGTCCGACCCTCCGCGCAGGCGCCTTTCGGGTCATGGAGACAATCAAGGAAGCGTCTGTGGCCTGACGGTGTGCTCCGTGGACCGGCGGTATCCGTAAAGGTGCAGTGGCTTAATCGAGCCGTAGCGGCGGTGTCGATGAGGTTGGACGCATCCGTGTAGCGGACGGGGGCGGCCCAGAGAACGCCGCCAGCTGCCCCAACGGTGGGGCAATACCAGTTCGATGGATCTTCCGCTGTCGTTTTCTGGCCACACCGTACACAACCGGCCATCCATGCCAGGAGCGCGTCAGGTCATAACTCCTGGTCCTCTATGGCGGTTTGCCGTCGAAGCATGCAGGAAACGGACACTTCTACGCGGGGAGACTGGCGCAAAAGTTCGATTTTTTCTTGCCGAGCACAGCTTGATCACTGCATGCTCACACGGCTCCCAGTCGAACGGATCGACTCACGCCTGACCAGCGTGCGGGGGAAGTCAATCTCAAGGAGGGGACATGCGCGTTTCGCGTCTGTCATGTGCTGCGCTTTCGGGCGCAGTGGCCACGATGGTTTTCGGCGTAATTCCGGCCCACGCCGAAGGAAGCAAGACCACATACATCTCGAACTGGGCGACCGGTTACGAGTCCAGTCGCTGGCACGACACCAACTCCGACGGCGCCAGCACCACGGTCAGATTCTCGGGCTGCTCGATCCCGAGCTCGCCGGGAACCAAGGCGTCCGCGACGGTCTCTGTATGGAAGGACACCTTCGGGCCCGACACCAACTACGGATCGAAGAGCAACGCCTGTTCGTCGACGCTTTCATGGGGCGACCGGGCCAAGGCCGACTACTACTTCGTTCTGGACAAGATCAACGGTGCCTCGGGGTCGGGGACGTTTCACCTCAACGCCAAGACCGTAACGATCAAGTGGTAACGCACAGCCTGTGACACACCGCCGGGCGGGGCGCCCCGCCCGGCATCGTCATCCCCCACGACCAGCAAGGACGAGATGTCTCTGCAGTTCACCCGATGCTCCTTCCAGTACGGCCGGAAGGTGCCGGTCCTCGACAGGCTCAGCCTGACCATTGACCACAGAGCTACCGTCCTGCTGGGGCCTAACGGCGCCGGTAAGTCGACGCTGATGGGCATCGCCGCCTCCTGGCTTTCTCCCACTCGGGGGACCGTTGCCTGGCGGGGCCGCAAGCCCGACAGCGCCCGCGACCGCGCGGCCTACCGATCCGCAGTCGGCTGGCTCCCGCAGAACATCAAGCCCATGCCGGGACTGACAGTGCGGGAGAACGTGGCCTACATCGGCTGGCTCAAGGGTATGGCCCGCCGTGAGGCCTGGGATCGCTCTGCCCCGGCGTTGGAGCGCGTGAAGCTCGGCAGTCTCGCCGACCGCAAGAGCCACCAGCTCTCCGGGGGGCAACTGCGGCGCATGGGCATCGCCGGGACGCTCGTACACCACAGCGAACTCGTCCTCCTGGACGAGCCCACCGCCGGCCTGGACCCCTCCCAGCGCAAGGTCTTCCGCCAAGTGGTCGACGACCTGCTCACCGACGTGCACCTCGTGGTCTCCACCCACCAGACCGAAGACCTCGACGCCGTCTACGACCACGTCGTGGTCCTGGACCGCGGCAAGGTCCGCTTCCAGGGCGACACCGCCGGCTTCCTGGCCCTGGCCCACCCCGAGGTGCCCGAATCCCGCCGGGCCGAGGGCGCCTACACCCAGCTGATCGAACAGGAGGTCTGAGGCCATGCGCTGGCGCACCGTCCTCCGTTCTTCATCCGCCGCCTGGCTCGCACCCTTGCTGGCGGCCTTCGTCGCCTTCCTGCTGCGGGATGACCTGGTCGCAGGGGTCACCGCGGGCTATTGGCCCAGCGCCTTCGGCGCGGCCGCCTTCGCCCTGCCCTTTGTCACCCCTGCCTGCGCCGCCGCCGGCGCCTGGGAAGGCTCCCGCATCACCCGCGGCAACATCGCCGCCTGGGCACCGGCCCGCTCCGGCCTGGCCATCGCCTTGCCCCTGCTCTTGCCCGTTCTGGTCCTCGGCCTGCTCGGCATGGCCGTAGCGGTCGGCTTCACCGTGACCGAAACGGCTCCCCACGGTGGCACGCCTCCGCTCGGCGTGGCCGCGATGTGGCTGGTGATCGTGCTAGCCAACGCCATGGCCGGCTTCCTCCTCGGCCGCAAGCTGCCGCTGGTCATCGCAGCCCCGCTCGCCCTGATCCTCAGCTTCGTCCTCACCGCCTACCCCGCCACCCTCGAACCGCTGTGGCTTCGCCACATGGTCACCGGCGGCGTCAACGGCTGCTGCTCCCTGGACCAGACCCTCAGCTGGCGTGCCATCGCCAGCGCCACCGTCCTTGCGTTGGCCGTCGTGTTGGCGGCCGGGCTCGCCCTGACAGCCGCGGGCAAGCGAGCGGTCCGCATTGGCGCCACGGGTCTACTGGTGGCCGGGCTGTTGGGCAGCGGCACGCTGGCCTACGGCCTGCCGGCCGAGCCCACCAATGCCCGCTCCACCGCCGCGCTGAGCTGCAGCGGCTCCCAGCCGCAGGTGTGCGTCTGGCCCGAGCTGCGCAGCCACCTGACCGCCATCACCCGCGACGCCGCCGATGCCCGGCAGCGCCTGCAGCACGCTGGTATGAGCGTGTCGGCCCGACTCACCATGGCAGAACACCCTGGCGCCGGCGCTTTGTACATCGGCTCCTGGGAGCAGCCCACCTCCGACAATGTCCGCTTCGGCGTCGCCGGCGGGCTGCTGCCCGCCAATCCGCCGGCCTGCGCCGCCAAGGGTGACTTCCCCGGCGACGCCGCCTTCGGCCCCCTCGCCTCCTGGCTGGCGTTGACCGCGGGAGCCACCCCGAGCGAGGTCGCCAACCGCTATGGCCAGCAGGAAGCTACCGTCGCCGCTCATATTCGCACCGTCCCCGCAGCCCAACAGCACACCTGGTACCAGCGCAACGAGCGCGCGCTGCACGACTGCACCACCCGTCCCCAGCTGAAGCTGCCCGCCCAGGCCTCGGGAGGCGCGCAGTGAGCTGGTGGCTTAAGACCAAGGCCGTGCCGCAGGTGATTGCCACTATGCTCGCCGCCCTGCTGCTGACCGCCCTGGCCCAGGACGAAGCGATCCCGGTACCCACCATCGTGGGACCCTCCGGCCAGCTCCTCTTCGGCGAGATCCTGGGCATGCTGCCCACCGTGGTGCTGCTGTACGGCATCGAACGGGGCGACACCATGGCCGAAGAAGTCGCCGTCCGGCCGGCCCGCCCGCGCACCCTCGTCCTGTGCCTGTCCTACGTCCTCGTCATCACCGTGCTGGCCGCCTTGGTCCACGCCGTCTTCGACCGGCCCGATGTGCTCTCCATGGCCCGTAACAGCATCGGGTTCCTCGGCGTGGCGCTGATTCTGCGGGCACTGGTCGGACCGGGCATCGCGGCCATCGCCATCGCCGCGCTCCCGCTCTTCTGCGCAGCGGCCGGGCGCCGCCCGGGTGGCACGGCACAGCCTTGGGCCTGGCCGATCCACCCCGCCGCCTCCGCCCTCGCGCTCGCCGAAGCCGGCATTCTCCTTCTCGTCGGCTGCCTCCTATTGCTGTGGAGGCGCAGGCCAGTGGCGAACCTTTTGGCCCTGGGCGTCTGACGGACCGTGCACAAGCCGCGAAGCGGGCCACACCCACGTCAGTGGGCTTCCGCGAGGGAACCTGACCTCGGCCGATAGGCAGTGGCTGTGCGAGTGGGAGAGCGACCCTGAAGGCGGCCGCTCTCCTGTTGTGCTGGCCGGCTCAGTAGCTTCACGAGCGATGGCGGCCGATCGCCTGCTTCTTGGCCGCAGTGAATTCTTCGTCAGTGAGAGCGCCTGAGGAGTGCAGATCGACGAGCTCGGAGAGCTCCTCGGCCAGTCCGTTCGACTTGGGGAGCGGGGCTGGAGGCACTGTCGAGGAAGGGGGAACCTGGCGCCTCTCCGTGATCATTTTACGCATTTCATTGAGAGGGTTCAGGGCCGCGGCGTATTCGCGCTTGGACAACGGAAGTGTGTTGCTCAAGGCGTATGGGTTATTGGCGTTGGCATTCGGCGAAGACAGAGCGCCTCGCCAGAAGTCTTTGTTGGCCGTCCCTTGATAGCTGGCAGTGAGGACTTCCAGAACGCCGTTGATCATGCCGGAGTTGTACTCGACGGCGGTGACCTCTTGGTAGGGGAAGGTGGAAATCCGTGATCCGCCGAAACTTCCGGCCATCATGCTGGTCATCCCGCCGGTCTTGATGATCATGCAGCGGTCGGAGAATGCGGCGAGAACGCCCGATCCGGCAGCAGAATGTAGGATGAACCATGGCGCTTCGCCGGGCGAGCAGTGCTCCTCGATCACCTTCCGCGCCTTTCGGCTGGTTTTCTTTCCTACGAGGAGAGTCTTCGCCCAGGCGTCAGTGGTCTGCTGCTGCTCGGCTTCGACTCGGTCGTGCACCTCAACGTCCGGCCCCTGCTCGATAGCCTGCTGGACGTCCTTCAACACCTCGTCGGCATCTGCTGCCGAAATGGCGCCGAAGGAGATGTCTTCACCATCAGCGCTGACCAGGTGAAGTGTTTTGCTCCCCATCCGGGATCGCATCTCTGCCGCCCGGGCGTCAGCCAACATCATCTCGATCCGTGGCCCTGGCGTACTGCCGCCGCCGCTACTGTCGAACGCCATAAGGCGTGTCGTTGTGAGGGCCAGCGCATTGGCCATGGGCTTGGCGTGAGAAGTCTTGGAGAGCATGACCAAGGCCTCGCCAGGAAAGAGGTGCGGCCGAAGCTGGTCGGCCCATCTCTTTGCATGCTTTTCGTCGACCTTCGATGTCGCGTGAAGCGTTCCAGACATCTCAAAACCACCTTCCACGGCGGAACAAGCCGCGCGCTCTACTAGCTGCCGCTCCATCCGCCCGAAGATGCCCAGTAGATCTTCATTCGGGGTCTTACGAGCGTCGCGATGCGGGGGCTCGCGTGCCAACTGCCGTAACTTCCAGTATGGCCCTTGGGATGCGAGAAGCGCGAGACATGGAGTAGGTGGTGGAGTACCCCGGAAGGGCAGTGCCGGTGGGTTAGAAACGCACCGGCAGGACCATTCGGTTGCAGTGGATCAGCCCTATCCGTGACGCCAATTCGTCATAGCCGCCAGGGCCCGAGCCCGAGCCTGCACAACCGCGAACCGTGCCTCCCGCTCCTCCTCATCGGAGTGCGCAGCCTGGCTCGTGACCTGCCCAGGCCACTTCCGGTACAGCAGGCCAGTCTCTGCGGAGAACCAGCCGCGGCTGACCGCGCTCAGCGCCAGCAGCAGGCCCGTGTCCTCCGAGGCCGGCAGGGCCATCCAGCCGCCGAGGGCCAGGAGGAGGTCGTGGCGGATGCAGAGGGTGGCGGGGTGGACCTGGGCGCGGAAGTTGTGCGCCTCCCAGTGTTCAAGCACGGCGCCGCGCTCGATCGGGCCCTCCGGCGGGTCCTGGTCGAAGCCGACGGTCGAGCCGTCGGGCATCAGGTCGAGGACGCGGGCCGTTGCCCAGCCGATCGACGGGTCGCTGGTCAGAGCGCGCAGGTCACGGGCGAGGGCGCCGGGGGCGAGCATGTCGTCCGCGTCGAGGACCTTGATGTACTCGCCCTTGGCGCGCGAGAGGGCGAGAGTACGGGCCATCGCGGCGCGACCGTGGCGGCCCTGGCCGAAGCTGATGCGCGGGTCATCGGGGACGTGCGGGCGAACCTCGTCCGTCTCTCCGTCCTCCTGGATCACCCACTGCCAGTCCCAGCCGTCGGGCAGCTCCTGCTCCGTCAGCGACTTGTAGGCGTCGGCGAGGTACTTGGCGGCCGGCGGATGGACGGCCGTCATGACCGTGATGATGTTCGGCATCATCACCACCGGTCCAGGGGCGTCGTGAAGACCAGCTCAGTGACGTCGCCGGGCAGGATCACGTCGGAGACCTCCACCACTCGGTCCTCGGTATCGATGGAGATCTTTCGGAGAACGAACACTGAGACGCCCTTCTGGAGGCCGAGCTCCTCGGCCTCCTCTGCTGTCGGAGGCCGGGCGGTGATCCGCTCCACTATGCGGTCCAGCTCGATGCCGACCGTGAGCAGTTGGTTCTGCGTACCCCCAGGCCACGGCTCGTTGGAGTCGTCGAGGAGGTCGGGATTCGACGACACCGCGTCGTAGAGAAGGTGCGAGCAGACGAGGCTGAGCGGTGCATCGCCTTCGCGGGGGAAGGTCCGGTACTCCCGTTCCAGCAGGCGTGTTTCGACCGGCACGGAGAAGACCGCCGCCAGGTCCTCGTCGGCCTTCACTTCCCGGTAGGTGGCCTTGAAGGCGAGATCAGAGACGGTCAGGCCGGTGTCGTGCTCAGTGGAGCCGGTCTTCAGACGCTCGGACTCCAAGAGTCGCGCGCGGTTCTTTTCCCACTGATGACGCTGGTTGCTGCGCTCCACCCGTGGCCGCGGCTCGCGGATGAAGTTGCCGACGCCGTGCCGCTTGTCGATCAGCCCTTCGGCGAGCAGTTCTCCCAGCGCGTCGCGCATCGTCGGCACGCTGGTCTTGTACTGCTCCGCGAGCGTGGTCTCGGCCGGCAGGCGGTCTCCCGGCTTCAGCTGGCCTGCACGGATGCTCTGCCGCAGCGCGTCAGCGATCCGCTCGTACTTCTTGGCCATGCGGTGCTCACCGTCCCTCTCCGTCGGACGGATTCAGCATAAGTCCTCAAGAGGAGTTGACGACAACCGGAGCGAGCCCTATGTTCATAGCAACTCCTAAAGAGGAGTTGAGGACAAGAGGTCTTGATGACCGTCTTGCCCTGCTCGCCCATGCCTGCCTGCACCGGCAGCGCCGCGCGAACCCGCAGTACCGAACCAGCCGGAAGCCCGGGAAGGCGACGTCGTCGCACGCCGAGGGGCCAGCTGGAAGAGGACGTTCCTTGAGAACTGAATGGCACGGCGCCTGGCAAGCAAGACCGTGCCCTGACCAGTGGCTTTAGCCCTGGTGGCTCCCTAGCGAGGAGCCACCGGCGGCCATGACCACTCGTCTCCGACGAGCGGTTTGCCGCGGCTGCCTCGCGCAGAACAGCGGCTGGCTCAGCACAGATATGCCGGGTCGGCGGTACTCCCGTGCAAAAGGACACCACTGCCGCCCCGGGTCTCCCTGCTTACTCATTCAGATCAGGAGAGCCTCATGGCCTATGTGATCGACAGCCTCCAGGACGTCGACGACGACCCGATGGACCTGGTCATTGGCACGCCTACCGAGCTGTGGCTCGGGGTGCCGGGCGAATCCGACGAGGAGCGCCTCGCTCGCCTGGATGCGGCGCGCGACATCCTCGCCGACGAGCCGGAGCTGATGGATCTCGTCACCCGCATCACCGTGGAGGCGATCGAGACGGAAACGCCCGATCTGCTGGCCGCCCACCAGAGCTGCATGGCCTTCGCGGGCCACTACGACCACACCCCGACGGAAGGACTCGGCTGATGAACGGCTACTTCGACTACGAGGACTACGACTTCACCCAGGACTACCCCTCCACCGCCCTCGCGGTCATGACCGACGAGTCGGAGACCGCTGGCACGTGCGACCGCTGCCGGCTGCTTCCGGGTGAGGCGGTGACCGTCGGAGGGCTGACCGTGGTGTGCGCCTGCTGGATGGGGCAGGGCGCGACCGAGGAGGTGTGCCAGTGCGGGCCCGAGGAGGGGGACGCGGACGGTGACGGAATCCCTGACTGACTGCTCCAGCCCGGCACCGGTACCGTCGCCGGCTCCCGGGCGGTCCGTGACGGAGCAGGAAGCCACCGCCGCCCGAAGAGCGATCGAGCAGTTGGAGAGGACCGGGCAGCTCGTGACCCGCTCCCTGCTGGTCCTCGGGTTCGGGGCGCTGGTGTTCACTTGCATCAACGTCACGAGATTCGCTACCGAGCATGACGTGCCGGGCTGGGTCGCGTGGATGCTCGATCCGTTGGCGTCGCTGGCTCTCCTGACCGTCTTGTACGTCGACGGGGTGCTGGCCGAGCAAGGCGGCTACCGGCCGAGCGGCTGGCCGTTCATGCTTCGCTGGTTCGCAGGCTTGTCCACCTGGATCATGAACTGCTGGCAGAGCCTGTACCCGGACGACGACTTCCGTCTCATCCCGGTCCACGCCGACGCCGGCGGGCTGCTGCTCCACTCGGTCGCACCGTTTCTCCTCATCACCTTGGCCGAGGCGTCCGCCGGGTACCGCACTTACCTCGCGCGGAAGACCGCAGAGCATCAACGCACGATCAAGGCGCATCAGGATGCGGCAGCTGCCGAGCGCGAGGCTCGTGCCCGGCAGGCCCGCGAAGAGCGTGCGCGGGCCGAGGAAGCGGAGCGCGAAGAGGCTCGCGAACAGGCCCGGTTGGCAAGAGAACAAGCACAGCGTGAGGCCGAGCGCGAGGAGCGCGAACACGCCGCGCGCCTCGCCCGCGAGGTCAAGCAGGCAGAAATCGAGAAGGCTCGCGAACTGGACCGCATTGAACGCGAAAAGGAGGAACGAGCGGCCCGGCGTGAGGCCGAGCGCCGCCGGGTCCAGGCCGAGATCGAGGCCGCTGAGCGTGACCGAGAGGCCCAGCGCGAAATGCTGCGCATCAAGGCGGAAGCCGAGGCCAGAGCCCATGAGGAGAACGAGCGGGCCAAGCGCGAGGCCGCAGCCGCACGGCGCTCCCGCTCCGAGCGCGATCGGATGAGGCACACGCGGACCGCCTCGGAAAGTTCCTCGAAAGCCGGCCGCGTAGGCGCCTCGAATTCTGACGACCGCGCCTCGAACAACGAGGCGCGTATCCCTCGAGAAGTGCGTGCGGCGCAGAGGGAGAAGGCCGAACGCGAGGCTGCCGCAGTCCTGTTGGACAACCGCACGCCGGATCCCGTCGAGCTCGCGAAGTCGTACGGACACGGCGAGACGTGGGGCGGTGATCGCATCCGTGCGGCACGCCGGCGGCTGGCCGAGGAAGACGGCTTCGAGGACGCCGTCATCGCCGCGGTGCTCGAACTCAGCGCCTGATTGATCCGCTGCACGACTGCCAATCCCTCGCGCACCTGTACGCGAGGCGTTGGCTGACCTGACGTCCTGATGTGGGGCGGCCGTCCACGGCCAAGCGACCGGCCGCCCCACTCGTCCCTCACGGCATCGGAAGGACATTCGCATTGAAGCACGAGGACGAAAACGAACTGTTCCGCCGCCTGGAGGCGGAGTTGGAGCCTGATTCCGACGAGCCTGATTCCGAGGAGTCCGATTCCGACAAGCCCGATTGCGGCGCGGACATCGTCGACCTGGACAAGGCACGCCACGCTCGTACCGCTCGTACGGCGTCCGGGGCTTCGGATGATCCGGACGCGGTGGTGCCGGTCGACGGCCCTGGCCCGGCCGGCCCCGGCCTCTTGGCCCGGCTGTCCGGCGCCAAGCGTCGGCCGGTGCTGCCCGGCTGGCTGCGCTCCCGGCAGGAGCTGACCACCGCGACGCGGTGGGTGGCTGGGCACTACGGCCACATGGCCGCCTACCACGGCGTCCGCACCCCCATCTATGGCGTCCGGCTTGCTTTCCAATCGCCCCGCGGCACTGCCCGCTTCCTGGGCGGGACGATGCGGTGGGTGGCCGACAAGGAGGGTGAGCCGGTCCGGCTGGCCGCGGTGCGGCGGGAGGACGCGGCCGAGTACCTCAAGCTCTCCCGGCAACGTGACGGCCGCGTCCGGCTGCGCACCCTCGTCGCCCTTCTCGGCTCCCTGGTCGGCCTCGGTACGGCTCTCGCCTTGTACGTGCTGGCGCCCGGGTGGCTGCAGGCCGTCTCCCTCGGCGCCCTGGTACTGGCGTTGGGGGCGGCCGGCACCGAAGCGGACGCCCCGGTCATCACCCGCGCCGTCGAGACGTCCAAGGCGCCCAAGCTCACCAGCGACATCGTGCTGCGCGCGCTGGGAGCGCTGGGCATCCCGGCCATCAACCAGGCCCAGTCCAAGGGCCGGGACGGCTTTGCCTTCACCGCCCCCATCACCCGGGACGGCCCCGGCTGGCGGGCCGAGGGTGACCTGCCGTACGGGGTGACGGTCACCGATGTCATCGACCGGCGGGACAAGCTCGCCTCCGGCCTGCGCCGCCCGCTGGGCTGCGTGTGGCCCGAGGCGGTGCCCGAGGAGCACACCGGGCGGCTGGTGCTGTGGGTCGGCGATCAGGACATGTCCAAGGCCAAGAAGCCCATGTGGCCGCTGCTGGCAGGCGGCAGCGTGGACCTGTTCAAGCCGGTGCCGTTCGGCACCGATCCGCGCGGGCGCTGGGTCGAGGTCACGCTCATGTACATCGCGGGCATCATCGGCGCCATCCCGCGCATGGGCAAAACCTTCCTGCTCCGCCTGCTCCTGCTGATCGCGGCGCTGGATCCGCGGGCGGAGCTGCACACCTACGACATGAAGGGCACCGGCGACCTGGATCCGGTCGGCGACCGCGTCTCCCACCGCCACGGCGCCGGCGACGATGACGAGGTCATCGAGTACGCCATCCGCGACTTCCGCGAACTGCGGCAGGAGCTGCGGCGTCGCACCAAGATGATCCGCTCGCTGCCGCGGGACATCTGCCCGGAGTCGAAGGTGACCAGCGAGCTGGCGGACAAGAAGGAGCTCGGCCTGCACCCGATCGTGGTCGGGGTGGATGAGTGCCAGGTCCTCTTCGAGCACCCCAAATACAAGGACGAGTTCGAGGAGATCGCGACCGACCTGGTCAAGCGCGGCCCCGCCACCGGGATTGTGCTGCTGCTCGCCACCCAGCGCCCGGACGCCAAGGCCCTGCCCACTGGCATCAGCGCGAACGCCTCGGCCCGGTGGTGCCTGAAGGTCATGGGGCAGTTGGAGAACGACATGGTGCTGGGCACCTCCGCGTACAAGCGCGGGGTGCGGGCCACGATGTTCTCCTGGGCCGACAAGGGCGTGCACTACTTCGTCGGCGAAGGCGCGGATGCCCGGATCGTGGCCTCCACCTATGTCGACAGCGTCGGCGCGGACAACATCGCGCTGCGGGCCCGCAAGGCCCGCGAAGACGCCGGCACCCTCTCCGGCCACGCCCTCGGCGAGGAACCGGAAACCGCCGTGGCCTCCTTCGACCTGCTCCGCGATCTGCTCGGCGTCATCCCGGTCGAGGAAGCCAAGGTCTGGAGCGAGACCGTCGTGGCCCGCCTGGCGGAGCTACGGCCGGACGTCTACGGCGAGTGGGCCGCCGAACAGCTCACCTCGGCGCTCAAGCCGTACGGCATCGAGACCGTCCAGATCGGCCGCCGCATCAACGGCAAGGTCGTCAACCGGCGCGGCATCGAGCGCGCCCACATTACCGCCGCTGTCGCGGAGCGTGACGGAAACCGCGACGCCGGATAACGCTCCGGGGCCGCTAGCGCTAGCAGCAACCCTCGCTAACGTTAGCGGCCCCGCTAGCGCCCCATTTCCACTCTGACCAGGCCGCTAGCGGCTAGCGGCCTCCTTCGAGCGTGCCCTGAAAACGCCAGAGAGGACCCGCGATGACCCTCACCTCAGCTGCTATCACGCTCTTCACGGGCTACACGCTGTGTTACGCCGCGCTCTGCGCGGTCAGCCCGTTCGGCGACTGCCGCAAGTGCCGTGGCTTCGGCTTCCAGCTCATCAAGGACCGGAAGGGCCGTCTGCGGCCGGGCAAGCTCTGCCGCCGCTGCCACGGCGACCGCAAGCGCATACGGATCGGCCGCCACCTCTTCAACATCGCGTCCCGCATCCACCGCACCGGCACCCGCTGACCTTCACCTCTCACCCCACAGAGGAGGCCCTCGTGGCTGTCACCGTCTCCCTCGTCGCCCTGTTCGGTCTCGTCCTGATCTTCCTGCTCCGCTCCAAGACCCTCGGCTACGGCTCCGCCTTCATCGCCGTGATGTTCGGCTTCTACCTCGCCTCCACCGGCATCGCCCACCAGGTCAACCAGCTCACCGCAGCAGTCGTCTACGCCGTCCACAATCTGTAGGGACCGCTCGTGCACGAACACACCACGTCCATCGACGCGTACGACGAAGCTCCGCACCTCCTCGCCGAAATGACCTGGGTCACTGACCAGGTGGCTACCCACGCCTCCGGCATGCGGCTGAGCCGGGAGTTCTGGCTCCGTAAGGCCGCGTTGCTGGACCGGCTCGCCCTTCGCGAGACCGAGGGGGAGGGCATCCCCGAGGCCATTGCGGAGGCCAGCACCCTCGCCGCCAGGGCGGCTCACCGGCTCGCTCAGTACGACCGGGAACGTGGCGGCGGACCGTTCGCCACGAGCAACGGCCCGATCCCGCCCGACTCCCCGCTGTGGGACCCGAGCTACCGGCCGTACGTCCGCCAGGAGTACGCGGCCTGGCGGCGGATGACCGCGACCTGACTCTGAATGCGCCGAGGCGGCGGCACTCCCGTGCAAGGACACGCCGCCGCCCCGGTTCTCCCTGCCCGTCCGAAGACAGAACAGGAGACACCCATCATGTCACCTGAGGCCGCACCGGCACCGTACGACAATGTGCGGTCTCTCCACGGCGACCTCGCACCCCTGGCCGGCTCCCAGCCGCCCCAGGATCTCGAAGCCGAACAGTCCGCGTTGGGCGCCATGCTGCTCTCCGCTCAGGCCATCGCGGACGTGATCGAAACGATGGACCCCGGCGACTACTACCGGCCCGCGCACGAGATGATCCACCGCGCGATCTGCGACCTGTACGACCGCGGGCAGTCCTCCGACCCGATCACCGTTGCGGACCATCTCAACAAGCGCGGAGACCTGCGCAAGGTCGGCGGAGCGTCCTACCTCCACACCCTCGTCCAGGCCGTGCCGACCGCGGCCAACGCCGAGTACTACGCAGAGATCGTGCGGGAGAAGGCCGAACGCCGCCGCTTGATCGAAGCCGGTACGCGTCTCGTACAGGCGGCTTCCGCCCCGAACACCGACGCTGACGAGCTCCGCGCCACGGTGCTGCGGCAGATCACCGAGCTGACCGCACGCCCCACCGAACCGTCCGACGAGGACGCGGCACCGAGCGGCCCGCCCAATCCGCTGTACGACCGGCGTCCGGGCCTCCACCGCCCGCACCGGCCTGGCCCCACGCCGCATCCAGACGTGTTCTGCGGCTGGGTGGGCGAGACGGTCCGAGAGCTGGACCCCACCACGGAGGCAGATCCGGTCGCGGTGCTGGCCAACCTCCTCTCCGCAGCCGGAGCGGCCATCGGCCGGCGCCCGCACCTGATGATCGGCAACGACCGGCACCCCACCCTGATCTGGGCCCTGACCATCGGCCCCACGTCGTCGGGCCGCAAGGGGTCGGCGACGTCGACCGCCCGGCGGGTGCTGGCGGAGGCCCTGCCGGATTTCTTCGGCCCCGAGCACACCCCGCGCGGGCTGAACTCCGGGGAAGGGCTGATCGAGTACGTCAAGGACGACGACAGCGACGACGCCTCGCACGCCAGCATCGACAAGCGGCTGTGGGTGCTGGAATCGGAGTACGCGGTGACCATGAGCCGCGGCCGCCGAGAGGGCAGCTCCCTGCCCGGCGTGCTGCGGCAAGCATGGGACGGGGACTCCCTCGGCTCAATGGTCCGGGACTCGCTGACAGCCACGGATCCGCACATCGCGATTCTGGGGCACATCACTCCGGAGGAGTTCCGGGCCAAGATGCAGGACTCGGAGATGGCCGGCGGCACGTACAACCGGTTCCTGCCGATCTTCTGCCACCGCAACCTCGTCCTGCCGGGCTCGCGCGGCGCCAGCCCTGAGCTGGTGGCCAACCTCGCCGCCGGCTGGCGCACGGTTCTCGCCGACGCTTCTCGCGTCGACGAGGTCAAGTTCAGCTCAGGCGCCTGGGAGTTGTACTGCGATGAGGTCTACCCGGCGCTGAGCGACGATTCCGCCGGCGGCGTCATCGCCCAGTTCACCGCCCGCGCCGCCCCGTACGTCCAGCGGGTCGCCATGGTCTACGCCCTGTGCGACCACACCGACACCATCTCCGAAGCCCACATGCGCGCCGCCTGGCAGCTCCTCAACTACGCCCGCGCCTCGGCCGTTCACCTCCTCGGCGACACCACCGGCGACCCGAAGGTGAACAAGCTCGCCGAGGCGGTCCGCGCCGCCGGACCGGACGGGCTCACGGCCGACCGCATCCGGCGCCTGTTCAAGAACACCACGCGAGCGGAGCGGGACCGGCTGGTCGCCGAACTGCTCGACCTTCCCGGTTACAGCCGCCATCAGAAGCCGACGGGTGGTCGCCCCACCACCGTCGTGAGCTATGCGGGCTGAGCGCGATAAGGCGAGATAGCCGATAAGCCTCCCGACCTGTGGAAACACCAGCGCGGAAAGAGGAGCGGTTAGCGGAGCGATAAGCCAGCCATCCAGTGCGCCAAGACTTATCGCCCCGCTTCCCGGCCCCCTTACCGCCTCCACGAAACCGCAGGTCAAAGGGCTTACCACCCCTACCGCGCTTATCGCTCCATCCCAGCCCGGCAGCACATCTCGCACCAAGAGGAGCACTGACATGCCCAAGGCCAAGATGCTCAAGCTCCCCGAAGTTCTCGAAGAGATCGACATGAGCCGCGCCGCCTTTTACCGCATGCGCGCCCGCGGCAAGGCACCCAAGCTCTACAAGCTCCCGAACGGCCAGCTCCGCGTACGCCGCAGTGACCTGGATGCCTGGTGGGCCAGCCAGGAACAGGACTGCGCAGTCTGACACCCACCCGATGGGCCCGGCCGCACCATGGCCGGGCCCCTTCCCTTCTCAGGAGCCCCCTCGGTGCTGACCTTCGAGTTCACCATCTACTCGATCCGTGAGAGGCAGGACCGCCCCAAGCCGTTTCAGCTGCGGTGGAAGGTCGGTCCGCGCCCCCACTCCAAGGCATTCCGGACCAAGACGCTCGCCGATGGCAGGCGGGCACAGTTGATGGCCGCAGCTCAGCGCGGCGAGATGTTCGACGTGAAGACCGGACTGCCGCAGTCTGAACTGCGCGCTCAGGAGCCGCAACCGACCTGGTACGAGCACGCCAGGCACTACGCCGAGATGAAGTGGAAGCGATCCTCCGCGAAGAGTCGCGCCACACGTGCCGACGCGCTCGCCACCGTCACGTCTGCGCTGGTGGTGGACTCCAAAGGGGCACCAAAGCCCGCCGTCCTCCGTCGGGCACTGTCCTGCTGGGCCTTCAACTTCTCCGACCAGCGCGGTGAGCCAGCGGCGCCTATCGCCGTAGCCCTGGAATGGATCGCCAGGAAGTCTCTCCCGATGCCTCGGCTGGAGGACTCCGACACTGTCCGGCTCGCTCTGGAGGCGCTGAGCCTGAAGCTCGACGGCAAAACCGCCGCGGCCAACACCACCAAGCGGAAGCGGATGGTCTTCAACAACGCTTTGCGCTACGCGGTCGAGCGCAAACTGCTACCCACCAATCCACTGCAGTTCGTGGACTGGACTCCCCCGGACACCGACGATGAGATCGACTGGCGGTACGTCCCCAATCCACGCCAGGCCAAGGCCCTGATAGACGCAGTGGGCACGCTTGGCCCTCGCGGTGAGCACCTGCAGGCGTTCTACGGCTGTGGCTACTACGCGGCCACCCGGCCGGCGGAAGCCATGAACCTCCGGAAGGCCGACTGCACGCTGCCGAAAAACGGCTGGGGCTCTCTGCTGCTCTCCGGCAGTTCGCCCCGGTCAGGGTCTTCGTGGACGGACGACGGGAAGTCGTACGAGGAGCGCGGCTTGAAGCGGCGGGCCCGCTCGGCGACTCGGGACGTACCCATCCCTCCGGTGCTCGTCGCTCTCCTACGTGGTCACCTGGCGCGCTACGGAACCGCCCCGGACGGCCGACTGTTCCGAGCGTCGCGCGGGGGCGTTCTGCTCACCAAGGAGTACGCAGAGGTCTGGAAGGACGCCCGCAAGGCAGCGCTCTCCGAGGAACATGTCAAGACGCCGCTCGCGAAGGTGCCGTACTCACTCCGGCACGCAGGAGTCTCGCTGTGGCTGGCCTCCGGCGTCGACCCCACCGAAGTCGCCCGTCGCGCCGGCCACAGCGTGGCTGTGCTCTACCGCTTCTACGCCAAGGTGCTGGACGGCAAGCGTGACCAGGCCAACGCACAGATCGAGCAGGCCCTGCGCGAGACCGAGCGATCCCGATAGGTGGAATCGACGATTGCGACGACCAGACCACGTGAGCGCATGACGTCGCTGGCCAACGGGGGCCCGGATCTGTTTCCTGGGCCCCGTCGTGCCGTACCGCGGCCGCGTGGCTCCTTACCGACGAGCTTGTGCAGGCTCGGCACGTCGAAGCAGAAGCTACCCCCACCGACGGCCGCGGCACCGGCAAGCAGTGAGTCTGAGCAGACGTCAGGAGGCCCACGATTGATCCGCCAGCGGCCGCGCTCAGGAAGACAGTGAAAGCGTGCAGGCTCAGCAGCGGTTGCGGTTGCTCGCCCGACTTGAGCAGAGGCCCGATCTGAGCCGCCCGTAGAGTTGTGCCATGGAAGACGTACGCGGCGTAGTGAACGTGATCCTCTACGGACCAGCCGACCTCTTCGACAGCGCACTGTCCGCGATCCAGGCGGCAGGCATCACAGCCAAGAGGGACCGATTGGAGCCCGGGGCCATCTCCGCCTTTTTCAGCAATGGCTCAGACCACCCGCCGAAGCAGTTCGTCGAACAGTGCGAAGCGCGGGTTCGCCAAGTGGCCGAGGGCACAGGCTTCTCAGTGAATCGAACCTCGGTCTGGGCAAGCAGCGCCGCGACGAGGCTACTCCCGTACAACCGGCACACCGGTGAATGGCTGGAAGAGTTCCTGGACGGCGAAGCGTCCCTTCCCATGCGGGAAGAACAGCTGCAGCGCCTCGCCGAACGCAAAGGGATCACCGTCAACGACATCGAGCTGCGCGACTATCTGTCTCCTCCCGCCGAGTAGCGACACGGCGGGAGGAGACATCCCAGCCAGAGCGGCCGTCGGCTACCGGAGGAGCCGACGGATGAGGCGCCGGACGAGAGCGGCGTACAGCGCGGTTCCGGCGATGGCCGTCTGCAGCGGCCCGGCAAGCGTGGGGACGCACAGGCTCAGGACGAGCAGGCCAGCCGCAAGCATCAGGCCGAAGGCCATCGCCCAGAGCAGGACGGCCCAGCGCCGGGGCGGCCGCGGGGACGGGTCAGGGCTCGGGGACGGGTCGGTGTGGCTGACGGTCATGGTGGTTGTTCCTTCAGGTGTAGAGGTGAGTGGGCACCGCCCCCGTGGGCGCCATTGGGGGCGGGTGGGTGCACCGTGGCCGGTGTGGGGGTTAGCCCCGCAAGCTGCGGCGCGGGACCGCGTGCGTGCTCCGTTCTGCTGCGGTCAGGCTCTGGGCGAGCCCCGGCCCGGCGGCACTTACGGCACCGTGGAGGAGGGGCGGGTTAGCCCCGCAAGCCGCCGCGGAAAGGCAAAGGCCCCGCTGAGCGGGGCCTTGTACTTGCTTTCGGGCTAGGGCGAGGGGGACGGGTCGGCGGGGGTGGCGGAATGGGCGGTCTCCTTCGTTTTCGGGCGTCCGGGACGGGGACGCGGGGCAGAGTGGCGGAACGGATTGGGCCGCACGGCTGCAACCTTGAGCCAGGCGACAGTTAGCTCGGCAACCACGACGGTGCCGAACCTGTGATCCCTGCGCGGGCAGCAGAACGGCCCCGGCCGCCGGAGGGCAATCGGGGTCGCGCAGAGCTATGTGCGGGATGTGGGAACTCGGGGGACGGAGGTGCATCGACCCCGGTGGTGGCGTGCCCACGGGATGAAACCGTTGGGCCCGGGGGATTGAGATGGTGCTATCGACCCCGGTAGTGCTGCCTTTGTTGTGCTAGTTGCTACGCCCAAGGGACCTCGTGGTGCGTCACCTCGGGCGGGTCGCGCTTGAGGGAGCTAGAGCTCAACCTCGTGCGCCTGTATTCGGTTGTGGGCACCGAGCCTGCCGCAGCTGGCGGGTTCGTGTCAAGCCGTGGATATGCAAGCGCAGTTGGGGGTGCCGGGTCGGTTTGGCGAACCCCCTTGACCCAAAGTGCCGTCCCTCGCCGACGAGCACCGCAGCTTCGACGAGAACGTCCGCAGCTACCCCGAGCTGAACTTGGGGCGGGCCGGAGAGCGGTAGCCCGACCCCCTCTCGCTACACGGACCCGGTCAGTACGGACCGAGGCCGTCTATTGTGCCGAGTGCCTCAGCGCCCGCGGTGCAGTTCAACGAGATGGTCCACTACTTCGTCCGCGAGATCGTCCTCGACAGAGTGGACGACACCGAGCGCGCGCTCGCGCAGTTCAGCACTGGGGATACCGCAGAACGCGCCATCGTCGGCGATGCCCAGGTCCAAACCGCCACGCTTGCGCAGGCTCCGGTACGGATCCTGCGGCTTCCGCTGCTTTTGCGGAGGCTCCCAGGGCGGGGCGACGGCCCGTCCGCCGGCGAAGTCGGCAGCATCCAGGTGCTCCAGGACGTTGCGGGCGGCCTGCAGAGCCCTGTCGTACTCCCGCTCGGTGTGCCCCCGCTCCCGGTCAAGCCGCTTTCGCCAGCGTTCGAGCTGGTAGGCCGCCCACAACAGGGTGTGCTCCGCGGCCCACAGCTCCCGGAAGAGCCCATCCAGGTAGACCTGGTCGATGCCCGGCTCGTCCCCGTGCATCCGATCGGCGCTCCGCATCCTGCCGCGTGTCGTCTCCACCCGCTCCACCTGCCGGAGGACTTCCTCCGCCCAGGTCCACACGAAATTCAGCGCCTGGCTCTTGGCCTCACTCGGCGCTTCCGGGCCATCGTCCGGAACGAAGATGCTCTCCAGTCGCTCGCTCACGCGCCCCCCTTGTATCTGCCCCACCATGGGGCTCTTCTGCAGACCATCTTCGCGCGTCAGGGAAGGCGCTCCCGCCCTGCGGCCAGTGCCCGCGAGCTGCAACCCCGCTTCGTCGCGAGCTCAGCGTCCTTGCCTTGGCGCACTGTCCGGGCCAGACGGGGAGAAAACGCCGAACCGACCTCGTGGCGGTCGCGCGTCCGGCATGCTGCTCGTTGGCACAGACGGCCTCTTGCCTACGGGGGCCGCCCGCCAGCGTCCTCGGGTCGGGGCGTGGTGCCGACGATCCCCTCGTACGCGAAGGAGCAGACGCGCGGTCGGCCCCGCCCCTGTGGCGCGTCGCCTGCCCGTGTACAACCTTCTCCGTGCTGCCCTGCCCGAGTTCCTCGGTAGCCTGGGCGCCGCCCTCGTCCTTACCGCCAGCGCCTGGAGCGTCCGCAAGCTCCGTCCTCGCTCCCGCGCGGTGCCGCCCGGCACGCCCCCGGAGACCGGTGAGGGCACCGCCCCGTCCTCGACGCACATCCCGGACTAGACGGACCGCTGCCCTGGCGCCAGGCGACCCGCCGCTCAGTACGGCACCGATGGAGCCGGTCAGGTAGTGATCGAAGAGGAGGCAGCCCAGCGTGCCTGTCGGTCTTCGGGTCGGTTGGGCTGCAGGAGATGCCTGCTGGTCAGCAGGTTGCGTGAGCGGTGGCTCTCCGCCCAGCCGACGCGAGCGGGAAGTCGAGTCACCGCGCTCGAACCGTTGATTCTGGTCCACGCCTGGTCCACACGGCCTGATCCAAAGCGAGATCCACGCGTTACGAGGTGAGACAAGATCAACGCGAAAGGGGTGCCCGTTCGACTCGGGCACCCCTTTTGGCCTGCAGTTATGTGGCCTGTGGCGGAGGCTGTGGGATTTGAACCCACGGTGGCGTTGCCGCCACGACAGTTTTCAAGACTGTTCCCTTAGGCCGCTCGGGCAAGCCTCCCCGCGGCACCTGTCGGCGGCCGGCCGACGGTGACGCGGGGATCAGGGTAGCGCGTCAGCTCGCTCCGTGCGCTGTCCGAGCGCGGTGGCCGGCGTCGGCGGGCGTGCTGTTCGAGCACGTCAGCGGTTTCCGGGGGGGCCGGGCGCGGGTATCAGCGGTTCCGGCGCGGGCCCGGCGCGGGGATCCGCTGTTGCCGGCGCGGGCCCGGTGCCGGGTCAGCTGTCGCCGACGCGTTGGCCGAGGGTTACCTCTGTGGTGTGCTGCTTGCCGTTGCGGTCGTAGGTGAGGGTTACCTTGTCGCCGGGGCGGTGTTGCCAGATTTCGCTGATCAGGGTCGGGCCGCTGTCGATGACCGTGTCGTCGAGCTTGGTGATCTTGTCGCCGGGCTTGAGGCCGGCCTTGTCGGCCGGGCCGTTGCGGGTGACGGCGGCCGTGCCGCCGTTGCCTCGGTCGGCGATCGTCGCGCCGTCGCTGGACTCCCGCATGCCGACCTGCACGCCGATCTGCGGGTAGACCGGCTTGCCCGTACGGATCAGGTCGTCGGCGACCCGCTTGGCCTGGTCGATCGGGATGGCGAAGCCCAGGCCGATGCTGCCGGACTGGCTCTCGCCGCCGAACCCGCCGCCGCCCTGGCTCGCCGACTGGATCGCGGAGTTGATGCCGATCACGTTGCCGGAGGCGTCCATCAGCGGGCCGCCGGAATTGCCGGGGTTGATCGACGCGTCCGTCTGCAGCGCGGACATGTACGAGGCGTTCGTACCGCCGCCGTCGCTGGACGCCACCGGGCGGTCCTTGGCGCTGACGATGCCGGTGGTGACCGTGCCGGACAGGCCGTAGGGGGCGCCGATGGCGATGGTCGCGTCGCCGACCGCGACGTTCGCGGACTTGCCCAGCGGGAGCGGGCTGAGCTTGGCGTCGGAGGCGTTCTTGAGCTTTATGACGGCGACGTCGTAGCCCTGGGCGCGGCCCACGACCTCGGCGTCGTACTTCTTGCCGTTGGAGAACGTCACCGTCAGCTTGCCGCCGTCCGCGGCGCTCGCCACGACGTGGTTGTTGGTGAGGATGTGGCCCTGCTTGTCGTACACGAAGCCGGTGCCCGTACCGCCCTCGCCGCCGGCGCCCTGCGCGTCTATGGTCACGACGCTGGGCAGCGCGCGCTGGGCGATGCCGGAGACCGAGGTCGGCTTGCGGTTCAGCGCCTGGGGGTCGCCGGAGGCCGAGACGGTCGTGGAGGCCGTGTCGTCCTGGCCGGCGGCCCAGTAGCCGATGCCGCCGCCGACGCCGCCCGCGACCAGCGCCGCGACCAGTACGGCGGCGATCAGGCCGCCGCGGCGGCGCGGCTTGTCGGCGGGCGGGCCGGCCGGGGCGCCCCAGCCGCCACCGCCGTACGGGGGCTGCGGCGGGCCGCCCCAGCCGCCCGCGCCGCCACCGTGCGGGGCGCCACCGCCGTGCGGGGCACCGCCACCGGGCGGGACGGGCGGGAAGGCCGCCGTGTGCTGCGGGTCCTGCGACCAGCCGGAGGAGGAGCCGGACGAAGAGCCGGACGAAGAACCGGACGAAGAGCCGCCCTGCGGGCCGGGGCCGGGAGCGGAGCTGCCCTGCGGGCCGTGGCCGGGAGCGAGGCCGCCCTGCGGGCCGGGGCCGGGGGCCGCGGGCGGCTGAGCACCTGCGCTCGCGGGCGGCTGGGCACCAGCGCCCATCGGCGGCTGCGCGCCGGCGTCCGCGCCGGTGAGAGCGGGCGGCTGAGCGCCGGTCGGCGCGCCGGCGCTCGGTGACTGGCGGGGCGCGGGATCGGAACCGACCTCCGGCGCGAAGACCGGCGGGGGCGGTGCGGTCCGGGGCGTGTGCGGAGCCTGCGCGCCGGAGGCAGGCGCGGCCGACTCCTGGGGCGCGTGCGGAGCCTGCGCGCCGGACGCAGGCGCGGCCGACCCCTGGGCCCCGGCGGGTGCCTGCGGCTCCGCCTCCGGCGGGACGGCGGCGCCCTCGTTCTCGGTGCTCACAGCTCTCTCCTCAGCTTCCTGACCATTCCGGCCCGATGACGGGGCCGGCATGTTCGAGCGATGCGTGGCGTATCGGCTTGACGGTGACATGTCGGCGTGACGTTATACGGGAGTGTCCGGTTCAAGCCTTTCCCACGGGGCGTCAGGGCACCGTAAGCCGAGGCTGTGTCCTTGCCTTCATCCTTTATCCCGGACATTTGCGGCGCACCTCCTGGTAATGCTCAGCGCATCTCCTGGCAATGCTTCAGGTGCCGACCCGACGGCCCGTCACCGCGCGATGGCACGATAACTCGGTGACCACTGCGCGCTCGGTACAAGGTGTCCACCCCGACTCGCCCGCCATTTCCGTCGTCGCACACCGCGGGGCCTCCGAGGACGCCCCGGAACACACGCTGGCCGCGTACCGCAAAGCCATCGAGGACGGCGCTGACGCCCTGGAGTGCGACGTCCGGCTGACCGCCGACGGCCACCTCGTGTGCGTGCACGACCGCCGGATCAACCGCACCTCCAACGGACGCGGCGCCGTCTCCGCCCTGGAGCTGTCCGATCTGGCCGCGCTGGACTTCGGCTCCTGGAAGGACGACGCGGCCGGCGAGGCGCCCGACGGCCGCCACCCGGAGCAGGGCAGCGACCACGAAGCCGCGGGCGATACCGAGCGTACGTCCGTACTGACCCTGGAGCGGCTGCTGGAGCTGGTCGCCGACGCCGACCGCCGGGTGGAGCTGGCCATCGAGACCAAGCACCCGACGCGCTGGGCCGGCCAGGTCGAGGAGCGGCTGGTCGAGCTGCTGGAGCGGTTCGGGCACACCAAGCCGCCGTCCGGCACGCCGTCGGCCGTCCGCGTCATGAGCTTCTCGGCCCGCTCCCTGCAGCGCGTACGGGCCGCGGCCCCGGCCGTGCCCGCCGTGTACCTCATGCAGTTCATCACCCCCCGGCACCGGGAAGGACGGCTGCCTCCGGGGGTGCGGATCGCCGGGCCCAGCATCCGGATACTGCGCGCGCACCCCGATTACGTGGCCAAGGCGCACCACGCGGGGCACGAGGTGCATGTGTGGACCGTGAACGAGGAGGCGGATGTCGCCCTCTGCCGCGAGCTGGGAGTGGACGCAATCATTACGAATCGCCCCAAGCAGGTGAGGAATCTGCTGTATCTGACGTAAGGGACGACAACTGATAAACGGCGGTCCGGGAAATCCCTGAGCGGACACGTCGGCCGCTCATTGTTCACAGGGAGTGCACCGGCGCATTCAGACCGTGGCTGATCGTCCCGAGTGCGTCACCGGACACGGATTGGCCGGTTTCCGGTCCATCCCAATGGGGCATTCATCCCGTGGCGTGGGGCAAAGGAGGTCTCGGGGGTGGCGTTGGTGGTGGCACAGGAGGTGCCGACGTCGTCGACCATGGCCGTACCCCATGGTCCTGCGGGCGTGGGCTCGGCCAGGCGGCGTATGCGCGATGAGCTGCTGACAAGTGGAGTTCAGGACACGGTCGTCGACGACGCCGTACTCATTCTTTCCGAACTGCTCAGCAATTCCTGCAGACACGCGCGTCCGATATGCGCGGACGGCTCACCGGATGGCGAAGGCAATGCGGTGCGGGCCGCCTGGCGCATCGACGCGCGAGGCCAGTTGACCGTTTCGGTCACCGACGGCGGTGGCCCGACCCGACCACTTCCAGCCACTCCCTCGGTCACCGCGCGCGGCGGCCGGGGACTGGCCATCATCCGCTCGCTCGCCAAGGACTGGGGCGTACGGGACGGGCACGGCGAGGTCACGGTGTGGGCGACGCTGTCGCTGCACGACGCCTTCGCGACCCGTATGGATCTCGCGGCAGGCCTCCCGGCCGAGCTGACGAAGGCCCTGGCGGATCTGGACGAGCCGGCGTAGCGCCGCGCATGAGCGGCGCTTGGCGCGCCGTGCGCGCGGCGCGTGCGCGGCACGCTGGGGCCATGGCCGACGCCGGGTCCCGGGGCCGGGTCGGCGCCGACACCAAGGCCGGGCCAGGACGCGGCACATGCCCTAGGCTCGCGCCGACACGCGTCGGAACGACCAGGAGAACCCCTCGCCATGGGCAAGAAGCGCCGTCCCCAGACCAAGGCCGTCACCCCGCAGATCACGGACGGCGAGGTGCCGGTCGTCGGCGCCCGCGAGCCCTGCCCCTGCGGGTCCGGCCGCCGTTACAAGGCATGCCACGGACGGGCCGCGGCGCACGCGGTGACCGAGCTGGTGCAGCGCCCCTTCGAGGGCCTGCCGGGCGAGTGCGACTGGGTGGCGCTGCGCGAGCTCGTGCCGGCCGCCACCGCCGAGCTGGCCCTGAAGGACGGCCTGCCCGAGGGCGTTCCCTCGGTGACGCTGGCGACCGTACTGCCGATGGCCTGGCCCGCGCTGCGCCGCGACGACGGTTCGGTACTGCTCGGCCTGCAGAACGACACCGCGTCCGGCGACCTCAGCCGCGACCTCGCCGACACCCTCCAGCGCGCGCTGGCCGCCGAGCCGGGCACCCCGGTCGCGGCGGGCCGGGCCCCCGCCGACGGCCCGCGCCTGCAGGACCTGCTGGACCGGGACGCGGCCTTCGAGCCCACCGTGCACAGCGGCTTCGAGTTCTGGATCGAGAACGCCGAGAACGCCACGGGCGAGGTCGCCGCTTCCCTGGAGCGGGCCAACGCGGCCGCCCTCCCCACCGCCCGCCTGGCCGGCCTCACGGGCGCGTACTGGTGCGACGCGGGCGAGAAGAACCACCTGCGCTGGGTGATGGACCACCCCGAGGAGCAGCTGCTGGACGCGCTCGCCCGGCTGCACGCCGCGGACGCCTCCTCGCTGGGCGAGGGCACCCGGCTGGTCGGTTCGTTCCGGGCGCACGGCCTGGTCGTACCGGTCTGGGACCTGCCGACGGACCTGACCGCCGAGGAGATCACCAAGCCGGCCACGGAGTTCGGCGAGCGGCTGGCGGAGGCGCTCGCCACGGACGCGCCCCTCACGCCGGCCGAGCGCCGGGCGCGCGGCGGGCTCACCAACCGTCAGGTGACGCTGAGCTGACAGTAACCGCGCCTGAAACGTTTGCGGTGACTCCGGTCACACCGGCCGTACCCGCCGGTAAAACAGCGTCCGGAATTCCGCGATCGAATTTGCGAACGGCCGATCTCTTGTTACCGTTCTAGGAGCCCGGTCGCTGGTGCATCCCCCGTCGCCAGCGACCGGGCGCTTCCATGTCCGGACCCGGTCCGGCTTCGGACCGGACTCGCTCAGCGGGCCGAATCCGCCTCGGGCGGCGCGGAGTTGCTCCCCGCCCGCAGCAGCAGCCGATCACTTTGTACGTCCGCGACCTCCGCGACCGCCGCGTACGGCGCGCTCCCCCGTACCGTCGCCCCGGACGGCGTCGCGCACGTACCGGGCTCGTCCGCCGCCGGCAGCGCGCAGTGCGTCTGTACGGTCCGGCCGTCCGGCCGCATCAGGGTCAGCACCGCGCGCAGCGGGACGCCCGAGGTGTTGCGGTAGTACAGGACGCCCCTCGTGCGGCCGTCCTCGGCCACCACACAGGTCTGCGCACGGATGCCGTGCGGCGAGGAGAGTTCGGGGCCGCAGCGGGCCGTGCGGCCGTCGCCCGCGCCCCCGCCGAATCCGAGCCCGAGGTCCCTCAGCAGGGCATCGGGCTTGTCGCCGGCCCGCGCCGCGGCGTTCCCCGCCATGGCGCTGTGCCGGGCGCCGTCCTGCGCGGGCCCGTGACGGCCGGGCAGCGGGGCGTCCTGCGCCGAGCCCCGGGGAGTGCCCGGCGGCAGTTCAGCGGCCCGCCCGGCGGTGGCCTGCCCGGCAGGCCGGCCGGCGGTCTCGCCGCCGGATTGCGACGACGCGGACGGCTTCGCCCCGGGCGCCGGTTCGCCGGGCCCCGAGGGGCCGGCGATGGCGGCGGCCAGCGGCAGGGTGAGGGCGAGCGCGATGGTGCTCGCGAGCGCGATCATGCGGACGTTCGACTCGCGAACCATGGGACCCACCTGCGGTTGAGAGCGCGCGGGCCGCCCCGGTGACCGGGGACCGCGCACGGGCTCTGGATACGCCTCCGGGAGGTCCGGTGGGCCTCCGCCACGCACGTGGAGGGCCGCCGGGCACCCCGAACGGCTGGACGGTGGGCCGAACATATCGAGGACGGGGCGCCCTCTCGGGGGCCTCGCACCCGTTTCCCGAGAATGGACGCCTCGCTCACACCCGTACGAGTGAATCTTCCGCGCGCCGTGACATCCGTGCGGGGTACGAGGGGGCGATGCCGGGGCGACTGAAACGGTTCTGTGGGGGGTGTGGGTGTGGGAGCGGGAGTGCGGTCAGTACGCGAGCCTGCTGCCGCCGCCCGGCGCGCCGGCGCTCGCCTCCACCAGCGCGTCCACCACCGTGGCGACGTCCGGGAGCCAGGGTGCGCCGGAGCGCGCTGCCGAGGCACGCGCGGCCGGCGGGCGCTCCCAGCGCACCTTGCCCGCGCCGGTCTGCGACGGCGGCAGGACGATGTAGCCGCCCTCTCCGTGGAAACGCAGCGAGCTGGGCACCAGGTCCTGCGCGTACAGCAATTCGCCCAGCTCGGGCAGGGAGTACGGCGCGACCAGGAGCGTCCAGCGGGTCGGGGTCGCCACGACCGGGCCGACCGCCACGCCCGTACGGTCCAGCTCGGCGAGCGCCCGCGCGCCCGCCACGGCCGGCAGGCTCACGGCGCACGGCGCCTTGCCGCCCGTGGCCAGTACGACCGGCGCGTCCGGGCGGTTCGTCCACCACCAGCGCACCATTCGCGCGTCGGTCGTGGCGGCCAGCAGGCCGGGGTCGAAGGGATGTGCTCCGGGCACCGCACAGTCCGGGTCGGGGCAGCCGCAGGGCCGCTGCTGCTGTGCACCGCGGGCGGCCTTGCCGCCCGAACGCAGTCCGACGCCGGGGAGCACGGGCCAGCCCCACTCGGTGGCGCACTGGAGCGCCGCGCCGAGCAGTGCCGACCGTCCGCCGCGCCGGAACTGGAACTTGCGTCGCCTTCCGAGGATCTCGCGCATGAGCGCTCGTTCCTTTCCGTAAACGCCGAGGGCCATGTCCATCGCACTACATGCCGGTTCATGCCGCTGTACGGTGCGCCGCCGCGTCGGGCGCGGATCACACCACGTGGATCAGTCGTCACTGCGCGTACAAGACAGCGCATCACGCCGTACGCCGAGCGTGGAACATGGCGGGGGGTGGCGCGCGCATGGCGCTTGCTGTCCTGTGGTGCAATCCCGCCACGTGGGGGTGCGGCCCGGTCGTCACCGCGTAAGACGCCCGCGCCCTTCGGAGAGTTCCGGCACGGCCCCAACTGGCCCCGCACCTATCCGAGTACGTACCCCCATGGTGGAGATGACGCGCTGTTGATCGCCGTCAGTCGACCGCAAATTGACCTTCCAGGGGCTATTTTTCGGCCAACCTGTTCGCCACACTGACACCATAATCCTCACCAGGGCAATGCTGGACACGCAACAACGGTGCGTGTACATGTGGATCCCATTGATAGCGGAGCAGCATGACATGGGGGTTTGCGATGCTATTGAGCGTAAACATCTGGCGGGCAAATCAGACAATTGCTCGCACAAAACCACCGCGAACCTCCCCGGACGACGCCTCCACCTCGGATGACGTCCGGGTCGACGTAAGCCGCCGGCCATGACAACCCCCCACGTCCCGAAAGTGGCCGGAATCGAACCCACTCTTCCGGCCCCGGCGCACACTGCGGCCCCCGCCACCCCGGAGACCCGTCCGTTCGCTCAACTCGCCGCCGCCCATGAGCGGCTGGCCGCCCGTGCCTCCGACCTCACCGCCCTCCACGACCTCACCGGTCGGCTGGCCCGTACGGACACCCTGGAGGCGGCGCTCCACGAACTGCTGCGGGCCGGTGCCGCCCTCGTCGGCGCCCGCCGCGGCCTGGTCACCCTCGAACCGCCCGACGGCCTCGGCCCCGAGACCACCGTCGGCCTGGGCCTCGGCCCCGCGGACATCGGCCACCTCGAGACCGTCCCGCGCCGCGCGATGCCGCTGGGCCGCATCCTGGACGGGCTGCGGACGGCTCCGGAGGGGGGCGGAGGCAGGGACGGGAGTGGGGGCGCGGAAGCGGGCGCGTGCGCGGGCACGGAAGCGGGTCCGGGCGCGGGCGCGGAAGCGGGCGCGGACGTCGCCGGGCAGCCGCCGCCCGGTGGGAGTACCGGTGGGAGTACCGGTGTCCCCGCCGAGCTCGCGCAGCCCGACCTCGCCGGCGAGCCCGGCCTCGACCCCCGGTTGCGCGAGGTCGCCGCCCGCCTCGGGTATGCGGCGAGCTACGCGGTACCGCTGATCACCGACCCGCCGGCCGACGGCCCCCAAGGGACCGAGCGAGCCGGCCGTCCCCTCGGGGCCGTGGTCTGGCTCTACGACGAGCCCGCCGAGCCCAGCGAGCGCGGGCGCCGCCTGCTCGGCCTGTACCGCGCCTACGCCACCCGGCACGTCTCCCGCCTCATCGAACTGCACCGCCGGCGCCACGCCGAGCAGACCCTGCGCGCCGAGCTGCTGCCCGCCCGGCTGCCGCGGGCGCCCGGCGTGCGGCTCGCCGTACGGCACGCCGCCGGGCCGTACGGCGGCGGCGACTGGTACGACGCGCTGCCGCTCCCGGACGGCGCGCTGAGCCTGTCCGTCGGCTCCGTCACCGGCTCCGGGCCGAGCGCGGTCGCCGCCATGGGGCGGCTGCGGGCCTCGCTGCGCGCGTACGCGGTCATGGAGGGCGAGGACCCGGTCGCGGTCCTCTCCGACCTCGAACTGCTGCTGCGGCTGACCGAGCCGGCGCGCAGCGCGACGGCGCTGTTCGCGTTCGCCGAGCCGCCGGTGGCCGACCCGCTCGGCGGGCCGCCGGCCCACAAGATCGTGCTGGCCGGGGCGGGCCACTGCCCGCCGCTGATCATCGGCGAGCACCGCACGGAGTTCGTGGAGACCTCGCTGTCCGCGCCGCTGGGCATGCTCGCGTGCTGGGAGGCGCCGAGCGTGGAGTTCGAACCGCTCCCCGGAGAAACCCTTCTCCTGTACAGCGACGGGCTGCTGCACCGCACCGGGGAGCCGGTGGACCGCGCCTTCTCCCGGCTGCACGCCGCGGCGGCCGCCCTGCCCAAATCCGTACGCCAGGACCCGGAGGCCCTCGTCGACCACCTCGTCCGCGCGCTGCTGCCCCAGGGGCTGACGGACGAGAGCTCGCCGGAGGACGTGGTACTGCTGGCGGTCCGCTTCGAGGGGTGAGCCGGTGGGCAGGTGGGCGGGGCGAGGTCCGGGCCCTGTGGGCGCGCTGCCGGCCCCTGTGGGCGCGCCGCCGGACCGAGGCCTGGCCCCGTAGGCAGGCACGCGCCGGGCCGAGGCCCCGCCCCCGTAGGCACGCGCCGGGCCGGAGGTCACCCGGCCCCGGGCCGGAGTGCCTGACAGGTCACAGCTTCCCGCCTCTGGACCGCCTTCCTTCCGCACATACGATGGAATGCGTCCCATAATGACGAGGAGGCACCGTGGCCGACGAGCTCACTCCGGAAACCCCGGACGAGGACGAGCAGCCGATCAAGCAGCGCAAGAACGGCCTTTACCCGGGCGTTTCCGACGAGCTCGCCGAGAACATGAAGTCCGGCTGGGCCGACACGGAACTGCGCGACCTCAAGCCCATCGAGCAGGCCGCGAACGCCGCCGAGCGGCGCGCCGCGCTCTCCCGCCGGTTCCCCGGCGAGCGCCTGGTGATCCCCGCGGGCAATCTCAAGACGCGCTCCAACGACACCGAGTACGACTTCCGTGCCGCGACCGAGTACGTCTACCTCACCGGTGACCAGACCGACGACAGCGTCCTCGTCCTGGAGCCGCGTACGGACGGAGCGGACGCAGCCGACGGCGCGGACGGAGCGGACGGAGCGGACGGGCACGACGCGACGCTGTACCGCCTGCCCCGCTCCGACCGCGAGAACGGCGAGTTCTGGCTGAACGGCATGGGCGAGCTGTGGGTCGGCCGCCGGCACAGCCTCACCGAGGCCGAGCTGCTGTACGGCATGCCCTGCAAGGACGTGCGGGAGCTGGCCGACGCGCTCAAGGAGGCCACCGGTCCGGTCCGCGTCGTGCGCGGTCACGACGCCGGCATCGAGGCGGCGCTGACCGACAAGGTCACCGCCGAGCGCGACGAAGAGCTGCGCGTGTACCTCTCCGAAGCCCGCGTGATCAAGGACGACTTCGAGATCGGCGAGCTGCAGAAGGCCGTCGACTCCACGGTCCGCGGCTTCGAGGACGTCGTGAAGGTCCTGGACAAGGCCGAGGCGACCAGCGAACGCTACATCGAGGGAACGTTCTTCCTCCGCGCCCGCGTCGAGGGCAACGACGTCGGCTACGGCTCGATCTGCGCCGCGGGCCCGCACGCCTGCACCCTGCACTGGGTACGCAACAACGGCGAGGTCCGCTCCGGCGACCTGCTCCTGCTCGACGCCGGTGTGGAGACGACGTCCCTCTACACCGCGGACGTCACCCGCACGCTGCCGATCAACGGCCGTTACTCGGACCTCCAGCGCAAGATCTACGACGCGGTGTACGCGGCGCAGGAGGCGGGCATCGCGGCGGTGAAGCCGGGCGCGGGCTTCCGCGACTTCCACGACGCCGCGCAGCGCGTGCTCACCGAGCACCTCGTGGCGTGGGGCCTGGTCGAGGGCCCGGTCGAGCGCGTACTGGAGCTGGGCCTGCAGCGCCGCTGGACCCTGCACGGCACGGGCCACATGCTCGGCCTGGACGTCCACGACTGCGCGGCAGCGCGCACCGAGGCGTACGTGAACGGCACGCTGGAGCCGGGCATGGTCCTGACCGTCGAGCCGGGGCTGTACTTCCAGGCCGACGACCTGACCGTGCCGGAGGAGTACCGCGGTATCGGCATCCGCATCGAGGACGACATCCTCGTCACCGCGGACGGCAACCGAAACCTTTCGGCGGCCCTCCCGCGCCGCTCGGACGAGGTCGAGGCGTGGATGGCGCGCGTGAAGGGCTGACCTTCGGTGGCGCGCGTGAAGGGCTGATCCGCGCCGACGGCCGGCAGGCAGTCGGCTGACGCACTTACGGGTGGGCGTTCCCAGGAACGCCCACCCGTTGTGCTTGTACTTGCGCCCGGGCCTGCGCTTCTCCGGTACGGACGTACGCGCCCGCCTTGGCCGCCGCGTATGTCGCGAGCGTGGCCGACTCCACGAGCTCCAGGTCCACCGGCCGGCGCACGATCAGCATCCGGTAGTAGAACGGCGCGCCGAGGGCGCCGACGACCGCCTCCGCGTCCGTACCGGGCGGCAGCTCACCGCGGTCCACCGCGCGCCGCGCCAGGACGCCCGCCACGCCCAGCCGGTCGTCGAAGAACTTCCGCAGCGTTTCCTCCGCCCGCGGGTCGCGGGCCGCGGCGGAGACCACCGCTTCGATCATCGCCCGGTTGCGCGCGTCCTCGTAGAACTCGGCGATGCCGCGGGCCAGCGCGCGCAGGTCGCCGCAGAGCGAGCCGGTGTCGGGCACCGGGTTGCTCCCGCTGCGCTCGGTCAGCAGCGCGCAGACCAGGCCCTCCACGGTGCGCCAGCGCCGGTAGATCGTCGCCTGGTGCACGCCCGACCGCTGCGCGACGCGCTCCATCGACAGCGCGGCGAACCCCTTGTCCCCCAGCTCGTCGAAGACGGCGGCGAGCACGGCGGTACGCGTACGTGCGGTGCGGCCCCCGGGGCGGGACCGGCCCGGGGGGTGCTGCGCTGTGCTCATGAAGGCACTCCGGATTGCCAGCGATCGATCACAACAAGTATTGTCCAGACCTCTAACGCGAGTCACCTCGCGTTAGCGGCTGCGCCCTGAGGCGCGCCCACCGGGGGACGCCGAGCACGGGGGACTCGGCATGGGGGCGCGCCTGGGGCGCTTGCGCGTTACATGGTCCTGAACTGCGCAAGCCGCTCGCCCGACTCCAACGTCCAGGGGTGCAGAGGACCGAGCGAGCGTGCCTGTCCCTCGACCACCGCCTGCGCCTGCTCGATCGCCTCGGCTCGTTCGCCGAGCGCGGCGAGGACCCTGGCCAGGAGGGTCCTGGCCGACAGCGTGATCTGGTACGTCGGCTCGAAGGAGCTCTCGTACGCGGCGAACACCTCACGGGCGAGCGGGAGGGCATCGGCCGCCCTCCCAGCGAAGAACAGGACGAGTGCGTAACTCTGCTTCGCGAACAGGGTGATCTGGTGACGTGGCCCGAAGGCTCGTTCACAGTCCACGACCAGTTCCGCTCCTGCTCTCGTGTCCTGCTCCAGCCGCGTGTCGTCGTGGATCTCGATCAGGTCCGTTCTTGCCCGGAGTGTCAAGGCGTGGTCCGGGCCGAGTGCTGCTGTACGGCCCTCCACGGCGCGCCGCACCAATGCGTCCCCCTCGGACAGTTCGCCCTTCTGGCACAGGACTCGCGACAGTCCGAGACAGCTTTCCCAGACCTCCGCATCGAGCCCTTGGCGCTCGCAATCCGCCAGTGCCTCGCGGTGCACCGTTTCCGCCTCTTCGAACCTGCCGAGCCGGAACAAGGCCCGCCCCACGCGCTGCCGGAGCCGCAGGACCGCGGGGTCGTCCCTGCCCAGCCGCAGTGCCCCCAGCTCTACCGCGGTCTGCGCCACGGTCAGCGCGGGGGCGTAGTCGCCGGCCCGGTGCAAGGCCACCACCAGGCGCAACAACGACTCGGCGACCGTCTGCACGGTCGAGCGCCCCACACCGGGCTGTCCGACGACCCGTCGGAGCAATCCCAGCGCATGCGGTGCGAGCAGGCTCGTACGGGGATCGACATCGCCGCGCTGCGGTGCCTCCGGAAGCACCGCGAGCAGCTGCCGGGCTGCCGCTACGGCCAGCTCTTCTCGCTGCCCGGGAGCCGTGTCCCGCCACACACTGTCGAGCAGCACCCCATGGCTACGAAGACAGCGCAGCGTCCCGGGAACGAGCTCCGACAGCGACTGATCGAGCAGCCCCCGAAGGGCAAGCTCGACGCGGCGCGCCGGGAGTTCGTCCCCCATGTCGATCCCGGACAGCAGGGACAGGGGCAGCGGGTCGCCCGCCCAGCACGACAGGAGCCGGAGCAGGGTGACGGCTTCGGGGAGACCCTGTCTCACCAGGGCGTTGAGGGAGAACTGCCAGGTGCTGCTCACCAGATGACGCGAGTCACCGCCCCCGGCCTCGGCCCCCTGGTCCAGCAGCTCTATCGGGTCCACGCCCTCGCCGCCGTCCAGATTGCGGCCGTACTGGGCCATCGTCCAGGGGTCGATGACCTGGTGGGCGAGGAAGCCGCCTGCCAGGGTGAGGGCCAGAGGGAGCCGGCCGAGGCGTTCGGCGACGGCCTCGGCCTCTTCCAGCGTGCCCGCCTCCGGTGCCAGATCGCACAGGACCCGTGCCGCGTCCTCCCGTGGCAGTACGCCCAGTTGCAGCAGCTCCGCGCCCGGCCACCAGTGGCGGGCCGCCTGGCGGGTGGTGACCAGGACCGTGCCGCGGGGGCTTGTGCGGAGCCAGCCGCCGTCGCGGAGGACCGCGGGGTCGTCCGCGTTGTCGAGGACCAGGAGCCATGGGCGGTCGGAGCGGTCGAGGTGGTCCCAGACCAGGTCGGCTGCCGCGCGCAGACCGCTGCGGGCCGCCGTCAGTTCGCCGTCGCCCGCGCCGCGGTCCGCGGCCACCGCGAGCATGCCCGCGCGGAGGGACGCCGTGTCGGAGGCGTTCACCCAGAGGCCGACGCGGCCCGCCTCGGACGTCGCGTACTGGAAGAGGGTGTACGCGACGGCCGTCTTGCCGCAGCCGCCGAGGCCGTGCAGGACATAGACCTGGCCACCCGCGTCGGAGCCGACCGCGGACCGCAGGCGGTCCATCAGTTCGGTGCGGTCGCGCAGCACGGTGGGCGCGCGGCCCACGGAGGGCCAGCGGACCGAGTCCAGACCGGACCACGCACCCCCGCCGCCGGGACCGCCGCCCTCGGAGCCATGGTGGTGGTGCTCGATGATGTGCTGGTCGCCGGACGCCTGGTAGACCCGGCCCTGGCCCATGGCCCGGACGTCGTTGCCGCCGCCCACGGGATGCTCGCCGTTCACCCGTTTCCCCCTCCCGCCTTGCACGGAACGGGAGTTCGGCTCCCGTTGTGTACGCGGGAGTTCATCCCCCCGCCCCGTACGCGGGAGTTCATCCCCCGCCCCGTACCCGGGAGTTCAGCGTAGATCACTGCGGGATGCCTGGTCAGGGCTTCACGGGCTTTACGGCAAGCCGCGTGCGGCTGCCGTCACCGCGCCCGGCGAAACGTCACGGCATCTGCAGCAGCGCGCCCTCGCGCCACTTCAGGATCTTGTCGAAGCTGACCACCGCGCCCCGGCGCCCCGTCCGGTTGCGGTACCGGACCTGGTCGGTGAGGGCCTCGATCAAGAAGAGCCCCCGTCCGTGCTCGGCCTGGGCGGGGGCGGGGGTGTGGCGGCGGGTCACTGCGGGCTCCGTCCGCGGCGAACGGTCGCGGGGCCCGGGGCCCGTGGGCCGGTCCTGGAATCCCGGGCCGGAGTCCGTCACCTCGATGCGGCATGTGTCGCCGTCGATGAAGGCCGTGACGCGGTACTCCTCGGCGGCGCCGTCCCCGTGCTCGACCGCGTTCGCGCAGGCTTCGGAGAGGGCGAGCGAAAGGTCGTAACAGACGTCCGGGTCGACGCCCGCGGTCTCCATCGTCCCCAGCAGCAGCCGGCGCGCGAGCGGCACGCTCGCTGCCTCCCGCCGAAGATGGAGGGACCACCAGATGCTCATCGCTCCAGCCTCCTGGCCGCGGCTCGACATATCGATACGTATTGCCGCGCTCCATGGTCGGTAAGCGTGGGTTTGACGTGACTCCGCCCATTCGGCGGACGCGGCCATTGAGCGTACCGGTGTAAAAGGCCCGTGGGCGCGCCCCTGCGCGCGCCCCTGCAATTGCGGTAGCCGGACTCCAGCCGATCTCCCGCGGGTTCTCCGGGCACACGGGCCGCCGCCGTGCCGACCGCCCTGGTCACGGGGCATGTGCACCCCGCATCGGATGACCGTTTGAAACCGCTTACTGTCCGTCTACGACCGTTTGCAACTTTCTACTGATTGTCGGCGGGTGGCCGGTCGGGAACACCCGCTCGAATACGTGGGCGGCATCGCCGTCTGGATGCCCGTAGCCACCGCCGGATCGTCCACCCGGCGGGCCGCCGGAATGTCCGGAAGCGGCTACGGCCTCTGGACGGCCGCGCGCGCTCTCTTTGCCTCTCTTTCCCTATACCCCGCCGGGTACCTGATCCCTCATACCCCGCCCGGTATCTGCTGTCCGGGACCGCCCGCCCTGCCGTAGGCGTCCGGTACGCGCAGTGGGATGATGGCGGACGCCATGCATACTCCCGAGGGGCGCGCCGCGGCCGATCTGCGGTTGCTCAGGGCCGCGGTGTTCACCGCGGCCTGCGTCGCGCTGGCCGCCGCGGGACACATGATCGGCTCCTGCGCCACCGTCCCGCTGTGGACGCTGGGCGCGGGCTGCGTCGGTGTACTGGCCGTCGCAGCCCCCCTCGCCGGCCGCGAACGCACGCTGCCGGGCATCGCCGTCGCCCTCGCCTTCGGACAGCTCGCGCTGCACGCGCTCTTCATGGCCGGACAGCGCGGCATGGCCGTACAGCTGCCGGCCGACGGCGTACGCGGCCTGAGCGACCACGCGGCGATCGGGCTCGCCCGCCAGATGACCTGCGGGTTCGGCACCGGGCGGCTGGACGCCGCGCAGGCGCGGCAGATGCTCGCCGGGGCCGGGATCGGCCCCGCCGCGGCCACCCACGCGGCGCACGCCGCGGCCGGACATGACATGGCCGGGCACGGTGCTACGGCTAGCGGCGCCGGCTCCGGTGCCCACTCCGGACTGTCCGCCGCCGTGCACCACTTCGACTTCGGTTCCCTCGCCGGGCTGCTGCCCTCGCTGCCCATGCTGCTCGGGCACCTGCTCGCGGCGCTGGCCGCCGGCTGGCTGCTGCGCCGCGGCGAGGCCGCGCTGTGGCGGCTGGTACGGCTGTCCGCGCCTGCCGCGCGGGAGGCCGCGACGGCCGCGTTGCTGGGCGCGCTGCGTACCGCGCTGCGCCTCGTGCGCGCGCTGTGCGCCGGGCTGCTGGGCGCCGCGAACCCTACGCCGCGCGCTTCCGCTTCGTACGGGCATGACAAAGCCGGACCCGAAGAGCTCGCGCTCCAGCACAGTGTCGTCAGGCGGGGACCGCCCCACTTCGCCCTCGCGGCCTGACGACACGCGCAGCTCTCGTACACCCCGCAGGACGGGGCTCCGGACGCGTTCCGGGGCGGGCTGACGTGCCGTCGCCGCATGCGCGCCGACCGTCAACCCTTGTACCTCCTGCCTTGAGGAGCTCCCTCACCATGTCGAACACCACCGTGCCCGACAACGCGCCTGCCGCGCCCTCCCGCCGACGTACCGTGCTGCACCGCCTCCCCCTCGTGGGCGGTGCCGCCGCGGGCGCTGTCCTGCTGGTCGCCGGCCCCGCGTTCGCGCACGTCACCATCCAGCCGGGACAGGCCGCCAAGGGCGACTACGCGACCGTGAACTTCAAGGTCCCCAATGAGAAGGACGACGCCTCGACCGTGAAGCTGGAGGTCGACCTGCCCGCCGACCACCCGCTGGCGTCCGCGATGCCGCAGCCGGTGCCCGGCTGGGACGTGAAGGTCACCAAGACCAAGCTCGACAAGCCGATCGAGACGCACGGCGAGAAGCTCACGGAGGCCGTCACCAAGATCACCTGGACCGGCGGCAAGATCGAGCCCGGCCAGTTCCAGCAGTTCCCGGTCTCCGTCGGCGCCCTCCCCGAGGACGCCGACCAGCTCGTCTTCAAGGCGCTGCAGACGTACGACGACAAGGAGGTCGTGCGCTGGATCGAGCCCGCGAAGGAGGGCGCGCCGGAGCCCGAGAACCCCGCGCCGGTCCTGAAGCTCGTCGACGCGGGCGCCGCCGAGCAGGGTGGCGGTACGGACACCGCGGGCGCCAAGGACGGCAAGGACGCCAAGAACGGCGCGGACGCCGGGAAGAGCAGCACGACCGCCGCCGCCGGCGGCACCGACAACACCGCCCGCGTGCTGGGCGTGATCGGCATCGTGGTCGGCGTCATCGGTGTCGGCTTCGGCATCTTCGCCGGCCGCCGCCGCACCGCCTGAACCGGCCGCAGCACCTGACCGGCCGCACCACCTGAACCGGCCGTACCTGAACGGCCGGCGCCGCACCACCTGACGCACGGCGCACCGCCCGCACCGGCGAGCCCGGGTACGCCCCGGCGAGCCCGGAGCACCCCGGGCGGTGCGCCCCGGTCGGCACCCACCACGGACATACGGGATATCACTGAGCAATGCGCAGAACACCCAAGCTCGCCGCCGCCGCCCTCGTGGCGGTCGCGGCCCTCACCCTCACGGCCTGCGGCAGCGACAGCGGCGGTGACGAAGGCGCCCCCGCCGCCAGCGTCTCCGGCGCCCAGTCGAAGCCGATCGTCACGCTCGACGACGCGATGGAGAAGCCGGACCTCGTCCTCACGGACACCGACGGCAAGAAGTACGACCTGATCAAGGAGACCAAGGGGCGGCCGACGCTGATCTACTTCGGCTACACCCACTGCCCCGACGCCTGCCCGGCCGTCATGGGCAACATCGACGTGGCGCGCAAGCAGCTGCCCGAGGCGGAGCAGAAGAAGCTGCGGATCGTCTTCGTCACGACCGACCCGAAGCGGGACACCCCGGAGCGGCTGAAGTCCTGGCTGAACGGCTTCGGTGCCGACATCGTCGGCCTGACCGGCGACTTCGCCACCATCCAGGGCGCCGCCTCGTCCGTCAACGTCGGCATCTCCAAGCCGGAAAAGAAGAAGAACGGCGACATTCTCGTCGACCACGGGCTGCAGGTCCTGCTGGCGTCCCCGAAGGACGACAGGATCCACTGGCTGGGCATGAAGGACGCGGGCGCCGAGGACTACGCGCACGCCCTTCCCAAGATCATCAAGGGGCAGAACCCGTGAACCGCCGTACCGCACTCGCCGCCGCGCTCGTCGCCACCGCCGGCCTCGCCCTCGCCGGATGCGGCGGGGACAGCGCGCCCCGGCTGAAGGTCTCCGGCGCGTACATGCCGCAGCCCGTCATGAACGACATGGCCGGCGGCTTCCTCGTCATCAAGAACTCCGGGGACACCGCCGACAAGCTGACCTCCGTCACCAGCGACCTGTCCGACGAAGTGACCCTGCACCGCACCGCAGGCGCCAAGATGGAGCAGGTCGACTCCCTGGCCATCCCCGCGCACGGCGAGCTGAAGCTCTCCCGCGGCGGCAACCACCTGATGTTCATGGCACTGAAGAAGAAGCCCGAGAACGGCGACAAGGTCTCCGTCGAGCTGCACTTCGGCAAGGCGAAGCCGATCAAGGCCGTACTGCCCGTCAAGGCCACCAACTACGACCCGCAGCACGCCGGGCACCAGTAGGGGGAGAACCGCCATGCCGCTCACCGTTCCCCGCGCCGGCCGGCCCGCCGTGCCGTACCGCGGCCGCCGCGCCGCGCCCCCGGCCCGGACCGCCGTCCTGCGCCTGCTGGTCCTCGCCGCCGCGCTGCTCGGCGTGCTCCTGGGCGGCGCCGCGCCGGCCTCCGCGCACGCCGCGCTGACCGGCAGCTCCCCGGCGCAGGGAGCGGTGGTGCAGCAGGCGCCCACGCAGGTCACGCTCTCCTTCTCCGAAGGCGTCGCGATGGGCGACGACTCCATCCGCGTACTGGACCCCAAGGGCAAGCGCGTCGACCGCGGCAAGCTGCTCGACCTGTGCAGCGGCTCCACCGTCAAGTACGGCACGGGGCTGCCGCCCGGCCTCCCCGACGGCACCTACACCGTCGCCTGGCAGGCCGTCTCCGCCGACAGCCACCCGGTCTCCGGCGCGTTCACCTTCTCCGTCGGCGCGCCCTCCAAGTCCGCCGCCGTGCTGCCCCAGCAGGAGGCCGGCGGCGGGCTGGTCGGCGCGCTGTACGGCATCGTGCGGTACCTGGCGTACGCGGCGTTCGCGCTGCTCGTGGGCGGTGCGTGCTTCGTACTGGCCTGCCGGCCCGAGGCGGCGCGCAGCCGCCCCGTGCAGCGGCTGGTCGTCCTCGGCTGGGCGACGCTCACCGCCGCCACGATCGTGCTGCTCCTGCTGCGCACCCCGTACACCGGGTCCGGCGACCTCACCGACGCCTTCGACCTCGGCGGCCTCAAGGCGGTACTGGGAACCAAGCCCGGCGCGGCGCTGGTCTCCCGGCTGCTGCTGCTCGCCGCTGCCGCCCTCTTCATGGCCGTGCTCTTCGGCGCGTACGCCCGGGCCGGCGAGGAGGGCGACGACAAGCGCCGCAAGGACCTCGCCTTCGGGCTCGGGGTCGGCGGCACGGTCGTCGCGGCGGGGCTCGCCGCGACCTGGGCGATGGCCGAACACGCCTCCACCGGCCTGCAGACGGCCGTCGCGATGCCCGTCGACGTCGTGCATCTGCTGGCCGTGGCCGGCTGGCTCGGCGGCCTGGCCGCCCTGCTGGTCTCCCTCTACCGCGACCCGGCCGCCGTCGACGGTGCGGCCGTCCGCCGCTTCTCCCGCCTCGCCTTCGGGTCCGTACTCGTCCTGGTCGCCACCGGCGTCTATCAGTCCTGGCGGCAGGTCGGGTCCTGGCGTGCCCTCACCGACACCTCGTACGGGCAGTTGCTGCTGCTCAAGGTCGGCCTGGTCGCCGTGCTCGTCGGGATCGCGTGGGTGTCGCGGCGGTGGACGGGGCGGCTGGGCGAGCCGGCCGCTGCCGCGCTCCCGGCCCAGGGGGACGCCCAGGGGAACGCCCAGGAGGGCGCGCCCGAGCCCGAACCCGTACCGGTGGCGTCGGCGGCCGTCGAGGAGACGGCCGACACGGCCACCGAGGGAACGGCCGACGCGGCCACGGAGGGAACGGCCGACGCGGCGCGCTCCCCCGAGCGCGCCGCGCAGCTCGCCCGGCAGCGGGCCGCCGTCGCCGACGCGCGGCGCAAGCGTGTCCGGGACGCCGATCCGGTGCGGTACGGGCTGCGCCGCTCCGTCCTCGCCGAGAGCTGTGTCGCCGTCGTCCTGCTGGCCGTGACCACCGTCCTGACCACCACGGAACCGGCCCGTACGGAGCAGGCGGTGCAGGACTCGGGCCAGTTCGCCGAGGCCGCCCGGCCCGTCTCCGTGACCATCCCGTTCGACACGCTGGGCCCGAAGGGCAAGGGCACCGCGCGGCTCGACCTCGACCCGGCGCGCAGCGGCCAGCCCAACGATCTGCACCTGCGGATCTCCGGTCCGGACGGCGCCGCGCGGGACGTCCCCGAGGTACGGGTGTCCTTCACCTCCAAGGCCAAGGACCTCGGCCCGCTCCCTGCCGCACTGAAGCGCACCGGCACCGGACACTGGACCGCAGAGGGTGTCCAGCTGCCGGCGGCCGGCACCTGGCAGCTCTCCCTTGTAGTCCGCACCTCCGACATCGATCAGGTGACCGAGACCAGGAACGTGAAGATCAGCCGATGACCGAGAACACCACCAAGGAACTCAAGGACGCCGAGGCCGAGCCGAACGTCGCGCTCTCCCGCCGCCGGCTCCTCGGCACCGTCGGGGCGGCCGGCGCGGCCGGGCTCGTCGTCGGCGGCGCGGGCGGCGCGTTCGGCGTCTCCGCGGCCCAGGACGACGCGCCCGCGCTCAGTACGCTCGGCGCCACCGAGGTCGCCTTCCGCACCGACCGCCGTACGCCCCAGGCCGGCATCACCACCCCGGTGCAGGCCAGTGGCCACCTCGTCGCCTTCGACCTCGCGCCCGGCGCCGGGCGCAAGGCCGCGGCCGCCCTGATGCGCCGCTGGTCGGCGCTGGCCGAGCAGCTGATGGCCGGGAAGGTGCCCGCCGACGACACCGGCGTGGCGCTGGACGCGGGCCCCGCCTCCCTCAGCGTCACCTTCGGCTTCGGCCACAGCTTCTTCGGCCGTACCGGGCTGAGCGCCCGCCGCCCGCTCCAGCTCGACCCGCTGCCGCACTTCTCGGCCGACGCGATCGACCCGAAGCGCAGCAACGGCGACCTGTGGGTCCAGATCGGCGCCAACGACGCACTGGTCGCCTTCCACGCGCTGCGTACGCTCCAGAAGGAGGCCGGCGACACCGTGCGGCTGCGCTGGCAGATGAACGGCTTCAACCGCAGCCCCGGCGCCACGGCGCACCCGATGACCACGCGCAACCTCATGGGCCAGGTCGACGGCACGAACAACCCCAAGCCGTCGGACCAGGACTTCGACGAGCGGATCTTCGTGGGGCGCGACACGGACCAGCAGTGGATGCGCGGCGGTTCGTACGTGGTCGTGCGCCGCATCCGGATGCTGCTGGACGACTGGGAGAAGAAGTCCCGGGCCGAGCAGGAGAAGGTCATCGGCCGCCGCAAGTCCGACGGCGCGCCGCTGACCGGCGGCGACGAGCACACCCCGATGAATCTGACCAGGACCGGGCCCGACGGCCTCCCCGTCATCCCGGCCGACGCGCACGCCCGCATCGCCGCGCCCGAGTCCAACCAGGGGGCCGCGCTGCTGCGCCGCCCGTTCTCGTACCACGACGGCTTCCGCGACGACGGCGCCCCGGACGCCGGGCTGCTCTTCATCTGCTGGCAGGCCGACCCGCTGCGCGCCTTCACCCAGATCCAGCGGAAGCTGGACAGGGGGGACGCGCTCTCGCCGTTCCTCCGGCACGAGGCGAGCGGGCTGTACGCGGTACCGGCGCTGGAGCCGTCGGGGTACGCGGGGCAGGCGCTGCTGGAGGGGTGAGAGCTCGATCGGTCGCTGTGGGTGGCGGGCGGCGCATCGGTGCGGGCGGGCGGCCTCGCGCGGGCGAGTACGGTAAAGGTTCCCCAGCCCCCGGGACAGCAGCGAAGCCCGGAGAAGGAGTGACCGGATGTCGGCCAGCCGCTACACGTACCTCGGACCCGCGGGCACCTTCACGGAGGCCGCCCTGCGCACACTGCCCGAGGCGGCGACGCGCGAGCTGGTGCCGATGGTGTCCGTGCCCACCGCGCTGGACGCCGTCCGCGCGGGCGAGGCGGCCGGCGCGCTGGTGCCGATCGAGAACTCCGTCGAGGGCGGCATCACCACCACCCTCGACGAACTGGCCGCCGGCGAGCACCTGATGATCTACCGCGAGGTGCTGCTGCCGATCGCCTTCGCGCTGCTGGCCCGGCCCGGTACGAAGCTCTCGGACGTGAAGACGGTGACCGGCCACCCCGCGGCCCAGGCGCAGGTGCGCAAGTGGCTCGGCACGCATCTGCCGGAGGCGGCGTGGGAGTCGGCGGCGTCCAACGCGGACGGCGCGCGGCTGGTGCAGGAGGGCCGGTACGACGCGGCGTTCGCCGGCGAGTTCGCGGCCGCCACGTACGGCCTGGAGCCGCTGGTCACCGACATCCACGACGCGCAGAACGCGGCGACCCGGTTCGTCCTGGCGGGCAGGCCCGCGCGGCCGGCGGCCCGTACGGGCGCCGACAAGACCTCGGTCGTGCTGTGGCTGCGCGAGAACCACCCCGGTGCGCTGCTGGAGCTGCTCCAGGAGTTCGCCGGCCGGGGCGTCAGCATGATGCGGATCGAGTCCCGGCCGACCGGCGACGGCATCGGTCAGTACTGCTTCTCCGTGGACTGCGAGGGGCACATCACCGACCGCCGGGTGGGCGAGGTGCTGATGGGGCTGAAGCGGATCTGCCGGGACGTGCGCTTCCTCGGCTCGTACCCGCGCGCGGACGAGGTCGTCCCCGAGGTCCGTCCGGAGACCGCCGACGACGCCTTCCTGGAGGCGTCCGACTGGCTGACCCGGTGCCTGGACGGGCGGGCCTGACCCGGCCCGTCGCAGTGGTCCACAGGTTTCCCACAACCCTGTCCACAGAGTTATCCACAGGCCCCGTTCTCGACCTGGGGACAAGTCGATTCCGGGGCGTCGCACAGTCGACAAATCGCCCTACCGACCCCACACCCGTCCACAGGCACTCACAGCCGCCCACTGCGGGGCCCGTCAGCATAATTCCCAGGAACAATCCTTTAGGGCGAGGAAATCCCACACGAAAGAGTACCCGAACGGGGTTTCAGCAAGGATTTCTTCGCCCGGGATTCAGGAAACGGGGCCACGCTTTCCTACTTCCACAGCGACAACGCACAGCCTGTGGATAACTTTTGGGAGCCGCCCGTAGCTGTGGACAAGTACCTGTGCACAGTCCGCCAACTCCCCGCTCACGCAGGGTCGGTCACCGCTCCGGGACACCTGCCCGACGCGTCGCGGACACCCCTGGAACACTGCCGGAACACCCCCGGAACACCTCTGCGCCACTCTTCCGACAGCAACGAACAGCACTCACGAGCGGCACTCCGCAGGAATTCTTTCCCGCAATTCCCCGCCTTCCCAGAACACCACATAAACAACTCTAAAGCGGACAAATTGCCCCGCAGCGGAATATCGCGTCGAGCGCCCCGGTCCGGCCCCGGTAGCCTGGTGGGGTGATTGACCTTCGCCTGCTCCGTGAGGACCCCGACCGTGTGCGCGCGTCCCAGCGCGCCCGTGGAGAGGACGTCGAGCTCGTCGACGCACTCCTCTCCGCCGACGAGCGGCGCAGGACCTCCAGCGTCCGCTTCGACGAGCTGCGTGCCGAGCAGAAGTCGCTCGGCAAGCTCATCCCCAAGGCCACCGGCGACGAGAAGGCCGAGCTGCTGAAGAAGGCCGGCGAGCTCTCCGCCGCCGTCAAGGCCGCCGACGCCGCCCAGGACGAGGCCAAGGAAGAGACCCAGGCGCTGCTCCTGAAGCTGGGCAACCTCGTCCACCCCGACGTCCCCGTCGGCGGCGAGGAGGACTTCACGGTCCTGGAGACGCACGGCACGATCCGCGACTTCGGCGCCGAGGGCTTCGAGCCCAAGGACCACCTGGAGATCGGCGAACTGCTCGGCGCGATCGACGTCGAGCGCGGCGCCAAGGTGTCCGGCTCGCGCTTCTACTACCTGACGGGCGTCGGCGCGCTGCTGGAGCTCGCGCTGGTCAACGCCGCCATCGCGCAGGCCACCGAGGCCGGCTTCGTACCGATGCTGACCCCGGCGCTGGTCCGCCCGCGCGCCATGGAGGGCACCGGCTTCCTCGGCCAGGCCGCGGAGAACGTGTACCACCTGGAGAAGGACGACTACTACCTGGTCGGCACCTCCGAGGTCCCGCTCGCCGCGTACCACATGGACGAGATCGTCGACGCGGCCAAGCTGCCGCTGCGCTACGCCGGCTTCTCGCCGTGCTTCCGCCGCGAGGCCGGCACGTACGGCAAGGACACCCGCGGCATCTTCCGGGTGCACCAGTTCGACAAGGTCGAGATGTTCTCGTACGTCGCGCCGGACGACGCGGAGAACGAGCACAAGCGGCTCCTGGACTGGGAGAAGCAGTGGCTGACCGGCCTGGAGCTGCCCTTCCAGGTGATCGACGTCGCCACGGGTGACCTGGGCTCCTCCGCCTCCCGCAAGTTCGACTGCGAGGCGTGGATCCCGACCCAGGGCAAGTACCGCGAGCTGACCTCGGCGTCGAACTGCGACGAGTTCCAGGCGCGCCGGCTGTCCGTCCGGATGCGCGACACCGTCGACGGCAAGCAGAAGGTGCAGCCGCTGGCCACGCTGAACGGCACGCTCTGCGCCGTACCGCGCACGATCGTGGCGATCTTCGAGAACCACCAGCTCGCGGACGGCTCGGTGCGCGTCCCCGAGATGCTGCGTCCGTACCTGGGCGGCCGGGAGATCCTGGAGCCCGTCGCCAAGTGACCCTGCCCGCCCCCTCCTTCCCGTACAAGCTCGTCGCGACGGACCTCGACGGCACGCTGCTGCGTCCCGACGACACCGTCTCGGCGCGCACCCGCGAGGCGCTCGCCGCGGTCACCGCGGCGGGCGCGGCGCACATCGTCGTCACCGGCCGCGCGGTGCCCTGGACCCGGCACATCCTGGCCGACCTGGACTACCGGGGCCTCGCGGTGTGCGGGCAGGGGGCGCAGGTCTACCACGCGGGCGAGAACCGGCTGCTGACGTCGGTGACGCTGGACCGCCAACTGGCCGGGCTGGCGGTCGCCAAGATCGAGGCGGAGGTCGGCCCGCTGTACCTGGCGGCGAGCCGGGACGGGCTGGACGGCGCCGTCGTAGTCGCGCCGGGCTACCGGGTCCACGAGGGCCCGCTGCCGAACGTCATGATCGACAACCTGGCCGACCTGTGGGCGGACCCGATCAACAAGGTCTACATCCAGCACCCCGAGCTCTCGGACGACGCGCTCGCGGCGACCGCCCGCGAGGTGGCCGGCGACCTGGTCGGCGTGACCATGGCGGGCCCCGGGATAGTCGAACTGCTGCCGCTCGGCCTGAGCAAGGCCACCGGCCTCTCCCTCGCGGCCCGCAGGCTGGGCGCCAAGGCCGCCGACACCATCGCCTTCGGCGACATGCCGAACGACATCCCGATGTTCGCCTGGGCCGCACACGGCGTGGCCATGGCCAACGCGCACGACGACCTGAAGGCCGTCGCCGACGAGATCACCACCTCGAACGAGGACGACGGCATCGCGGCGGTACTGGAGCGCTTCGTCGCCCTGTGATGCGGCGCGACTACGCCGCGTAACCGTACGCTTGTCCGGTCGTTGTACACATTGCGCGAAGGCACAGTGAGTACGTGACGACGAGAGTGCGTGAAGTTGAGGCCGGCCGGTCCTGAGAATCGGTCAATGAGTACGTGGCATCCGTGAGCAGCCTTCGCTCCTGAGCCCTGGACACGGGCAACACCCCAACCGTTCCGGTTCGAGAGAAGGCATTGTCATGCCATCGGAAACAGTCCTGCTGGAGTCGCGCACGATGCGCGACAGCGTCGTCGGACGAATAGAAGTCCTGGACAAGGTCAAGGCGTTGGTGATGCTGCCCGATGGGCTGCATGTCACTACGCGGATGGTGGCGGAGTATTTCGGGGTGGGTGAGCGCATCATCCACAGCGTCGTGAAGCGTCATCGCCCGGAGCTGTCGGAGAACGGCTTGCGCCTGCTGCGAGGCTCTGACCTGCAAGAGTTTGAAGTAGGCAACTTGCCTACTTCAAACAAGAGTTATCCACAGGGCCGTGCACAACTCTCTGTGTACAGCCGCCGTACGGTCCTGAACATCGCGATGCTGCTGCGGGACAGCGACGTCGCGCGCCGGGTCCGGATGTACCTGCTGGACGTCGAGGCGGCATCTCGGGAGCCCCAGCCCCGGCCGACGGTATCCACCACCAGCTCGTCCGGCTTCGTCGACCTCGGTCGGGCGCTGCAGGAGCTGGGCCCCGTGATCGGCAGAATCTCGGCCCGGCTGGACCGTGTCGATCACCGCCTGGACCACATGGACCGGCGTCTCGACGCCACCAACCACATCGTCGCGGCACTCAGCGTGCGTGTGCACAACCTCGGTGAAGAGGTACACGATCTACGCGACGACATGCGGGACGTGAAGTCGGAGCTGCGACGGCGACGCCGCTGACCTGCGAAGGTCTTTAAGCTTCAAGTTGAAGCTTAAAGACGGAGCAGTTATCCACAGGGTAGCTGCGCCGGTGCACGGGGTGTCCGCCAGACATCTCGTGCACCGTCCACGGCGACCACTTGTAGGATGACCGGGCAACCGATCGCCCCAGAGGTACCAGGCCACGAGAGGCAACGCATGACCCTGCAGGCCGCAGGACGGCAGTCGCTCGTGGACATCGTCGTCGACACGCTCCGCGCGCAGCTGAGCGCCGGGGAGTGGAAGGTCGGCGACCGCATTCCCACGGAGCACGCCCTCGCCGAGCAACTGCAGGTGGGGCGGAACACCGTGCGCGAGGCCGTACGCGTACTCGTGCACGCCGGGATGCTGCGGTCGCGCCAGGGCGAGGGCACCTTCGTTGTCTCGGCCGCCGACCCGGCCGCGGTCATGCGCGGGGTGCAGCGGTCCGGCGTACGGGACGTCCTCGAAGTACGGATCGCGCTGGAGGCGGAGGCCGCCCGGCTCGCGGCCCTGCGGCACGAGCCGGCGGACCTGGACCGGATGCAGGCCGCGCTGGACGCACAGCGGGAGCTGGAGGACGCCGCGGGCCAACCCGTGGCCGACAGCCTGGAGTTGTACGCCGACCACGACGTCGCGTTCCACCGAGCCGTCGTCGCCGCCGCGCACAACGCCGCGCTGAGCGCCACGTACGAATGGTTCAGCAGTTCCGTGCGCGAGGCGCTCGTCTCGGGGCTCGGCGACCGGGACATGCCGCAGATCCTGCACGGCGATCACCGCGCCGTCCTGGAGGCGATCGCCTCGGGCGACCCGGACGCCGCGGAGGCGGCCGCCCGCACGCTGCTGGACCGGCCGAAGCGTGCGGTGGAGGCACTGCTCGCCGACGGCTGAGGACAGTGCATGCGACCTGTGGATAACTCCCGGTTGAAACATTCACGTTGAATGTTTCGCAGGTCAGAGCCACAGAGCAGCCCTACGCGCATCCCGCCCTTCCACCGACAGGAGATTCACCCACCCATGCCCGCCCCCAGCCCCGATGCCCCGCCGACCGACGCCACCACGTTGCGCAGCGAGGTACCTCTGATCGACGCCGAAGAAGACCTCGCCCCCGCACCCCCGCTCGCCGCCGCCCGGCGCCGGCTGCGTACGCATCCCGCGTTGCTGCTCCTCGGCATCGTGCTCGCGTCCCTCAATATGCGGGCCGCGCTCGCGGGCGTATCGCCGCTGCTCGGCGAGATCGGCGAGCACTTCGGGCTGAACGCGACCGCCGGCAGCCTGGTGACCGTGATCCCGCTGGTCTTCATGGGACTCGGCTCCTACGTGGCGCCGAAGCTGGCCGGGCGCTGGGGTACCGAGACCGTCCTGTTCAGCGCACTGGTACTGCTCTGCGCCGGCATCGTCGTCCGGGTCGCGCCGCCGCTGGTGGCGCTGTTCGCGGGCTGTGCGCTGGTCGGCGGGTCCATAGCCCTGCTCAACGTGCTGATGCCCGGCCTGATCAAGCGGGACTTCCCCGACCGGGCCGCACCCATGACCGCGCTGTACTCGACGGCGATGATCCTCGGCGCAACCGTTTCGGCGGCCACCTCCGTGCCCCTGGAGAACGCGCTCGGCAGCTGGCAGGGCTCGCTGGTCTCCTGGGGGCTGCTCGCCGCGGTGGCCGCGCTCGTCTGGATCCCGCAGGTGGTCATCGCGCGGCGCGGTGCGCGGCACGGGCAGGCCGCCGCGGCCCCGAAGCCCGCCGCCGGGACCGGCCCGAAGCTCGGCCGCTCGCCGCTGGCCTGGCAGGTGACGCTCTTCATGGGGTCGCAGTCGCTGATCGCGTACGTGGCGATCGCCTGGCTGCCGACGGTCCTCACCGACCACGGGATGGACAAGGCCCGGGCCGGGCTGGTCTTCGCGTTCAGCACGCTGGTGCAGATGGCCGGTTCGTTCGTGGTGCCGGTACTGGCCGGGCGGATGCGGCGGCAGCGGCTGCTGGCGGCGTGCGTCGCGCTGCTGATGGCGCTCGCCTGCACGGGTCTGCTCGTCGCCCCGGTGGCCGGGGCGTGGGTGTGGGCCGCGCTGCTCGGCGTCGGGCAGGGCGGGGCGCTGGGCCTCGCGCTGACGATGATGGTGCTGCGGGCCGGCGATCCGCACACCGCCGCACGACTGTCCGGCATGGCGCAGACGTGGGGCTATCTGCTGGCCGCCGTCGGCCCGTTGGCGCTGGGCGCGGTGCACCAGGCGACGGGCGGCTGGACGCTGCCGCTCGCGCTGCTGCTCGTGGTCTGCGCCGCGCTGGTACTGCTGGGGCTCGGTGCCGGGCGGGACCGCCGCATCGGCGCCTGAGCTTCCGTACGCCCGTCCTGGTGCGTATTGCCGCGTTCCTGCTCCAGCGCGCGCAGCGTCGCCCCGTACACCGCGCGCGCCAGGCGGGCGCCCCAGAGGGAGCGCGGCCCGGCGAAGTCCTCGGCGGGCTCCCCCGGTGCCGGTACGCGCGCGGCGACGCACACCGCGTCCGTGGGCGTGCCCGAAGCGTCCAGGCCGTGGTGGAGGAGGGCCTGGACCTTCGCCTCGGTCGCCGTCATCACGGAGTTGACCAACGCGGCGTCGCTGAGCGCCACGGGCAGCGTGACGAGGATGTTGATCGTGCCGGGGTGGTACGCGGATGCCGCGGCGTCCGATGGCGCGGCGTCCGGCGCCACGGCGTCCGGTGCCGCGGCGTCCAGTGCCGCGGCCCAGCCGTGCACGCCTGTTCCCGCCGTGACGAGCGCCTGTGCGCCCCCGTCGTACGCCGACGAGCGGGTGCGCAGGATGTCCGCGGCCGTCATCATGCCGACGCCAGGCCCCGTCGCCCCGGAAGCGGCGGCGATCTCCGCGAGGTGTGCCTGTGGGTCGCGGCGCGTATAGCCGTGCGCGACCTGGGCGTTGAGTACCCAGGAGCGGTCGCCGAGGCCGCCGCCGAGCACCGCGCTGGAGATCATCCGGTGGCCCGGGCCCGGGCGCCACAAGAGGGCGGGGAGGCTCTGGCCGTCCGTGGTGTCGAGGTGCCGCACGGTGCGCACCGGGAGCGGCGGTATGGGCGGGGTCACCCACGTCACCCTACGGTCTGGCCTACCGTGCCCTCATGAGCGATGTGCACGATACGCAGCACTCCGGTGGTCGGCGCCGCGCACGCCTCACTCGGAGGGCGCGGCTTCTCCTGACCGGGTGCGCCGTCCTCGTCGTCGGCGTCGTCCTCCTCCTGGTGCTCCTGCCCGGGGACGAGCGGCCGGCGCGGGCGGAGAAGCTCACCCTCCCGGAGGGCCGGCGGGCCTCCCAGGCGTACGCGGCCGTCGACAAGGCGCTCCACGTCGCCGCGGGGACCACCGAGAAGGCCGCCAGGAAGGCCGCCACGGCCCGGAACCCGGCGAAGCGGCTGCGCCTGCCGGCCGAGGCGAAGGGCAACCCCGAGGGGTACCTCTATCCGGCGACGTATCCGGTCGACGAGGACACCACCCCGGCAGGCCTGCTGTCCTTCATGGTGAACACCGCGCGCCAGAAGTACGCGGCGGACGGCCTGCCGCCGTCGGCGCGCCCCGGGGGCCTGAGCGCGTACGAGACGGTCGTGGTGGCCTCCGTCGTACAGGCCGAGGCGGACACCCCGCAGGACATGGGCAAGGTCGCCCGGGTCATCCGCAACCGGCTCGCCAAGGGAATGCCGCTCCAGATGGACTCGACCCTCAACTACGGGCTGGGCCGGTCCACTCTGCGCACCAGCCACGCGGACACCCGTACGGACAGCCCGTACAACACCTACCGGCACGAGGGGCTGCCGCCGACGCCGATCGGCAATCCGGGGCAGGACGCGACGCGGGCCGCGATCTCGCCCCCGAAGGGCGACTGGCTGTACTTCGTCACGGTGCGGCCCGGCGACACCCGCTTCACCGCCGACTACGAGGAACACCGCAAGAACGTCCGGGAGTTCAACGCGCGGCAAGAGAAGAGCGGCTAGCCGGTGCCCTACGGGTGCCCACGCCGTCGCCCCTCCTGGTGCTTGCTCCGCCGCTCCTACTGGTGCCTACTCCTCCCCGGCCAGCGTCAGCGACTTGAGCCGGCGGGCCGCGTACCAGGTCGCCGCGCCGGTGACCACGACGAGCAGCACGACGGCGGGCACGAGGCCCACGTCCGAGGTGACCGCGCCCTCGGCACCGGCCTTCTGGGCGAGCGCGAGTGCCCACTGCTGGACGCTGAGGGTGCGCGCCCCGGGGACGAGGCTGCCGAAGACCGCCTCCCAGACCAGCGCGTAGACCAGCCCGATGACGACGGCGTGCCTGGTGACCGTGGCGAGGAAAAGGAAGAGGGCGCTGTAGGCGACGGAGGCCACCGCCGCGGCGAGCGCGTAGGCGACCGCGAGCTGCTGGCTGTTGCCGTTCAGTACGAAGCCCGCGATCAGTACGGGCACGGCGGAGAAGACGACGCTCACGCCGATCGCGACGAGCAGCTTGGTGACGATGACCGTCGACCGCCGTACGGGCTTGGCCAGGAGGTACACCACCGAGCCGTCGTCGATCTCCGGGCCGATCGCGCCCGTACCGGCGATCACGCCGATCAGCGGCACCATCGTGGCCAGCGCGAAGCTGCCCAGGACGGTGTTGGCCGTGGTGTCGTCGGCGCCGGTCAGCGCCCGTACGGCGACGGCGATGACGAGCAGCAGGACGGGCAGCGCGAAGAGGATGGCGGCGCGGCGACGGCCGAGCAGCGCCCGGTAGGTCAGCCGGGCGACGGTGGGGTGGACGAGCGATGACATCGCGTCAGGGCTCCTTTCAGGTCGTATGCGACCGCTTCGGTACGGCTTCAGGCCGCTACGAGATAGGAGAAGACCGATTCCAGCGACTCGTCCGAAGGCGAGACGGCGAGGAGCCGGATGCCGTGGTCGCGGGCGACGCGCGGCAACAGGGTGGTGAAGCGGCCGAAGTCGACGGCCTGGATACGCAGCGCGCCCTCTTCGAGGTCGACCTCGATGCCGGACGTCGAGGTGTCGGCGATCAGCGCGGCGGCCAGCGCCCGGTCGTCGTCGGACCGTACGAGGTAACGGTGCGGCCGGTCCGTCATCAGCCGGCGGATCCGGCGGAAGTCACCGGAGGCGGCGTGCCGGCCGGCCACGATGACCTCGATGTGGGACGCCAGCTGCTCGACCTCTTCGAGGATGTGCGAGGAGAACAGCACGGTGCGGCCCTCGTCGCCCATCCGCCGCAGCAGCTCCATCAGCTGCATGCGCTGGCGCGGGTCCATGCCGTTGAACGGCTCGTCGAGCAGCAGCACGGACGGCTCGTGCACCAGCGCCGACGCCATCTTCACGCGCTGCCGCATGCCCTTGCTGTACGTGGAGATGCGGCGGTCCTGCGCGTGCTCCATGTCGACGGTGGCCAGCGCGCGGGCCGCCTCCTTGCGGCCCAGGCCGTGCAGTTCGGCGTTGGCGAGCACGAAGTCGCGCCCCGTGAGGAAGTCGTACATCGCCTCGCGCTCCGGCACGATGCCGATGTCGCGGTAGATGGACTCGTTGCGCCAGACGGTGCGGTCGTCGAGCGTGACGGTGCCGCTCGAGGGCGCCAGGAAGCCGCCCATCATGTTGAGCAGCGTCGACTTGCCCGCCCCGTTGGGGCCGAGCAGGCCGGTCACGCCGGGGGCGATGGTCATCGTGATGTCGTTCACGGCGACGACGTTTCCGAACCAGCGTGAGACGCGGTCGATATGGAGCGTGGTCACAGTCCGGCCTTTCGGTAGCGGCGCATCAGCAGGGCGAGCGAGCCGGCGATGAGGCCCAGCACGACGAGGAGGTACACGAACCCCGCGCCCGTGGACGGGCCGATCCCATTGGGGGCCGCGGAGGTCGCGCCCAGGAAGGCGCTCTGCACGCCGTCGATGAGGGTGATCGGCGAGAACAGCCCCAGCCAGCCGATGACATCGATGTTCCCCTGGGCGAAGGCGATGCCCTCAATGGCGCTGACAGCGGCGTACGGGATGGTCAGTACGGCGATGACGGCGGCGACACCGAAGCCGCGGCGCGGCGTGAGCGCGGCGATGACCAGCCCGATCGCAGCGAAGAGCAGCGAGAGCAGGGCAACCGACACCAGGCCCTGGGCGAACCCCTTCGTCTGCTCGGCGAAGTCGAGTTTGGCCAGCAGCGCGCCCACGTACAGGATCAGCAGTGGCACGGCGGTGAGGAGGAACAGCGCGCCGCTCATCGCGGCGTACTTGGCCGCCACGTAGTCGCCGCGTTCGATCGGCCGCGAGAAGTACAGCGGCACGGTCTTGAAGCGCAGGTCGCGGGAGACGGACTGGGGTGCCTGCGCGGCCAGGAAGAGGCCGATGACCGCCTGCAGGTAGACCGCGTAACGGGTGTAGTCCAGCGGCAGGGCGTGCGCCTTGGTGAAGACCGTGACCGCCACGAGGATCGCGGCCGGTACGCACATCACCGCCAGCAGGATCATCGGCAGCACCTTCGTGCGCGCCGAGCGGCCCAGCCCGTAGGCGCCGCGCAGGCTCTGGGAGAAGAGCGAGCGGCGGGCGTACGCGCGGCCCAGCCGGGCGCCGTCGTAGTGGCGGTACCCGATGTTGTGGATCGAGGCGGCGGGGCCCGGGCCGCCCGTGGGCGCGGTGGTGGACTCAGGCATCGGGGGCTCCTGCGGGGGCTGCTTCGGGGGCTGCGGTGCGCGCGGTGGCGTCCGTACGGGCCGGGGCGGCGGCGTGGCCGCTCTCGCGACCGCTCACCTGGTCGCTCTCGTGGTCGCGGTCGCGGAAGACCTCCGCGATGCGGTGTCGGCGCTGTTCCATGCGGACCAGGCCGAGGCCGAGCTCCGCGACGGTGTCCCGTACCAGGTCGTACGTCTCCTCGCCGGCGGCCTCGATGTACAGCAGGCGGCCGGTCGCGGCCGGGTGCCCTTCTCCGGGGCCGGCCGCGGGGGCGGCCACCGCGCCGGCGGCGGTCAGCGCCTCGCGCAGCGCGCGCAGCCCGTCCGGGTGCGCGTCGGAGTCGGTGACCTCGATGGCCAGCGAGGTGGTGGCCTGGGTGAACTCGTCCGTGGCCGAGGAGCGCAGCAGCTTGCCGCCGTCGATGACGACGACGTGGTCGCAGGTGCGCTCCAGCTCCCCGAGGAGGTGCGAGGTGACCAGTACGGAGATGCCGAAGTCGCGGTGGACGCGGCGGATCAGGCCGAGCATCTCGTCGCGCCCCGCCGGGTCCAGGCCGTTGGTGGGCTCGTCCAGGAAGACCAGCTGGGGGTCGTGGACGAGCGCCTGGGCCAGCTTGACGCGCTGCTTCATGCCCGTGGAGTAGCCCCCGATGGGGCGGTAGCGCTCTTCGTAGAGGCCGACGTGGCGCAGGGTGTCGGCGGTCCGCTCCCGGGCGGCGGTCGGCGGCAGTCCGGACATCCGCGCCATGTGGACGACGAACTCGGTCGCCGAGACGTCCGGCGGCAGGCAGTCGTGCTCGGGCATGTAGCCGACCCGCTCGCGGATGGCGCCGCCTTCGGTGGCCACGTCCAGGCCGAGGACCGCGGCGGTGCCTTCGCTGGCGGGCGACAGGCCCAGCAGGATCTTGATCAGGGTGGACTTTCCGGCGCCGTTGGCACCCACCAGGCCGGTCACGCCGGGGGCGATGTCAACGGAGAGCCGGTCCAGTGCGGTCACCCGCGGGAACCGCTTGCTGAGGCTTTCGGTCGCGATCACAGTCACGCGTTCGACGCTAGTGGTGGGCGCCACATCAGACGTCACCCCAGACGGCTGGATGTTCGTCCGACTCCAGGCGTAGCGCCCCGTAGGGGGTCGTACGGGGGTCTGAGGGCTTCAGCGGGAAGTTTTCCACAGCCGACGACAGGCTCTTGACGCAGCCGCCGACCATTGTCACATTCATCAGTGTCAAGTTACGCGCACGTACCGCGACGGAACGGTTGGCGATGACCACAGCAGCGAGGGTGACGACAGCAGCGGGCAGCAGCCTGGCCGCTGAGCTCGGCGGGTTCAGGGAGGTCCAGCGGCTGGCGTATGCCTGCGCCGAGGCGGTGGCCGCGCAGCTCAAGCCGGGGGTGACCGAGCGCGAGGCGGCCCGCATGCAGCGCCACTGGCTGCGCGAGCGGGGCGTCACGGACTGGTTCCACCTGCCCTTCGCCTGGTTCGGCGACCGCACGGCCTTCGCGAACTTCCGCGTCCCGCTGCAGTTCTTCCCCACGAACCGGGTGCTGGAGCCGGGCATGCCGTTCATCCTCGACATGGCCCCGGTGTACAACGGCTACACCGCGGACATCGGATACTCCGGCTGCCTGGGCCTGAGCCCGCTGCACGACCGGCTGCTGGCCGACCTGGAGGCGCACCGCGAGCTGATCCTGCGCGAGGTGCGCGAGCGCCGGCCGCTGCGCGAGATATACGAGGACGTCGAGCGCCTCATGGTCCGCCAGGGGTATGCGAACAGGCACCGCGCCTACCCCTTCGGCGTGATCGCCCACAAGGTCGACCGCGTACGCGAACGCCGCTGGTCGCCCACGCTGTTCGGCTTCGGCACCCAGTCGCTCAAGGGCCTGGCGTCCGACGCGCTGCACGGTCACCGCGAGGGCTGGTCCCCGCTGTGGAGCCCGTACCGCTTCTCCGACCATCCGCCGCAGCCCGGGCTGTGGGCGGTCGAACCGCACCTCGGTTTCCGGGGCACCGGCGCGAAGTTCGAGGAGATCCTGGTCGTCACCGACTCCCAGGACCCCGAGGAGAGCGCCTTCTGGCTGGACGACGATCTGCCGCATGTGCGGCGCTGGCAGGAGGAGAAGGCGGCGTGAGCAGGGCACGTGGTGAGAGCGGGGAAGCGATCGTGAGCACGGGACTCGAGGGCGCGCGGGAGCGCCGGGTCCGCACGGGCGGCGTGGAGCTGTGCGTGGCGGAGCTGGGCGATCCGTCCCGGCCCACGGTGATGCTGGTGCACGGCTATCCGGACAGCAAGGAGGTCTGGTCGCGGGTCGCGCCGCTGCTGGCCGAGCGCTTCCATGTGGTGCTGTACGACGTCCGGGGCTGCGGCCGGTCCACGGCGCCGCAGCCGCTGCGCGGCGGGTACACCCTGGAGAAGCTGACCGACGACTTCCTGGCGGTGGCCGACGCCGTCAGCCCGGACCGGCCGGTCCACCTGGTGGGGCACGACTGGGGTTCGGTGCAGTCCTGGGAGTTCGCGACGGTCGAGCGCACCCAGGGCCGGATCGCGTCCTTCACCTCGATGTCCGGCCCGTCCCTGGACCACTTCGGGCACTGGATCAAGAAGCGGATGGCCCGGCCCACCCCGCGCCGCGCCGCCCAGCTGCTGAACCAGGGCGCCAAGTCCTGGTACGTCTACATGCTGCACACCCCGGTGCTGCCCGAGCTGGCCTGGAAGGGCCCGCTGGGCAAGCGCTGGCCGAAGATCCTGGAGCGCGTCGAGAAGGTACCGGCCGGGGACTACCCGACCGCGTCCCTGCCCACCGACGCCGCGCACGGCGCCTGGTTGTACCGGGACAACGTCCGGTCCCGGCTGCGCCGCCCGCGCCCGGACGCGTTCGCGCACTGCCCGGTCCAGCTCATCACCCCGACCGGTGACGCCTTCCTGTCGGAGCGGCTGTACGACGAGCTGGAGCAGTGGGTGCCGCAGCTCACCCGCCGCACGCTGCCCGCCAAGCACTGGGTGCCGCGGACCCGCCCGGACCAGCTGGCCGGCTGGATCGAGGAGTTCGTCACCGCCAAGGAGGAGGGCGATCCGGCCAAGGAGGCAGCGCCGCGCGGGCGGTACGCGGACCGGTTCGGCGGCAGTCTGGTGCTGGTGACCGGCGCGGCGAGCGGCATCGGGCGGGCCACGGCGTTCGCGTTCGCCGAGGCCGGCGCGCGGGTGGTCGCGGTGGACCGGGACGCCGAGGGCGCGGCCCGTACGGCGGACCTCGCGCGGCTGATCGGGGCCGGCGCCGCCTGGTCGGAGGCGGTGGACGTCAGCGACGAGGCGGCGATGGAGAAGCTCGCCGAGAAGGTCGCCGCCGAATACGGCACGGTCGACGTCCTGGTGAACAACGCGGGCATCGGCCTGTCCGGCTCGTTCCTGGAGACCACCTCCGAGGACTGGAAGAAGGTCCTGGACGTCAACCTCTGGGGTGTCATCCACGGCTGCCGGATATTCGGCAGGCAGATGGCCGAGCGCGGCCAGGGCGGCCACATCGTCAACACCGCCTCGGCCGCCGCGTTCCAGCCCTCCAGGACGCTGTCCGCGTACAGCACGTCCAAGGCGGCGGTGCTGATGCTCAGCGAGTGCCTGCGCGCCGAGCTGGCCGGGCAGGGCATCGGCGTCAGCGCCATCTGCCCCGGCCTGGTGAACACCAACATCACCAGCGCCTCGCACGTCGCCGGGGTCTCGGCCGAGGAGGAGCAGCGCCGCCAGTCCAAGGCCGCGCGCCTCTACGGCCTGCGCAACTACCCACCGGAGAAGGTCGCCGACGCCATCCTGCGCGCGGTGGTCCGCAACCAGGCGGTCGTTCCGGTCACCCCCGAGGCGCGCGGCTCCCGCGCCCTGTCCCGCTTCGCGCCGCGCGCCCTGCGCGCGATAGCCCGGATCGAGCCGCTGTAGGAAGCGTCGCGACGGGTCGGACGGGTCCGATGCCGGGGTGGCGCGAGTCGGCCGGGACGTTACCGCGCCGCTGCACGCGGTCGTACCATCCCTCGCAGGAAGGGTCGCTGCGCAGGGCCGCCCGGTACCTCGCGTACTCCCCGGCCGCCCGGGCGGCGCGGGCACGGTGGGCGCGCGGCCATCTCGTGAGGAGCACCGCATTGACCGAGCAGCACAGCCCCCCGGCCGAGTACCGCATCGAGGAGCTGGCGCACCGGAGCGGCACCACGGTCCGTACGATCCGCGCGTACCAGGACCGTGGGCTGCTGCCCAAGCCGGAGCGCCGGGGCCGGGCGAACGTCTACGCCGACGCGCATCTCGCCCGGCTGCGGCAGATCTCCGACCTGCTGGACCGCGGGTACACCCTGGCCAGCATCAAGGACCTGCTGGAGGCGTGGGACGCGGGGCGGGGGCTGAGCGGGGTGCTGGGCCTGGTCGCCGAGATCGACGGGCCCTGGACGGACGAGGAGAGCGGCCGGATCTCCCGCGAGGAGCTGGACGCGGCCTTCGGCGGCAGCCCCGACGAGGCGGCGGTGGCCGACGCGGTGGAGCTGGGGGTGCTGGAGCCGGTGCCGGGCAGTCCGGAGGAGTTCCTGGTGCCCAGCCCGCAGGAGCTCGCGGTCGCGGCCGAGCTGCACGCCGCCGGCGTGCCACTGCCCGCCATCTCCGGGCACCTGAGGGAGTTGCGGGTGCAGGTGGAGCACATAGCCTCCCGTTTCCTGGACTTCACCACCGAGCACGTCTTCCAGCAGTACTTCGACCACCCGCCGAGCGACGCCGAGGCGGAGGAGGCGGCGGGACTGGTCCGCCGGCTGCGGCCACTGGCCCAGCAGACCGTGGACGCCGAACTGGCCCGGGCCATGCGGTCCTTGGCGAGCCGCTATCTGCGCCATCAGCTGCACAGCGAGGCCCCGGAGCGGCAGGCCGCCACCGAGCAGGTACCGCTGCCGGCCGCCACGGTGCGGTCCGTCCGTGACCTCGTCGGCCCGGCGGGCGTCGCGGCCTTCGTCGCCGCGGCCACCGACCGCGAGGTGAGCGCCCGCCGGATGGATGCCATGGTCACGCACGCCGGCGGGTCGGGACCGGGCACGGCCGGCGAGGACACGGGCGCGGGCGCGGGGGCCTAGGGAATGTCCGGTTTCGGCGTGGGCGCGTAGAGCCCGGTCCCGGCGGCGTTGAGCCGGTTTCGGCGTGGGCGCGTAGAGCCCTGCTTCAGAGCCGTGTGGGCCCGGCCGGTGCGATCATCGCCCCATGGACCGTCCGCATCTGCCCAGTACCGAAGCCGTCGTCGGCGCCATTCGTGAGGCCGCTCGTGCGCATGGCCGCGACATCGAAGTGACCCACGACATCGGGGCGGACCGCTCAGGCCGCCGGCTGTCCGCCGGTGCGTTCGCCGTCGCCGACCCGGACGGCTCGCTGCCGCACGAGGCGTACGTCGAACTGTCCGGTGGGGCACCGCACATCGCGGTCGAAGTGTTCTCGGAGGACGACGCCACCGTCACCGTCGAGGGCATCCCCTTCCAGGATCTGCCCCGCGACGCCGTCCCGGCCTTTCTGCACGCCGTGCTGGGCGACCTCGCCCACGTCAAGGGCCGCTTCTTTCCGCCCGGTTGGTGGCTGGTGGTGCCGCTCCCCGGCGACGAGACGTACAAGGAACTGGTCACCGGGCCCGGCCTGACACCGTGGCTCAGCTCGCGCGTGCGGTGAGGGCACCGTCCGGATGAGAGGGACCGTCCGGACGAGAGGGACCGTCCGTTTCACGTGAAACACCCGCTGTGCCGTCGACTGCCCCGACGCGAAGGCCCTTACAGCCCCGGCGCTCCCCACACCGGGAACCAGCGGCTCAGGTCCTTCTCCACGGTCAGGTCGTCACCGAGCAGGGACCGTACTTGGAGTTCGAGCGGGTTGTCGCGCTTCTCACCGGAGCCGGAGAGCGGCGCGAAGGGATAGAACGTGCCGCGCTTGTAGAGGTAGACCAGGGCGAGCGAGCGGTCCCGCTCGTCCCGGAAGCCGATCAGCGAACAGAGCAGCTGCGGCCCGAAGCCCTCGTCCTGGAGCGCGGTGTTGACCGCGTGCAGGTCGTTGACCAGGCCCGCCGTGTCCTCGGCGGCGTGCCGGGCGAGCATCCAGGTATAGCCGTACTGGTCCTGGCTGAACTCCACCGGCGGGCCGAGCAGCGCCCGTACGTCGGCCTGGATGCGGGCGAACGCCCCGCCCTCGACGCTCGCGAAGCAGACCGACCCCCGGCCGGTCGGCGTGAACCCGGTCGCGGCCTGCAGGGTGATCGCGGCGGACGGCAGCGCGAAGAGCTGGTCGAGGTCGGGGCGCACCGCCTTGCTGCGGCCGAGGATCACGTCCAGAAAACCCATCGAATGGCTCCCAAGGGCGGAGGGGCAGGAGGGGACTCATTGCCGCGCCCGGGCCAATGCCGCGCCCGGGCCAGTGCCGCACCCGGGCCAGTGCCGCGCCCGGGACGGTGCCGCACCCGGGACGGTTTCCGGTCCCGTTCACGGGCGGCCCAGCTGGGCGGAGATGCGGCCGAGCTGGTCCAGGCGCTGTTCCAGCGTCGGGTGCGAGGACAGCAGCTGGACGGCGTTCTCCTTGGAGAAGGCCGGGGCGAAGTAGAACGCGTTGAACGGCTCGGCCTTGCGCAGGTCGCGGGTCGGAATCCGCGCCATCTGGCCGGTGACCTTGGTGAGCGCGGCGGCCAGCGCGGACGGCCGCCCGGTGAGCAGGGCGGCGGCCCGGTCGGCGGACAGCTCGCGGTAGCGGGACAGCAGCCGGGTGAGCAGGAAGCTGATGACGTAGACCACCGCGCTGACGGCCGTGACGATCAGAATGGCGAGGGCGGCGTTGTTGTCCCGGTTGCTGCGCCCCACGCCGCTCCAGAGCGCCGCCCGGGTGATGATCCCGGCCAGTACGCCCAGGAACGAGGCGATGGTCATCACCGCCACGTCCCGGTGGGCGACGTGCGACAGCTCGTGCGCGAGCACCCCCTCCAGCTCCTCGGGCTCCAGCCGCCGCAGCAGCCCGGTGGTGGCACAGACCAGGGAGTTCTTCTGGTTGCGCCCGGTGGCGAAGGCGTTCGGCACGTCGCTGTCGGCGATGCAGACCTTCGGCTTGGGCATGTCCGCGAGCGCGCACAGCCGGTCCACGGCGCCGTGCAGCTCGGGTGCCTGCTCGGGGGTGACCTCACGCGCGCCCATACCGAACGCCGCGATCCGGTCGCTGAACCAGAACTGCGCGATGAACAGCGCGCCCGAGATCACCAGCACGATCACCCACGCGCCCTTGAGCAGCACCACCAGCACGCCGACGACCACAACGTAGAGCAGGCCGATGAAGAACATCGTCATGACCATGCGCGAGGTCAGTCCGCGGTCCGGGGCGAATCGGGTCTGTGCCATCAGGACCTCCAGCCGGACGGTCCAGCCGACCACCCGTACGACGACGCCTCTGCCCCGATTCTCCCTCTTGATTCCCCTTTGATTCCTCTTGGCGGGGTAAAAGGGCCTTGATCATTCCCCCCGCTCCGGGTGTTCCGGCCCCCGCGCCGGCACCAGCCGGCTTCGCCCGCCGGCGCCCCTACGGCCCCTACGCCGCCAGCTGTGCCGGGGCCTCGGCCGCGATCCGCTCGAACACCGACAGGTCCGCCGCGAAGATCGTGTCATCGATCGGCCAGTGCAGGACGATCTCGTCGATGCCCAGCTCGCCGTGGCGCCCGGCGAAGTCCACGAACGCGTCGACGGAGTCCAGCGGCCGGTCCGGCGTGAAGCCGGTCAGCAGGGTCTTGGGCAGCTTCCCGGCGTCCCGGCCGGCGGCCTCGCACGCCGCGCCCAGCTTCTCGATCTGCCCGGCGATCGCGGCGTGCGACTGCTCGGGCGTCCCGGCGGCGGACACCTTCGGGTCGCCCGTGGTGACCCACGCCTGGCCGTACCGCGCCGCCAGCCGCAGCCCGCGCGGCCCGGTGGCCGCCACCGCGAACGGCAGCCGCGGCCGCTGCACGCACCCGGGAACGTTGCGTACCTCGTGCGCGCTGTAGTGCTCGCCCTCGTACGTGACCGCGTCCTCGGTGAGCAGGCGGTCCAGCAGGGCGACGAACTCGGCGAAGTGATCGGCGCGTTCACGCGGCGTCCACGGCTCCTCGCCGGCGCCGAGCAGGGCGTACGCGTCGAAGCCGTTGCCGCCCGCGCCGATGCCGAGCGTGATCCGGCCGTCGCTGATGTCGTCCAGCGAGATCAGCTCCTTGGCGAGGGTGACCGGGTGCCGGAAGTTGGGGGAGGTCACGAGGGTGCCCAGCCGCATGCGGGAGGTCGCGGCGGCGGCCGCGGTCAGCGTGGGCACGGCACCGAACCACGGCCCGTCCCGGAAGGGCACCCGCCAGGAGAGGTGGTCGTAGGTGTACGCGGCGTGGAAGCCCAGCTCCTCGGCGCGCTGCCACACCTCCCGACCACCTTCGGACCAGCGGCGGACGGGGAGGATCACGGTGCTCAGTCGCATGTCAACGAGCCTACGGTGGACGCGGACCGGAAGCGCGTAAAGCTCATGCGCGCGACCCAGCGCACGCCTGTGCGTGCATATGCGGGAAGATGGCCTCGTGACTGATGGCCCTGTGACAGACGATCCCGCCGCCGAGCCACCGCTGCCCGGCCGCCGCACCCGGCTGATCGCCACGGACCTCGACGGCACCCTGCTGCACGACGACAAGACCGTCTCGGACCGTACGATCGCCGCACTCGCCGCCGCCGAGGAGGCCGGCATCGAGGTCTTCTTCGTCACCGGCCGGCCGGCCCGCTGGATGGACGTCGTCAGCGACCACGTGCACGGACACGGCCTGGCGATCTGCGCCAACGGGGCCGCCGTCGTCGACCTGCACCGCGGCCGCCGCATCGTCGAGGTCCGCGCGCTGGAGCGGAGCGCGGCGGTCGGCGTCGTAGAGGCGCTGCGCGCCGCGGCACCGGGTACGTCGTTCGCCGTCGAGCGCACCGGCGGCATCCACTACGAGCCGCAGTACCCGCCGTTCCACCTCGACCCGGCCGCGCTGATCGCGCCCGTCGAGAAGCTGCTCGGCGAGGAGTTCGAGAAGGCCGGCCAGCCCGTACTGAAGGTCCTCGCCCACCACTCCGAGCTGGACCCGGACGCGTTCCTCGCCCTGGCCCGCGAGGCCGCCGGGCACCTCGCCTCGTTCACCCGGTCCAGCCCGACCGCGCTCCTGGAGATCAGCGGCGCGGGCGTCAGCAAGGCCGGCACGCTCGCCCGCTGCTGCGCCGAACGCGGCATCGCACCGCACGAGGTGGTGGCGTTCGGCGACATGCCGAACGACCTCGAAATGCTGACCTGGGCCGGTACGGCGTACGCCATGGCCAACGCCCATCCGGACGTACTGGCCGCGACCACCCACCGCACGGCGGCCAACAACGAGGACGGCGTCGCTCTCATCATCGAACGTTTGATCGACCAGCTACTGAAGGAACGGTCCGGCAGCTGACCCGCCCGCGCCGCACGGCCGTACTGCCGGGGCAGCGGCGCCTCACACCAATACCGCTGACCGGCCAGCACCTCACACTCGTACGCCGCGCCCCCGCAGCCAGTGGAGCGGCTCGATCGCCGCATTGGTACCGGGGCCGCGCCGCACCTCGAAGTGCAGGTGCGGCCCGGTGGAGTTCCCGGTGTTCCCGGACAGCGCGATCGGCTGCCCGGGACGCACCCGCTGCCCCGGGCGCACCAGTACCGCCGAGAGGTGCGCGTACTGCGTGTACGTGTGCGCGCCGTGCCGCACCAGCACGCTGATCCCGAACGGGCCCCCGCACTCCACCGCCGTCACCCGGCCGCGGCCCACCGACCGCACGGGCGTGCCGACCGGCACCGCGAAGTCCTGCCCCGTGTGGCGGTGCGCCCAGTGCGCACCGGCGCCGCCGAACGAGGCCGACAGCGAGTACTTCGTCACCGGCCGGGTCCACCCATGGGCGGGCGCGGCGGCGGGCGCGAGGAGCCGGGCGGCCGAGGCCACCCGGTCCGGCGGCCCGGCACAGCCGCCGGACGACCCGGCCGCCCCGGTCACCAGCCGCCACAGCCGCCCGCGCGCCCGGTCCAGGCTGCGCCCGATGCGCGCGCGCTCACCGGCCAGCCGCTGCTGCCGGGCGTCGAGGGCCTGCGTACGGCCGGCCGCCGCGGCACTCCCCGCCGCCAGCTTCCGGCTCGCGCGCAGCGCCGTACGCGCCCGGACCGCCACCGCGCGCTCCCGCCGCTCGGCCAGCCGGTGGCCGCGCAGCAGGTCTTCCGGGGACGCGGCGGCCAGCACGCGCACGGCGTAGGACAGCCCGCTGCCGGTGCGGTACTGCTCGGCCGCGATCCGCCCGGCGGTGCGGCGCAGCGCCGCCGCGTTACGGCGTTCCCGGCGCAGCCGCTCGGTCAGCCGCCCTGCACGGGCACGCTCCGCCCTGGCGGCGCGCAGGCCGTCGTTGTACGAGCGGACGGCCCGGCTCGCGGCCGCGTCGAGCCGCTGCACCTCCAGCCGAGCCCGGGCCAGCCGGCCGACCCGCCCGCGCGCGGCGGTACGGTCACGCACCGCAGTACGGTCACGCACCGCAGTACGGTCGCGCGCCGCAGTACGGCCGGACCCGCCGCTCTCGTACCGCGCGCCGCCCGCGCGCCGTACCTCGGTACCGGCCCGAGCCCCGGCCCCCTGCCGCGCCGCGCCCGTATGAAGTGCCGCGCCCTCGTGGCGCACCGCGCGCGACAGCGGCGCCACGCGCCCCGGCAGCGCCGCGCCCTCGTACGCGGTGGCGGCCACGGCCGGGCCCGCGGGCGCGCCGTCCGTGAGCAGTCCGCCGGGCAGCAGCCCGCCCAGCACGATCGTGAACGCGCACACGACGGCACCGCGCCGGCGGGCGCGCGGCCGGCCGGCGCGGCCCCGATGCGGCGCGCGTGCCTCCGGACGGCACGACAGACCTGGATGCATGGGCAGATAGTGGCGCGATCAGGACGCCGGGCGAGGGATCGCGGTTCCCGCTCGCGCCCGTAAGCCACCGAACGGAGCACAGGCGTCCGGCCACCTGGGGGAGCCGCGGCCCTCGGGCCACTCGGAATCAGCGGCACCTCCGCCTCCTACAGCGGCGCTTCCCACGTCACCATCGTGCCCGCACCCTCCTCGCCGAGCCCCGGCCCGTACGTACTGGACCCGCCCAGCGCCTCCGCCCTGCGGGCGAGGTTCTTCAGGCCGCTGCGCCGGCCGCCCTCGGGGATGCCGACGCCGTCGTCGGCGACCGTCAGCCGTACCGCGTCCCGCCCGTCCGGCAGCGTGGCCGTGGCGTCCACGACGATCTCGATGCGGGAGGCGTGGGCGTGCCGGAAGGCGTTGGACAGCGCCTCGCGGAGCGCGGCGATCAGGTTCTTGCCGGTCGACTCGCCGACCCTGGAGTCCACCGGGCCGACGAAGTTCACCGAGGGCGTGAAGCCCAGCGGCACCGCCGCCGTGCCGATCTCGCGCAGCACCCGTGTGCGCAGCCCCGCGGGCGCCTCGGCGGGCCCCTGCTGCAGGGCGAAGATCGCCGTACGGATCTCCTGGATCGTCACGTCCAGCTCGTCGACGGCCTTGCCGACGCCGTCCCGCACCTCGGGCACCACGGCCTTGCGCGCGGCGCTCTCCAGCATCATCCCGGTCGCGAACAGCCGCTGGATGACCAGGTCGTGCAGGTCCCGGGCGATCCGGTCGCGGTCCTCGTAGACGGCCAGCCGCTCGCGGTCGCGCCGCGCGTCCGCCAGGACCAGCGCCAGCGCGGCCTGCTGGGCGAACTGGGTGGCCAGCGTGCGCTCCGCAGCGGTGAACTGCCGCGCGCCGCGGGCCCGTGGCGTGGCGAGGGTGCCCAGGACGCGGCCGCCGCTCTTCAGGGGCAGCATCATGCTGGGCCCGAAGTACGGCGCGACCTCGGTGACCATGCGCGGATCGGTCGCCGAGTCCTCGACGAAGACCGGTTCCCCGGCGAGGAGGGCGGCGGTCACCGGGCTGTCGGGCGGGATGTGCGTCCCCGTGAGCCGTACCGGGTCGTCCGCCGCCGCGGCCACGATCTCCAGCCCGCCGTCCGCCATCGGCAGCAGCACGATCCCGGCCGCGGATTCCGCCAGCCGCCGGGCCTGCTCGGCGACGACGGCCAGCGACTCGTCCACACCGCTGCCCGCGAGGAGCGCGGTGGTGACGGCGGCCGCGCCGTCGATCCAGCGCTCGCGCTGCCGGGTCGCCGCGTACATCCGGGCGTTGCCGATCGCCAGGCCCGCCTCGGTCGCGAGCACCCGCACCATGTGCAGGTCGCCCTCGCTGAACTCGCCGCCGCCGCGCTTCTCCGTCAGGTATAGGTTGCCGAAGATCTCCCCCTGCACGCGGATCGGCACCCCGAGGAACGTGCGCATCGGCGGGTGCCCGGGCGGGAAACCGGCCGCGCGCGGGTCCTGTGTGAGGTCGGCCAGCCGCACCGGCCGGTGGTCGTGGATGAGCGCGCCGAGCAGGCCCTTGTGGCCGTCGGGCAGTGCGCCGATCCGTCGGTGGTCCTCCCCGCTCACGCCGTACGTCACGAAGTCCGACAGGCCCTCGCGCGCCTCGTCCACGATGCCGATCGCCGCGTACCGGGCATCGGCCAGCTCGGCCGCGGTCTCCACGATGCGGTCCAGCGTGACGTGCAGGTCCAGGCCCGCGCCGACGGTCCGCATGGCCTCCAGGAGGCGCGGCAGCCGGGCGGTGATCTGCGGGGCCAGCCCCTGGAGGCTGCGCGTCGCCTCGGTGGCGGCGTCCATGGTGTCGGCGGTGTCGGCATCGGATCCGTGCGCGGGACTCTCCGCCGGTCCGGGCCCGCTCGCTGATCCTGCCGTGGCTGCCATGCCCCGAGCCTAGTAAGTCCCTTTTGCCAAGGAAAGTCGCGCTCGGTTGCCGCGGCGGGACACGCTCGCCGACCGGCCTGCCGCATGGCTCTCCGGACGGGCCGCCCGGCGTACCGCGGGGCTCTACGGACGAGCCGCCGCCGCGTACCGCGCGTCCGTCGCCCGTTCCCGGTCCCGCATCCGGCGGAACGGGCCGTCGGCCGCGGCCAGCTCCTCGTACGGGCCGCGCTGCACCACGCGCCCGCGGTCCAGTACGAGGATCTCGTCGACCGCCTCCAGACCGGCCAGCCGGTGCGTGATCAGGACCGTCGTCCGGCCGCTGGTCACCTCCAGCAGGTCGGCGGTCAGCGCGTCGGCGGTGGCCAGGTCCAGGTGCTCGGCCGGCTCGTCCAGCACCAGTACGGGGAAGTCGGCGAGCAGCGCGCGGGCCAGCGCGAGGCGCTGCCGCTGCCCGCCGGACAGCCGCGCGCCGTGCTCCCCGACCAGCGTGTCCAGCCCGTCCGGCAGCCCGCGCACCCAGTCCGCGAGCCGGGCGCCCGCCAGCGCCGCCCAGAGGGCCGCCTCGTCGGCGTCCGGCCGGGCCAGCCGGAGGTTCTCCCGCACCGAGCTGTCGAAGAGGTGGGCGTCCTGCGCGCACAGGCCGACCAGCCGCCGTACCGCGTCGCCGTCCGCTTGCTGCGCGTCCACCCCGCCGAGGGTGTACGTACCGGCCTCGCGGTCCAGGAAGCGCAGCAGCACCTGCGCGAGCGTGGTCTTGCCCGAGCCCGACGGGCCGACGACCGCGATCCGGCGGCCGGGCGCGAGCGTGAAGCCCACCCCGTCGAGCGCCGGCCGCGGCTGCCCGGGGTGGCGGGCCGTCAGCCCGCTCACCACCACGGGGAACGGCGACTCCGGTACCGCCACCGGCTCGGCCGGCTCGCCGACCGGCGCCGGCGCGTCCAGTACCTCGAAGACCCGCTCGGCGGCGCGGCGGGTGCGCTGCCGGTACTGCACGGCCAGCGGCAGCCCGGCGACCGCCTCGAACGCGGCCAGCGGCGTCAGCACGACCACCGCCAGGCTCACCCCGCTCAGCCGCCCGTCGTGCACGGCCTGTACGCCGACGACCGCGGCGGCCGCAACGGTCAGCCCGGTCAGCAGCGCGATCAGCCCGGCGCCGGCACCGGCCGCCGCGGCGGACCGGGAGGCGACCGCCGTCAGGTCGCGGTCCGCGCGCCGGGTGCCGGCCAGCCGCTCCCGCAGCGCGCCCGCGACCGTGAGTTCGGCCGTACCGGTGAGCAGGTCGACGACGCGCGCCGAGAGCACGCCGCGGGCCGGGGCCAGCCGCCGCTCGGCCCGCCTCGCCAGCGCGCCGGACACCAGCGGTACGGCGACGCCCGCCAGCAGCAGCCCGGCGGCGAGCACCGCGCCGGCCTCCGGCAGCAGCCAGGCGGTGAACCCGGCCGAACCGGCGCCGACCACGACGGCCGCGCCCGCCGGCAGCAGCCAGCGCAGGAAGTAGTCCTGCCCGGCGTCCACGTCCGCCACCAGCCGGGACAGCAGGTCGCCGCGGCTGCGGTCGCGCAGTCCGGCGGGCGCGAGCTGCTCCAGCCGCCGGTAGACCGCCACCCGGACGTCCGCCAGCATCCGGAACACCGCGTCGTGCGCGACCAGCCGCTCGGCGTACCGGAAGACGGCCCGGCCGATGCCGAACGCGCGGGTCGCGGTGACCGCGACCATCAGGTACAGCACCGGAGGATGCTGCGAGGCCCGCGAGATCAGCCACCCGGACGTGGCCATCAGCCCGACGGCGCTGCCGAGCGCGCAACTGCCGAGCAGCAGCGCCAGGGCGAAGCGGCGACGGTGGGCCCGCGCCGTGCGCCGCAGCCGCGCCAAGGCGCGTGCGGGCAGCGCGGTTTGCGCGCGGTCGCCGTGCGAGTCCGTTTCCTGGTCCGGCGCTTGGGCCGCGATGCGGTCCTCGGCCCGTCGCGGGCGCGGGAGTTCAGAGGTCGTACGGGCCGGTGCGTGGCCCTCGGGGTCCACCCGTACCACTCGGTCCGCCGCCGCGAGCAGGGCCGGGCGGTGGGCCACGAGCAGGACCGTGCGGCCCTCGGACAGCCGGCGCACGGCGTCCACGACGGACTCCTCGGTCTCCCCGTCGAGGTTCGCGGTGGGCTCGTCGAGCAGCAGCACCGGGCGGTCGGCGAGGAACGCGCGGGCCAGCGCGAGCCGTTGGCGCTGCCCGGCGGAGAGGCCCGCGCCGGACTCGCCGAGCCGGGTGTCCGGGCCGTCGGGGAGCGCGTCGACGAAGCCGAGCGCGCCGGCGTCGCGCAGCGCGGTCCGCACCGCCGCGTCGTCGGCGTCCGGCCGGGCCAGCCGCACGTTCTCGGCGACGGTGCCCGCGAAGAGGTACGGGTGCTGCGGCACCCAGGCGATACGGCCGCGCCAGCTGTCGGGGGAGAGCGTGGTGAGGTCCACGCCGTCGATCAGCACCCGGCCGGCGGCCGGCGTCGCGAAGCCGAGCAGGACGTTCAGCAGGGTGGTCTTGCCCGCGCCGGACGGCCCCGTCAGCGCCACGGTCTCGCCGGCCGCGACCTCGAACGAGGTGTGCGCGAGCGACGGTTCGGGACGCCCGGGGTGGCGTACGACCAGGCCGTCCACCACGATCCCGGTGCCCGCCGGGGCCTCGCGCGTCCCGCCGTGCCCGGCCCCCGCCTCGGTCTCCAGTACCGCGAAGATCTCCTCGGCGGCCGCCAGCCCCTCGGCCGCCGCGTGGTACTGCGCGCCCACCTGCCGCAGCGGCAGATACGCCTCGGGCGCCAGGATCAGCACCATCAGCCCGGTGGACAGGTCGAGGTCGCCCTTCACGAGCCGCATCCCGACGCCGACCGCGACCAGCGCGACCGAGATTGTGGAGAGCAGTTCCAGGGCGAAGGAGGACAGGAAGGCGATGCGCAGCGTGCGCAGCGTGGCCTGGCGGTACTCGCCGGTGATGGTGCGGATCGCGTCCGCCTGGGCCTTGGCCCGGCCGAAGACCTTCAGCGTGGGCAGGCCCGCGACGACGTCGAGGAAGTGGCCGGACAGCCGGCTCAGCAGCTTCCACTGCCGGTCCATCCGCGACTGGGTCGCCCAGCCGATGAGGATCATGAACAGCGGGATGAGCGGGAGCGTGACGACGATGGTCGCCGCGGAGATCCAGTCGCCGGTCACGATCCGTACGAGCACGGCGACGGGCACGACGACCGCGAGGCCGAGCTGCGGCAGGTAGCGCGCGAAGTAGTCGTCGAGCGCGTCGATGCCACGGGTGGCGAGGTTCGTCAGCTCGCCGATTCGCTGCGTCCCCAGCCAGGAGGGCCCGAGCCCCGTGGCCTTCGTCAGCAGCCGAGTGCGCAGCTCGGACTTCACCGCCGCGCTCGCCCGGTGCGCGGCCAGCTCGGTCAGCCAGGAGACGAGCCCCCGGCCGACCGAGACCAGCGCGAGCAGCAGGAGCGGCGTGCTCAGGCCACCGAGGTCGAGGTCGCGCTGGAACGCGCCGACGACGACCTCGGCGATGAGCATCGCCTGGCCGATGACCAGGCCCGCCCCGGCAAGGCCGAGTACCACCACCGCGGCGAGGAAGAAGCGGGTGGCGCGGGCGTACCGAAGCAGGCGCGGGTCGATCGGTTTCACGTGAAACATCCGTCCTGGCGTGCGTAACGGAAGGGGATCAGTGCGCGTCGGCGATGTGCTGCGTGCCGATGCGCTTGCGGAACACCCAGTACGTCCAGCCCTGGTAGAGCATCACGAGCGGGGCCGCGAAGCCCGCGCCCCAGGTCATGATCTTCAGGGTGTACGAACTGGGCGAGGAGTTGCTGACCGTGAGGTTCCAGCTCTCGTTCAGCGAGGACGGCATGACGTTCGGGAAGAGCGTCAGGAACAACATCGCGACCAGGGCCGCGATGGTGACGCCGGAGAAGGTGAAGGACCAGCCCTCCCGCCCCAGCGCGTTCGCCACCAGGGCCGCGAGCAGCGCCGCCGCCGCGACGACCAGCGCGACCAGGCTCTTGCCGTCGCCCTTGTCGATCTGCGTCCAGACCATGAAGACGAGCGCCAGGCCCGCGGCGATCATGCCGAGGAACGAAGCCGTGACGCGCGCCCGCTCCCGGATGCCGCCCACCGTCTTCAGCGAGGCGAAGACCGCGCCGTGGAAGGTGAACAGCGCCAGGGTGACCAGGCCGCCGAGGATCGCGTAGGGGTTCAGCAGGTCCAGCAGGGACCCGACGTAGTTCTTGTGCGCGTCGATCTTCACGCCCCGCACGATGTTGCCGAAGGCCACGCCCCACAGCACCGCCGGGAGCAGCGAGGTCCAGAAGATCGCGTGTTCCCAGTTGTTCTGCCAGCGCTCCTCGTCCCGCTTGTGGCGGTACTCGAAGGCCACGCCGCGCACGATGAGGCACAGCAGGATCAGCAGCATCGGCAGGTAGAAGCCCGAGAAGAGCGTGGCGTACCAGTCGGGGAAGGCGGCGAAGGTCGCGCCGGCCGCGCTGAGCAGCCAGACCTCGTTGCCGTCCCAGACCGGGCCGATGGTGTTGATGAGGACCCGCCGCTCGCTCCGGTCACGGGCGAGCAGCTTGGTGAGGACGCCGATCCCGAAGTCGAATCCTTCGAGGAAGAAGTACCCGGTCCACAGGAAGGCGATGAGGACGAACCAGACGTCGTGAAGGTGCACAGCTGCCCCCTAGTACGAGAAGGCCATCGGCCGGTCGGCGTCGTTGTCGTCGCCGCCGATCCTGGTGGGCGGGTTGAGGTCGGACTCCGACAGCTCCTGCGGTCCGGCCTTGACGTACTTCACGAGCAGCTTGACCTCGACTACGGCGAGGATCGCGTACAGCGTGGTGAAGACGGCCATCGAAGTGATCACCTCGCCCTGCGAGACGCCGGGGGAGACCGCGTCGGAGGTGCGCAGCACGCCGTAGACCACCCAGGGCTGGCGGCCCATCTCGGTGAAGATCCAGCCCCAGGAGCTCGCGATCAGCGGGAAGCCGAGGGTGAGCACGGCGATCCGCCAGGCCCACTTGGTGAGCCCGTCCCCGAGCGCCCTGTCCTTGGTGAGCGCGAGGTGCGGCACCTCGTCATCGCCGGTCCGCAGCCGTTGCGAGAGCCAGAACTTCTTGCGGGTGAGCCAGAGGCCGGCCACGCCGAGCGCGAAGGAGGCCATGCCGAAGCCGATCATCCAGCGGAAGCCCCAGTAGGCGACCGGGATGTTGGGCCGGTAGTCCCCGGGCCCGAACTTCTGCTGCTCGGCCTTGTTCACGTCGTTGATGCCGGGCACGTACGAGGAGAAGTCGTCGTGGGAGAGGAACGAGAGCAGGCCGGGTATCTCCACCTCGACGGTGTTGTGGCCCTTGGACACGTCTCCGTAGGCGAAGACCGAGAAGGGCGCGGGTGACTGCCCGTCCCACAGCGCCTCGGCCGAGGCCATCTTCATCGGCTGCTGCTTGAACATGACCTTGCCCAGCAGGTCACCGCTGATGGCGGTGAGCAGACCGGCCACGATCAGCGTCACCAGGCCGAGCCGCAGCGAGGTCCGCATGACCTTGACGTGCTTCTTGCGCAGCAGGTGGTAGGCGGCGATGCCGACCATGAAGGCGCCACCCGCCAGGAAGGCGGCCGTGAGGGTGTGGAAGACGACGACCAGGGTGGTGTCCTGCGTCAGCACCTTCCAGAAGTCGGTCAGCTCCGCGCGCCCGGTGGCCTTGTTGAGCTTGTAGCCGGTGGGGTGCTGCATCCAGGAGTTGGCCGCGAGGATGAAGTACGCCGACAGGATCGTGCCGATCGAGACCATCCATATGCAGAAGCAGTGGATCTTCTTGGGCAGCTTGTCCCAGCCGAAGATCCACAGTCCGATGAAGGTGGACTCGAAGAAGAACGCGATGAGGGCTTCGAACGCGAGCGGCGCGCCGAAGACGTCACCGACGAAGCGCGAGTAGTCGGACCAGTTCATGCCGAACTGGAACTCCTGGACGATGCCGGTGACGACACCCATCGCGATGTTGATCAGGAAGAGCTTGCCCCAGAACTTGGTCGCCTTGAGGTACCGCTCCTTGCCCGTGCGGACCCATGCCGTCTCCAGTCCGGCCACCAGGGCGGCGAGAGAGATCGTCAGGGGCACGAAGAGGAAGTGATAGACGGTCGTGATGCCGAATTGCCATCGCGCCAGGGTCTCTGGCGCCAACGCCAGTTCCACGTCGATGTCTCCTTACGGTCGCCGTTCTCGCCACACCTCCTGCACCTTTTGTCCCACATAAAGAGGGGCAAAAAGGGAGGCGCTTGTGAACGCGTTCACATTCACAAGCAATTATCTCCCATGACTTTCCGCTCATCGGATCGGGGGGTACGTGACCGTGGTCACGCGGTATTCCGTCGCGCGGAAAACCTTGGTACGGCCTGAAGAACGGCCGCCGGGCAGGCCGTTAGTGAACGTGTACACGCCGTTTTCCGTCGGCCCCTCTTCCGCCAACCTTCAACATATTGTTGAATTTGGCGCCATGCAGATACGCATCTCATGGCCCGCAGGTCACCTGACCGCCACCCTGGAGGACACGCCGACCGTCACCGCCCTGGAAGCCGCGCTCCCGCTCGCCTCCACCGCCCGCACCTGGGGCGAGGAGGTCTACTTCGCCACCCCCGTCTCCCCCGCGCTGGAGGCCGGCGCCCAGCAGGTCGTCGAGCCGGGCACGGTCGCGTTCTGGACCGACGGCGACGCGCTGGCCCTGCCGTACGGCCCGACGCCCATCTCCCGCGGGGACGAGTCCCGACTCGCCTCCCCCTGCAACATCCTCGGCCGCGTCGACGGCGACCCGCGCCGCCTCGCCACCGTCCGCGACGGCGACCCGGTCCGGGTCGAGCGCGCTTGACCAGCGCTTCCGTGCGCGGCCGGCCGAGCCCGGCGTAAGACAAACGCCGAGCCCGGCGTAAGAAAAACGGGGTGGCCGCGGCCCACAAGGACCGCGGCCACCCCGCCGCACGCACGCCCGCCGGTCACATCTCCTTGCGGAACGCCTCGGCCGTCTGCAGGAAGATGTCGTTGCCCTCGGCCTCGCCGATCGACACCCGCACGCCCTCGCCGGGGAACGGCCGCACCACGGCGCCCGCCTGCTCGCACGCCCGCGCGAAGTCCACGGTGCGCTCCCCCAGCCGCAGCCACACGAAGTTGGCCTGCGACTCCGGCACGGTCCAGCCCTGCGCGGTCAGCGCCTCGGACACCCGGGTCCGCTCGGCCACCAGCGCGTCCACCCGCTCCAGCAGCGCGTCCTCACTGCGCAGCGACGCGACTGCCGCGTCCTGCGCGAGCTGGCTCACGCCGAAGGGCACCGCCGTCTTGCGCAGCGCCGCCGCGACCGGCTCGTGCGCCACCGCGAAGCCCACCCGCAGACCGGCGAGGCCGTACGCCTTGGAGAAGGTGCGCAGCACGCAGACGTTCGGGCGGTCGCGGTAGAGCTCGATGCCGTCCGGCACCTCGGCGTCACGGATGAACTCGCGGTACGCCTCGTCCAGCACGATCAGCACGTCGGAGGGCACCGCGTCCAGGAAGCGCTCCAGCTCGGCACGGCGCACCACGGTGCCGGTCGGGTTGTTCGGGTTGCACACGAAGATCAGCCGGGTCCGCTCGGTGACCGCGGCGAGCATCGCGTCCAGGTCATGGACCTCGTCCGCGTCCAGCGGTACCTGCACGGACGTGGCGCCCGAGACCTGGGTGACGATCGGGTACGCCTCGAAGGAGCGCCAGGCGTAGATCACCTCGTCGCCCGGCCCGGCCGTCGCCTGGATCAGCTGCTGGGCCACGCCGACCGAGCCGGTGCCGGTCGCCAGGTGCTCGACCGGCACGCCGAACCGCTCCGACAGCTCCGCCATCAGCCCGGTGCAGGCCAGGTCCGGGTACCGGTTGAAGGCGCCGGCGGCGGCCACCGCGGTCTCCAGGACGCCGGGCAGCGGCGGGTAGGGGTTCTCGTTGGAGGACAGCTTGTACGCCACCGGGCCACCCGCGGCGGCCGGCTTCCCGGGCTTGTAGGTGGGGACGCCGTCCAGCGCCGCACGCAGCTTCGGGGTCTTCTCGCTCACCGCAGGTCCTCCTCGACCGTCCCGCTCGTCACCAATACCGCACACCTTATGAGGATTGAGCCGTGCGGCGTAGGGCCCTCCGCCCTCCGGCACCCTCCGGGGCTCGTACGGGCATGCGCATGTCATATACCGACGCCATTTCCCAGCTCAGGGCGCAGGGCCTTTGCGGAGCGCCTCCCGCTCCGTTACGCGCCGGTGGCTCACGCCGTGGCGCGCATCACCCGTGAAGGTGACTTGAGACCGCTTCGATACCTGACGCAATCTGCAGGTCAACCCCGACGATCACCGGACAGAATCGCGCCCTGACCTCCAACGTCCTTGCTTTCCAAGGAGATTGACGGCCCTTCGGCATGCAGAAACGTGCCTTTCGTCTGCGCATAAGGAAGCCCCGCGATGGCCCCCTCCGAGCCCTACTATCGGCTCGCCATGACAGCAGCAGGGAAGCACCAGGTGAGCCGGTCGACCGGACGCCGGTTGGGGCGGGCAGGCATCCGGGACGTGGCCGCCGCAGCCGGTGTCTCCATCACGACTGTCTCCGACGCGCTCAACGGCAAGGGCCGGCTTCCGGACGCCACCCGTCGCCACGTCCGCGAGGTCGCCGACCGGTTGGGCTACCGCCCTTCCGCCGCCGCCCGCACGCTCCGTACCGGCAAGTCGGGCCTCATCGGCCTGACCGTCACCACGTACGGGGATGAACCTTTCACCTTCACCGAGTTCGCGTACTTCGCCGAGATGGCGCGCGCCGCCACCTCCGCCGCGCTGGCCCGTGGCTACGCCCTGGTCATCCTCCCCGCGACCTCCCGCCACGACGTCTGGTCCAACGTCGCCCTGGACGGCACGGTCGTCATCGACCCGGCCGACGGCGACCCGGTCGTCACCGACCTCGTCCGGCACGGCATCCCCGTCGTCTCCGACGGCCGCCCCGGCGGCACCCTCCCCGTCACCGGCTGGGTCGACAACGACCACGAAGCGGCCGTGATGGGGCTCCTGGAGCACCTCGCGGACGCCGGCGCCCGTCGCATCGGCCTCCTCACGGGCACCACCACCGACACCTACACCCGCCTGTCCACCACCGCGTACCTCCGGTGGTGCGAGCGGGTCGGCCAGGACCCGGTGTACGAGTCCTACCCCGCGCACGACCCGTGCGCGGGCGCCGTCGCCGCCGACCGGCTGCTGGCCCGTCCGGACCGCCCGGACGCCGTCTACGGCCTCTTCGACCCGAACGGCACCGACCTGCTCGCCGCCGCCCGCCGGTACGGCCTCCGGGTCCCCGACGATCTCCTGCTGGTGTGCTGCAGCGAGTCCACGGTCTACGCCACGACAGAGCCCCCCATCACGACCCTCTCGCTCAAGCCCCGGCGCATCGGCACCGCCGTCGTCCAGCTGCTCATCGACGCCATCGAGGGGCTCGACAGCGGACGCCCGGTCGAGCAGGTGATACCGACCGACCTGATCGTGCGCACCTCGTCTCAACGGAGGTCCCCGCGTACGACGGTAAGCCCACCGCGCAACCCGTCCGGCGACTGAGCGTTCCGCCGGACGGCCACGGCCGCGCAGGGAAAAACAGGGCGAAGCCGGGAGAAAACAGCAGGGAACGCCGGGCTCCGAACGATTGACCACCCCCGGGTGCGTCACAACCCGCGAGCGGCGTTCCTATGATGGGCGCACGACACCACGGACCGCCGTCGACCAGGCAAGGTCCGCTAGGTGCACGGCGGCGCGACGGTGGAGGGGTCGATGACTCAGGGGGCCGGTCTGGGACCCATGGTGCGGACCATGGCAGCACAACCTCCTGCGCCCGTTCCTCCTGGAACTCCCGGGGCTCCCGGGGCCGCACCGGACGGCCGTCCGCAGGACGCGTACGCCGCCGATGGCGCGTACGCCCCGCAAGAGGGGTACGTCCCCCAGGACGGCTACGGCCTGCAAACCGGCCAGGTCCGCCAGGACGTGGCCGCTCCCCAGGAGCGCCTCGACCCGGAGGTCCGCGTGCGGACCAGGGCCCGGCCGTACGCCCGCCTCACCTACGGCACCGGCCCGCAGGCCACGCTGCCGCCGGACGAGCTGCCCGCCGACTACACCCCCACCGAGCGCGACATCCCCGTCGTCGGCCCTGACGGCACCCCGACCGCGTACACGGACACGCTCGTCGATCACCCCGCCATCGAACTCCAGCAGGTCGGCGAGGGCGAGGCCGGCGGCCCGCTGTACGTCGTCGGTGACGTGCACGGTTACTACGACGAGCTGCGCGCGGCGCTGTTCACCGAGGGGCTGATCGACGCCGAGGGCCACTGGGCGGCCGGCAACACCCGGCTGTGGTTCCTCGGCGACTTCACCGACCGCGGCCCCGACGGCATCGGCGTCATCGACCTGGTCATGCAGCTGTCCGCCGAGGCCGCGGCGGCCGGCGGCTACTGCAAGGCCCTCATGGGCAACCACGAGCTGCTCCTCCTCGGCGCCAAGCGGTTCGGCGACACCCCCGTGCAGTCCGGCGCAGGCACCGCCTCTTTCCAGGCCGCCTGGCTGCTCAACGGCGGCCAGAAGACCGACATGGACCGCCTGCAGGACCACCACCTGCAGTGGATGGCCCGGCTGGACGCCGTCACGGAGGAGGACGGCCACCTCCTCGTGCACTCCGACACCACCGCGTACCTCGACTACGGCGACTCCATCGAGGCCGTCAACGACGCCGTCCACGAGGTCCTGACGCGCAGCGACGCCAACGAGGTCTGGGACCTCTTCCGCAAGCTCACCAAGCGCTTCGCCTTCCGCGACGAGTCCGGGCCGCAGGCCGTGCGCGAACTGCTCGCCATGTACGGCGGCGAGCGCATCGTCCATGGCCACAGCCCCATCCCGTACCTCCTCGGCGAGGTCGGCACCGAGGACGGCGAGGGCGAGGATCCCACCGTCGAAGAGCCGCACGTGTACGCCGACGGCCTGGCGGTCGCCATGGACGGCGGCGTCACGATGGCCGGAAAGCTGCTCGTCGTCCAACTTCCCCTGACTGCCTGACCCGTATCGGGGCAGGGGTACCGCAGGCCGGCGGCGGGACGTGCCGGGCGGCCGGGGAGGGCTTGTCACGGGCGGAGCGAATTTCCGAAATCCTCTGTCACGCCGTGCTGGAGGCGCTCTACCATCGGTCTATCCGTAGCAGGCTCTCCTCCGTTTCCCGCCAACTGCCCGGTCCACGCCGGCCCGTACGGCCCTACGGAGCATCGGGGGATGCACATGAACAGCGCTCCGCACCTGCTGAACGAGGACCGCGAGGAATTCCGGCGGGCCCTCGACGAGGCACTGCACGCCGCGGCCGACCGCCCGGACCTCGCCGCGACGGGCATGCGCCTCAACATCGAGCAGCTGCGCACCATGGCGCTCAGCGCCACGACCGCCATCGCCGCGTGCGCGACGGCCGAGTACCAGCATTACGTCGCGCTGCGCGCGGAGTTGCGCGCGCCCGCCTCCGCGCGCCCGGCCACGGCCGGTGGCGAACCGGGCGAGGGCGGCGGTGACGACGCGGGTGGTGCCGGCGTCGGCCTCACCACGATGGGCGAGGTGGCCGAGGCCACCGGCGCCGGACTGGCCGCCATGGTCACGGTCCTCGCGCCCGTCCTGGCAGGCATCGCCGCGGTCCTCTTCCTCCTCATCGGCTACATCGTGCACACCGTCAGCCCCGACGAGTCCCTGGCCCAGCCGCTGATCAGCGTCGGCTGGGTCTTCGCGGCCCTGACCGCGGCGACGATCCTCATCGCGATGGGCGGCCTGGTCGTCACGGCTCTCCGCAACGGCGCCACATCCCTGCGCGCCTCCCGTCCCAGCGAGCTGGCCCAGGAGGTCGAACGGGCGAAAGCCCGCTGGCTCCAGGCGCTCCAGGAACGGGGCCTCCGCCCCTTCCTCCTGGAAGCCCTGACGGCCCCGGAACCGCCGACGGAGCCGCACGCCCCGAAGACGGACAAGGGCGCCGCGGTACCGCACGGCCTGCCCGCGTCCGGATCGCGCAGCGGCCTGTCGGCCGAGTCCGGTTCCCCGGACGCGTCGACCGACGTGGCCGAGGCGGTCGCCCCGGACGAGAAGCCGGGCGACGGCCGGACCCCGGCGCCTCCGCCGCCCGCCGAGGCCGCCGACCGCTACGTGGCGCACCACAGCCCGGACGTCGGCCGCATGCCCACCCTCGGCTACACCCACCCGCACTTCTCCGGCCCGGAGGACGATCACCGCACCACCATCCGCCCCCGCTTCACGAGCCCGGACTTCACCAGCCCGGACTACGGAGGGCCGGATCACCAGCCGGAGTGATCCCCGCACGACGAGTACGACGAGGAGGCCCCGGGTACTCCCGGAGCCTCCTCGTCATGCGTTCAGGTCGTGCCGGCGATCAGTCCGCGATCGGCAAGTACACCCGGTTGCCCGCTGCCGCGAACTCCTTGGACTTCTCGGCCATGCCGGCCTCGGGGTCCACGGACAGGTCGCCGCCGTGTTCGCGGCGGATGTCCTGGGAGATCTTCATGGAGCAGAACTTCGGGCCGCACATGGAGCAGAAGTGGGCCGTCTTGGCCGGTTCGGCCGGGAGCGTCTCGTCGTGGAAGGCGCGGGCCGTGTCCGGGTCGAGGGCCAGGTTGAACTGGTCCTCCCAGCGGAACTCGAAGCGGGCGTCGGAGAGGGCGTCGTCCCACTCCTGGGCGCCCGGGTGACCCTTGGCCAGGTCGGCCGCGTGGGCCGCGATCTTGTACGTGATGACGCCGGTCTTCACGTCGTCGCGGTCCGGCAGGCCCAGGTGCTCCTTGGGCGTGACGTAGCAGAGCATCGCCGTGCCCCACCAGGCGATCATCGCGGCGCCGATGCCCGAGGTGATGTGGTCGTAGGCGGGAGCGATGTCGGTGGTCAGCGGGCCCAGGGTGTAGAAGGGCGCTTCCTCGCAGATCTCCTGCTGGAGGTCGATGTTCTCCTTGATCTTGTGCATCGGGACGTGGCCCGGGCCCTCGATCATGGTCTGTACGCCGTGCGCCTTGGCGATCGTGTTCAGCTCGCCGAGAGTCTTCAGCTCCGCGAACTGGGCCTCGTCGTTGGCGTCGGCGATGGAGCCTGGGCGCAGCCCGTCACCGAGGGAGAAGGTGACGTCGTAGGAGGCAAGGATGTCGCAGAGCTCTTCGAAGTTCTCGTAGAGGAAGGACTCCTTGTGGTGCGCCAGACACCACGCCGCCATGATCGAGCCGCCGCGGGAGACGATGCCGGTCTTGCGGCGGGCGGTGAGCGGGACGTACCGCAGGAGCACCCCGGCGTGGACCGTCATGTAGTCGACGCCCTGCTCGGCCTGCTCGATGACGGTGTCCTTGTAGATCTCCCAGGTGAGCTCCTCGGCCTTGCCGTCGACCTTCTCCAGGGCCTGGTAGAGGGGGACGGTGCCGATCGGGACGGGGGAGTTGCGCAGTACCCACTCGCGGGTGGTGTGGATGTTGCGGCCGGTGGAGAGGTCCATGACCGTGTCGGCGCCCCAGCGGGTCGCCCAGGTCATCTTCTCCACCTCCTCCTCGATGGAGGAGGTCACCGCGGAGTTGCCGATGTTGGCGTTGACCTTGACCAGGAAGTTCTTGCCGATGATCATCGGCTCGATCTCCGGGTGGTTGACGTTGACCGGCAACACCGCGCGGCCGGCCGCGATTTCGTCCCGCACGAATTCGGGGCTGCAGTTCTCGCGGAGCGCGACGTACTCCATCTCCGCGGTGACCTCGCCGCGCTGCGCGTACGCGAGCTGGGTGACGGCGCCGTCCCGGCCGCGGCGCGGCTGCCGGGGCCGGCCCGGGAACACCGCGTCGAGGTTCTTCAGGCCGCCACGCGGCGAGGTGTGCTTGAGGCCGTCGTCCTCCGGACGCATCGGCCGACCCGCGTACTCCTCGGTGTCGCCGCGGGCGATGATCCAGTTCTCCCGCAGCGGCGCGAGGCCGCGGCGGACGTCCGTTTCGATATTGGGGTCGGTGTACGGCCCTGACGTGTCGTAAAGCGTCACGTGCTCGCCATTGGTGAGGTGCACTCGCCGGACGGGGACCCGGAGGTCCGGGCGCGTACCGGAGACATAGCCCTTGTGCCAGCCGATCTGCTGCGTCTCGGCAGCGTCCTGGCCGTTTTCGGGCGTGCGTGCATCCTGCAGAGTCATTGAGACCCACTCCCTACGCCGGCATTACCCGGTAACAGGTTCGGCGGTCGACGCAGCTCTTTCCGTCTCTCGGTGTTTCACGTGAAACACCGCAGGGACGAGGATCAGCGCCCTCTCAGCCCGGTGCTCCGAGCTCCCGCGATTGCAAAGGTGCCACCACGGTAGCGGCCGGAGCCGCGTGGTGAACAGGGGGCCCGGTGAGTTGTTGGATGATCGGGCGGTGACCCGCAACGAGCCCGAGCCCCAGTCGCACACTCATCCACATGCGCACGGCCACAGCCATGGCCACGGACCCGCCGCGCCCGTCTCCCGCCACCTGCGCAAGGTCATCGCCGCCGTACTGATCCCGTTCGCCCTGGCGGTGGGTGTCGGGCTGATCGCCCTGTGGCCCGGCGGCGCGCCCGCGCACAAGCCGTCGGGGGTCGGCTTCGACCAGCAGACCCAGACCGCCCGGGTCGTCCGGCTCACGAAGGTGGACTGCGCGGACGTCAACGCGCAGCAACAGCAGCAGATGCAGCAGATGCAGCAGCAACAGCCGACGGGTCCCGGCAGCGGCGCGCAGCAGAACGCGCAGAGCTGCGAGCAGGCCACCATCGAGGTCACCACCGGCAAGGACACGGGGCACCGCTTCAAGACCGTGGTGACGCCGGACGCGTCGCGCCGCTACACCGAGGGCCAGGACGTCGTGGTGGCGTACGCGCCCAAGGCGCCCCGGGACCTGCAGTACTCGGTCACCGACGTGGACCGCACCTTCCCGATGTGGGTGCTGGCCGCGGTGTTCGCGCTGGCGGTGGTGGTCGTCGGGCGGCTGCGCGGGGTGCTGGCACTGGTCGCGCTGGCGGCGAGCTTCGCCGTCCTCACGCTGTTCATCCTGCCGGCCATCCTGCAAGGCTCGAATCCGCTGCTGGTGGCGGTGGTCGGCGGCAGCGCGATCATGCTCATCGCGCTGTACATGTGCCACGGCCTGACGGCCCGCACCTCGGTCGCGGTGCTCGGCACGCTGGCGTCACTGCTGCTGATCGGGCTGCTGGGATCGGTGTTCATCGGCTGGGGACAGCTGACGGGCAATACGGACGACCAGACGGGGCTGGTGCACAGCCTCTATCCGGGCATCGAGATCCGCGGCCTGCTGCTGGCGGGGATCATCATCGGCTCGCTGGGCGTGCTGGACGATGTGACCGTGACCCAGACGGCGGCCGTGTGGGAGCTGCGGGACGCCGACCCGACGGCGAGCCGGCGGCAGATCTACGGGGCGGCGATGCGGATCGGGCGGGACCACATCGCGTCGGTGGTGAACACGCTGGTACTGGCGTACGCGGGCGCCGCGCTCCCGTTGCTCCTGCTGTTCTCCATCGCGCGCAGCAGTGTCGGCACGGTCGCCACCAGCGAAGTGGTGGCCGAGGAGATCATCCGGACGCTCGTGGGCAGTATCGGGCTCGTCGCGTCCGTACCGCTGACCACGCTGCTGGCGGTACTGGTGGTCGCCGCGGACCGCGGCAACCGGAGCGGTTCGAGCGCGGAGCACGGCCGGGCGGCCGGTCCGGGGCCCGGGCAGCCGGGCAGCAGGCGCGGTGGACGGGGCCGCCGCCGCAAGCGCTGACCGGGCCGGACCGGCGCTCAGCCCGCCCGTTGCGCGTTCGCGAAGATCCGGTCCAGCTCCGCGTCGAGCGTGCCGCAGATCTCCTCCTGGCCGAGCGGCACCAGCCGGTCCGTACGGTCCAGGAAGGCGACCAGCGGAGCCGCGCCGACTCGGAAGAGCGCCTGCTCGGAGCCCACCTGCAGACTGACGAAGACATCACTGAGGTGCGCGCCCGAGACCGGCTCCACGTGGATGTCCCCCTCACCGGCCGGCCGGCTCAGGCCGTCCAGGAGGAGTTCCCGGCTGAAAGCCCAGGTCACCGGGGCATCGCCGGGGAGATCGAACGTGAAGCGCACGGCATAGGGATCGGCACTGTCGAAATCGAGCTCCACCGGAATCCGGAAGGCGAGTTCCTCGGAGACGATGAAGCTCATCATCACTTCTGCCTGCACTGTTTGGCTCATCAACCACTGCCCCGCACTACTTGATCGAAGTGGCCGGTAATGACCCGCCGACCGCTATTGACGCCATCGTCGACCAGTCGTCGACGGATCACAAGGAGTAATTTTTCAGATACTGATAGAGAAGGCCAGCGTCATAAGGGTCGACTCCGCCATCCTCTGTACCTTTTCGGTTACCGCCAGCAGTCTCTCCGCTTCACCTGCGGGGAGGGAAATCGCCACGGTCGCCGCTACCGAACCGACCCGAATGGGAATTGCCGCGCACACCGTACCGACGGCATATTCCTCGCGTTCGACGGCGAGTTGGGCCTTACGCACCGTGTTCAACCGGTGCAGCAGATCCCCCTCCGTCCGTACGGAATGGGGCGTGAGCGACTGCACTTGGTGCCGGGAAAGATGATCTTTCCGCCGCTCCTCGTCGAGTTGGGCCAGCAGGCACTGGCCTATCGCGTGCGCGTGAGCGGTCGTACGGAAGTCCGCCCATTCCTCGACCGGTGGCCGCTCCGGATCGTCGCTCACCGCGACCACCTCCACCTCGCCCGCGTGGTACACCGCGAAGTACAGCGCGGCGCCCACCTCCTGGCCCATGGCCGACAGCGCCTGCGCGATCCGGGAGTACCGCCGGCGGCGGGCCCCGGACCGGCCGATGAGCTCCGCGGCCTCACCGAGGAGGAACACGCCGTTCTCGCGCTGGAGGTATCCCTCGTGGGTCAGGGTGCGCAGCAGGTGGTACGTGGTCGGGAGCGGGTAACCGGTCTCCCTGGCCAGCTGTTTGGCGGGGGCACCGCCCGGGTGGGCGGCCACCGCTTCGAGGAGGCGCAGCGCCCGCTGCACCGAGCCGATCAGCGTCGGGGATGTCGTGGATGCGTCGTTCGCCGTGGCCAAGACCAACCCCCAGGACAGGTCGCCGGGGTGCCGACCCCGGGCTCGGGCCCCGCGCCCGCGCCGCGTGCGCTTCCGGACACCGTCCGCGCCGCCCGGTCCGGCCGGACGTTCCGGAACGCCGGCATCCGGAAGATGCCCCGCGTCGGCACTCTAACGTGAGCGCCGCGGACCGCAGGTCGATTAGCTTGCGAATTAACTCAGGCGGCGCATTTCTTGGCTTGGCCGGAAGCTCGCCCGCCGCGAGCGCTCCGGACACCTGTTCGCAGGGGACAAACAAAGGGCGTCCCGTTCCCCGGCGGGGGAACGGGACGCCCGGCAATTCCGCGCGGCCGCGGAAGTCACCACTCGCCGCGCGAGGAGGACGACGATCCGGTGAACCTGCGGACGAGGTAGACCACGCCCGCGATCAGCGCCACCGCCAGCAGGATCTTGAAGAGCAGCCCAATGAGGAAGCCCACCACGCTGCCGATCAGCCCGCCGAAGACGACCAGCAGGATGACGGGCACCGCGACCCACTTCACCCACCACGGGAGTCCCCCGAATATCTCCTTCACGGCCATTGCTCTGCCCTGCTTTCTGGTCGTCGCCCGGTACTCGCCCGGCCCGCCCGGCTCCTGTCCGGTCCCGCCCTGCACCATCGATGCTAGGGCGATGTCCGGCCACATGGGGGCGCCGCGGCCCCGGCTGTCCCCTGAGCCTTCCCCTACGGGTACGGAAGGCCCGCCTCGGCTGCCGGGAGGAGGCCGAGGCGGGGCCGCCGGTTCAGCGCTCCGGCTCAGCCCTCCGGCGGCGAGAAGATCACCATGACCCGCAGGTCCTCGGTGATGTGGTGGAACTTGTGCGGCACCCCGGCCGGTACGTACACCACGCTGCCCCGCGCGACCTGCGTCGTCTCCACCCCCACCGTGATCGACGCGCGCCCGCTCACCACCAGGTACACCTCGTCCTGCTGGTGCGGCGCCTGCGGATCGCTGCTGCCGGCGTCCAGTGCGTACAGCCCGGCCGACATGTTCCGCTCCCGCAGGAACTGCAGGTACGCGCCGTCGTTGGCGGCCCGTTCCGCCTCCAGTTCCTCCAGCTTGAACGCCTTCATCACTCGCGCACCCCTCACTGCCGCCGTCGTGTCTGCGACGATCCCACCATGAAGAATTTTCTGGTCAAGACGATCGCCAACGCCGCGGCACTCGCCGTGGCCACCTGGCTGCTCAGCGACATCACGCTGACCGGCACCAACACCGGGAACAAGGTCTGGACGCTGATCCTGGTCGCGCTGATCTTCGGTGTGGTCAACGTCATCGTGAAGCCCGTGGTGAAGCTGCTGTCGTTCCCGCTCTTCATCCTCACGCTGGGCCTGATCACGCTCGTGATCAACGCTCTGATGCTGATGCTGACGTCCTGGGTGGCGGGGAAGCTCGACCTCGCCTTCCACGTCGACGGCTTCTGGACCGCGGTACTGGGCGGCCTGATCGTCTCGATCGTCTCGTGGGCGCTGCACGTGATCCTGCCGGACAAGGACTGACCCGGCCCCGCCCCGACCGCTCCCCGATGGCCGAGGCCGTCTTCCGCGCCCGCGTCGAAGAGGCCGGGTACGGCCTGGAGCGCAGCGCCCGGCAATTCCGCCCGGAGTGGTTCGAGCGGGACCTGCTCACGGTCGTCCGGGCCGAGCTCGCCGGGCGGGAGACGCACGACGAGAAGGCAGGGACGAGCCCATGACAGGCGACGACGCGCGCATGACCGGCGACAGCACCCGGGCCGTACGGGCCGGCCTCCCCGAGGCCGAGGCGTACCACCCGACCCTCCCGGGGCCGGTCTTCGCGGCCCATTACCACCTGCCGGGCGACGCCACCGGGCCGTACACCTACGGCCGCGAGTCCAACCCGACCTGGACCCTCCTCGAAGCGGCGATCTCGGAGCTGGAGTCGCCCGGCGAGCCGGCCCACACCTCGGTCTTCGCCTCCGGGATGGCCGCGATCTCCGCCGTCCTCTTCTCGCAGGTCCGCACCGGCGACGTGGTCGTCCTGCCGAACGACTGCTACCAGCTCATGCCCGCCGTCCGGGAGCGCCTGGAGAGTTACGGCGTCGAGGTCCGCACCGCCCCCACCGCCGGAGACGCCCAGCTCGACGTCCTGGACGGCGCCAGGCTGCTGTGGCTAGAGACGCCCTCCAACCCGGGCCTGGACGTCTGCGACATCCGCCGGCTCGCCGAGGCCGCGCACGCCCAGGGCACCCTGGTCGCCGTCGACAACACCCTCGCGACACCGCTCGGCCAGCGCCCGCTCGACCTCGGCGCCGACTTCTCCGTCGCCAGCGGTACGAAGGCGCTGACCGGCCACGGCGACATCCTGCTGGGCTACGCCACCACCCGCGACCAGGCACTCGCCGACTCCGTACGGCAGTGGCGCAAGACCGTCGGCGCGATCCCCGGCCCGATGGAGGCGTGGCTCGCGCACCGGTCGCTGGCCACGCTCGCGCTGCGCGTCGAGCGGCAGGCGGTGGGCGCGCTGGCGCTCGCCGAGGCGCTGCGCGACCGCCCCGAGGTCACGGGGCTACGCCACCCAGGGCTGCCGACCGACTCCGCGCACGCGGGCGCGGTGGCCCAGATGCGCCCCGGGCGCTTCGGCTGCGTCGTCTCCTTCGTCCTGCCGGACAGGGCGCACGCGGAACGTTTTCTGGCCGAACTGACGCTGGTGGACGACGCGACGAGTTTTGGCGGAGTACGGTCGACGGCCGAGCGACGCGGACGGTGGGGCGGCGATGCCGTACCGGACGGGTTCGTCCGCTTCTCCGTCGGCGCCGAGGACCCGGAAGACCTGGTCGCGGACGTACTCCGGGCCCTGGACGGGGCGTTGGACGGGGACGCACGGGGCTAGTACCGCCCGGTACGGCTCCGGTCGGCGGGCCCGCTCGGCCGGGACCGGCCGTACGCACAGCAGACGGTCCGAGCCTCCCCCCTCTTGGCTCGGACCGCCGTCGGTTCAATGCGCAACGAACCGCACAATCAAGGCTAGTTGACTCAGCGTCAGTGTCCAATCACGCTAGCGACACAGCCCTATCGACAAATTTATAGTTGGCCCTCCAGCAGGCTTCTCAGGAGAAGGGGGTATGGATGGATCTGGCGCTGTTGCGCACCTTCGTCACTGTGCACCGGGCCGGCTCCTTCACCCGCGCCGCCGCCCTCCTCGGACTCTCCCAGCCCGCGGTGACCAGTCAGATACGGTCGCTGGAGCGCCAGCTCGGCCGCCCGCTGTTCCTGCGCCGGCCGCGCGGGGTCATCGCCACCACCGTCGGCGACGAACTCGCCCACAAGATCGCCCCGCACCTCGACGCGCTCACCGAGATCACCGAAGCCGGACTCGACGAGGAATCCGTCACCCGCACCCTCCATCTCGCCGGGCCCCCGGAATTCGCCGCCGAACGCGCCCTCCCGGCGCTCGCCCCGCTCATCGACCGGGGCCTCGCCGTCCGCACCTCCTTCGGTTCCGCCGAGGAGCTGCTCACCGGGCTCGCCGCCGGCCACCACGACCTCGCCGTCACCACCGCCCGGCCGCGCGGCGGCCTGCTCACCGCGACCCCGCTGTGCGACGAGGAACACGTCCTGGTCGCCGCGCCCCGCTGGGCGGACCGGCTCGGCGGCCCCGCCGACCTCCTGGAGCGCGCCCCGCAGGCCCTCGACTCCGTACCGGTGGTCGAGGTCCACGAGAGCCTGCCGCTGGTCACCCGCTACTGGTCCGCCGTCTTCGACACCCGGCCCACGGCCCCCGCCGCCGTCATAGCCGCCGATCTGCGCGCGGTACTGGCCTGCGCGGCGGCCGGGGCCGGGCTCGCCGTCGTACCGCGCTACCTCGCCGCGCCGGCGCTCGACCGCGGCGAGGTGGTCTCGCTGCTGGACCCGCCGGTACCGCCGCTGCGCACGTACTTCCTCGTCGTCCGTACCGGCACGCTCGCCCTGCCGCACATCGCCCGCGCGCACGAGTGGCTGCTGCGGGCCGCGGCGGCCTGGTGAGCAGCGGGCAGGGGTGCGTGCCGCGCTGATGAGCGGCTCGGAGGGGTTCGTTCCGGCACTGACCGGGGCGTATCCGGCGTCTCCGCGGCTGGATGTCACGCGCCCCGCAAGACGCGGGTTTCACCAGCCGTCGAAAGCGGCATCTGTCCCCTATGACCGTACGGCCAGTCGTCAAACGCACCGCCCGCGCGATCCTGCTCGACGGTGAGGACCTCATCCTGATCAAGCGCACCAAGCCGGAGCGGGCCCCGTACTGGATCACGCCGGGCGGCGGCGTGGAGCCCGAGGACGCCACCGTGATCGACGCCCTCCACCGGGAGGTGGACGAGGAGCTGGGCGCCAAGGTCAAGGACGTCGTCCCGGTCTTCGTCGACACGGTCGAGCACGTCACGGACGGCGGCGTGGACGGCGTGAAGGTGCAGCACTTCTTCGTCTGCCGGCTCGACTCCATGGATCTGAGCCGGCGGCACGGCCCCGAGGTGGAAGAGCCGTGCGGGGAGTACGAGATCGTGCGGGTGCCGTTCACCCGCGTCGGGATCGCCTCCGTCGAGGTCGTACCGCTCTCGCTGCGGCACTACCTCGACGCCAACATCGAGGGCGTCCGGGCGCTGCACGCACCCGACCTGGGCTGACAGCCACCCCGCGCGGACCGTCCGTTTCACGTGAAACATCCGCGTCCGCATCGTGCCGTTTCCCTCACGTTTCACGTGAAACAGGGATCGACTGCTCTCCGATCGGCTAGCCGAACCAGCCGCGGAAGTCGCCGGAGTCCGCCGGTGCCCGCTGCTGCACGAGCGCCAGTACTCGCTCCGCCTCCTCCTGGAAGGAAGAGGGGTAGCGCGTACGGGGACCGGTCGGCGCCGGTTCCGCCGGCGTCTCCGGCGTCTCTTCCCGACGACGGTAGGGGGCCCGGTCGGCCGCGTCGGCCGCCGCGCCGAAGAAATCGCCGCCCTTGCGCTTCACGTCGTCCGTGCCCCAGGCCCGGTCGCCACGCTCCTGCCGGGGGGCCTTCTGCAGGTGGGGTATGTGCTTGGCGCAGTGGATGTACGCCTCCTCCACCTCGACCGCCACCCACAGCTGTGCACGCCGCCCGGGCACCGGGTCGACCGGCAGATCGGGGTGGCGCACCCGCATCTCCTCGTCCGGGACGACCCAGGCCCGCCCGTTCACGTGCAGGCCGATCCGGTCGCGCAGGAAGTCCACGAAGAGGATGCCCAGCCGCGGGTTCTCGGAGAGGTTGCCGAGGGAGGCCAGCACGCCGTTGCCGCGGTACTCGGGGTAGATCAGGGTGCGCTCGTCCAGCACCCGCACGAAGCCGGGCGGTCCGGCGCGGAAGGTCGAGTCGCACTCGCCGCTCCCGTCCGCGGTCGCCAGGAAGAACATCTCCTGACGGCCGACGAACTCCCGCATCCGCGCGTTGAGATGGTCCAGGACCTGATCGCGGTAGAAGCGGTCGGCGCGGTCGGTCGTCCCCATCCGCTGCTGCACGAGGTGCTCGCCGTCGCTGCCGGGCCGCTCGGCCGGTTCGTCGACGGCCCAGCTGGGCACCGGCCGCACGGCGGACTGCTCGGGCACGCGTGGGGTCCGGCCGGACCGCTCGTGCGCATGCGTCTCGGGACCGGACGGCTCGTACGTCTGCGAAGCCGGACCGGGCCGCTCGTGCGTGGGCGCAGCCGGGCTGGGCCGCTCATAGGTGTACACATCCGGGTACTCGCTCGCGTACCGGCCCGGGTACTGGACCGCGTACTCGTCCGGATACGGGCCCGCGGGCTCGCCCGAGTGACCCCAGCGGCTGCTGTCTTCGGTGCTCAAGTACTACTCTCCCGCCGCGACGAGCTCTTCAACGGCGTCGTGCCGGATGCGGTCCGACGGTACGCCGACGCCGACCAGCGCGTCCACACCGCTGCGGATCATGCCGGGCGGCCCCGACACGTACGCGTCGTACTCGCCCCACGGTCCGTACTCCCGCACCGCGTCCGGCAGCCGCCCGCTGATGCTCCTGTACACACCGCCCGTCGGTCCGCTGGAGACCACCGGGCGTACGGACAGCCAGGGATGGGCGTGCTCCAGCCGCAGCATGGTGTCGATGTCGTACAGGTCGTGGTCGCTGCGGGCGCCGTAGAACACCTCCACCGGACGCCGTCGGCCGTGCTCGGCGACGTCCTCGACCAGTGCCTTGATGGGCGCGATGCCCGTACCGCCGCCCAGGCACAGCAGGCCGTTGTCGGTGGTGTGGTCGACGGTCATCGAGCCGCCCGGAGGGCCGAGCCGGATGACGTCGCCCGGCCGCGCCCGGTGCACCAGCGCACCCGAGACCCAGCCCGCGGGTATCGCCTTGACGTGGAACGAGAGCAGGCCGTCCGAGCGCGGCGCCGAGGCGAAGGAGTAGTGCCGCCACACCCGCGGCCACCAGGGCGTCTCCACGCTGGTGTACTGCCCGGCGAGGAACGGGTACGGCTGGTCGGGCCGCACGGTCACGATCGCGATGTCGGACGTGCGCAGCTCGTGCGCGACCACCTCGGCCTCCCACCAGGCGGGCGCGGTGGCCTCGTCCTCGGCGGCGGCGTCGATCATGATCTGCGAGATCCTGGTGTACGCGCGGATCCAGGCGGCCTCGGCCTCGCGGTCCCAGCTGAGCGTGGCGTACCGGGCGAGCGCGCCGAGCAGGCACTCGCCGACGGCCGGGTAGTGCTCGGGCAGCGTGCCGTACTTGCGGTGGCCGCGACCGAGGTGTGCCAGGAACTCGGTGAGCGACGCGTCGTCGTCGACCCGCTGGGCGGCGGTGAGCAGCGCCTTGAACAGCCGGTCGCGCTGCTCGTTCATCGAGACCGGGAAGAGCTGGCGCAGGTCGGGGTGGCGGACGAAAAGGAGCGCGTAGAAGTACGAGGTGACCTGCTCCGCCACCGGCTCGATCTCCGCCATCGTGCGCCGGATGAGCAGCGCGTCGGCGGACGCCTCGGTCGCCATGGGCCGCTGCGTACGGACCGACGCCTCCAGCGCGGACTCCGGCACGGGCCCGGCCGCAGCCGGGACCTCACGGCGGGGCGGGAGCGTGGCGGTCCGACCGGCCGTCCGAGGAGCGGCTTGCGGAGTCGCACGGGGAGCGGTCGGAGGAGCGGCCTGGGCGGCTGCCGGAGATTCCGCGGGCGCGTCCGGATGTACCGGATTCCCCGCCGACCTGCCCGGGGATTCGGTCGATGCGGCCGATGCGGCCGATGCGGCTGATGCGGTTGTTTCGGTGGGCTCTTCCGGTGACTTGGCGGGAGAGGGAGTGAACCAACCCCATGCGCCACTGTCACCGTCGGCGCCGTTACCGGCCGACTCGGTGGTCGGAGCGTCCATGGTCTGCCTCGCCTCGAACGGTCGTGGAACGTCTTCGCATTCTTGATCGGCAACCGCTGGCCGGGCAATACCCGCGAAAGCGGGGCAGCTCCGACTGGTGTCACATCCACCGCGGTTCCCGTCTCCGCACGCCTCCGCAGCATGTCAGCCCGCGCCCGTACGGACGGACGAACAGCCTGAAGTCCCGGCAACGAGCGGCTCGTTGCCGGTAGGCTGGCGGACTCCCGACGTACGCCCGGCTGTCCCACGGCGCGCCCGCCCGGTGGACCGGAGTCGACCATACCGGCAGCGGTCGAATCCACAAGTCCCGTTCCGCGGCAGCTCGCCGACGCCCCGGTGAAGCCCGGGTGAGTTCCGGGTGAATCGGCCGGTGAGCCGGTGGCGTGGCCGGTGGAGCGAGCCGGTGGGCCGACTCGCCCGACGGCCTACCCGCCGAGCGTCAGCGCGTACGCCTCCCGCAAGTCCCGTCCCCCGTACGCGAAGGTCGCGAGCTCGCTGACGTGATGGTCCGCGTTCACCGCCACGGACGACGGGACGGCCGCGAACAGTTCCGCGTCGGAGCGGGAATCCCCGTACGCCACGCAGTCCGCCCGGCTCAGCCCGAAGGACGCGCAGAGCTCGTCGGCGATCCGCACCTTGGCCCCGGCGGACAGGATGCCGGCCGGGTCCACCCGCTCCCGGAACGGCACGGCCGGCCAGCGCGAGCCGTACGCCGCGTCGGCGCCCCACACCAGCAGCCGGTCCACGAAGAACGACGGCGACAGGGAGATCACCGCACAGCGCTCCCCGCGCTCGCGGATGTCGGCCCATACGTCCCGGATACCGGCCAGCCAGGGCGCCGCCTCGAAAGCGGCCGCGACGTCGGCGTGGGTCAGCTCGGTCCACAGGTCGCAGGCCAGCTGTGCGAAGCGCGGCGGAGTCAGCTCACCGGCCGCGAAGGCGCGCTCCAGCTCGCCGGTCTCCCGCTCCAGCCCGAGCTGCCGCGCGATCTCCACGGCGGCGGCGGACCGGTAGAGCAGCGTTCCGTCCAGGTCGAAGAGGTGCAGCTTGGCCATGGGGCGAGGGTAGGCCGTCGTACGCGGGACGGGTGGGCCGGGGCGCGTCGGCCGGATCCGGCCGGTACGGCTGTCCGTACTCGTCCGCGCGTACGGGCGGATACTCCCGCCGTCAGACGCGCCGCGGGCCACCGGGCGCGACGGTGGGGACATGCAGCAGCTCAGCCGTCCCGCGCGCCGGGCCACCCTCGTCGTCCACGTCGTCGTCTCCGTCGGCTGGCTCGGGCTGACGCTCGGCCTGCTGGCGCTCGGCATCGCGGCATCGACCGCGGGTGTTTCACGTGAAACCGGCGCGGTGACCGGTTCGGGAACGGCCGACGCCACGGAACTCGCCGCGGCCGCCTACCGCTCGATGAAGATCTTCATCGACTGGCTGATCATTCCGCTCGCGCTGCTCACCCTGATCTCCGGCCTCGTACTGTCGCTCGGCACGCCGTGGGGGCTGGCCCGGTACCGGTGGGTGGTCACCAAGTTCTGGCTGACGCTGGGCGCGGTCGTCGCCACCGTCCTCGCGCTGCGTACGCAGATCAACGCCGCGGCCGGCGCGGTGGTGGCGGGCCGGCCGGTGCCCCCGGAGACCGACCTCGTCGTGGCACCGGCCGTCGCGCTCACGCTGTACGTCTTCCTGACCGCGGTCTCCGTACTGAAGCCCTGGGGGATGACAGCCCGCGGCCGCCGCCTGCGCGGGAAGCGCGGGCGGCGGCCGGAGAAGGCAGGCCGGGCGGCCGTGGAGTGATCACCGCAGGGGAGTGATCACTCCAGGCCGGCGGCCCGACGGGCGGCGACGGCGATCCGGTGATCCTGCTCCGGCGCGCCGCCGCCGAAGCCGATGGCGCCGATCAGCCGGCCGTCGCGGTGCAGCGGTACGCCACCCGCGATGAACAGCAGCGGCCGGTCGAGCGCGGTCGGCAGCGTGTGGAAGAGGCCGTCCGGACGGACCAGGTCGACCAGGTCAGCGGTGGGCGCATCCAGCTGCAGCGCGGTGTACGCCTTGCGGGTGCTGGTCTCCCCCGAGATCAGCACGGCGTCGTCGTCCCGCCGGAAGCCGAGCAGGTGGCCGCCGGCGTCCAGCACGGTGACGCTGCCGCGTACGCCTTCACCGTCGGCGGCCCGCCGCGCGGCCTCGACGAGGGCATCGACGTCCCCGGTGGTGAGCGGGCGGACGGCGGGGATGGTGTCGGGGGTGGTCATGGGGTGGTGCTCCTTGGGGTGGGGGGGGTGAGAGTGCTGCTTGATGAGAGGGAAAGGGCTGGGGGGGGGAAGCCGAGCCGCTTCCCGTGAGGTCACGCCCGCGCGGGCTCCGCCGCGCTCTTCTCCGCCGTCGCACCCGCGACGACCCGGCCGGTGCCGCCGGCGGCCGCCCGGTCCCGGCGTTCCAGCGCGGCCGACCAGAAGGCCAGTACCAGCGCGGAGGCGGCGAGCAGCGCGCCGACCCAGTTGGGGGCCGTGACGCCGAGGCCGGCCGAGATGACCAGGCCGCCGAGCCAGGCGGCGATCGCGTTGCCGAGGTTGAAGGCGCCGATGTTGACGGCGGAGGCGAGCGTGGGCGCGTCCGCGGTCTGGTCGAGCACCCGCTTCTGCAGCGGCGGCACGGTCGCGAACCCGAAGGCACCGATCAGCGGGATGGCGACGGCGGCGGCCACCTTGTCGTACGCGGTGAACGTGAAGGTCCCGAGCACGACGGCCAGCGCCGCGAGCGCGACGTACAGCATCGGCATCAGCGCGCGGTCGGCGAACTTGCCGCCGATCAGATTGCCGACCACCATCCCGATGCCGAAGAGGACGAGCAGCCAGGTGACGGAGGTGTCGGCGTATCCGGCGGCCTTGGTCATCATCGGCGCGATGTAGGTGATCGCGGCGAAGACGCCGCCGAAGCCGAGCACGGTCATGGCCATGGCCAGCAGGACCTGCGGGTTGCGGAAGGCGGCGAGCTCGCCGCGGAGGTGGGTGCGCTGCTGTGCGGCGCCCGCTTCGCGGCGGTCGGCCGGTACGAGTGCGGCGATTCCGGCCAGGCCGAGCACGCCGAGCGCGGCGACGACGAAGAAGGTCGCGCGCCAGCCGACGCTCTGGCCGATGAACGTGCCGACCGGGACGCCGACGACGTTGGCGACGGTGAGGCCGGTGAACATCATCGCGATCGCGCCGGCCTTCTTGTGCGGCGCGACCAGGCCCGCGGCGACGATCGAGCCGATGCCGAAGAACGCGCCGTGCGCGAGCGAGGCGATCACCCGCCCGGCCAGCATGACGCCGAAAACGGGGGCGACGGCCGACACGAGGTTGCCCGCGATGAACAGGCCCATCAGCAGCATCAGCATTCGCTTGCGCGAGACGCGGGCACCGAGGACGGCCAGGAGCGGGGCGCCGACCACGACACCGAGCGCATAGCCGGTGGTCAGGAAGCCGGCGGTGGGGATGGAGACGCCGAAGTCGGCGGCGACCTCCGGCAGCAACCCCATGATCACGAACTCGGTGGTGCCGATTCCGAAGGCGCCGATGGCCAGCGCCAGAAGTGCGAGAGGCATGACTGGGCCCTTCAAAACGTTGCAGGGGGAGGTTGGATGCGTTCACAATAATTGCAGACGCGGGTTACTTGCAAGCGCGGGCTATTTCGCGGGTGGCCTACCCTGAGGAGTACGACCCAAAGGAGGGTTCTCATGACGCAGTGCCAGCAGACGGTCCGCGCACCCGGCCTCGCTCAGGGGTGGTGCGCGCTCTCCGCCCTGCACGGCCGGATCGAGGCGCACATCGAGCGCGCCCTGCAGGACGGGCACGGGCTGAGCGTGCGCGAGTACTCCGTCCTGAACGTGCTCAGTGAGCAGCACGACGGCGTGGGCGGCCACCTGCGCATGCACCAGGTGGCCGACGCGGTCGTCCTCAGCCAGAGCGCGACGACGCGCCTGGTCACCCGGCTCGAGGAGCGCGGGCTGCTGTCCCGCTACCTGTGCCCCGACGACCGCCGCGGCATCTACACGAACGTCACCGAGAAGGGTCACCAACTGCTGGAGGAGGCCCGCCCGACGCATGACGCGGCGCTGTCCGAGGCCCTGCGCGAGGCCGCCCGGCGCCCGGAGCTGGCACCTCTGGTGGCGGCGGTGGAGGGCATGGCTACGGGTACGACAGCCTCGGCCGAAGCTTAGGACGCGTCTGTGGGCACGCGCCGCGCACCGCGGGACAACGTGGCGTGCGCGACGTGCACTACCTCTGGGACGCGGCCCGCACACGGCATATGGTCGCGCCCATGAGCGATTTCAAGATCCGTCGGGCGACCGAAGCGGACCTCCCCGCCATCGTGGCGCTGCTGGCCGACGACGCGCTGGGCGCCACCCGTGAGTCCCCGGACGACCTGACTCCGTACCGTACGGCGTACAAGCGCCTGGCCGACGACCCGAACCAGCGCCTGGTCGTCGCCGAACGCGCCGGCCGCGTCGTGGGCACGCTCCAGCTCACCGTCATTCCGGGACTCTCGCGGCGCGGTGCCACCCGGTCGATCATCGAGGGCGTGCGCATCCACTCCGAGGAGCGGGGGAGCGGCCTGGGCACCCGGCTCATGGACTGGGCGGTGGACGAATCCCGCGCACTCGGCGTCGAGTTGGTACAGCTGACCTCCGACGCGACCCGCGTCGACGCCCACCGCTTCTACGAACGGATCGGCTTCGACGCCTCCCACCTGGGCTTCAAGCGCCAGCTGTGACCTCGGCGGGACCGTCGGCGGCCCCGGTTGTGGGCCCATCGACGGGCTCATCGGCAGCTCCACGGGCGGACCCACCGGCGGGCTCCGCCTCAGGCACTTCGGCATCTCCGGAACGCGCCCTGGACCGGGTCCGGTGTGCCTTCTGCCGGCAGGCCCCGCCGCAGTAGCGGGCGGGCCGGCCGGTATGCGCCGTACGCACAGGTCCGCCGCATTCTTCGCACACAGTTTCGTTACTTCCTGCGGCTTCGAACGGGAGTTTCGTTACGTCCCGCCCGGCCCGCAGCCCGTCGCACATCAGGGCCGTCATACGGCCCGACGCGTCGTCCGCCATCCTCGTACCGGCCGGGAAATCCACGTCGTCCGCTGAATCCCCCGCCGGTCCGCCGGACGCCGCCGACCGGCGGACTTCCATGGCCATGCACCCGGTCAACAGGACCCGCACATCGGCGATGGACACGTCCTTGCGCACCGCGCCGGCTCGCTGAGCCCTGTCCAGCAGCACTTCCAGCGCCGACCAGAATTCCTCTTCCAGTCCCGGCAGTACGGGACGGACATCGGCCGCTGCCGCCCCTTCCAGCGCGGCAGACATCGCCTTGTTCTGCGCTGCCAGCCTGACCACCGAGGAAATGAACCGGAAAAAGACCTCGCCCGGGTCCGGCACATCGGCCAAGTCCCGTGCCGTGTCGGTGAACAGCCGCAGCCGGTCCGCGACCGTCGCCCTGAACAAGGCGTCTTTGGAAGGGAAATGGCGGTATACGGTTCCCGCCCCCACCCCCGCGCGCCGCGCGATCTCTCCAAGCGGAACGCTCAACCCGCGTTCCTCAAAGGCGGATCGGGCCGCCTGCAGCACGAGCGCCCGATTGCGTCGCGCGTCGGCGCGCAATGCGGCGGACCCGGTCTCCGGCATTCTCCCGACCTCCTCAAAAACGGCTGCGTCTCTGCCTCGTAAACCACCTGGATAAACGGGCTGAGCGTTCCGATTCTAAGGGCCGCTAAAAGCATGATCGACAACCGCGCACCCGGCGCGCCGCCGAAAAGAGCCAACGAGAAACCGCAACAGAAACGGGCCGCTCCCTCCGTTTACGAAGACGCGACTGGACCACCCCCGACAGCCGACCGGGAACTGTCCGGAGACCGGCCGGGAACTGCCCGGGGCCGGCGGGGAACTGCCCGGAGGCGGGCCGAAAACTCGCCGCCCTGCGGGACTCACCCGCACCCCACCCACCCACCACTCAACTCGCCCATAAACTAGGGCAATTAGAGGGACCGGCGCTCCGTTTTTAGCTGAATTGCCGACGAATGCTCACCGTCCCTCGGTGAGCACTCATTCCACTTCTGCGCTCGGATCTGCTTCCCCCCCGCCTCCCTCCCCCCACATGACTGTGGGGCCATGTTTCACGTGAAACACGGCCCCACTCAGGCCATCCCCCGGCCTACAGGCCCATCAGACACTCGAATGGCCTACACGGCGGTCGGCGAACCCTCTCCGCCAGCGCCTGCACTCTCCCCCGTTCAGCCCCCGACCACCGCATCCCAGGCGGCCCCCGCCGCCTCCACGGCAGCCTCGGCGTCCGGCTCCGCACCCAGCGTCCGCAGTCCCTCGCCCAGCGCGGACAGCGCGGACAGGACCACTGCACGGTCCGCCGCCCGGCCGTAGTGGTTCAGCCGGATCATCTCCTTGGCCAGCGCACCGGCCGCGGCCTGCAGCGGCACCCCGCCGTTCGCAGCCAGTGCCGCGGCCACGATCTCGCGGGCGTCCACGTCCTCCGGCGCCCGGAGCGTCGTGGCGGCCGGTGCGGCGTCCTCGTCGCGGAGCACGTACGGCGTCAGGCCGCCCAGGGCCCGTACTCCCGCACGCGTCGCCGCAGCGGCCGCGCGATGGCGGGCGATGACGGTGTCCAGACCCTCGGCGTTCACCCGGTCCACGGCCTGCTCCAGCGCCAGCATCTCCAGCTGCGCCGGCGCGTGCGGCAGCGCCGTACGGCCACCGTCGATCCAGCGCTCCTTCCAGTCCAGCAGCGAGAGGTACGAACGCCGCGGGGCCTGCTCGTTGGCGGCGATCCGCTCCCAAGCACGGGCGCTCACCGAAGCGGCCGAGACACCGGCCGGGCCGGCCAGCGCCTTCTGCCCGCCGATGACGCAGAGGTCCACGCCCCACTCGTCGGTACGCAGCGGCTCCGCACCCACCGACGCCACCGCGTCCAGCATCAGCAGCGCACCGTGCTCCCGCACCACCGCGCCGATCTCGGCGACGGGGTTGGTGTTGCCGGTCGCGGCCTCGGCGTGCACCAGGCTCACGAAGTCGATGGCGGGGTTCTCCCGCAGCGCGTCCGCGACCTGCTGCGGCGAGACCGCGCCGGTGAACGGGGCGGTGATCGTGACCACCTCGGCGCCGCAGGACCGCAGCCAGCCGCCGAAGGTCTCGCCGTACGGACCGGTGATGATGTTCAGGGCGGTGCTGCCGGGCCGTACGGCCGAGCGGATGCACGCCTCGAGCGGCAGCAGCGCCTCGCCCTGCATCGCCACGACGTCCGCTTCGGTACCCATCAGCGCGGCGACCTTGTCCTCGATCCGCGCGAAGTGCGCCGCGGTGAGGGGCGGCAGGTCGAGCAGCACCGGGGCGTCGGAGTTCGCGGTCGCGGTCGCATCGTTCACGGCAGTCACAGTGGCCTTCCAGCGGTAGCGGGCCCCGCACGATGGCGGTTCCCGGGCACTCCTGATATCTGGCTCGACTGTACGTCCGCCCCGTCACCCCGACTCCGGCGCCCGCTGCCCCCTGCCCGCACCGCGTCGGCCTGGCTCCCCCCGGCTCACCCAGCACCGTCAGCGCCTACCCCCACCGTCTTCACCCCACCGTCTTCACCCCTCCGTACGCCAGCCGCCCGCGTCGACGCCGCCCGGCACCGGTGCCGACGGCTCGTACGGCGCGCGGGTGAACACGAACGTGCCCAGGTCCAGATGGCTCACCGAACCGTCCCCGGCCCGCACGGCGCGCAGCGTCTCCCCCGCGTAGTAACCGTCCAGGCCCGTCCAGCTCCCGTCCTCCACCGGCCGGAACCGCGAGCTGCGGCCTCCGCCGGACATCGGGCTCAGCTCCAGCTCCCGGTCTGCCCGGAGCCGCAGAACGTACGGTGCGCTGCCCCAGAACCACGGCCCGGTCAGCGCCAGCAGCTCCTCGTCCAACGGTCCGGTCAGCGGCCGCCACGGCTCGGGAATTCGCGGCTCCCGCTCGGCCACGATCCGTACCAAGTCGGCGGCGATCCCGCTCACCGCGGGGCCCGACGTGCAGTTGGCCAGCGCGACACCCGCGAGTCCCTCGTCCGTACCGGCGTCCGTACCGACCCACAGGGAGGCCAGGAAGCCCGGCATGGAGCCGGTGTGCCCGGCCAGCACCCGGCCGTCGTCCGTCCGCAGCAGCTGCAGCCCCAGGCCGTACCCCATGCTCCAGTCGCCCTCCGCCGGTACCGCAGGCGTCCGCATCTCGGCCACGCTCGCCGCGCCGAGAACCCGATCATCGCCCCGGGCCAGGAACGCCGCCCACCGGCACAGGTCCGAGGCCGTCGACCACAGCTGGCCGGCCGGCGCCATCCGCCCGGTGTCCTCGGCCGGTTCGGGCAACAGCACGTCCGCCCAGGGGTGTACGGCCCAGCCGGCCGCGTGCGGCGCCACCGGGTCCAAGGTCGTCCGCGTCATCCCCAACGGCTCCAGCACCTCACGGCGCAGTACCTCTCCCCAGTGCTCGCCGCCGCGCAGCCGCTCGACGAGCGCGCCCAGCAGCGCGTAACCGGGATTGGAGTAGTGGTGCCGGCGGCCCGCCGGGTGGCGGCGCGGCCGCTCACCGAAGAGGTCGGCCGGGCCCGGCCGCAGCAGGCCCGGCGTCCGCTCCCACCACGGCCCGCGCGCCTCGGCCGCCAGCCCGGCACTGTGCGCGAGCAGTTGCGCGACCGTCGCGTCCGGTACCGGCGTACCGTCGAGGTGCTTGCCCAGCGGATCGGCCAGGCCGAGCAGCCCCTCGTCCCGCAGCCGCATGACGAGCACCGCCACGAACGTCTTGGTGAGCGAACCGATGCGGTACTGCATGTCGGCGTGCGGCACCGCGCCGTCCACCGCCCCGCGCAGCCCCAGCCACACCGGCTGCCCGTCCCGTACGACCGCCCCCACCATGGACGGCGCCCGCCCCTCCGTCTGCCCCACGGCCAGCCGCCGCCACAGCCCCCGCCTGGTACCCGGCAACAGCTCCGCGCCCCGACGATCCTCGTCCGAAGACACCGCCACACCACTCCAGCCCGCCGCACCACTCACGCGCCCCGCTCCTTCCCTTGCTCCGGCATGCCGCCCGCTGACGAACTCCCGTACCGCACCCGCAAATCCGACAGCCTCAGTCTTCCGGAACGAGGCAAGGCAGACGTTGACCGTTCAGACGAACTCCGGCGTCATGGCAGCGACCCTCCCCAGATGCGGGACGGCCGTCCCGACGGCCAAACGAAGCTGCCCATCCCCGACCGGCCCCTGTCCTGCCTGGAAGAACAGTTCCTCACGCACGTCGAGAAGGGCAGGTGGCCTCCCAGGCCGCTTCGATCATCCGGAAGATCTCGTCCAGCGCGGCGTCCGGATCGGCCGCCTCGCGGGCCAGCGAATAGGCGTCGATCACGAACCTCGCGATCGCCCGGCTCGCCGTCGCGGTCTGTGACAGTTCGGGATCGGTGGCGATGGCCGTTGCCAGCGTTTCCGCGTGGCGCAGCCTCATCGACTCCTCGTACTTCCGCAGGGCGGGCGATTCGTCGATCATGCGCCAGATCGGGGCGGCGCTGTCCGCCGTGCAATGCCGCACCAGGGCCTGGATCTCGCGGCGCAGCGCGGGGATGAGCGGCTCGTGCGGCGCCCGGCCGGTGACCGCCTGCGTGAGGCGCTGCTCGAAGTCTTCGTCCTGCTCGAACACCAGGGCCTCTTTGGCGGCGAAGTGGGAGAAGAGCGTGGTGACGGCCACGTCGGCCTCAGCGGCCACTTCGCGGATGCCCACCGCGTCGTACCCGCGCTCCAGGAAGAGCCGCAGGGCGGTGTCGGCGATCTTCTGGCGGGTCGCGGCCTTCTTGCGCTCGCGGCGTCCGGGCTGCACGGTCATGCGCTCACGCTATCAGCTACGAAGGTGCATCCGTTCCGTAACGCTAACCGTTAGTGCTACGTTTCGCCGCATGAAGAAAGTGAGCTTCGCCGAGTTCGGCGGTCCGGACGTTCTGCAACTCATCGATGCCGAGGAGCCCCACGCGGGCCCCGGCCAAGTACGCGTCGCCGTGCGGGCGGCGGGCGTGAACCCCGTCGACTGGAGGGTCCGTGAAGGCCAGGTCCTGGGGGCCCATCCGACCGAATTGCCCGCCGGGGTCGGGCTGGACGCCGCCGGGGTGGTGGACGAGGTCGGCGAGGGCGTCGACGGGGTCGAGGTCGGCGACCACGTGTTCGGCGAAGGCTCCAGCACTTATGCCGAGTTCGCCGTGCTGTCGGCCTGGGCCCGTATGCCCGAGGGGCTGACGTTCGAAGAGGCCGCCGGGTACCCCTCCGTGGTGGAGACCGCGCTGCGCATCCTCCGCGAGGTCGGGGTGGAGGCCGGACAGACGCTGCTGGTCAGCGGCGCGTCCGGGGGCGTCGGCTCTGCGGTGCTGCAGATCGCCCGCGACCGCGGCATCACGGTGATCGGCACCGCCGGGGCCGCGAACCAGGACTATCTGCGGAGTCTGGGTGCCCTCGCCACGACGTACGGCGAGGGCTGGGGCGAGCGGGTGCGGCAGCTCGGCCATGTCGACGCGGCCCTCGATCTGGCCGGCTCGGGCGTGATCCGCGAGCTTGTCGAGCTGACCGGGGATCCGCAGAGGGTGATCTCCATCGCCGATCTCGGTGCGCCTGAGTTCGGCGTCCGGTTCTCCGGCGTGGCCGGGAGCGTGCCGGATGCGCTCGCCGAGGCCGCCGGCCTCATCTCGCGGGGAAAGCTCCACATCCCGGTCGAGAAGTCGTACCCGCTCGCCGAGGCCGCGGCGGCGCACATCGACAGCCAGGCCGGCCACACGCGCGGGCGCCGGGTCATCGTCGTCTGAGCCGCTTCCTCCGCGGCTGCACTTCCCCGCGGTTGCACGACCCGAGTGAACAGCACCCGTCCGCAGGCACACGCGCTGTCGGGTGCCGCGGCCGACGCGTCGGAGACCGCCCTCGTGACCTGCGGCTTCTTCTTCCGCTGTCTCATGGCGTGTCGGACACCGGAGTCTCAGCTTCATATCGCTGCCTCGGCGGTCTGCCCTGATCGGAGCAGACCGCCGAGCTTGTGACCTGGGCTGTCGTGGACCTTCCGAGTCAGCTGCCCGCAGATCTCCCAACTGTGCGGTTGCCAGGCGGTTTGGGGGCGAGCGCGGTGTCAGGTCGGCGTGCGGGCACAGGTCAACGTCGCCGGCCGAAGGTCTGATCGTGGGCTGCCGAAGCGGAACTTACGTAGAAACCTCCGGGTATGTGACACGCTCGATCGCGCTGTGCGGCCGAGGAGCTTTTCCAGGTCCCGGCCGGACGGGCGGATCAGCGCAGTCCGGCGAAGAGGTCGTTCTCGGGTACGGCCGCGCCGGTGGCGTCCTTGACACGTACGAACGTCTCCATGCCCATCAACTCGCCGAACCGCTCCTTGCCCATCTTGAGGAAGAAGATGTTCTCGCCCTGACTGGCGTGCGCGGCCAGCGCATCGAACTTTTGACCGCTGAATGCGGTGGTGTCCACCCACGTGGTGATCTCGTCGTCGGGGAGGCCGATCTCGGCCATCGCGGCGGCCTCGGCAGGATCCGGCTCCGGCATGTCCGGATGGAACTCGCGCATGATCTCACCGAACCGCTGCATCCCCGAGCGGGGCATCGTCGTCCAGTACACCTTCGGTGTCAGCGCGGTCATCTCCAGCGCCGCCATCGTGATGCGGTGGGCCTGAATGTGGTCGGGGTGGCCGTAGAAGCCGTTCTCGTCATAGGTGACGACCACGTCGGGTCGGTAGTGCCGCATGAGTTCGGCGAGTCGGGCGGCGCCTTCCTCCACGGGGGTCTGCCAGAAGGATCCGGGGGCGTCGTTGCTCGGCCAGCCGATCATCCCGGAATCGGCATAGTCCAGCATCTCCAGATCGCTGATCTTCAGGGCGTCACAGCTCGCCTCGAGTTCTTGACGGCGTATCAAGGCGACGGCCGCCGGATCGTGCTCGGGATCGCCCGGCTTGGCGCCCCCCGGTCCGTCACCACAACCGCCGTCGGTACACGTCACGAGAACCGTGCGGATGCCCTCCGCCGCGTAGCGCGCGAGGACTCCTCCGGTCGAGGTGGCCTCGTCGTCGGGGTGGGCGTGTACGGCCATGAGCGTCAAGGGCCGGTCAGTCATGAAACAGTCCTCCTGCAGAAATACGTCTTGGTCCGAGTGCGCGGCGTGCGTACCGCGATCCCGAGGCCCGAATTCCGGCAGGCGACAACCTTGTGGTCTCCGTGTTCCCCGCCCGTGCGGCGCCGGTGCCTCGGCTGATGCAACAGCGCCGGTCGGGCCGGCTGTTCCCGGCGCGGCTGGTTGGCCTTCCAGGCGTCGGCGTTTCCACACGAACGACGTACAAGCGCGACCTGCACGTCTCAACGACACGTCGGATCCGACTTCCGCCCGGCACCAGCTGTGAGATACCGACCCGGAATTTGAGGCCCTCCACCGATTTGAGGACCTCCACGCGCCCGGGTCAGGTCTGGGCCATGTCCACGAAGCGGGAGTAGTGGCCCTGGAAGGCGACGGTGATGGTCGCGGTGGGACCGTTTCGGTGCTTGCCGACGATGATGTCCGCCTCGCCCGCTCGCGGGGACTCCTTCTCGTAGGCGTCCTCGCGGTGCAAAAGGATGACCATGTCGGCGTCCTGCTCGATCGAACCCGACTCACGGAGGTCGGAGACCATCGGCTTCTTGTCCGTACGCTGCTCAGGGCCACGGTTCAGCTGGGAGAGCGCGATGACCGGGAGCTCCAGCTCCTTGGCGAGCAGCTTGAGGTTACGGGACATGTCCGAGACCTCCTGCTGGCGGCTCTCGACCCGCTTGGAGCCGCCGGACTGCATCAGCTGCAGATAGTCGATGACCACCAGCTTCAGGTCCTGCCGCTGCTTGAGGCGGCGGCACTTGGCCCGGATCTCCATCATCGAGAGGTTCGGCGAGTCGTCGATGAAGAGGGGCGCGGCCGAGACGTCGGGCATCCGGCGGGCGAGCCGGGTCCAGTCCTCGTCCGTCATCGCGCCGGAGCGCATGTGGTGCAGCGCCACTCGCGCCTCGGCGGACAGCAGACGCATCGCGATCTCATTGCGGCCCATTTCGAGCGAGAAGATGACGCTCGGCATGTTGTGTTTGATCGAACATGCCCGGGCGAAGTCCAGCGCGAGCGTGGACTTACCCATCGCCGGACGGGCCGCGACGACGATCATCTGGCCGGGGTGCAGGCCGTTCGTCAGCGAGTCGAGGTCGGAGAAGCCGGTGGGTACGCCGGTCATCTGGCCCTGGCGGGAGCCGATCGCCTCGATCTCGTCGAGCGCGCCCTCCATGATGTCGCCGAGCGGGAGGTAGTCCTCACTGGTGCGCTGCTCGGTGACGGCGTAGATCTCCGCCTGCGCGCTGTTGACGATCTCGTCGACGTCGCCGTCGGCGGCGTATCCCATCTGCGTGATCTTGGTGCCGGCCTCGACGAGCCGTCTCAGAACCGCCCGCTCGTGGACGATCTCCGCGTAGTACTCGGCGTTCGCCGCCGTCGGCACGGACTGCACGAGGGTGTGCAGATACGACGCGCCACCCACCCGGCCGATCTCGCCGCGCTTGGTCAGCTCGGCGGCCACGGTGATCGGGTCGGCCGGCTCGCCCTTGGCGTACAGATCGAGGACGGCCTGGTAGACCAGCTCGTGCGCCGGGCGGTAGAAGTCGTGGCCCTTGAGTACCTCGACCACGTCGGCGATGGCGTCCTTGGAGAGCAGCATGCCGCCGAGCACGGACTGCTCGGCGTCCAGGTCCTGTGGCGGGACCCGCTCGAAGCCGCCGGACCACCCGCCACCGCCGTCCTCGCGGTCGAACCGGTCCTCGCGGCCGCGTCCCTTGCCGTCGTTCCGCCGGGAGCGGGCGGGCAGCCGGTCACCGGGGCCGGAGTCGGCCCAGGGGTCCTCCGTGGGCTGCATGGGCTCAGGCACGCTCACCACGCCCACCTCCTCCCGTCCGCGACGCGGACCTTGCTGTGCCCTTCTTTCTTACGGCACGGCTCTGACAATCGAGACACCCGACTCCGCTTACGGCGCGACGAGTTCGGATGAATCCAGGGACCGACACGGGGAGGGGACGCCGGACAACGGTAGGCCGCCGGGGACCGTCCGCCAATCTGGTTATCCACAGGCCGTGTGGATGATTGCCCCCAACCTGTGGAGAACTCCCCGGTTCCTGTGCACGGCGCGGGGGAAATCAGTGTGGACAAACACACAATCACCCCTGCCTGGCACCTCTGACCTGCGGCTTCTTCGTCCATAGCCTGTGGGGGAGAAAAACTTCGGCAACCTGTTCAAGATCGCGGCATTCTCCCTGGAGAAGAGCATCTCGGACCCCGAGAGGTAAGGGTCACAAGCTAGTTGTGTCTCTTACCTGTGGAAGATTAGATTGGGTGCATGACACAGGCTCCCGCGAAGCCCCGGCGCACCGGCCGCAGGCACGACCGCGAGATCATCGCACTCGCTCTCCCCGCGTTCGGCGCGCTCGTCGCGGAACCCCTCTTCGTCATGGTCGACAGCGCCGTCATCGGCCACCTCGGCACTCCGCAGCTTGCCGGGCTCGGCGTCGCCGCCGCCCTCCTCACGACCGCCGTCTCGGTCTTCGTCTTCCTCGCCTACGCCACCACAGCGGCCGTCGCCCGCCGGGTCGGCGCCGGTGATCTCTCCGCCGCCATCCGTCAGGGCATGGACGGCATCTGGCTCGCCCTCCTGCTGGGCGCCGCCGTGATCGCCGTCGTACTGCCCACCGCTCCCTGGCTGGTCGACGTCTTCGGGGCGTCCCCCACCGCCGCTCCGTACGCCACCACCTACCTGCGCATCAGCTCCCTCGGCATCCCGGCGATGCTCGTCGTGCTCGCCGCCACCGGCGTGCTCCGCGGTCTGCAGGACACCAGAACCCCGCTGTACGTCGCGATCGGCGGCTTCACTCTCAACGCGGCCCTGAACATCGGCCTGGTCTACGGCGCCGGCCTGGGCATCGCCGGCTCCGCCTGGGGCACCGTCATCGCCCAGTGCGGCATGGCGGCCGTGTACCTCACCGTCGTCGTACGCGGTGCCAAGCGGCACGGCGCCTCGCTGCGCCCCGACGCCGCCGGCATCCGCGCCTCCGCACAGGCCGGTGTGCCGCTGCTGGTGCGTACCCTCTCGCTGCGTGCCGTCCTGATGATCGCGACGGCGGTGGCCGCGCGGCTCGGCGACGCCGATGTGGCCGCCCACCAGATCATCCTGACCCTGTGGTCGCTGTTGGCCTTCGCGCTGGACGCGATCGCCATCGCCGGCCAGGCCATCATCGGGCGCTATCTGGGCGCGGGGGATGTGGACGGGGCGAAGGCCGCCTGCCGCCGCATGGTCGAGTGGGGGATCGCCTCCGGAGTCGTACTCGGCATCCTGGTCGCCCTGGCCCGGCCGCTGTTCATCCCGCTGTTCACCGCCGACCCGGCCGTGAAGGACGTCCTGCTGCCGGCCCTGCTGGTGGTCGCCGTGAGCCAGCCCGTCTCCGGCATCGTCTTCGTCCTCGACGGCGTACTGATGGGCGCGGGGGACGGGCCGTACCTGGCCGGGGCGATGCTCGTCACGCTGGCGGTCTTCGCACCCGTTGCGCTGGCGGTACCGGCGCTGGGCGGCGGGCTGACCGCGCTGTGGTGGTCGATGGCGCTGATGATGGCCGTACGCATGGTGACCCTGTGGATCCGTACCCGCTCCGGCCGCTGGATCGTGACCGGCGCGGCCCGCTGACGACGCACGGGCGGTACGCACCGACGAGCGGTACGCACCGACGGTCGCCGCGCCCACCGGGCTGCGCGACCGGCTCCGGACGACCGAAGGGGCCGCATCCCGGAAGGATGCGGCCCCTTCAGCGCGACTCGGTCACTGGGCCATGGTCAGCGGCTGCTGCCCGCGGCCCCGTGATCAGGCCGTGCGATCGGGCTGCACTCAGGCAGCGACGACCTCGACACCGAGGTTGGCGACAACCTCGGCGTGCAGACGCACGGAGACCTGGTGCGCGCCCAGGGTCTTGATCGGCGAACCGACCTCGACGCGGCGCTTGTCCACGTCCGGGCCACCGGCAGCCTTGATCGCCGAGGCGATGTCGGCCTGGGTGACGGAGCCGAACAGGCGGCCGGCGTCGCCAGCGCGAACGGCCAGCTGAACCTTGACGCCCTCGAGCTGACCCTTGACCTCGTTGGCCTGCTCGACCGACGCGATCTCGCGGATCTTGCGACCGCGGCGGATCTGCTCGACGTCCTTCTCGCCGCCCTTGGTCCAGCGGATCGCGAAACCGCGCGGGACCAGGTAGTTACGGGCGTAACCGTCCCGGACGTCAACGACGTCGCCGGCGGTGCCGAGGCCAGAGACCTCGTGGGTGAGGATGATCTTCATGTTTCGGTCACCCTTCCCTTATCGCGCGGTGGAGGTGTAGGGCAGCAGCGCCATCTCACGGCTGTTCTTCACGGCCGTGGCGACGTCACGCTGGTGCTGGGTGCAGTTGCCGGTGACCCGGCGGGCACGGATCTTGCCGCGGTCGGAAATGAACTTCCGCAGCAGGTTCGTGTCCTTGTAGTCGACGTAGGAGATCTTCTCCTTGCAGAACACGCAAACCTTCTTCTTCGGCTTGCGAGCAGGCGGCTTCGCCATTGTCTCTCTCCAGTGAGTTTCAAGAAGTTTGTGCTGGCGCCCTCAGGCCGCCGGACCACGTTTCACGTGAAACCGCGTTTCACGTGAAACAGCCCCGCGTGTACGTGCCAGACGTACGTGCCTAGAAGGGCGGCTCATCCGAGTAGCCGCCGCCGGAGCCGCCGCCCCAGCCGCCACCGCTGCCACCCTGCTGGCCACCGCCCGCAGGAGCGCTGGTCGCCCAGGGGTCGTCGGCGGGAGCCCCGCCGCCGCCCTGCTGGCCACCGCCGGGGCCGCCGCCCCAGCCGCCGCCACCCTGGCCGCCGCCCTGCGGGCCGCCGCCGAAGCCGCCGCCCTGAGCACCCCGGCCGCTGGTCTTGGTGACCTTGGCCGTGGCATTGCGCAGGCTCGCGCCGACCTCGTCGACGTCGAGCTCGTAGACCGTGCGCTTCACGCCCTCGCGGTCCTCGTACGACCGCTGCTTCAGGCGGCCCTGCACGATCACGCGGGTACCCCGCGTAAGGGACTCGGCGACGTTCTCCGCCGCCTGACGCCACACCGAGCAGGTCAGGAACAGGCTCTCGCCGTCCTTCCACTCATTGGTCTGACGGTCGAAGGTGCGGGGAGTGGACGCGACGCGGAACTTCGCGACCGCCGCACCGGACGGGGTGAAGCGCAGCTCGGGGTCGTCGACAAGATTGCCGACGACCGTGATGACGGTCTCGCCTGCCATTAGGGGAACCTCTCGGCGGGTGTGCTGCTGGCTGCTGTGTTGCTACTCGAACCCGATGTCCGCTGAACGCTTACGCGGTCAGTGGGTCTCGGGACGGAGGACCTTGGTCCGGAGGACCGACTCGTTCAGGTTCATCTGACGGTCGAGCTCCTTGACGACGGCCGGCTCGGCCTGGAGGTCGATGACCGAGTAGATGCCCTCGGGCTTCTTGTTGATCTCGTACGAGAGACGACGACGGCCCCAGGTGTCGACCTTCTCGACCTTGCCGTTGCCCTCACGGACGACGGAAAGGAAGTTCTCGATCAGGGGGGAGACAGCGCGCTCCTCCAGATCGGGGTCGAGGATGACCATCACCTCGTAGTGACGCATGTGGAACCCACCTCCTTTGGACTCAGCGGCCACGGTCGTTCCGTGGCAGGAGGGTCGTGATGCGTTCCGCACCCCGTCCGTACAGCGAATGCAGACAGACAAGGGCGCAGACCGTACAGAGTACCTGCCTGAAGGCTTCCGGTTGAAATCACGCCACCGATCCCCCCAATCTGGAACACAACGGGTGTGAGCGGCGTTACAGTGCGCCGCCCTGTCAACGGAGGTGCCGCATGGCACATGCAGTACAGCCCCAGAAGTCCCAGCACGGCCCGCTCTCCCTGCTGAACAGCGACGGCAAGGCGCACCCCCTCGAGAACGCCCTCGCCGCGGTGACGCTGGTGCTGGGCCTCGTCGCCGTCATCTCCGCCTACTTCACCCACCTGCACCTGCTCAGCTCCTGGGCCGGTCTGATCGGCATCTGCACGGGTGCCTGGGGACAATTCATCTCCGTGACGACCGGGGAACGCTTCCTGCTGATCATCGGCCTCGGCGCGTCGGCACTCGGGTTCTTCCTCGGCATGGCGCACGGCGGCCTCTTCGGAGGCGTGCTGGGCTAGCCGCACGGATGACGTACGGACCCGTGCGTCCGTAGGCCCAGACGGGGCGCTCCCTTGGCGCAGTAGGCTTCGGCGCGAGAGCCGGAGCCCCGACCACGGGGACAAACCTGCCGAGGAGCGCCCCGCATGACCCTGACCCTGAGGACCATCAGTCGAGAGCAGCATCTGGCGTACATCCAGAGCCTGCCCGCGGCCAGTCACATGCAGGTCCCGGCCTGGGCCGATGTGAAGTCCGAGTGGCGCTCCGAGAGCCTGGGCTGGTTCGACTCCACCGGTCAGCTCGTCGGCGCCGGTCTGGTCCTCTACCGACAGCTGCCCAAGATCAAGCGGTACCTCGCGTACCTGCCCGAGGGCCCCGTCATCAACTGGTACGCCCCGAACCTGGAGGACTGGCTGCAGCCGATGCTCGCGCATCTCAAGCAGCAGGGGGCCTTCTCCGTGAAGATGGGCCCGCCGGTCGTCATCCGCCGCTGGGACGCCGCCGCGATCAAGTCCGGCATCCAGAGCCCCGACGTCAAGCGGCTCCGGGACGTCGAGGCCACCCACATCGAGCCGCGTGCCTTCGAGGTCGCCGACCGGCTGCGCCGCATGGGCTGGCAGCAGGGCGAGGACGGCGGCGCGGGCTTCGGTGACGTGCAGCCCCGCTACGTCTTCCAGGTGCCGCTGGAGAACCGCTCGCTGGAGGACGTCCACAAGGGCTTCAACCAGCTGTGGCGCCGCAACATCAAGAAGGCCGAGAAGGCCGGCGTCGAGGTCGTCCAGGGCGGCTTCGAGGACCTCACCGAGTGGCAGCGGCTGTACGAGATCACCGCGGTGCGTGACCACTTCCGCCCGCGGCCGCAGAGCTACTTCGAGCGTATGTGGAAGGCCCTCAACAGCGAGGACCCCAACCGCATGCGGCTGTACTTCGCCCGCCACAACGGAGTGAACCTCTCCGCGGCGACGATGCTCGTCGTCGGCGGCCACGTCTGGTACTCCTATGGCGCGTCCGACAACATCGGCCGCGAGGTCCGCCCGTCCAACGCGATGCAGTGGCGGATGCTGCGGGACGCCTACGCGCTCGGCGCGACCGTTTACGACCTGCGCGGCATCAGCGACTCGCTGGACGAGAGCGACCATCTCTTCGGCCTGATCCAGTTCAAGGTCGGTACCGGTGGGCAGGCGGCGGAGTACCTGGGCGAGTGGGACTTCCCGCTGAACAAGCTCCTGCACAAGGCGCTGGACATCTACATGTCGCGGCGCTGACCGCTCGCCCGCGACGTTCCCCACAGATCCGACGCAGCACAGCAACGAGAAAGGTTCACGGGCCGGCCATGGCGCTCACCCTCTACGTCGACACCGCGCGCTGGCGGGCGCACCAGCAGCAGGTGCTGCAGCAGTTCCCGGGGCTGGTCCCGGTCTGCAAAGGCAACGGCTACGGCTTCGGCCACGAGCGTCTCGCCGACGAGGCGACCCGTCTGGGGTCCGACCTCCTGGCCGTCGGCACCACGTACGAAGCGGCCCGCATCAAGGACTACTTCAGCGGTGACCTGCTCGTCCTGACGCCGTTCCGGCACGGCGAGGAGCCGGTGCCGCTGCCGGACCGGGCGATCCGCTCGGTCTCCTCAGTCCAGGGGCTCGGCGGACTGGCCGGGGCGCGGGTCGTGGTCGAGGTCATGAGCAGCATGAAGCGGCACGGCGTCACGCCGGAGGAGCTGCCGATGCTGGCGTCCGCGATCGAGAACGTACGGCTGGAGGGCTTCGCCATACACCTCCCGCTGGACCGCACCGACGGCACCGACGCGGTCGACGAGGTCATCGGCTGGATGGACCGGCTCCGCAACGCCCGGCTGCCGCTGCACACCATGTTCGTCAGCCACCTCAAGGCCGACGAGCTGCACCGGCTGCAGGCCCAGTTCCCGCAGACCCGCTTCCGCGCCCGGATCGGCACGCGGCTGTGGCTGGGCGACCACGACGCGACCGAGTACCGCGGCGCGGTCCTGGACGTCACCCGTGTGGCCAAGGGCGACCGCTTCGGCTACCGCCAGCAGAAGGCGGCCTCCGACGGTTACCTCGTCGTGGTGGCCGGTGGCACCTCGCACGGCGTCGGTCTGGAGGCCCCCAAGGCGCTGCACGGCATGATGCCCCGCGCCAAGGGTGTCGCCCGGGCCGGCCTGGCGACGGTGAACCGCAACCTCTCGCCGTACGTGTGGTCCGGCAAGCAGCGCTGGTTCGCGGAGCCGCCGCACATGCAGGTCTCCATCCTGTTCGTGCCCAGCGACGCGCCGGAGCCGAAGGTCGGCGAGGAGCTGGTGGCCCATCTGCGGCACACCACCACGCAGTTCGACCGTCTCGTGGACCGCTGACCTGTGCCTTCCGGCCCATGACAACGGGCCCGGACGCCCGGCTCCCCGCCGTGCGTCCGGGCCCGCCGCGTTTCTCCGGCCGACCTGCCGGCGCGCGCCGCTGCCTGTGGTCAGTCCCCGGCCGGTCCCCATTCGACCCGTGCCGCGCCCTCGAACGGGGCGGCGTGCCGCGGTGAGTGGTGCTGCCGCCCCAGCACGAACACGTCGGGCGCCTGGTCCAGGACGCCGCCCGAGGGGTCGTCGGCACCTTCGCGACGCACTGCGTCCCGGTCCGGCAGCAGGATGTCCCTGACCACCAGCGCACACAGGTACAGGGTCCCCAACAGGTGCAGGACGATGGCCAGTTGGTATCCCTCGGGCGGCAGGCCCTGGTGCTTGTCCCCGCTGCCGCTGTACGCGAGGTACAGCCAGATACCGAGGAAGTACATGACCTCGCACGCCTGCCACACCAGGAAATCGCGCCAGCGCGGCCGGGCCAGGGCGGCCAGCGGCACCAGCCAGAGCACGTACTGCGGCGAGTAGACCTTGTTGGTCAGGATGAAGAGCGCGACGACCAGGAACGCCAGCTGGGCAAGGCGCGGGCGGCGCGGCGCGTAGAGCGTGAGCAGCGCGATGGCCCCGCACCCGACGATCATCAGCAGCGTCGCATAGGTGTTGGCGTACTCCAGTGGATTGCCGGTGCGCTGGGAGATCAGCAGCCAGACGGAGCCGAAGTCGATCGGCCGTTCCTGGCTGAAGGTGTAGAACTTCTGCCAGCCGTCCCAGGCGGGCAGCATCACGGGCAGGTTCACCGCCAGCCAGGAGAAGACCGCGCCGCCCGCCACCGCGCCGAACGCCCGCCACTTCCCGGCCCGCCAGCACAGGACGAACAGCGGCCCCAGCAGCAGGACGGGGTAGAGCTTGGCCGCCGTCGCCAGCCCGATGAACACCCCGGCGGCGAGCGAGCGGCTGCGCGACCAGAGCAGCATCGCCACCGCGGTCAGCGCGACGGCGAGCAGGTCCCAGTTGATGGTGGCCGTCAGCGCGAAGGCGGGCGCCAGGGCGACGAGCAGGGCGTCCCAGGGCCGGCGGCGGTGCGTGCGGGCCACGCAGACAGCGATGACGGCGGCGCAGACCATGAGCATCCCGGCGTTGGCCAGCCAGTAGATCTGCTCGCGGTGCTGCATCGTGCCGCCGTGCGGGGTCAGCCACGAGGCGACCTCCATGAACACGCCGGTCAGCACGGGGTATTCGAGGTACTGCATGTCACCGGGCAGCCGGTCGAAGTACGGGACCAGGTTCTCGGCGAACCCGCGTCCGACGTAGAGGTGCGGGATGTCCGAGTAGCAGGCGTGGGTGTACTGGCTGGTCGCGCCGAAGAACCAGGCGCCGTTGTAGCAGGGCAGTTTCTGCACCATTCCCAGCGCGAACGTGCCCAGGGCCACCAGAGCGATGACGCGTACCGGCGTCCACCAGCTCGCACCGAGCAGTACGCGGCGGCCGAACGGGCCGCCGATCAGCTCGCTGCCGGCCGCCGCCACCTCGTCCCGTTGCGTCGGCCGTACGGGCTCGTCCTGTCGCACGCTCGTCATGGGGGTCATCCTGCCGCACGTCCCTGTGCCGGAGACGGCGAAGCCCCCGCCCGGGCATGCCGGGTCGGGGGCTCGTCGTTTCGCATCCGCTGTTTCACGTGAAACCGGTCGAGCGTTTCACGTGAAACAGCGCGCGGTCAGTTATCGAAGCCGTCCGGGCCTCCGAAGAAACCACCGCCGTCATCGCCGCCCGGCGGCTCGGTCGCCGGCGGCGAGGTCTCGCCACCGGGATCACCGGGATCGCCGGTCGGTCCGCCGTTGTCCTGGCCTCCGTTGTCCTGGCAGCCCAGGTCCCAGGGCGAGCAGGTGTCGCTCGCCGACGGGCTGGGAGAGGACTCGCTCGGGCTCTCCGAAGGCGTCTCCGACGGTTCCTCCGTCGGCTTGTCCTCCGTCTTCGTCGGGGTCGGCGTCGGGCTGGCGCTCTCGCCGTAGACGACCTTGCCGATCGGCTGCGGCTGCGGGAACGCCTCCATCGGCTCGCCCTGCATCGCCTGCGTCATGTAGTCGCGCCAGATCTGCGAGGGGAACGAAGCTCCGTGGATCTTCTCCTCGCCGCCGACGCCGTACATCTTCAGGAAGCGCTGCGACTTCGCCTGGTCGTTGACGCGCCACATGCCGATCGTGGTGGCCAGCTGCTTGGTGTAGCCCGCGAACCACGCCGACTTGTTGTCGTCGGTGGTTCCGGTCTTGCCGGCCGCCTCGCGGCCGTCCGGCAGCTGCGCCGCCGTACCGGTGCCCTTCTTGACCACGTTCTTGAGCACGTCCGTGACGTTGTTGGCCACGTTCGGGTCGAAGGCCGTCTTGGTCTTCGTCGGGTGCTTGTAGTAGTTCGTGCCGTCCTTGGTCACCGACTCGACGGAGTACGGGTCGGTCTGCTGGCCGCTGGCGGCGAAGGTGGCGTACGCACCGGCCAGCCGGATCGCACTGGGCGCCGAGGTACCCAGGGAGAAGGTCGGCGTGGTCCGCGCCATGCTGTTGTCGTCCCGCAGACCGGCGGCGATGGCTTCCTGCTTCACCACATCGGTGCCGACGTCCATGCCCAGCTGGATGTAGGGCGTGTTCACCGAGTACTGCATGGCGGTGCGCAGGCTGATGCGGCCCTTGTCCTCATTGCCGTCGTTGGCCTGGTGCCATTCCTTGCCGTCCCGGTCGTGCCAGACGGTCCGGTCGTAGTTGAGCAGCCGCACCTTGTTGTCGCCGTTGTACATGCTGTTCGGCGACACGGGGGTGCGGACGGCCGGGTTGTTCGGGTCCTTCACGCCCTTGTCCATCGCGGCGGCGAGGACGAACGGCTTGAACGTGGAGCCGACCTGGACACCGGTGTAGTCGGCGTTGTTGGTGTAGTGCTCCGTCGCGTCCTTGCCGCCGTAGATGGCGACGATCTTGCCCGTCTTCGGATCGACCGAGGCCCCGCCGAACTGCACGTACTTGTCGACCGCGCGCTGGTCGGGCTTCAGTGCCTGCTTGGAGACCTTTTCGACGGCCTTGGTCAGTTCACCCATCTTCTTCCGGTCGAAGGTGGTGTGAATCGCATAGCCGCCCTGCTTCAGCTCGGCGTCCGAGATATTGGTGTTGGCGGTGATGTAATTGTTGGCGAGGTCGACGAGGTAGCCCTTCTGGCCCCGCAGGTCCATCGCCTTCTTCGGCGGCCGCGGCATGGGGAAGTCGTCGTCGTGGATCTTGGACCGTGCCGCCTTGGAGAGCCGGCCCACCTGGACCTCCCGGTCCAGCGTCCACGACCAGCGCGCCTTCGCCCGCTGGAGGTTCGCGTTCTTGCTCTCCGTCGTGACGTACGGGTCGTAGAGGTTGGGACCGTTGAGCAGCGAGGAGAGGAAGGCGCTCTCGCTCGTGGTGAGCTTTTCGCTGTCCTTGTTGTAGTAGGCGCGCGACGCCGCCTGGATGCCGTAGGCGCCACGCCCGTAGTACGCCGTGTTGAGGTACCCGGCCAGGATCTTGGGCTTGGGCTCCGAGGCGCCCACCTTTATCGAGATGAACAGCTCGGTGATCTTGCGCTTGAGCGTCTGTTCCTGGTTCAGGTACGTGTTCTTCACGTACTGCTGGGTGATCGTCGAGCCACTCTGGGTCTCGCCGCCCATGGCCATCTTGACCACCGCGCGGGCGATGCCCATCGGGTCGACGCCGGAGTCCGTCTCGAACGAGGCGTTCTCCGCGGAGATCACCGCGTTCTGCATCGCCTTGGGGATCTGGCTGATCGGCACGATCTGGCGGTTGAGCTCACCGCCGCCGGCGACGACCATCTGCTTGCCGTCGCCCCAGTAATAGACGTTCTTCTGCACCTTCGAGAGCTTCTGCGCGTCGGGAACGTCGACGTACGCCAGCGCAATGCCCGACAGCCCGAGCACGAACGCGATGAAGCCCAGGCAGCTGCCCAGCACGAGGCGCCAGGACGGCACCCAGCGGCGGGCCCCGTCCTTGCCCGCGCGCGGGTAGTCGATGAACCGCTTCTTGGGCGGGCGGCCGTCACCGCCCGCACCGCCGCCGGAGCGCCGGCCGCCGCGACCGCCACCTCCGGCCGCCGCCTCGGGCACCCGCCGGCGCCCACCGCGTTGCGCGGCCCGGCGCGCCGCCGCCCGCCCCTGGTAGGGAGGCTCCTGCTCAGGCACGCCGGACGGGGAAGCGGCAGCGGAAGCGGACGCCCTGCTGGAACCGCGCGACGGCGCGGCTCGGCGGCCACTCGATTGTTGCTGTGCGGCGCGTCGGGCCGCGGCACGTCCGCCACCTTGCGGCTGCGGCGGTTTGCGACGGTGCTCGCTCATGGAACGGTTACTCCTCGGGCAGGCGCGCTATCTCATCGCCTGAAGGCGGCAGTTCACTTCAGGTCCCCCCGACAACACGGCCCGCATTGGTCGAACGGGCCGCACTACACCGGGGACGGAGACGCCACTTCTCGCCACTTGGTTCCCGGCAGTTTGCATGCCGCACAGACTACGCACGGCCAAAACCTGCCCAGGCTCAAAATTCACTCCAAATCAGTCACCTTGGCTACGGCGAATCGGCGATGTGATGCCGTTCACCGTCCCCGCCCTTGTCCCACCCAGCAGCCCGTTCTATCGTCTGGATGTATCGAGTCGATACATCAGCTCGGCATAAAGAGCGCACACAGCTGGGGAGGCGGAGGATGAGCAGACGGTCCGGCATCCTCGAATTCGCCGTGCTCGGCCTGCTGCGCGAGTCCCCCATGCACGGGTACGAGCTGCGGAAGCGGCTCAACACTTCACTGGGTGTTTTCCGAGCGTTCAGCTACGGCACCCTCTACCCCTGCCTGAAATCCTTGGTCGCCCATGGCTGGCTGGCCGAGGAGACCGGGGGAGACACGGCCCAGGGCGCCGCCCCGGCCGCGTCACTCGCGGGGCGCCGGGCCAAGATCGTCTACCGGTTGACGGCGGAGGGGAAGACGCATTTCGAAGAGCTGCTCTCCCACTCCGGGCCCGACGCCTGGGAGGACGAGCACTTCGGTGTCCGGTTCGCCTTCTTCGGGCAGACCTCGCGCGATGTACGCATGCGCGTACTGGAGGGCCGGCGCAGCCGCCTGGAGGAGCGCCTCGAAAAGATGCGCGCCTCGCTGGCCCGCAGCCGCGAGCGGCTCGACGACTACACCCTCGAGCTGCAGCGGCACGGCATGGAGTCCGTGGAACGCGAAGTGCGCTGGCTGAACGAGCTGATCGAGAGCGAGCGGGCCGGGCGCGACCAGCGTGCCCCGGATGCCGCAGCCCCGGACCGTCACGAGTCAGGAGAGACGGGCGGCCTGCCCCGACACCGGGGTGGATCCCGGCCGGATCCGTCCGATGACACCGCCACATGAGGCTCCGCAGCCGCGGAGCCGCGTCGAGAACAAACAGGGAGCAACCGGAATGGGTTCGGTTCGCGTAGCCGTCGTCGGCGTGGGCAACTGCGCCGCGTCGTTGGTGCAGGGCGTCGAGTACTACAAGGACGCCGACCCGGACAGCCGCGTGCCCGGTCTGATGCACGTGCAGTTCGGTGACTACCACGTGCGGGACATCGAGTTCGTGGCTGCCTTCGACGTCGACGCCAAGAAGGTCGGCCTCGACCTCGCCGACGCCATCGGCGCCAGCGAGAACAACACCATCAAGATCTGTGACGTGCCGCGCTCCGGCGTGACCGTGCAGCGCGGCCACACCCTCGACGGTCTCGGCAAGTACTACCGCCAGACCATCGAGGAGGCCGCCGAGGCCCCCGTCGACATCGTCCAGGTCCTCAAGGACCAGCAGGTCGACGTCCTGGTGTGCTACCTCCCCGTCGGCTCCGAGGACGCCGCGAAGTACTACGCCCAGTGCGCCATCGACGCCAAGGTCGCCTTCGTCAACGCCCTCCCGGTCTTCATCGCCGGCACCAAGGAGTGGGCGGACAAGTTCACCGAGGCGGGCGTCCCGATCGTCGGTGACGACATCAAGTCCCAGGTCGGCGCCACCATCACGCACCGCGTGATGGCCAAGCTCTTCGAGGACCGGGGCGTCGTCCTGGACCGCACGATGCAGCTGAACGTCGGCGGCAACATGGACTTCAAGAACATGCTCGAGCGCGAGCGCCTGGAGTCCAAGAAGATCTCCAAGACGCAGGCCGTCACCTCCCAGATCACCGACCGCGACATGGGTGCGGACAACGTCCACATCGGTCCCTCGGACTTCGTCGCCTGGCTGGACGACCGCAAGTGGGCCTACGTCCGCCTGGAGGGCCGTGCCTTCGGTGACGTCCCGCTGAACCTGGAGTACAAGCTCGAGGTCTGGGACTCCCCGAACTCCGCGGGCGTCATCATCGACGCGCTGCGCGCCGCGAAGATCGCCAAGGACCGCGGCATCGGCGGCCCGATCCTCTCCGCCTCCTCGTACTTCATGAAGTCCCCGCCGGTCCAGTACTTCGACAACGAGGCCCGGGACAGCGTCGAGAAGTTCATCAAGGGCGAGATCGAGCGCTGACACAGCGCGACCGCGGACGCCGCCGCGACCGCACCGTCCTGACCGCGGGCCCCTGGGAGTCTCCCCAGGGGCCCGCGGCCTGTGTGAGGCTGTGGCCCATGTCCGCCGTGCGTGCCCTCCGCGTACTTCTCCGCCGCCGCGATTTCCGCCGGCTGCTGGCCGTCCGGCTCCTCTCCCAGGCCGCCGACGGCGTGTTCCAGGTCGCCCTCGCCTCCTACGTCGTCTTCTCCCCCGAGAAGCAGGCGTCCCCCGCGGCCATCGCCTCCGCCATGGCGGTGCTGCTACTCCCGTACTCCGTGCTCGGGCCGTTCGCCGGAGTACTCCTGGACCGCTGGCGCCGCCGCCAGGTCCTGCTCCACGGGAACCTGCTGCGTACGGTCCTGGCCGCCGCGACCGCGCTGCTGCTTCTGACCGGCGCGCCGGACTGGCTCTTCTACGCCTCCGCCCTGAGCGTCACCGCGGTCAACCGCTTCGTCCTGGCCGGCCTGTCGGCCGCGTTGCCCCGGGTCGTCGACAACGCCGAGGCGCTGGTGGTCGCCAATTCCCTGTCCCCCACGGCCGGCACGCTCGCCGCCACGGCAGGCGGCGGCCTCGCCTTCGCCATACGGCTCGCCGGTGCCGAATCCGACGCGATCGCCGTCCTGATCGGTGCCGTCCTCTATCTCTGCGCCGCACTCGTCGCGCTGCGCATCCCCGCGGCGCTCCTCGGCCCGGATCCCCGCCGGGTCGCGCCACGTGTCTCCGCCGCCCTGCTGAGCACCGCTCGCGGGCTCGCCGCAGGGCTGGCCCATCTCGGCCGACGCAGGTCCGCCGCCCGAGCCCTGGCCGCGATGGCGCTGATGCGCTTCTGCTACGGCGCGCTGACGATCACCGTGCTGATGCTGTGCCGTGCCTACTGGCCGCAGAACGGGCCCGACGGGATGACAACGCTGGGGCTCGCGGTCGCCGCGTCCGGCGCCGGATTCTTCGCCGCCGCGGTGCTGTCCCCCTGGGCCGTCACCCGGCTGACCGCCACCGGCTGGATCGCGGCGTGTGGCGGCATCGCCGCGGTACTGGTCCCCGCGCTCAGCCTGTCCTTCGCGCTGGCGCCCGTGCTCGTCGCCGCCTTCGTCCTCGGCCTCGCCACCCAGGGCGCGAAGATCGCCACGGACACAGAAGTACAGTCCGCCGTCGACGACGCGTTCCGCGGCCGGGTCTTCGCCCTCTACGACGTGCTCTTCCACGTCTCCTTCGTCGGCGCGGCCGGGGTGGCGGCCCTCATACTGCCGCCCGACGGCCGCTCTTCCGCGTTGATCACCGGGGTGGCGGTGGTCCATCTGGCCGTCGCGCTCACCATGGCGCGCGCTCGCGTTTCACGTGAAACATCGCCCCGGCCGAAGGACGACCGGGGCGATGCGTGTGGTGTTTCACGTGAAACATGAGCGGCCGGACACGTCGGCCGCCGAGATCAGCTCTGCTGCTCGGCCCACCATTCCTTGAGCGCCGCGACCGCCGCGTCCCGCCCCATCGGGCCGTTCTCCAGCCGCAGCTCCAGCAGGTGCTTGTACGCCTTGCCGACCTCCGGACCGGGCGCGATGTCCAGTACCTGCATGATGTCGTTGCCATCCAGGTCCGGCCGGATCGCGTCCAGTTCCTCCTGCTCCTGCAGCCGCGCGATGCGCTCCTCGAGCCCGTCGTACGCCCGCGAGAGCGCGTTGGCCTTGCGCTTGTTCCGCGTGGTGCAGTCCGAGCGGGTCAGCTTGTGCAGCCGCGTCAGCAGCGGGCCGGCGTCCCGTACGTACCGGCGGACCGCCGAGTCGGTCCACTCGCCCGTGCCGTAGCCGTGGAACCGCAGGTGCAGCTCCACCAGCCGCGCGACGTCCTTGACCATCTCGTTGGAGTACTTCAGCGCGGTCATCCGCTTCTTGGTCATCTTCGCGCCGACCACCTCGTGGTGGTGGAAGGAGACCCGCCCGTCCTTCTCGAATCGCCGCGTCTTCGGCTTTCCGATGTCGTGCAGCAGCGCCGCCAGCCGCAGCACCAGGTCCGGACCGTCCTCCTCCAGGTCGATGGCCTGGTCCAGGACGGTCAGCGAGTGCTCGTAGACGTCCTTGTGGCGGTGATGCTCGTCACGCTCCAGCCGCAGCGCCGGCAGCTCCGGCAGGACCCGGTCGGCGATGCCGCTCTCGACCAGGAGCCCGAGGCCCTTGCGGGGGTGCGCGCCCAGGATCAGCTTGTTCAGTTCGTCACGCACCCGCTCGGCGGAGACGATGTCGATCCGGTCCGCCATCTCCTTCATCGCGGCCACGACCTCGGGCGCCACCGTGAAGTCCAGCTGTGCGGCGAAGCGCGCCGCGCGCATCATCCGCAGCGGGTCGTCGGAGAAGGACTCCTGCGGGGTGCCCGGCGTGCGCAGCACCTGCGCCGCGAGGTCCTCCAGGCCGTTGTGCGGGTCGATGAACTCCTTCTGCGGGAGCGCCACCGCCATGGCGTTGACCGTGAAGTCCCGGCGCACCAGATCGTCCTCGATCGAGTCGCCGTAGGACACCTCGGGCTTGCGCGAGGTCCGGTCGTACGCCTCCGAGCGGTACGTCGTGACCTCGATGTCGAAGGAGCTCTTCTTGCAGCCGACGGTGCCGAAGGCGATGCCGACCTCCCACACCGCGTCCGCCCACGGCCGGACGATCTTCAGAACGTCCTCGGGCCGGGCGTCGGTGGTGAAGTCCAGGTCGTTGCCGAGCCGGCCCAGCAAGGCATCCCGCACTGAACCGCCGACCAGGGCAAGGGTGAACCCGGCCTCCTGAAAACGGCGGGCCAGATCGTCCGCGACGGGCGACACGCGCAGCAGCTCGCTGACGGCGCGGCGCTGTACCTGGTTCAGCGCCTGCGTCGACTGTGCGCTGCTCTCGGTCTGCGGGGCGTGGGTGTCATTGTTGGCGTTCGGCACAACAGGACAGGGTACGTGCCCGCGCCGCGCGAGGCGGACACGTATAAAGGGGACGAGCCCGTGGAGACCGGCCGCCCGTCCGAGCAGGTGGAGCAGTCCGCAGCACTTCGCCACAGCAGTCATCGTTACCATGCGTGGACGCACATAGCGACGACCACTGACGACGACGAGGGACGGGCGAGCGCGTGGCCGAGGCGGCAGGGTTCCAGGTGACCGAACGGCCGCGTGGTCGATGGCTGCGACGGGCCGCTGCGCTGGTCGCCGGCGCGCCACTGCTGGCCGGGGTGTTGCAGGTCCCCGCGGCGCAGGCAGCGCACGCCGCCCCCGTCGGCTCCCGGACGGTCGACGTCGACATCGACTCGCTCACCCCGCCGGCGGCCGGCAAGGACGACGACGCGGTCACTGTCTCCGGCAGCATCACCAACGAGGGCCGCGCGACGATCACCGGCGGGCACATCGGGCTGCGCCGCGGGCCCGTACTGAACAACCGCAGCTCCATCGACGACGTGGCCCGGCGCACCGGCTACTCCGCGGGCCTGGACGGCCAGGAGGTCGGCGGCAAAACCGAGAAGGTCAAGGCGCTGAAGCCGGGCGTCTCCCAGCCCTTCACCCTGCGCGTCCCGGTCAAGAAGCTGCACCTGAGCAAGGACGGCGTCTACCAGCTCGGCGTCTCCTTCTCCGGCCGGTCCAAGAGCGCCCCGTACGAGCAGGTGCTCGGCATCGAGCGCACCTTCCTGCCCTGGCAGGAGGCCGAGGCGTCGAAGAAGACCGACCTCACCTACCTGTGGCCGCTGATCTCCAAGACCCACCTCACCGCGGAGACCGAGGGCGACGAACAGCAGACCCCGATCTTCCGCGACGACAAGCTGGCGGCCGAGATCGCCCCGGGCGGCCGGCTGCAGCAGCTCGTCGCCCTCGGCAAGGACCTCCCGGTCACCTTCGTCGTCGACCCCGACCTGCTCGCCTCCGTCGACGCCATGACCGGCCGGTACAAGGTCGAGGGGCCGCACGGCACGACCAGGCCGGGCCGGAACCAGGACGTCGCCAAGCAGTGGCTGAGCGACCTGGAGCAGGCGGTCCAGGCCCACGAGGTGATCGCGCTGCCGTTCGGCGATCCCGACATCGCCTCGCTCGCTCACCAGGGCAAGGCCGTACCGAGCGCGCTGGGCCACCTCGGCCCGGCCACCGAGCTCGCGTCGAAGACCGTGGAGACCGTCCTCCCGGGCGTGAAGGCGCGCAACGACTTCGCCTGGCCCGTCGACGGCGCCGTGGACTCCTCCGTCGTGGACGTGGCGACCTCGGCGGGCGCCCACAACGTCATCGCCCGCAGCGACAGCATGCGGGAGAGCCTGTCCTACACCCCCACCGCCGCCCGGCCCATCGGTGGCGGCAACACCGCCGTCGTCGCGGACGCCGGACTGTCCACCGCCTTCACCGGCGACCTGTCCAAGGCCGGCTCCGCGACCCTGGCGGTGCAGAACTTCCTCTCCCAGACCCTGATGGTCAACCTTCAGGACCCGTCGCGGCAGCGCAGCGTCGTGGTGGCGCCCCAGCGGATGCCCACCGCGAGCCAGGCCCAGGCCATGGCGAAGGCCGTGCGGGCCCTGGACGACAGCGGCTGGGCCGAGGCGCAGGACCTCAGCGACGCGGCCAAGGCCAAGCCCGACCGCAACGCCACCCGCCGGGTGCCCGGCCCCGCCTCGTACCCGGCCTCGCTGCGCAAGCACGAGCTGCCGGCGGCCGCCTTCCGGCAGGCGCAGGAAACCCGTACCGCGCTGGACGACTTCGAGGTCATCCTGGCCGAGCCGTGGCGGGTCGAGACCCCCTTCGGCAACGCGATCATGCGGATGATGTCGACGTCGTGGCGCGGCGACGCGAAGGGCGCCCAGGCGTTCCGCAAGTCCGTCCGCAGCTACCTGGACGGCCTGACGACCAAGGTGCACCTCATCCAGAAGTCGGACGCCACGCTCTCCGGACGCAGCGCCACGATTCCCGTCACGGTGCAGAACAACCTCGTCCGGGGCGTCGAGGGCATGACGCTGCGGCTCACCTCCTCCCAGCCCAACCGCCTGGACGTGGGCGAACCGCAGACGATCGACGTCGAGGGCGGGCACAGCCAGTCCTTCAAGTTCGACACCACCGCGCACGCGAACGGCCCGGTGCAGGTCACCGCGCAGCTCTACACCGCCGACGGCAAGCGCTACGGGCGGGCGATGACCTTCGAGGTGAACGTCACCGAGATCACCGCTACGGTCATGCTCGTCATCGCGGGCGGCGTGCTGCTGCTCGTCCTCGCCGGCGTACGGATCTACCTGCAGCGCAAGCGCGCGGCGGCCCGCGAGGACGACGACGGTACGGACGGCGGGGACGGTACGGACGGCGGTACCGACGGCGGCGCCGGCTCGGACGACGGGGACGGCACCCCGGACCCCGACGGCACGGACGAGGACGGCCGGCCCTCGGACGGCGAATCCGAGCAGCCGGGTGACCCGGCTGCGGACACCGGTTCGGAAAGCACGGACGCGTCCGGCTCAGGTGAGAAAGTGGACCGTTGATACATGGCGGGGCCGGATGGCCGGCGACGGATGAGGTGGGGCAGCTATGAACGCGCCGTACGACGGTGACCGCGGCCAGGCTGTGAGCGGCGACGCCGCAGGTCGGCCCCCACAGCCGCCGCAGGCACCGGACCCATATGTGCAGGACGCCTACTCGCGGGCGCCCTTCCCCTCGCAGGACCCCGCGGCCCAGGACCCGGTGGCCGACGCGCTGTACGACCGGGCGGCGCACCCGCCGCACCAGGCGTCGCCGGACCACCCGCTCTACCAGCAGCCGCCGGCTCCCCGGCACACCCCCGGTCCGGAGGCGTGGCCCGCGCCGCAGGCCCCCGAGCCGCAGGGCCCGGGGCACCGGCTGCCGTACGGCGACGCCACGGCGACCACCCAGTTCGTCGGCGTGGACGACCTGATCACCCAGGCCGCCGACCGGCCGGTCGAGCCCGACGCGTTCGCCCACCTCTACCGTGACCAGCGGGCGCCGGAGCCGCAGCGGCCGCCGGCCCAGAACAGCGGCCCGGGCCCGTACCAGCCGCCCGGCGGACAGTACGGACCGGCGGGTGGGCAGTACGAGCCCGCCAACGGACAGTACGAGCCGGCGGGCGGGCCGCAGCCCGTGCCCCCGGCCGAGCCCGAGCCGGCCTCCGCACCGGAGCCGCCGGAGCCCGCTGAACGCACCGGCGGCAAGGCCGGCAACCTGCTGAAGTCCAGCGCCGTGATGGCCGCCGGCACCATGGTCTCCCGGCTCACCGGCTTCGTCCGCAACGCGCTGATCGCCTCCGCGCTCGGCGCCGCCGTCCTCGGTGACTCCTGGCAGGTCGCCTACACCCTGCCCACGATGATCTTCATCCTGACCATCGGCGGCGGCCTCAACTCGGTGTTCGTGCCGCAGCTGGTACGCGCGATGAAGGAGGACGAGGACGGCGGCGAGGCGTACGCCAACCGCCTGCTGACCCTGGTGATGGTCATCCTCGGCGCCCTCACCGTCGTGGCCGTGTTCGCGGCGCCATGGCTGGTGCGGGCGATGTCCGGATTCGCCCCCGACTCGGCAAGCTTCGAGGTCGCGGTCGCCTTCACCCGCTACTGCGTGCCCACAATCTTCTTCATGGGCGTCCATGTGGTCATGGGCCAGGTCCTCAACGCCCGCGGCCGCTTCGGCGCGATGATGTGGACCCCGGTCCTGAACAACGTGGTCATGATCAGCACGTTCGGGCTGTTCATCTGGGTGTACGGCAGCGCCAGCTCGTCGCACATCGGCGTCACGACCATCCCCGAGGCCGGCATCCGACTGCTCGGCATCGGCACGCTGCTCGGCCTGGTCGTCCAGGCGCTGGCGATGATCCCGTACCTGCGCGACGCCGGCTTCAAGCTGCGGCTGCGGTTCGACTGGCGGGGCCACGGCCTGGGCAAGGCCGCCAAGCTCGCCAAGTGGACCGTGCTGTTCGTGCTCGCCAACCAGGCCGGCGTCCTGGTCGTCTCGAAGCTCTCCACCCTGGCCGGTGAGAAGGCCGCCGGGCAGGGGCACCCCGGCACCGGCTACATGGCGTACTCCAACGCCCAGCTGATCTGGAACATGCCGCAGGCGATCATCACCGTTTCCGTGATGGCCGCCATGCTGCCGCGCCTGTCGCGCTCCGCGCACGACGGTGACATCGGTGCCGTACGCGACGACATCTCCCAGGGCCTGCGCACGTCCGCTGTGGCCATCGTGCCGATCTCCTTCGGCTTCCTCGCCCTCGGCATCCCGCTGTGCACCCTGATCTTCGCCGGCTCCGGTTCCGATGCCGGTGTCTCCATGGGCTACATGCTCATGGCCTTCGGCCTCGGCCTGATCCCCTTCTCCGTGCAGTACGTGGTGCTGCGCGCCTTCTACGCGTACGAGGACACCCGCACGCCCTTCTACAACACGCTGATCGTCGCCGCGGTCAACGCGGCCGCCTCGGCCCTGTGCTACCTCGTCCTGCCCGTCCGGTGGGCCGTGGTGGGCATGGCGGCCTCCTACGGCCTGGCGTACATCATCGGCGTCGGTGTGGCGTGGCGGCGGCTGCGCAAGCGGATGGGCGGCGACTTGGACGGCGCACACATCGTGCGTACGTACGCCCGACTGGCCGGTGCGAGCATCCCCGCCACCCTGTTCTCCGGCGCCGCCGTGTACGGGATCATTCTGGGGCTGGGTACCGGCGTGCTGGGATCGCTCGTCGCGCTGGTCGGCGGCGGTGCCGTCCTGCTGGTGGTCTTCTACGCGGCTGCGAAGAAGATGCGCGTCGAAGAACTCAACGCCCTGGTCGGCATGGTGCGCGGCAAGCTGGGGCGCTGAGCGAGCACAACCTTCGTCCGCCACCGTGTGTCGTGCACAGTGGCGGACTGTGGGCACAATTGACTTGGCTCTTTTGAGCATGCAACGGATGGGGAGGCAGGAACGACGGTGGCGGAACGGAGCACGGCTGCCGTCGACGTGGCCGACACGAGCGGTGCAGAACCGCTCGCCGCCAAGGCGGACGAGGCCACGACCGACGGCACGAAGGCCGAGAAGGTGACCGAGGCGGCACAGGACACCGCGGACGACGGCGCGAAGAACGCCACAGCGTCCGAGGCGCAGCCGCCCGAACTGCACAGCGGTCACAAGCTGGCCAGGCGCTACCGCCTGGAGGAGTGCGTCACCCGACTGGACGGCTTCAGCAGCTGGCGTGCCGTGGACGAGAAGCTGCGCCGCGCCGTCGGGGTACACATCCTGCCCGCCGATCACCCGCGTGCCCGCCCCGTGCTCTCCGCCGCGCGGTCCGCCGCGCTGCTCGGTGACCCGCGCTTCGTCCAGGTCCTCGACGCCGTCGAGGAGAACGACTTGGTCTACGTCGTCCACGAATGGCTCCCGGACGCCACCGAGCTGACCGCCGTGCTCGCCTCCGGACCGCTCGAACCGCACGACGCCTACCAGCTCGTGACGCAGATCGCCCAGGCCATGGCCGCCGCCCACCGTGAGGGCCTGGCGCACCTCCGGCTGACCCCCGGGTCCGTCCTGCGCACCTCCTCCGGCCAGTACCGCATCCGGGGCCTGGCGATCATGGCCGCGCTCCGCGGGATCACCAGCGACCACCCGCAGCGCACGGACACCGAGGCCATCGGCGCGCTGCTGTACGCCGCGCTCACCCAGCGCTGGCCGTACGAGAACGACGCGTACGGGCTGTCCGGGCTGCCCAAGGGCGTCGGCCTGATCGCCCCCGACCAGGTACGGGCCGGCGTGCACCGCGGCCTGTCGGAGCTGGCCATGCGCGCGCTCGTCAACGACGGCGCCACCGCGTCCCGCCAGGAGCAGCCCTGCACCACGCCGGAGGAGCTGGCCAAGGCCGTCGGCGCGATGCCGCGCATCCGCCCGCCGGAGTCCTCCTTCGCCACCCCGCCGCCCTACCAGCGCACCGGCTACCAGCAGGGCACGTACGGCCAGCCGGCCGCCGCCGGCCGGCCCGGCGCTTCGGCCACCCGTCCCGTTCCCACCCCGCCGCCTCCGCTGCAGAGCCGTACCGGCAGGGCGGCCAAGTGGTGCGTCTCCGCGCTGCTGATCGCCGCGCTGGGACTGGGCAGCTGGCAGCTGGCCGACACGCTCCTCAAGGACCGGAACCAGGACGACTCCGGCAGCTCGGAGACGACCGGGGGCCACGGCGGCACGGCGTCGGGCAAGACCGTCAGCGTCGACAAGGTCGTGGACTTTGATCCGCCGCCGGGCGGTGACGGCACGGAGAACCCGCAGGACGCCCCCAAGGCCCTCGACGGGGACTCCGCCACGTCCTGGCCGACCCGCAATTACTACGGCCGCTCGGATCTCGGCGGCCTCAAGGACGGCGTGGGGCTGATTCTCGACCTCGGCAAGGTCCAGCAGGTCGGCAGCGTCAAGGTCGACCTCGTCGGGGACACCTCGCTCGACTTCCGTGCCGCGCCCGAGGACAGCAGTGGTGCGCCCACGTCCCTCGACGGCTTCAAGAAGATCGCCGGCGGCTCGGGGGAGACGGTCACGCTGCGGGCGAAGGAGCCGATCAAGACACAGTACGTATTGGTCTGGCTCAGCGACCTCCCGTTGAAGGACGATGGCAACTACCGGGGCCAGATCAAGGAGATCAAGGTCCGCAGCTAGGGGTGGGCAGCAGGGGGGCGCCAGGATGTCGATGCGGACAGCGGCCAGGAGGCGCCGGTGCTCCCCGGACCTCCTTTCGCACCCGCGGCCGGCCGCGGTGGCCGTCCTCCTGCAGCCTGGTACCGCCGAGCACCCGTATGTAAGCTCCCGTGTACAGCTTGACGCCAGGGGTTCGGTTATGCGTGATGGCGCAGTGATGCCCGCCGTCGTAGGAAAGATCGGTCCGGCCGGTGTCCTGGCCGTCCCGGCCGAAGCCCGTGCCCGGGCGGCCCCGGGCAGGGCGTGCACCGCGGCGCCGTCCGCGCGGCCGGCGCTCCCCGGCCCGCACCGGGCCGGCTCCTGCGAGGCGGGCCATGGCAGATAACGTCCGCCCCTCCGACCAGGCACTTCTCGCCCGCCATGTCGAGGGCGACCCCGACGCCTTCGGCGAGATCGTCAGGCGCCACCGTGACCGGCTCTGGGCGGTGGCGCTGCGCACCCTCGGCGACCGCGAGGAGGCGGCCGACGCCGTGCAGGACGCCCTGGTGTCCGCCTACCGCGCCGCCCACACCTTCCGCGGCCAGTCGGCCGTGACCACCTGGCTGCACCGCATCACGGTCAACGCCTGCCTGGACCGGGCCCGCAAGGCCGCCTCCCGGCGCACCTCGCCGATCGCGGAGACCGAGCGGCTGGAACAGCTCATCGAGCCGCACGAATCCGCCGCGGTACCCGCCGAGCGCCAGGACCTGCACCGCGAACTGCTCAGCGCCCTCCGCACTCTCCCCGCCGAACAGCGCGCGGCCATCGTCCTCGTCGACATGCAGGGCTATCCCGTGGCCGAGGCCGCCGAGGTACTGGGCGTCCCCACCGGCACGGTGAAGAGCCGGTGCGCGCGCGGCCGGGCCCGGCTCCTCCCGATGCTCACCCATCTGCGCGCCGAAGAGGGGGATAAGGGCACCTCAGGCGGGGGAAGGAACCGGGCGCAGGGGACATCCGTCCCACAGACGGCAGGACCGAATGACTCAGGGGCCGTGAAGGGCGGAGGTGGGCGAGCGTGACAGCCACGACCGACACGGGCGGGCATCCGGAGGTCGCGGAGATCTCCGCGCTCGCGGACGGGTTGCTCTCGCCCGCCCGCGCGGCGGATCTTCGCGCGCATCTCGACGGATGCCCGCTGTGTGAGGACGTCCACAGCTCGCTGGAGGAGATCCGCGCACTGCTCGGCACGCTGCCGGGTCCCGGACGGATGCCCGACGACGTCGTCGGTCGCATCGACGCCGCCCTGGCGGCCGAAGCCCTACTCGATGCCACGGCGCCCGCCGGTGACGCCGCCCTCGTATCGACCACCTCGGGCGACAGCTTTCGCGTCGTTGGACAGTCGACCGGTACGCATGATGGCGCTGTTTCACGTGAAACCGTGGAGGAGAAAAGGAGCGCTGTTTCACGTGAAACAGCGCCGGTGCGCTCCGGTGGCAGCTCTGCGGACCGCCCTGTCGGCTACCCTCGCGCCGCCACCGGGCCTGGCCGCAAGGCCCCCGGCGCCCGCACGGCGGGGGCGCACCGCTGGCCCAAGGTGCTGCTCGGCACAGCGGCTGCCGCAGCCGTGCTCGGCATCGGCGGCATCCTTCTGCAGAATGGTTCCGCGAACCCGGGGAACGACCAGGATCCCGGCGTGACCGCCACCGAGCAGAGCCCTGCGGACGGGTCGCTCAGCTCCGCGACTCTGGGCAGTCACGTGCGCGATCTGCTCGCCGAGCCCGGCCGCAGCAAGACCCCCGATGTCGGCACCCAGAGCTCGCCCCAGTCGCCGCTGCGCGGTGCGGACGACACGATCCCCTCCTGCGTGCGCAAGGGCCTCGCCCGGCCCGAGAAGCCGTTGGCCGCGAGCCGCGACACCTACCAGGGCAAGGACGCCTACCTCGTCGTGCTGCCCCATCCGTCCGACAGGGCCCGGGTCTCCGCCTACGTCGTCTCGGCGTCCTGCATCTCGGCCTCACCGCCTGTGCCCGGCAAGGTCCTGCTCAGCGGGACCTATGCCCGCCACTGAGTCGCCGAGCCCGGCCCCGGGCTCCGGGCCGCTACGGGTGCGCTGGGACACTGCGGGAATGCTCGCCCCGTAGGATCCGTTGGGTGGGATGAGAGTTTCTCCAGCCCACCCAACGCAGTCGGCAGAGACAAGGAAGACACCCGTGAGCGACGTCCGTAACGTGATCATCATCGGCTCCGGGCCTGCGGGCTATACCGCCGCGCTCTACACCGCCCGTGCCTCGCTGAAGCCGCTGGTGTTCGAGGGCGCCGTCACCGCCGGTGGCGCACTGATGAACACCACCGATGTGGAGAACTTCCCCGGCTTCCGGGACGGCATCATGGGCCCGGACCTCATGGACAACATGCGGGCCCAGGCCGAGCGCTTCGGCGCCGAGCTGATCCCCGATGACGTTACCGTCGTGGACCTCTCCGAGCCCATCAAGACGGTCACCGACTCGGCCGGCACCGTGCACCGCGCGCACGCCGTCATCGTCACCACCGGCTCCCAGCACCGCAAGCTCGGCCTGCCGCGCGAGGACGAACTCTCCGGTCGCGGCGTGTCCTGGTGCGCCACCTGCGACGGCTTCTTCTTCAAGGACCAGGACATCGCCGTCATCGGCGGCGGCGACACCGCGATGGAGGAGGCCACCTTCCTCTCCCGCTTCGCCAAGTCCGTCACCATCGTGCACCGCCGCGACACCCTGCGCGCCAGCAAGGCGATGCAGGAGCGCGCGTTCGCCGACCCGAAGATCAAGTTCGTGTGGGACAGCGAGGTCGCCGAGATCCACGGCGACAACAAGCTCTCCGGTCTGACCCTGCGCAACCTCAAGACCGGCGACACCTCCGAGCTGCCGGTCACGGGCCTGTTCATCGCCATCGGCCACGACCCGCGCACCGAGCTGTTCAAGGGCCAGCTGAAGCTGGACGACGACGGCTACCTCAAGGTGGACGCGCCCAGCACCCACACCAACATCCAGGGCGTCTTCGCCGCCGGTGACGTCGTGGACCACACCTACCGTCAGGCGATCACCGCCGCCGGCACCGGCTGCTCCGCCGCCCTGGACGCCGAGCGCTTCCTCGCCTCGCTCACCGACGGCGAGCCGGCCGAGCCCGAGCAGACCCCTGCCGAGCCCGCGCAGACCCCCACCGCCTGACCGCGAACATCAGAGCTGTTCACACCCACTGAGTAAGGAGAACGCCATGGCCGGTGCCACGGTGACCGTGACGGACGCCAACTTCGAAGAGGTCGTCCTCAAGAGCGACAAGCCGGTACTCGTCGACTTCTGGGCCACCTGGTGCGGCCCGTGCCGTCAGGTTGCCCCTTCCCTGGAGGCCATCGCCGCGGAGCACGATGAGATCGTCATCGCCAAGCTCAACACCGACGAGAACCCCGCGACCACCGCCAAGTACGGCGTCATGTCGATTCCGACCATGAACGTCTACCAGGGCGGCGAGGTCGTGAAGACCATCGTCGGCGCCAAGCCCAAGGCTGCGATCGAGCGGGACCTGTCGGACTACCTCGCCTGATCTCCGCACCATGTTTCACGTGAAACGGGCCTGCCCTTCGGGGCGGGCCCGTTTCGCTGTCCGCGCTACAGGGGCCGGAGTACCGGTTCCTTCTGGACCGCACCCAGAAGTCGGTCCAGCGCGAGTTCCACGTCTTCCTTCCACGACAGGGTCGTGCGCAGCTCCAGGCGCAGTCGTGGGTAGCGCGGATGCGGCCGTACGGTCTTGAAGCCGACCGCGAGCAGATGATCGGCGGGCAGCACGCACGCCGGCTCCCTCCACTTCGCATCGCCGAACGCCTCGATCGCCTTGAAGCCCCGCCGCAGCAGATCCTTCGCGACCGTCTGGACCATGACTCTGCCCAGCCCCTGGCCCTGATAGCCGGGGATCAGCCAGGCGGTCATCAGCTGCACGGCGTCGGGGGAGACCGGGCTCGTCGGGAAGGCCGTGGAACGTGGCACGTAGGCCGGAGGCGCGTACAGCACGAAGCCGACCGGGACCTCGTCCACATAGACCACCCGGCCGCAGGAGCCCCACTCCAGCAGTACGGCGGAGATCCACGCTTCCTTCTCCAGCTCGGGCCGGCCGCTCTTTACCGCGGCCTCACCGCTGACGGGGTCGAGCTCCCAGAAGACACACGAGCGGCAGCGCTTGGGGACATCCGGAAGGTTGTCCAGCGTGAGCGGTACGAGCCGACGCCCCATGAAGCCAGGTCCTCACTTCCCTCGCCCACCGCACCTCCGGATGCGGTCAGCGGACCGCGCTCGCTGAGCAGGCCGCCGACGAAACCGCCGACTGCCCCCAGGCCGAACCCCGCTGCCATCAATCCGGTGCGGCTCACCGATCGCATGGCCTCTCCTCGTCGTGAGGTGACTCCGAGTGGATGCGTGCCATACCCGAACGCATCGTAACCGGGACAACATGAACCCGGGTACCGCGAAAAGGCAAAGGGCGGGCCGTGTTCCGGTCACCTCACCGGCACACGGCCCGCCCTCCCGGCGGACGGCGGCGTCCGCTCACGCCTCGTCGCTGTCCTCCTCCGGGTGCTTGTCCAGCACCCGTCCCTCTCCGGGAGCCAGCGTGCCGAGGATGCGGTCGAGATCGTCTATCGAGGCGAACTCCACGACGATCTTGCCCTTCTTCTGGCCGAGATCGACCTTCACCCGCGTCTCGAACCGGTCCGAGAGCCGCGAGGCCAGATCGGTCAGGGCGGGCGAGACGCGGGTACCGGCCCGCGGCCCCTTCGCCCGCGACGCGCTCTTGGGCGTGGACCCCATCAGGGTCACGATCTCCTCGACCGCCCGCACCGAGAGGCCCTCGGCCACGATGCGGTGCGCCAGCCGGTCCTGCTCCTCGGAGTCCTCCACGGACAGCAGCGCCCGCGCATGACCGGCCGAGAGCACCCCCGCGGCGACCCGCCGCTGCACCGACGGCGACAGCTTCAGCAGCCGCAGCGTGTTGGAGACCTGCGGGCGCGACCGCCCGATCCGGTCCGCCAGCTCATCGTGCGTGCAGTTGAAGTCCTTCAGCAGCTGGTCGTAGGCCGCCGCCTCCTCCAGCGGGTTCAGCTGAGCCCGGTGGAGGTTCTCCAGCAGCGCGTCCAGAAGCAGCTTCTCGTCGTCCGTCGCCCGGACGATCGCCGGGATCCGCTCCAGGCCGGCCTCGCGGCATGCCCGCCAGCGGCGCTCTCCCATGATGAGCTCGTACCGCTCCGGGCCCGTCCGCCGTACGACGACCGGCTGGAGCAGGCCCACCTCCTGGATGGAAGTGATCAGCTCCGCCAGGGCGTCCTCGTCGAACACCTCCCGCGGCTGCCGTGGATTCGGGACGATCGAGTCGATCGGCAGCTCGGCGAAGTGCGCCCCGGCGACCTCCTCGCTCCCCTTTTCCTTCACCTCCGGCTCAGCCGGTGCCTCCGTTTCACGTGAAACGGCAGCGTCCGGAATCGCCGCCACCTTGGCTGCGGCGACACCTCGCTCCGGCGTCATGACCGGCACCGCCGACGGCGATGTCGTCCCCCGTCCCACCGCCGGGCCGGCGCTGTCCGAACCCTGCGGTGCCGCGGGGATCAGCGCACCGAGCCCGCGGCCCAGTCCTCTACGTCGTTCGCTCACTGATTCCCCTCCGACATGCTGTGCTGTGATTCATAGGTCACGCTGAGCCCCTGACCGGCCGTCCCGGAGACCCCGCGCAGCGCGATCTCACGCGCCGCTTCGAGATAGGACAGCGAGCCGCTGGAGCCCGGATCATAGGTGAGCACCGTCTGCCCGTAGCTCGGCGCCTCAGAGATGCGCACGGAGCGGGGGATGCTGGTTCTCAGTACCTCGCTGCCGAAGTGGCTGCGCACCTCGTCGGCGACCTGGGAGGCGAGCCGGGTCCGGCCGTCGTACATGGTCAGCAGGATCGTCGACACATGAAGCTTGGGGTTGAGATGGCCCCGGACCAGATCGACGTTCCGCAGCAGCTGCCCCAGGCCCTCCAGCGCGTAGTACTCGCACTGGATCGGGATCAGCACCTCGGCCCCGGCTACCAGCGCGTTGACCGTCAGCAGGCCGAGCGAGGGCGGGCAGTCGATGAGGATGTAGTCCAGCGGCTGCTCGTATGCCTTGATGGCCCGGTCCAGCCGGCTCTCCCGGGCCACCAGCGAGACCAGTTCGATCTCCGCGCCGGCCAGGTCGATCGTGGCGGGCGCACAGAACAGCCCCTCCACGTCCGGCACCGGCTGAACCACGTCGGAAAGTGGCTTGCTCTCCACCAACACGTCATAGATGGAAGGGACTTCGGAGTGGTGGTCGATCCCCAGGGCCGTGGAGGCATTGCCCTGTGGGTCCAGGTCCACCACCAGTACTCGTGCCCCGTGCAGGGCGAGTGAGGCAGCCAGGTTCACCGTGGTCGTGGTCTTGCCGACCCCGCCCTTCTGGTTGGCCACCACCATGACCCGGGTTTGTTCGGGGCGGGGCAGCCCCTCTCCCGCACGGCCCAGCGCCTGGACTGCCAACTGAGCAGCACGACCGATCGGGGTGTCGTCCATGGGAGGCGGCGTTTCACGTGAAACGTCTTCCCCGAGCGACTCGCTACGGGGACCGGGGACCGGATCGGTCATCGGTCCCGCGATATTGGCGTCGGACCGCACGGATTCACTCTCCTCGACTTCAGGCTCGCAATGCTCAGAGCCTGCCATGGTTTCGGTGTCGCGAACCAGCGAGGCCCTGTCTCCTGTGGATGAATCCTCCTCTGTGGATACATCCGTGACCCGACCGGGTCGGTGGCCACGCGGTGCGGCAGCCGCACGACCTCGACTGATGATTCCATGCAGCAGGGAGCGACGTTTCACGTGAAACACGATGCCAGCGCCGTGTCCCATTCCCCCGCGACACTCCGGCTTATGTCGTTTTGGTGGTTTGTATGGAGCACGGCCCTCGTCGGTTCGAGCGACGCCCCCGTACAGACAGAACAGGAGCGCTTCCCGCCGGCGGACGGAAAGCGCTCCTGTCTGCGTCTGGTGCGGTGCCGCGGCGATCTAACGCCGACGACCCCTGGTCGGCCGGTTGGCGCGGTTCGCCTTGGCGCGCTTGGCCGCGAAGCGGACGCCGCCGGGGCTTTCGCCCACCTCCACGCGCACGACCGTGGACAGCGGATCCACCACGCCCTCGCCGACGTGCACCACCGACGTCGACTCCACGCCGAGCTTGCTGAGCGCCGCCCTGGCACCCTTGAGCTCTTCCTCCGCGGTGTCGCCCTTGAGCGCCAGCATCTCGCCGTACGGCCGCAGCAGCGGAACACCCCAGCCGGCCAGCCGGTCCAGCGGCGCCACGGCACGCGCGGTCACCACGTGGACCTGAGGAATCTTGCCCATCACCTCTTCGGCCCGGCCCCGCACCACGGTCACGTGATCCAGCCCCAGCAGCTCCACGACCTCCTGCAGGAAGTTCGTCCGCCGCAGCAGCGGCTCCAGCAGGGTGATCTTCAAATCCGGCCGCACCAGCGCCAGGGGAATGCCCGGCAGCCCGGCGCCCGAGCCCACGTCACACACCGAGACGCCCTCGGGGACCACCTCGGAGAGCACCGCGCAATTCAGCAGGTGCCGCTCCCACAGCCGCGGCACCTCACGCGGACCAATCAGCCCACGCCGTACGCCCGCGTCGGCGAGCAGCTCGCCGTACCGCACGGCCTCCGGGAAGCGCTCACCGAAAAACTCCCGCGCCGCATCCGGCGCCGCAGGAAGCTCCGCCGCTGACTCCGTCACGGTTACCGCCCTTCCTCTGAACTGCTGATCCTGCCGGGTGCCCGGATACGGTTCCGAGCCTCGCAGAAGGCTGACAAGACGTGGCCCCGCCTGCGAACAGACGGGGCCAAAGACACGCGCGAGTGCCGGAGAATCAGGCCGGGAGCACGACAACCCGACGCTGCGGCTCCTCGCCCTCGGACTCGCTGCGCAGCCCGGCCGCCGCGACGGCGTCGTGCACCACCTTGCGCTCGAACGGCGTCATCGCCTTCAGCTTCACCGGCTCGCCCGAGGTCTTCGCCTCCTGGGCCGCCTTGGCGCCCAGCTCCGCGAGCTCCTCGCGCTTGCGCGCGCGGTAGCCGGCGACGTCCAGCATCAGACGGCTGCGGTCGCCGGTCTCCCGGTGCACCGCCAGCCGGGTCAGCTCCTGGAGCGCCTCCAGCACCTCGCCGTCCCGGCCCACGAGCTTCTGCAGATCACGGCTGGTGGAGTCGCTGATGATCGACACCGCGGCACGGTCGGCCTCGACGTCCATGTCGATGTCACCGTCGAGATCCGCGATGTCCAGCAGGCCCTCGAGGTAGTCGGCCGCGATCTCGCCCTCCTGCTCCAGCCGGGACATGGTGTCGGTGCCCTCGGCGGCAGGGGTCGTGTCCGTCACGAAAGACTCCTTCTACTTCTTGGACGGGTGCTTGGGCCGCTGCTGGCCCTTGCGCTGTCCGGACTTGGCGTTACGGGAGGAACCGGAGGCCGAGCTGCCCTTGGGCTTGCCGCCCTCGGAGGACTTCTTCGCGGAGTCCGCCTTCTGGCCCGAGTCCTTCTGCAGCGACTGCTTGGTCTCGCCGCCCTTGGCCGTGGAGTCCGACTGCCCGCCCTGCGCACCGGCCCGGGTGCGGGCCTGCGCACCGCCGCCGGCCGGGGCCGCGGTCTGCCGCCGGGACTTGGTCTGACGCTTGGGCTGCTGGCGGTTCTGGCGCGCCTCCTCGGCGGCCTGCTTCGCCTCGACCTCCGCCGGGTCCTCCTTCAGCTTGCCCTGGGCACGCAGCCGCTCCTGGCGCTCCGTGTAGGCCCGGCTGCCCGGAGTGGGGTTACGGCGGATGACGAACATCTGCTGGGCCATCGTCCACACGTTGGTGGTCAGCCAGTACACGAGGACACCGACGGGGAAGTTGATACCGAAGACGGCGAACATGATCGGGAAGACGTACATCAGCATCTTCTGCTGCTGCATGAACGGCGTCTTCACCGTGAGGTCGACGTTCTTCGTCATCAGCTGGCGCTGGGTGTAGAACTGCGACGCCGACATCAGGACGATCATGATGACCGTGACGACCCGCACGTCGGTGAGCGAGGCACCGAGCGACTCGACCTTGGACGCCGAGTCCATGAACTTCACGGACAGCGGGGCGCCGAAGATGTGCGCCTTCTGCGCGCTGGCCAGCAGCGACGGATTGATGAAGCCGACCGTCTGGTTCTTCGCGATGTGGCTGAGGACCTGGTACAGCGAGATGAAGAACGGCGACTGCGCGATGATCGGAAGACAGCTCGAGAGCGGGTTGGTGCCCGTCTCCTTGTAGAGCTTCATCATCTCTTCGGACTGACGCTGCTTGTCGCTCTTGTAGCGCTCCTGGATCGCCTTCATCTTCGGCTGGAGCGCCTGCATGTTCCGCGTCGACTTGATCTGCTTCACAAAAAGCGGGATCAGGCAGATACGGATCAGCACCACCAGCGAGACGATGGACAAACCCCACGCCGCGCCGCTGTTCTTGTCGAAGACCAGGCTGTACAGCGAATGGAACTGGACGATGATCCAGGAAACGGCGTAATAGAGAGGATTCAGGATCGTGTCCACGAATCAAGCTCCTTGGGCGTTGGGCTGAGTCTCGGGCTGTGCGGCAGGCTCATGGACGGCGGGCCCGCCCAAGCGGCTCCTCAGCCGCTGGTGCCAGACCGGATGTTTCCGGGGCGGTACATGGTCGACACCACCGAGCGACCACGGATTGCAACGCAGGATGCGCCAGGCGGTCAGCGCTGTTCCCTTCACCGCGCCGTGCCGGTCGATGGCCGTGAAGCCGTAGTGGGAGCACGACGGGTAGTACTTGCAGACCGGACCCAGCAAAGGGCTGATGGTCCACTGGTACAACTTGATCAACAGCAGCAGCGGGTACTTCACGGAGCGCCCCCTCCTGGGTCCCGCCCGGGGGTCCTCAGCAGGCGCTGCAGCGCGGCATCAAGATCACGGGCGAGCGCGTCGTACTCCGCATCGCCCGCGCCGGGCAGCGCACGTACGACCACCAGGCTACCGGCGGGCAACCGGTCCAGACGGTCACGCACGAGGTGACGGAGCCGGCGCTGGACCTTGTTCCGGACCACGGCGTTGCCGATGGCCTTGCTCACGACGAAACCCGCACGCGTCGGGGGAACCATTTCCCCCGCTGCGTGCGGGTCCGTTGCACCGCTGCGTAGATGGACGACAAGGAGTGGGCGACCAGCCCTGCGTCCTTGGCGTACCGCGGCCGCGAAGTCCTCGCGCCGCCTCAGCCGATTCTCGGTAGGCAGCACGTCATGGACCTAGAGCCGGGCTGTCAGGCCGACAGGCGGGCGCGACCCTTGCCACGGCGGGTCGCCAGGATCGCGCGGCCGGCACGCGTACGCATACGCAGGCGGAAGCCGTGGGTCTTGGCGCGACGACGGTTGTTCGGCTGGAAGGTGCGCTTGCTCACTCGGGGGCTCCAGGAAGGATTGTTGCCTCTTGCGAGACAGGTGTGGGGCGTCGACTGGCTGTCACCGTGCGCCCACGAGTAGCTCGCATACGCCCGAGTGCACCGCTACACGATCGCTGGGCGCGATCTTTGCCCATCGGAGGCAGGCGGCAGCAGCCATCGACAACTCGACCTGGTCACGGTACGCGCGGCTGCATCATCCGGTCAAACCGGCTCTAGGACAGGACACGCTGTACACAGGCTGTGGACAACAACTTGAACACGCGCGGGTCAGCTGACTACCGTGGCTGAACTCCGATTCCTTCCCGCCCGTCCTGAGAATCACACATTCGTGGGACCTGTGAGAGAGCGTGCTCTGTGGCTGACGTCCCTGCAGATCTTGCCGCAGTGTGGCCGCGGGTCCTCGACCACCTGCTCCGGGCGGAGAGCGACAGCCTCAAGCCCAAGGACCAGGACTGGCTCAAGCGGACTCAACCGCTTGCCCTGGTCGCCGACACCGCGCTGCTCGCCGTACCCAACGAATTCGCGAAGGGTGTACTGGAAGGCCGGCTCGCACCGCTGATCGGCGAGGCGCTGAGCCACGAGTGCGGCCGCCCGATCCGCATCGCGATCACCGTCGACGACACCGCTGAGGCGCCGCAGTCCCCCGCGCCGCCGCAGCAGCACCTCCCGTCACAGCAGCCTCAGCTCTCGCATGACGCGTACGAAAGCTACGACGGCCGCCAGAGCTACGGTCGGCAGAACGGCCACGAAAACGGTCCTCAAGGGGGCCCCCAGGGTGGACACGGAGGCGGCCAGCACGGCGGCCACCAGAGCGACGAGCTGCCCACCGTGCGCCCCGCCTATCCCGAGTACCAGCAGCAGCACCAGCAGCCGCGGCCCGCGCCCGGCGCCTGGCCGCAGCACTCCGAGGACCGCCGCTCCGGCATGGGCGACGACTCCGGCCGGCACGACGACTACGGCTGGCAGCAGCAGCGGCTCGGCGGCTTTCCCGAGCGCGACCCCTACGCCACGCCGTCGCACCACCAGCAGCGCGGTCGGCCCGGACCCGGCGACTATCGGTCGCAGAATGACGACTACCGGTCACAGAGCGACGACTACCGCTCGCAGAACGCCGATGACTACCGCCGGCAGGGCACCGACCGCCCCGGCCCCGGGCAGCACTCCGACGCCCAGCGCTCCCCGTACGAACAGTCCCCGCAGCACCGCGACTCCGACGGCCATCAGCCGGGCGGTCCCGGACGGCACGCCCGTCCCGGCGGCAACCTGCCGGCGCCCAGCGGCGCCCCCGGCCCGCTCGCGGCCCAGCCCGCGCCGGCGACGGGCCCCGGTGAGCCCACCGCGCGGCTGAACCCGAAGTACCTCTTCGACACCTTCGTCATCGGGGCGTCGAACCGCTTCGCGCACGCCGCGGCGGTCGCCGTCGCCGAGGCCCCGGCCAAGGCGTACAACCCGCTGTTCATCTACGGCGAGTCCGGGCTCGGCAAGACGCACCTGCTGCACGCGATCGGCCATTACGCCCGCAGCCTGTACCCCGGTACCAGGGTCAGATACGTGAGCTCGGAGGAGTTCACCAACGAGTTCATCAACTCCATCCGCGACGGCAAGGCGGACGCGTTCCGCAAGCGCTACCGCGACATGGACATCCTGCTGGTCGACGACATCCAGTTCCTGGCGAGCAAGGAGTCGACGCAGGAGGAGTTCTTCCACACGTTCAACACGCTGCACAACGCGAACAAGCAGATCGTTCTCTCCAGTGACCGGCCGCCCAAGCAGCTGGTGACCCTGGAGGACCGGCTGCGCAACCGCTTCGAGTGGGGTCTGATCACGGACGTCCAGCCGCCCGAGCTGGAGACCCGTATCGCGATCCTCCGCAAGAAGGCCGTGCAGGAGCAGCTGAACGCGCCGCCGGAGGTACTGGAGTTCATCGCCTCCCGGATCTCGCGGAACATCCGCGAGCTGGAGGGGGCGCTGATCCGGGTCACGGCCTTCGCCTCGCTCAACCGGCAGCCGGTGGACCTCGGCCTCACCGAGATTGTTCTGAAGGACCTGATCCCCGGCGGCGAGGACGCGGCCCCCGAGATCACCGCCACCGCGATCATGGCGGCCACCGCCGACTACTTCGGGCTGACGGTGGACGACCTGTGCGGCTCCTCACGCAGCCGCGTGCTGGTGACCGCGCGGCAGATCGCGATGTACCTGTGCCGCGAGCTGACCGATCTGTCGCTGCCGAAGATCGGCGGCCACTTCGGCGGCCGCGACCACACGACCGTCATGCACGCCGACCGGAAGATCCGCGCGCTGATGGCGGAGCGCCGCTCCATCTACAACCAGGTGACCGAGCTGACGAACCGCATCAAGAACGGCTGACGCGGGCGGCGCCGGCCGCGGACGCACAGGGCGCTCCGGGACAACTCCCGGGGCGCCTTTCGTCGTTGAGTGCCCCTCAAGAACCCCGTACGACAGACCCTCCGGGTGTCCCGAGCCGTCCCCACGCTGTGGAACCGGCCCTTGGGCCGACGCCGAACTCCCCAGCGCTGTTCGATTTCTGACGAGGACACGGCTTCCCTCCACAGATTGGGCGAGAATCTTCCTTCCACACCCTGGGGACTGGAGAGTTATCCCAACAGCATCCACAAGCAGACCGCCCGCCAGCACATCGCCCCAGGTCAGCAGGGTGTGGAATTGCGGACAACCTTCATCCACAGGGTGTGGACAAAGTTTCCGTCCACAGGGTGTGCACGCGACTGTCCACCGGCCGCCCACAGGTAAAGCGGCGTTGTACACACCTCGTCCACACCGCTGTCCACTGTTCGGCAAGGCAACACCCCCACTCACCGGCGCGAGTGAAAGCCGTCACACCAAAGTGCCGGGTTGGGCTGTGGGGAACCTGGGTAAAACTGGGGACGGCGCTGGGGAGAAACCGGCCTCCCCTGTGCATCGGGTGTGCACAAAGTCGGGCGGTCCACAGAACCGCCGGCTTATCCACGGCTGCACCCACAGCCCTCGGTGGACAAAAAACGGGCGCTGACCTGCGAAAAGCCGGTTGTCCACGGTTTCCACAGCCCCTACTACTACGACCACGGATATGTAGCGGGGAACTCGTTTCGAATCGGGTGCTGTGCACAACTTGGGGACCGGGCCTCTCCGAGCTCTCGTCCCGACTTGACCCCGAGCCGCACCGACTGTCGGTGGTGTGCGTCAGACTGGTCTCCGGCAACCCAGCCGACGACGAAGGCCAGCAGGGCGAGAGCCAGCAACAGCAGGAGGCGGTTTCCGGTGAAGATCCGGGTGGAGCGCGATGTACTCGCGGAGGCAGTGGCCTGGGCGGCCAAGAGCCTCCCGGCCCGTCCGCCGGTGCCCGTCCTCGCGGGCCTGCTGCTGAAGGCGGAGGACGGCTCCCTGAGCCTCTCCGGCTTCGACTACGAGGTCTCGGCACGCGTCTCGGTGGAGGCGGAGACCGAGGAGGAGGGCACGGTCCTCGTCTCCGGCCGGCTGCTCGCCGACATCTGCCGTGCGCTGCCGAACCGCCCGGTGGAGATCTCCACAGACGGTGTACGAGTGACCGTCGTCTGCGGCTCCTCGCGCTTCACCCTCCACACCCTTCCTGTGGAGGAGTACCCGGCGCTGCCCCAGATGCCCACCGCCACCGGCACCGTCCCCGGTGAGGTCTTCGCCTCCGCGGCCGCCCAGGTCGCCATCGCCGCCGGCCGCGACGACACCCTCCCGGTGCTCACCGGTGTCCGCATCGAGATCGAGGGCGACACCGTCACGCTCGCCTCGACCGACCGCTACCGCTTCGCGGTCCGCGAGTTCCTGTGGAAGCCGGAGAGCCCGGACGCCTCCGCGGTCGCGCTGGTGCCCGCCAAGACGCTGCTGGACACCGCCAAGTCGCTGAGCAGCGGTGACACGGTCACGCTGGCGCTGTCCGGCTCCGGCGCCGGTGAGGGTCTGATCGGTTTCGAGGGCGCCGGGCGGCGGACGACCACCCGCCTTCTTGAGGGCGACCTGCCGAAGTACCGCACGCTCTTCCCGACCGAGTTCAACTCCGTCGCGGTGATCGAGACGGCTCCGTTCGTCGAGGCCGTCAAGCGTGTTGCGCTGGTGGCCGAGCGGAACACCCCGGTGCGGCTCAGCTTCGAGCAGGGCGTGCTGATCCTGGAGGCCGGCTCCAGCGACGACGCACAGGCTGTGGAGCGCGTCGACGCGCAGCTGGAGGGCGACGACATCTCGATCGCCTTCAACCCCGGCTTCCTGCTGGAGGGCCTGTCCGCGATCGACTCGCCGGTGGCGCAGCTGGCGTTCACGACGTCGACCAAGCCCGCGCTGCTGAGCGGCAAGCCGGCCGCCGACGCCGAGGCGGACGACGCGTACAAGTACCTGATCATGCCGGTGCGCCTGTCGGGCTGAGCTCCGAGCAGTGCCCTGTGCCACGCCCGGAAGGCCGTACGGACGCGCTCCGTACGGCCGCCCGGATGACGCGGTTGACCTGCGGCTTATGAGCGGCTGAGCCCACAGCTGTGCACAGCCCTTCGGGCGTAGGCTCGTCGTAGGTCAGGTACAAGGGCAACGACTATGTGCAAAGAGGGTCTCTGATGGAGCTCGGTCTCGTCGGTCTCGGCAAGATGGGCGGCAACATGCGCGAGCGCATCCGCCGCGCAGGCCACACGGTCATCGGTTACGACCGCAATCCCGACCTCGCGGACGTCTCCAGCCTCAAGGAGCTGGTGGACGGTCTGCAGGGTCCGCGGGTCGTGTGGGTCATGGTGCCGGCCGGCGCCGCCACCCAGGCGACGATCGATGAGCTCGGTGAGCTGCTGTCCGAGGGCGACATCGTCGTGGACGGCGGGAACAGCCGCTGGACCGATGACGAGAAGCACGCCGAGGAGCTGCGCGCCAAGGGCATCGGCTTCGTCGACTGCGGCGTCTCCGGTGGCGTGTGGGGCCTGGAGAACGGCTACGCGCTGATGTACGGCGGTGCCGCCGAGGACGTGGCGAAGGTCCAGCCGATCTTCGACGCGCTCAAGCCGGAGGGCGACTTCGGCTCGGTGCACGCCGGCAAGGTCGGCGCGGGCCACTTCGCGAAGATGGTCCACAACGGCATCGAGTACGCCATGATGCAGGCGTACGCCGAGGGCTGGGAGCTGCTGGAGAAGGTCGACTCCGTCACGGACGTGCGCGAGGTCTTCCGCTCCTGGCAGGAGGGCACGGTCATCCGCTCCTGGCTGCTGGACCTGGCGGTCAACGCGCTGGACGACGACGAGCACCTGGAGAAGCTGCGGGGCTTCGCCGCCGACTCCGGTGAGGGCCGCTGGACGGTCGAGGCCGCGATCGACAACGCGGTGCCGCTGCCGGCGATCACCGCGTCGCTGTTCGCGCGGTTCGCCTCGCGTCAGGACGACTCGCCGCAGATGAAGATGATCGCCGCGCTGCGGAATCAGTTCGGCGGCCACGCGGTCGAGAACAAGAAGTAATCCCAGGGGCTGGGGCCACCCAGCACCCGCAGCAGTGTTACGCCGGGGGAGGTCGGCGCCGCCCATGCATGTCGCGCATCTGTCGCTCGCCGACTTCCGCTCGTACGCCCGGGTCGAGGTCCCGCTCGACCCGGGCGTCACGGCGTTCGTCGGGCCCAACGGCCAGGGGAAGACCAATCTCGTCGAGGCGGTCGGCTATCTCGCCACCCTCGGCAGTCACCGCGTGTCCTCCGACGCGCCGCTGGTCCGCATGGGTGCGGAGCGGGCGATCGTCCGGGCGCAGGTGGTGCAGGGCGAGCGGCAGCAGCTGATCGAGCTGGAGCTGAATCCGGGGAAGGCCAACCGGGCCAGGATCAACAGATCCTCGCAGGTCAGGCCGCGTGACGTGCTCGGCATCGTGCGGACGGTGCTGTTCGCGCCGGAGGATCTGGCGCTGGTCAAGGGCGATCCGGGCGAGCGGCGGCGCTTCCTGGACGAGCTGATCACGGCGCGTTCGCCGCGGATGGCGGGCGTGCGCTCGGACTACGACCGCGTGCTGAAGCAGCGCAACACCCTGCTGAAGAGCGCGGCCCTGGCGCGCCGGCACGGCGGCCGGAAGATGGACCTGTCCACGCTGGACGTGTGGGACCAGCATCTGGCGCGCGTCGGTGCGGAGCTGCTGGCGCAGCGGCTGGACCTGATCGCGACGCTGCAGCCGCTGGCGGACAAGGCGTACGAGCAGCTGGCGCCGGGCGGCGGGCCGGTCGCGCTGGAGTACCGCGGTTCGGTGGGCGAGCGGCTGGCGGAGGCGTCGAACCGTGAGGAGCTGTACGGGCTGCTCATGGAGGCGCTGGGCGAGGCGCGGAAGAACGAGATCGAGCGGGGCGTGACGCTGGTCGGCCCGCACCGTGACGACCTGGTCCTCAAGCTGGGGCGGCTGCCGGCGAAGGGGTACGCGAGCCACGGCGAGTCCTGGTCGTACGCGCTGGCGCTGCGGCTGGCCTCGTACGACCTGCTGAGCGCCGAGGGCAATGAGCCGGTGCTGGTCCTCGACGACGTCTTCGCCGAGCTGGACGCGCGCCGCCGGGAGCGGCTGGCCGAGCTGGTGGCGCCGGGTGAGCAGGTGCTGGTGACGGCGGCGGTGGACGACGATGTGCCGGGCGTGCTGGCGGGGGCGCGGTTCGCGGTCTCCGAGGGCACGGCGGAGAAGGTGTCGTAAGTGAGTGAGCAGTCCGGTCCTCAGGAGCCTGCGGGACCCGAGCAGCCGAAGCCGCCGGAGCTGTCCGGGGTCGATCTGGCGCGGCAGGCGCTGGTGGCCGCGAAGGAGCAGGCGCGGGCGCGGGGCGCGGCCGCGCAGCAGAAGAAGCAGGCCCGCCGCGGGGGTGGGCTGCGTTCCGGTGCGCGTGCCGATGGGCGCGATCCGCTGCCGCTGGGTGCGGCGATCAATCGTCTGATCACCGAGCGTGGCTGGGAGACGCCGGCCGCGGTCGGCGGGGTGATGGGGCGCTGGCCGCAGCTGGTGGGCGCGGAGGTGGCGCAGCACTGTGAGCCGCAGAAGTACGACGAGGACGCCCGGGTGCTGACGGTGCAGTGCGACTCGACGGCGTGGGCGACGCAGCTGCGGCTGCTGGCGCCGACGCTGGTGGCGCGGCTGAACGAGGACCTCGGGCACGGGTCGGTGAAGGTCATCAAGGTGCTGGGGCCGGGTGGCCCGCCCCGGCGGTACGGCTCGTTGCGGGCTCCGGGGAGCACGGGGCCGGGCGACACGTACGGCTGAGCCGTACCTGCGGGCGCGGAGCGGCCGTTTCACGTGAAACCGCACGCCTGCCCGGCCGAAGCCTTCCGTTTCCCATGAAACCGCGCCCGGCCGAAGCCTTCCGTTTCACGTGAAACCGCCTCTGCGGCGGGTCTCCGTACGGGCGAGATGCCTCGGATGTTCTGGTGTGACGGAAGAGACTCCGCTCACCGTAGTCGGAGGTTGACAGCCCGAAGCGCTGAGTGCCGGTGTGAGCGTCCTGGGGGCCCGTCTCAGATATGGGGAGTCGGCGGACGCCAGTTCAGGGCGGCACGTGAGGACTCAGGCGCCCGCAAACCCCCATGAGTGTCGGCGCTACCGGTAGACTGGTAGCAATCCCGCCCACTCGCGGAACATGTCGAACGACGCAGCCGCTCCTGACCGGCACGGGGCCTTCCCGCCGGCAGCAGGAGAAGGCTCGTGCCTGTGCCAGAAAGGGCGCTTCGTGGCCGACTCCGGCGACCTCAACGAGAACATCACGGCTTCTACCGAAGAGGGGGTTCCTGCCGTCGCCAGTGGCGGCTCCTCGGAAGAGAAGTCGTACGACGCCAGTGCGATCACTGTCCTTGAGGGCTTGGACGCGGTTCGCAAGCGACCGGGTATGTACATCGGCTCCACCGGCGAGCGTGGTCTGCACCACCTCGTGCAGGAGGTCGTGGACAACTCGGTCGACGAGGCGATGGCCGGCCACGCGGACACCATCGACGTCACGATCCTCGCGGACGGCGGCGTGCGCGTCATCGACAACGGCCGTGGCATCCCCGTGGGCATCATCCCCTCCGAGGGGAAGCCGGCCGTCGAGGTCGTGCTCACCGTGCTGCACGCGGGCGGCAAGTTCGGCGGCGGCGGGTACGCCGTCTCCGGTGGTTTGCACGGCGTCGGTGTCTCCGTCGTGAACGCCCTGTCCCAGCGGGTCTCCGTCGAGGTCAGGACGGACGGGTACCGCTGGACGCAGGACTACAAGGCGGGTGTGCCGACCGCGCCGCTCGCCAAGCACGAGGCCACCGAGGAGACCGGCACCTCGGTCACGTTCTGGGCCGACGGCGAGATCTTCGAGACGACCGAGTACAGCTTCGAGACGCTGTCCCGGCGCTTCCAGGAGATGGCCTTCCTCAACAAGGGTCTGTCGATCCAGCTCACCGACGAGCGCGAGGCGCACGTCGACGAGGAGGGCAAGCCGCTCACCGTCAAGTACCACTACGAAGGCGGCCTCGTCGACTTCGTGAAGTACCTGAACTCCCGCAAGGGCGAGACGGTCCACCCCACGGTCATCGACATCGAGGCCGAGGACAAGGAGCGGATGCTCTCGGTGGAGATCGCGATGCAGTGGAACACCCAGTACACCGAGGGTGTCTACAGCTTCGCGAACACCATCCACACCCACGAGGGCGGTACGCACGAAGAGGGCTTCCGCGCGGCGCTGACGGGCCTGATCAACCGGTACGCGCGCGACAAGAAGCTGCTGCGCGAGAAGGACGACAACCTCACGGGTGAGGACATCCGCGAGGGTCTGACGGCGATCATCTCCATCAAGCTCGGCGAGCCCCAGTTCGAGGGCCAGACCAAGACGAAGCTGGGCAACACCGAGGCGAAGACGTTCGTCCAGAAGGTCGCGCACGAGCACCTCACGGACTGGCTGGACCGGAACCCCAACGAGGCCGCGGACATCATCCGCAAGGGCATCCAGGCCGCGACGGCCCGTGTCGCCGCCCGCAAGGCGCGCGACCTGACCCGCCGCAAGGGTCTGCTGGAGACCGCGTCGCTGCCGGGCAAGCTGAGCGACTGCCAGTCCAACGACCCGACCAAGTGCGAGATCTTCATCGTCGAGGGTGACTCCGCCGGCGGCTCGGCCAAGTCCGGCCGTAACCCGGAGTACCAGGCGATCCTCCCGATCCGCGGCAAGATCCTGAACGTCGAGAAGGCCAGGGTCGACAAGATCCTGCAGAACCAGGAAGTCCAGGCGCTGATCTCGGCCTTCGGCACCGGGGTCCACGAGGACTTCGACATCGAGAAGCTCCGCTACCACAAGATCATCCTGATGGCGGACGCCGACGTCGACGGCCAGCACATCAACACCCTGCTGCTCACCTTCCTGTTCCGCTTCATGCGGCCGCTGGTGGAGGCCGGGCACGTGTACCTCTCCCGCCCGCCGCTGTACAAGATCAAGTGGGGCCGGGACGACTTCGAGTACGCCTACTCCGACCGCGAGCGCGACGCGCTGATCGAGCTGGGCAAGCGGTCCGGCAAGCGCATCAAGGACGACTCGGTCCAGCGCTTCAAGGGTCTGGGTGAGATGAACGCCGAAGAGCTGCGCGTGACGACCATGGACATCGACCACCGGGTGCTCGGCCAGGTGTCGCTGGACGACGCGGCCCGCGCGGACGACCTGTTCTCCGTGCTCATGGGTGAGGACGTCGAAGCACGTCGCTCGTTCATCCAGCGCAACGCCAAGGACGTCCGCTTCCTCGACATCTGAGCCCGTCGGCCCGAACAACAGCCGCAGCTCGAAAGGACTTTGAACAGCAATGGCCGACGAGATTCCCCCCGTGACCCCGGACGGCGTGACCGCCGAGGGCGCGCCCGCCGCCATCGAAGGCGTGGGCATGCGTGTCGAGCCCGTCGGGCTCGAGACCGAGATGCAGCGCTCGTACCTCGACTACGCGATGTCCGTCATCGTCTCGCGTGCGCTGCCCGACGTGCGGGACGGCCTGAAGCCGGTGCACCGCCGCGTCCTGTACGCGATGTACGACGGCGGGTACCGCCCCGAGAAGGGCTTCTACAAGTGCGCCCGCGTCGTCGGTGACGTCATGGGTACGTACCACCCGCACGGCGACTCCTCGATCTACGACGCGCTGGTCCGCCTCGCGCAGCCGTGGTCGATGCGGATGCCGCTGGTGGACTCCAACGGCAACTTCGGTTCTCCGGGCAACGACCCGGCCGCGGCCATGCGGTACACCGAGTGCAAGATGGCGCCGCTGTCGATGGAGATGCTCCGGGACATCGACGAGGAGACCGTCGACTTCCAGGACAACTACGACGGCCGTAACCAGGAGCCGACGGTCCTGCCGTCGCGCTTCCCGAACCTGCTGATCAACGGCTCGGCCGGCATCGCGGTCGGCATGGCGACCAACATCCCGCCGCACAACCTCCGCGAGGTCGCGGCCGGCGCGCAGTGGGCGCTGGAGCACCCGGAGGCCTCCAACGAGGAGCTGCTGGAAGCCCTGATCGAGCGGATCAAGGGCCCGGACTTCCCCACCGGCGCGCTCGTGGTGGGCCGCAAGGGCATCGAGGAGGCGTACCGCACCGGCCGCGGCTCCATCACGATGCGCGCGGTGGTCGAGGTCGAGGAGATCCACAACCGCCAGTGCCTGGTGGTCACGGAGCTTCCGTACCAGGTCAACCCGGACAACCTCGCGCAGAAGATCGCCGACCTGGTGAAGGACGGCCGGGTCGGCGGCATCGCCGACGTCCGCGACGAGACCTCCTCGCGGACCGGCCAGCGCCTGGTCATCGTGCTCAAGCGGGACGCCGTCGCCAAGGTCGTCCTGAACAACCTGTACAAGCACACCGACCTGCAGACGAACTTCGGCGCCAACATGCTGGCGCTGGTCGACGGCGTGCCGCGCACGCTGTCCCTGGACGCGTTCATCCGCCACTGGGTGACGCACCAGATCGAGGTCATCGTCCGCCGGACGAAGTTCCGGCTGCGCAAGGCCGAGGAGCGGGCGCACATCCTGCGCGGTCTGCTCAAGGCCCTGGACGCCATCGACGAGGTCATCGCGCTGATCCGGCGCAGCCAGACGGTCGAGGACGCGCGCGGCGGCCTGATGGACCTGCTGGAGATCGACGAGATCCAGGCGAACGCGATCCTGGAGATGCAGCTGCGGCGCCTGGCGGCCCTGGAGCGGCAGAAGATCACCGCCGAGCACGACGAGCTGGAAGCGAAGATCCGCGAGTACAACGCGATCCTGGCCTCCCCGGAGCGGCAGCGCGGGATCGTCAGCGACGAGCTGACCGCGCTCGTCGACAAGTACGGCGACGACCGGCGCTCCAAGCTGGTGCCCTTCGAGGGCGACATGTCCATCGAGGACCTGATCGCCGAGGAGGACATCGTCGTCACGATCACCCGTGGCGGCTACATCAAGCGGACCAAGACCGAGGACTACCGCTCGCAGAAGCGCGGCGGCAAGGGCGTGCGCGGCACGAAGCTGAAGCAGGACGACATCGTCGACCACTTCTTCGTGTCCACCACCCACCACTGGCTGCTGTTCTTCACGAACAAGGGCCGGGTCTACCGCGCCAAGGCGTACGAGCTGCCGGACGCGGGCCGGGACGCGCGCGGCCAGCACGTCGCGAACCTCCTCGCCTTCCAGCCGGACGAGCAGATCGCGCAGATCCTGGCGATCCGCGACTACGAGGCGGCGCCGTATCTGGTCCTGGCCACCAAGGCCGGCCTGGTGAAGAAGACGCCGCTGAAGGACTACGACTCGCCGCGCTCCGGCGGTGTCATCGCCATCAACCTGCGCGAGCAGGAGGACGGCTCGGACGACGAGCTGATCGGTGCCGAGCTGGTCTCCGGCGAGGACGACCTGCTGCTGATCTCCAAGAAGGCGCAGTCGATCCGGTTCACCGCCACGGATGACGCGCTGCGCCCGATGGGGCGTGCCACCTCCGGCGTGAAGGGCATGAGCTTCCGCGAAGGCGACGAGCTCCTTTCGATGAACGTGGTGCGGGCGAACACCTTCGTTTTCACCGCCACCGACGGCGGGTACGCCAAGCGCACGAACGTCGACGAGTACCGCGTCCAGGGCCGCGGCGGCCTCGGTATCAAGGCCGCCAAGATCGTGGAGGATCGAGGTGAGCTGGTCGGCGCGCTGGTGGTCGAGGCGAGCGACGAGATCCTCGCCATCACCCTCAGCGGTGGGGTGATCCGCACGCGGGTCGACGAGGTCAGGGAGACGGGCCGTGACACCATGGGCGTCCAACTGATCAACCTGGGCAAGCGCGATGCCGTCGTCGGTATCGCTCGGAACGCCGAGGCCGGTCGCGAGGCCGAAGAGGTCGAGGCGCTGGCCGAGGGCGAGCCGGCCGATGACGCGGCGCAGGACCAGGCCCCGGCGGCCGGGGGCGAGGAGCCCGCGGCGGAGTAGCGCGAGGAGTAGGTCGTGAGTGGAGCCACGGGTGCGCAGGCGGGCGGATCGGGCGACGAGCGGAGCTCGTCCTCCGGGCCCGCGACCGTGACGGACAGCGCCCGTGGCTCCGATGCTGACGGCGGCCCCCGCAAGGAGGCCGCCTCCGAGGGGGGAACCGTGACCGACACCAGGCAGCCGCAGCCCGAGGCGCAGCCGCAGCCGCAGCCCGAGCCGCGCCCGCAGGGCACCGAGGACCAGCCGTACCGCCCGCCGTCGGCCTACGCGACCGGCGGGGGCAAGCAGGGCATGCGCGTGCCCCGCACGGGCGTCCGTACCACCCCGCGTACGCGCAAGGCGCGGCTGCGGGTGGCCAGGGCCGATCCGTGGTCGGTGATGAAGGTCAGCTTCCTGCTGTCGATCGCGCTGGGGCTGTGCACGCTGGTGGCGGTGTCGGTGCTGTGGATGGTGATGGACGCGATGGGCGTCTTCACCACGGTCGGCGGCACGATCAGCGAGGCCACCAGCTCCGACGGCGGTTCCGGTTTCGACCTGGAGACGTTCCTTTCGCTGCCGCGGGTGCTGCTGTTCACCGGTGTCATCGCGGTGATCGACGTGGTGCTGGCGACGGCGCTGGCCACGCTCGGGGCGTTCATCTACAACCTCTCGGCGGGCTTCGTGGGCGGCGTGGAGCTGACCCTGGCCGAGGACGAATGACCTGCTGCGGGGGGCCGTCGGCGGCCTTTCGGGCCCGGGTCGGTCATCGATTTGGGCCATGGCTCTGAAGTGCGCTAATCTTTCGGTGCAGCCAGCGAGGCGGCACCAAGCCAGGGGCTATAGCTCAGACGGTTAGAGCGCTTCCCTGATAAGGAAGAGGCCACAGGTTCAAGTCCTGTTAGCCCCACCGGCAAGGATCGGCCCGGACGGAGTTTCTCCGCCCGGGCCGATCCGTTTGTGCTTCCGGCGAGTTGGGGTCGGGCTAGGTCACCGATTGATATCGACCGGTGTGTATCATCGGCCCCCGAAGGTCCCCTACGTCAACGAAAGACGAGGTCGCGCGGTGAAGAAGCTTCTCCTGGTCGCACTGGCCGCCATCGGCGGGCTCCTCGTGTACCGCCAGATCCAGGCGGATCGCGCCGAGCAGGATCTGTGGACGGAGGCGACCGACTCCGTGCCCGCAGGTTCGGGCGTGTGAGCCCCAGCACGTACGCACGAAACCCCGGCTGCCGCACTCCGCGGTGACCGGGGTTTCGTCTGTTCGGCGTCGTTCGCCGGGCGTCATCCGTCCGGCGCCGTGGTGGGACTGTGGCGCCTTCGCGCCTTGAGTTTGCGGAAGCACACCGCTAGGTTGCGGTAGCAAACTTGGTGGGTGGTCCGAGGGGGCAGGTGCATGGCACGACGACGTTGCGGTACGGCGGCCACGCTGATCGGGGGCCTGCTGGTCACGCTGGTGAGCGCGCCCCAGGCGTCCGCAGCCCTGGCCCCGGCCCCGGCCTCGACCGGCAGCGGCATGGTCATGGTGCTGGACTCCTCCGGTTCGATGGCGGAGCCGGACGGCGCCGGGCACACCCGGATCGCCGCGGCCCGCAAGGCCGTCGGCACCCTGGCGGACGCCCTGCCCGACGGTTTCCCCACCGGATTACGCGTCTACGGTGCGGACAAGAACCGCGGCTGTCACGACACCCGCCTCCTCCAGCCGGTACGGCCGCTGGACCGGGCAGGGCTGAAGAAGGCCGTGGCGGGCGTCGAGCCCAAGGGCGACACCCCCATCGGACTCTCGCTGAAGAAGGCGGCCGCCGACCTCCCGCGGGGCGCCGGCGGCACGGCCGGCCGCCGCACGATCGTGCTGATCTCCGACGGCGAGGACACCTGCCAGTCCCCGCCGCCCTGCGAGGTCGCCCAGCAGCTCGGGAAATCCGGCGTCGACCTGCGCATCGACACCATCGGCTTCCAAGTGCGCGGCAAGGCCCGCCAGCAGCTGGAGTGCGTCGCGAAGGCGGGCAACGGCCGCTACTACGACGCGCCCGACGCCACGTCCCTCGCCCGCCAGATGCAGCGCGCGGGCAGCCTCTCCGCGGACGGTTACCGCTTTCAGGGGAAGCGGGTGCGCGGTACTCCCGCACGCTCCGGCGCACCCGCCATCGCGCCGGGCCAGTACCGGGACACCATCGGCCCCGGAGAGAAGCGCTTCTACGCCGTGCGGCTGGACGGCCGCTCCACCGCCGACTTCTCCGCCACCGCCGTCCCGCACCCGGGTGCGGCGGTCGACACCACCACCGTGCTGCGCACCCAGCTCGTGTACGGCACCGACAGCGCCTGCGAGTCCAGCACCGAGCTGTTCGGCCAGAACGAGGGTGCCACGCCGCTGACTTCGGGCGTCAGCAGGATTCCGGCGGCGGACGGGAGCGGCAGCTGCGACCCGGCCGGACGCTACTGGCTCGTCGTCGAGCGCGAGGCCGCCGACGGGTCCGACGCGGCGCACTGGCCCCTGGAGCTGACATACCGCAGCGAGCAGCCGCTCAAGGAGGGCGTCACGCCCTCCCGGCCGGAGCCGGAGTACGGCGCGGGCGGCAAGGACGCCGTCCTGCCCTCCGGGGCCCCGAAGGGCGTCACCGGCGGCACCGGCTTCAACGACGCCGCCCGGATCGGGGCGGGCGTCTGGCGCGACAGGATCCTGCCGTCGCAGACCCTTTGGTACCGGGTCCCGGTCGGCTGGGGCCAGCAGCTGCGCTACGACGTGGAGTTCGCCGACGAACCCACCGTGCGCGGATACAGCGCGCAGACCTCGTACGGCGCGACGCAGGTCTACACGCCGGCCCGGCAGCCGGTCGGCGGCGGCACCGGCGAATTCAGCCCGCAGACGCCCTACAACGGGCGGCTCACCGCGGTGCACATGGGCACCGTCCCCGTCAGCTGGAGCAACCGCTACGAGAGCAACCCCAACGTGATCCCCGTGCACCGGGACGGTGACTTCTATCTGGCGGTCACCCTCGGTGCCAAGGTCGCGGAGATCGCGGACAATCCGCGGATCCGTGTGGTCCTGCGCGTGGCCGTCCTCGGCGCGGCGAAGCGCGGCCCGCAGGCGCACGCGGCCGCCGTACGGGATTCCGCCGCCCCGGCGGACAGCGACGCGGCCGGCGGGGCAGGATGGGCGGCGCGTCAGGTGATCGGGGCCGCCGGCATCGGCGTGGGAGCGCTGCTCCTGGCCGGCCTCGCGGTGGCGTACACGAGGGCGCGCGGCAGGCGGCGCAGTGCCGGTACCGGTAGGGGCTCGGGACGATGAGGGGTAGTACGTGGTGACGCGGCGCACGATCAGGAGGGGACTGGCCGGCCCGGTGGCGCTCGGCGTGCTGGCGGTGCTGCCGGGGGTGGCCACGGCGGACGCGCCGCCCACGTATGCGCCCGCGCCGGATGCCAAACCCGTGCAGGGAAAGGCGAGCACCGGGGCCGCGCCGGAGATCGTCCCCGGTACGTACACCGACTCCCTGAAGCGCGGCGAGAAGAAGCTCTACGCCCTTGATCTGGACGGCAGTTCCACCGCCTACGTCTCGGCGGTGGCCGCGCCCGCGCCGGGCACGAAGGTGGAGGACTATACCGACGGGCTGACCGTCTCCGTGCAGGACAGCAGCGGCACGACCTGCGGCCCGGACGGTGACGTGCGGTTCCACGGCGGCAAGACGGCCTACCCGATCGCCGATTACGCCGCCCGCCGGATCGGCGGCGACGTGTCGGAGTGCCAGCAGCCCGGCCCGTACTACGCGGTGGTCGAACGCCCCGGGAACGCGTCCTCGGGTCCCGACAGCTGGCCGATCGAGCTGCACTACATGACCGAGCCCGGCCTTACGGGTGCGCCGCCCGCCGAGCCCGGTAAGGGCAGTTGGAGCAGTGCCACGCCCGCGCCGCCCACGGAGGGCGCGCGGAAGTCCGTCACGGGCGGCACCGGCTTCAACGACGCCGCATCGGTGGGCGTGGGGCAGTGGCAGGACCGCATCAGGCCGGGCGAGACGCGCTTCTACCGGGTGCCGGTGGACTGGGGACAGCAGCTGAACGTGAGCGCCGAACTGTCCAGCACCGCGCGGAAGCCGGGCACGGGGATCTCCTCGTTCGTCCCGGAGGCGCTCGGCCTGACCGCGTACAACCCGGCGCGCGGCCTGGTCAGCGACGAGAGCTTCAAGGCGTACGAGGGCAAGCAGACGGCGGTGCGGCTGTTCACCGCGCCGGTGGACTACGGCAATCGCTTCAGTGACGACGACGCCGTCAGCCCGATGCGCTTCGCGGGCTGGTACTACCTGGAGGTGTCGCTCAACCCGGACGCCGCGCAGTTCTTCAAGAAGGGCGCGGGCCTCACGCTCCGGGTGGGCCTCAAGGGGGCCGCGAAGCCCGGCCCCCATTACGCGGAGCCGGCGGCCGACTTCTCCGTCACCTCCGAGGACCGCGACATGGCGGGCACGGGCCGGGCGGCGTCCGAGGCGGAGCGCAGCGGCCATCTGCGGACGGTCGGGTACGTGGGCATCGGCGCCGGTGCGGCGTTGCTGGCGGGACTCGGGGTGTGGACGGCGAGGTCGCGGCGCAAGGCGGCGATCACCATGGCGCCCAGGGGCCCCGCTGCGGGCGCGCCGGGGGGCCAGGGTGCCCCGGTCCCCGGACAGCGGCCGTACGGCGCTCAGAACGGCGCTCAGGACGCCGGACAGGGGTTCGGAAGCCGACCGCCACAGGGCTAGGCGACCTCCGACGGGTGTTCGCGGCGTCGCGTCAGCTCGCGCTCAGTGCCCAGATCCCCACCGCGATGCACAGCAGCGCGACGATCAGGACGGGCACGGCGACCTTGGGGGGCGGCCCGGGGCGGGCCGGCTTCGCGTGCTGCGCACGGGGTGCGGCAGGCGTCGGGAGCTGCGCACCGGGCCCCGCGGGCGCCGGGGCCCGACCGGGGACGCGTGGCTGCCCGACGGTGTACGGCCGGGTCTGCGGCAGGTCCTGCTGCGCCGCGGCGGTCGGCTCGTACGTCCGTACCTGCGGCCCGTACGGCTGCGCCGGTGGCGCGTACGGCTGCGAACCGGGCGCCGGGAGGGGCGTCGGCGTGGGGGTGGGCGGCTCCTGCGGGACGGGCGGCACCGGAGGGAAGCTGCCGGTACCCGGCATCCGGGAGGCACTCACCGGACCACCGCCCGGACCACCGCCCGGACCACCGCCCAGCGCGCCGTCGCCGTGTCCGCCGCCCTGTGCGCCGCCGACCGGCCCGTCCGGCCCGTACCCGGAGGGCAGCGGCCCGATGTGGTCGAAGACCTCGACGATCTCGTCCTCGACCGTCTCCTCGGGCAGCAGCTCGACGGCCGAGAGGACCGCCTTGCGGGCGCCGTTCGCCGTCTTGAAACGGGCGTCGGGATCGGGCTGCAGCAGAGCGGCCAGTACCTGCCACAGTGGCTCGGGGACGCCCTCGGGCGCGCCGGGCACACCGTGCTGCGTGAAGTGTTCGACCAGCGCCTGGGAGTCCGGCTTGTTGCCGGTCAGCAGGTACAGGGCGAGCAGGCCGACCGCGAAGAGGTCGGCGGGGAAGTCCGGTTCGGCGCCCAGCAGTTGCTCGGGCGCGAAGTAACCGGGCGTCCCGACCACGTAATCGGCCTCGGTGAGCCGCGGCTCGCCTTTGCGCATCGAGATGCCGAAATCGGAGACGCGCACGTGCGGCCGCCCGGTGCCGGTGGCCTCCAGCAGGATGTTCGCGGGCTTGATGTCCCGGTGGACCACGCCCTCGGCGTGCACCGCGGCCAGCCCCGAGAGCACCTGGTCCAGCAGCAGGCACACATAGCGCGGCGGCAGCGGGCCGTAGTCGCCCACCAGGTGCGCCAGCGAACCGCCGTTGACCAGGTCCATGGTGAACAGGACCTTGTCGTCGTTGGCGGCCCAGCTGGCGGGCGCGAGCACGTGCGGGTGATCGATGCGCAGCGCCTGTTCCCGTACGAAGCGCAGCAACGTATGCGCGTCGCTCTGCTGGAGCACCTTCGCCGCGACGTAGCGCCTGCGCCGCTGGTCCCAGGCGCGCCACACGGCGCCCACCCCGCCCCGCCCGATCGGATCGATCAGCTCGTACCTGCCGGCGAAGACCTCACCCATGGCGCCGCGTCCGCTCCCTCGACAAGCTGTCTGCCTATCTAGTTCTGGTGCGCTTCGTAATGGGCCACCGCGTCGGCGGTCCGGCCGGCACCGTAGACCCGCAAGAACTCTGCCAGTTCGGGATGGGTGGCGGAGAGGGTGTCCGCGGCCTCGATGATGTCGCCGGCCGCCGCGACCGACCGCAGCAGCGACTGGATCTCGCGCACGACGCGACGCACGGTGGTGGCGCCCGTGGTGGCCGTCTGCGTGGTGTTGTTCAGCACCGAACCGCCCGCCGTCTTCTTGATCTCGTCCATCCGGTCGGTGGCCTCGGCCGCCGACACGCTGCCGTCGGCGACCTGGCTCGACAGCTCCTGGAGGGCCTGTACGCGCTGGACCACGGCCGGGTTGCCGATCTTGGCGCGCTGGCCGCTCATCAGCTGCGACAGCATGGGCGCCGAAAGGCCGAGCACAGCGGCGAGGCGGGCCTGATTGAGCCCGAGATCGTCGATGAGACGACGGAAGAGCGCCCCCAGCGGCTCTCCGTACCAGCTGCGCTGCAGCTCCCGAGCGCGCGCGGTGGCTTCCTGCTGTGCTGCATCCATGGCGTCTCCCCTTCGCTTCGCTGCCGCGAATCTCGCGAAGCATCCTACGGAGAGCGACCGCCCGGAGCGATACCCGGTCGGGAAAGCGAGCGGGCACCGGGTACTCTGGTGCGCGACGGGGCCTTAGCTCAGTTGGTAGAGCGCTGTCTTTGCATGGCAGATGTCAGGGGTTCGACTCCCCTAGGCTCCACTCTCAAAAGGTCATCCGACCTGCGGAAACGCTGGCCGGGTGGCCTTTTTTCGTTGCCGGGGTGACCAGTGCTCGCCGCTGCCCCGCGGCACCTTCCGCGTCCGCGTCCGCCATGGATTGACACCCTTTCCCGCCATGTGAAAGCTTTCACTTACATGCAGAGCGGTCGGAGCTTCGGGGGTGGACCTTGAACAGCGAAGAACTCCTGACCTTCCTCGCCGCGGTCGGCCACGCACAGCGGCTCCGGGCCATCGCGGGACTCGCCGGCGGCCGGATGTACGTGAGTGAACTGGCCCGGCAGCTGGGCATGTCCCGCCCCCTGCTCTACATGCATCTCGAACGCCTGGAGAAGGCGGGCCTGGTCGTCGGTCAGCTCGAACTGTCCGACGACGGCAAGGCGTTGAAGTACTTCGAGCTGGCTCCGTTCGAACTGCGCCTCAATGTGCAGACCATCCTGGACGCCCTGCAGGCGGACGAGGAACAGGCACGCGAGGCGGAAGGGCCTGCCGACACGGAAGGCTAGGACGTCAATGAGGGGGACTCGCACATGACCGGCGCCATCGTCGCCATCGCTATCGTCTTGATCGTCGTCGGGGGGATCACGGCGGCGGTGATGGCGCACTTCAGGCTGCAGCGCCACCGCGCCGACGCCGTGGCCATGGCCGCGTACCGCAAGCTCGCCGAAGAAGCCGTGGCCCGGCAGGAGGCCCTGCGGGCCGAGCTGGCCGAGCTGAAGGTCCGGGTGGGCTCGATCGACGACATGCTGCGCAGAATCGAGTGACCAGGCGCCCGCCGGGCCGCCCGCGCCCGTTGCGCAGGCGGCCCTCCGCCCGTACCGGCCCGCTCCACCTCTACAACGGCGGCACGGGCGAGGCGGCCGGCTGAGGGCCCCCACGTACCGGGGAACCAGCCGCTCCGGTCGAGCGTGCCTGCGCCCTGCGCATCGTGCGGGACGGCCACCAGCTCGCCCCGCCGAGCAGGGTCAGCACCGACGGCAGGATCATGATGCGGACGACGAAGGCGTCCAGCAGGACCGCGACGGCGAGGCTGAAGCCCATCTGCTTCATCTCGACCAGGTTGAGGAAGACGAAGCCGGCGAAGACGGTGACCATGACGATCGCGGCGCTGGTCACGACGCCTGCGGAGCTGCCGATCCCGTCCAGTACGGCCTTACGGGTGTCCACTCCGCGCAGCGCCGTCTCCCGGATCCGGCTGACGACGAAGACCTGGTAGTCCATCGACAGCCCGAAGAGGATGACGAACAGGAACAGCGGCACCCGGGACCCGATCGCACCGGCCGCGTGGAAGTCCAGGAGGTGCTGCGCCCAGTCGCCCTGGAATACCACGACCAGCAGGCCGAAGGCGGCGGCAGCGGAGAGCAGGTTGAGCGCGATGCCGATCAGGCCGATCACCACCGAGCGGAACGCCATGACCGTCACCGCGAACGTCACCAGCAGCAGGAAGCCCACGACGAGCGGCAGCTTGGAGTTCTGGTGGTCGAGATAGTCGGCGTCGCGGGCGACGTCGCCGGTGACGTACGCCTCGGCGCCGGGCACCCGGCCGACGGTCCCGGGCAGGTAGTCCGCACGGATGTGGTCGAGCGAGTCGAGCGCCTGTGAGGAGCTGGGCCTGAACGGTACGGATAGCGTCAGGCTGCTGATCCGGTGGTCGCCGGAGGTGACCGGACCGGATCCGGCGTCCGCGGCGAACAACGGATCGGCCTGCGCGCGCCGCCGGAGGTCCGCCAGCGCCCGTGTCACCTGCGCCGAGCGGCCGGCGTCGGCACGCACCACGATCTGGTGCCGGACCAGCAGCTCCGGGAAGGCGGCGGTCAGCCGGTCATAGGTCCGCACCGCGGGGATGTCGCGGGAGAAGGTGTCCTTGCCCAGCACGCTCAGCTTCAGGCCGAGCGCGGGCGCCGCCAGGCCCAGCATGAGGAGCACCGACACGACCAGGGTGAGCGCGGGGCGCCGGGTGGCCGGCCGCAGCAGGGTGTGCCACACCCTGCCGGTGCCGCCGCGCTCCCGGGTCCGCCTGCCCTGCGCCGAGCGGCGGGCCGTACGGCGTTCCGTGCGGGCGCCGAGCTTGGCCAGCAGGGCGGGCAGTACGGTCAGCGAACTGGCCATGGCGACGAGCACGACGATGACGGTGCCGGTGGCCAGCGAGGAGAAGATGACGTCGGTGGCGAGGTAGAGGGTCGCGGTCGAGACGATGACCGCGAGGCCGGACACCACGATGGCCCGGCCGGCGGTCGCGGCGGCGAGCTCGACGACGGCCTGCGAGCCGAGTGCGCCGCCCGCGCGGGCCCGCTCCTCGCGGTCCCGCTTGAGGTAGAAGAGCGAGTAGTCCACGCCGACGGCCATGCCGATCAGCAGGATGATGTTGTTGCCGACGCCGGCGTCCGGGAGCACGTGCGACGCCAGCGCGGAGAGGCCCATCGCGGCGGCGATCGAGGAGAGCGCGAGCAGGACGGGCACGCCGGCCGCGATCACCGAGCCGAAGGCGATCAACAGGGTGATGACCGTGACCGGCAGGGTGAGCAGCTCGGAGAACGCGAGGTCGTCGGCGCGCTGCTGGTCGAGCCCCTTGCTCATGGAGGGGCCGCCGGTCTCCCGGACCCGTACGCCGGAGTGGCTCTGCTGCACGGCCGCGGTCTGCGCGATCAGCGGGTCGACGTGCTTGCGCGCGGCGAGCTCCTCGCCCTTCATGACCACCTGGACCATGAGGACCTCGCCGTTCTCGGCGACGACCGGATGCTCGACCCGGTCGACCTGCGGCAGCTTCCGCATCCGCGCGGCGGCGTCGTCGGCCGCCGCGCGGGCCGCCGCGCGGTCCAGTGAGCCGGCCGGGGAGTCGATGACGATCTGCTCGACCGGCCGGCGCTGCAGGCCGCCCTCGGTGGCCATCGCCTCCGCCCGGCCGGCCTTGCCGACCCGGTAGTCCTCGGTCGTGGCGCTGTGGGTGCCGACGACGGCGGACGCGCCGAGGCAGATCACGACGAAAAGTAACCACCCCACGATGGCCCGCCAGGGGTGGGCCGCGCTCCAGCTCGCCACTTTGACGGTGACCGTGACCGACTGTCTCTTCTTCACCGACTGCAGCCCCTTACTCGCGTAGCACCACTCTTTTACATGTCAGCGGAACATTACAGGTGAATGCCGAGGCGTCAATCGGTCGCGGTGACGAAAGCCGGTGCCGCTCAGGGGAGTTGGCCGTGCACCGCGCTCGCCCACGGGCGCACGCAAAAGCCCCCCGAGCTGCGGAAAGCGCTCGGGGGGCGTTCTGCTGTGCGGTTGTTCTACGGCGATGCGGTCGTGCCGCGGCGGTGCGACTGTTCCGTGGTGCGGTGGCTCCTACGCGCGGCCGCCGTCGCGTTCGTCCGCCTCGGACTCCGCCTGCTTGGCCTGTACCTCGGGGTCCAGGACCGCGCCGGGGCTGCCGTCCACGGCGCTGAGCGGGGTGCGCTCGCCGACCTCGGTGGCGGCGGGCGGCTCGACCAGCCAGTCGGGGTTGGCCTGCTTGTCCCACCACTTCCATGCGGCGAAGGCGCCGCCGGCGAGGATGCCGAGCAACGTGACGCGCTTGAGGGCCTTGCCGGTCCGGGCCCGGCGGCGGTGCTTCCTGGCGAGCTTGTCGATCTCGGCGGCGGTGACCTGGCCGCGCAGCGCCGCCACGGCCGCGGCCCCGCGCAGCATCGCTTCCTCGCGGGCGGGCTCGGCGGCGGCACGGGCGCTGCGTACGGCCTTCTCCACACGCGGCGCGGTGTAGTCGGTGGCCTGCCGGGCGGCCTTACGCGTACGGGCGGCGGCCTTGGTCGCGGCGGCGTCCACCTTCGGGGGCAGGGCGCCGCGGGCGTGCTCCAGGCGTGGCTGCAGCCGGGCATCGTACTGCTGACGGGCCTGATGGGCGGCCTCGGTCACCTTGGGGGCCAGTTTGGTGCGCGCCTCGTGCGTGAAGTGCACGGCGGTGTCCTTGGCCGTGCCGGCATACGGAGCCACCACCTCCGCGGCGTGCCGCACGCTGTCCTTGGCCGTCGCGGCGCGCACGCTGTCCTTGCGGGTCACGGGATCCTCCTCATCGGTGGCGTGTCCGGGCTCGGGGGCGCTTGCCCACGTCTGCAATACGCCTCTCCGCCCGCTTGCAGATCATGCCTGCGCGGCGGACGTAAGGCATGTGCTGGCGGGCATCCGGGTCAATGCGGACTTCGGGCGCCTTGTGATGACAATGCCACGGTTCGGCGCGGCGCGCGCCGCTTCGGCGGCTTCCGGCCGCGGTATCGGGATTCGGCGGTTTCTCGCCCCCTGTCTGCGCTCGCCGTCGGTCCGGTCTGCGGTTGTCGTCGGTCCGGCCGGCACGGACGCACGGCTGCCGGCCGGACCGGAATGTACGGGTCCCCGCTGACCGGCGGCGAAAACCCCCCAGAGGTGGGAAATCAGTGCGAACGCCGGGCATGAGGTGGTCGGCGGGGGACGGGCGCGCCCGTTCGTGCGAGGATCGGGAACCGTCAGTGAAGACTTATGGAAGGTAGATCGTGGCTGAGCAGCTCTACGCCACCCTGAAGACCAACCAGGGCGACATCGAACTTCGGCTCCTGCCGAACCATGCCCCGAAGACGGTCAAGAACTTCGTCGAACTCGCCAAGGGCGAGCGGGAGTGGATCAACCCGGCGACCGGACAGAAGTCCACGGACAAGCTGTACGACGGCACCGTCTTCCACCGGGTGATCAGCGGCTTCATGCTCCAGGGCGGCGACCCGCTGGGCAACGGCACCGGTGGTCCGGGCTACGAGTTCGCCGACGAGTTCCACCCGGACCTCGCCTTCGACCGGCCGTACCTGCTGGCCATGGCCAACGCCGGCCCGGGCACCAACGGCTCGCAGTTCTTCATCACCGTGGCCCCGACCGCGTGGCTGACCGGCAAGCACACCATCTTCGGTGAGGTCACCAACGACGCGAGCAAGAAGGTCGTGGACGCCATCGCGGCCACCCAGACCAACCCGCGCACCGACCGTCCGGTGAACGACGTGGTCATCGAGCAGGTCGTCATCGAGACCCGCTGAGTCCCGCCGTACGGAAGGCTTCTCCGTACGGGTGCGCCGGCCCCGTCCGGTCACCCCTGCCCGCGACCGGTCGCGGGCGGCGTGGAACCATGACGCCCCGCCCGGTCGTAGACCAGGCGGGGCGCGCAGCGTGTCAGGGCCGTGCGCCATTGAGGACGAGGGGAAGCGATGGAGCAGGCGCCAGGCAATCCGCAGGGACCGCAGGACGCCCACGGCGGAAACGATCCGGCGGCGGGCGGAAACGGTTCGCCGGGCTGCTACCGCCATCCCGACCGGGCCACCGGCATCAGCTGCGCCCGTTGTGAGCGGCCCATCTGTCCGGAGTGCATGGTCAGCGCCTCGGTCGGCTTCCACTGCCCGGAGTGCGTACGCGGCGGCAGCGGGACCGGCCACGCGCCGGGCGCGAGCCGCCCGCGTACGGTCGCCGGCGGTGCGCTCACCGCCGACCCGCGGCTGCTCACCAAGATCCTCATCGGTGTCAACGTCGCGATCTTCCTCGCGGTGCTGCGCTTCGGTGACCCGTTCGTCAACGCGCTGGACCTGGTCGGATCGGCCTTCGACCCCGGCGCGCTGCACGTGGTCGGCGTCGCGCACGGCGAGTGGTACCGCCTGATCACCGCGATGTTCCTGCACCAGCAGCCCATGCACATCGCGTTCAACATGCTCTCGCTGTGGTGGCTGGGGCCGCCGCTGGAGGCGGCGCTCGGCCGGGTCAGGTTCCTCGCGCTGTACTTCCTCGCCGGGCTCGGCGGCAGCGCCCTGTCGTACCTGCTCGCCGCGCAGAACCAGCCGTCGCTGGGCGCGTCCGGCGCGGTCTTCGGGCTGCTGGGCGCCACGGCGGTGCTGCTGCGCCGGCTGAACTACGACATGAAGCCGGTACTGATCCTGCTCGGCCTGAACCTCGCCTTCACGTTCCTGTGGCCGAACATCGCCTGGCAGGCACACGTGGGCGGCCTGGTCGTGGGCGCCGCGGTGACGTACGCCATGGTGCACGCGCCACGCGGCCGCCGGACCGCCGTACAGGCCGCGGCCTGCGTACTGGCACTCCTGGTGATCGTCGCGGTGGTAGGGGTCCGCACCCTCCAGCTCACCGGCTGACGGCCGCCGTACCGGTGGGCCTCGTGCGGCCGAGCCCTCGGGGTCTCCCGGCCGTGGAGCCCACTCATCACCCACAGGAGCCACAGGACTCCCGGCCGACCCACCCGGACACCCGTCCGGAGTGATCGGCCGTTCACTTGTCCACAGCTCGTGTCGGCCCCTGTGCGCACCGTGCAGAATCCCGGCAAGGGGGGCCGCTGCAGGGACGTTTCCCCAGTACAACGCGGTGGTGCGGGCCACCGGCGGCATCCGCCGCCGGTGTGACCGGCGTCAACCCCACAGGGGTTATCCACAGATCTTCTGAAGTTTTCCCCGGCTGTGGATAACCGTGTGGATGGTCTTGGGTACAGCTTGCGCTCGGGGCTGCGCTCAGGGCCCGCTCAGGACTGCGCTGGGGGCGCTACTTCCACTGCGTGGAGACGCCGAAGCCCACCGCGATGAAGCCGAAGCCGGCCACGATGTTCCAGTTTCCCATCGCCTTGACGGGCAGGTCACCCTCGGTCACGTAGAAGCACACGATCCACGCCAGCCCGATCAGGAACATCGCCAGCATCAGCGGCGCGACCCAGCCCCGCCCTGAGTTCAGTTTGATCGAACTGGTCTGCTTCGCCGACGGCGGCGGCGTGAAGTCGTCCTTCTTGCGGATCCGTGACTTCGGCACGAGGAACTCTCCTGTCGATGCGCTGCGTAACCGCGCGGATGTACAAAGGCCGGCACCGGCGGGAGGGTCGGGGATCGGGTGCTCCCCCCGGGGCGTCCGTTAGCGTAGTGCTTCCGCGGCGTCGTAAGGAGTAAGGGTACGTTGAGCAATTCCGCTGACTCCCCCGGCCGCCGCTCTCGTTTGCGGCTGCGCCCCGTACGCCTGTTGACGCTCGCCGTCTTCGCGCTGGCCGGCCTGCTCTTCTGGATCAGCTTCGACACCGCGCGCGGCACGAACCTGCGCTCGGACGACTCCATGCTGCGGCTGTCGGACCTCATCCAGGATCACAGCCAGAAGAACAAGGTCCGGGACGAGCGGAACGCCTCGCTGCGCTCGGACGTCGACCGCCTCGCCGGCAAGGACAGCGGCAGCACCGACGCCGACAAGGCCAGGGTGCAGGCGCTGGAGAAGAACGCCGGCACGAAGAAGGTGACGGGCCAGGGCCTGGCCGTCACCCTCACCGACGCCCCGCCCAACGCCACCGCCCAGATCCCCGGCGTGCCCGAGCCGCAGCCCAACGACCTGGTCATCCACCAGCAGGACCTGCAGGCCGTGGTCAACGCGCTGTGGCAGGGCGGCGCCAAGGGCATCAAGGTCATGGACCAGCGGCTGATCTCCACCAGCGCGGTCCGCTGCGTCGGTAACACCCTGATCCTCCAGGGCCGGGTCTACTCCCCGCCCTACACCGTCACCGCCGTGGGCGACCGCCAGGCGCTGACCGACTCCCTGAACGCCTCGCCCGCCATCCAGAACTACCTCCAGTACGTCGACGCCTACGGCCTCGGCTGGAAAGTCGAGCCGCACGGGACGATGACTCTGCCCGGCTACTCCGGCACAGTGGATCTCCACTACGCACAGCCTGTGAAGCCGTAGCGCGCGGGGGCGCGCAGGAGGGCGGGCCCGGAGATGACGGTGCGGCTGATCGTCAGGACGTTCAGCGAGCTCTGCGTCACCGTCGGCACGCTGATCGTGCTCTTCGTCGTCTACGTCCTGTACTGGACCGGCGTACGGGCCGACAGCGCCATGGACGGGGAGCTGGGCAAGCTCCAGGAGAGCTGGTCCGCCGGGCCCGCCGCCGCGCCCGCGCCGCCTGCGTCCGGAGGCGGCGAGCAGGCGCCGGAAGCGCCGCCCCCGCAGCCCGCGTACCGGGACGGCCAGTCCTTCGCCGTCATGTACATCCCGCGCTTCGGCCGCGACTGGGCCAAGCCCGTCCTGGAGGGCACCGCCACCGGCACCCTGCAGAAGGGCCTCGGCCACTACGCCCGTACCGCACGCCTCGGCGCGACCGGCAATTTCGCCGTCGCGGGCCACCGCCGCACCTACGGCGACCCCTTCAAGGACTTCCCGCGGCTGCGGCCCGGCGACGCGGTCGTGATCAGCGACGGCACGACGTGGTTCACGTACCGCATCGACAAGCGCCCCTACCGGACCCTCCCGAGCGACATCGGGGTCCTCGACCCCGTACCGCGCACATCCGGCTACGACGGCCCCGGCCGTTACCTCACCCTGACGACCTGCGAGCCGGAGTGGGGACACAGCCACCGGCTGATCGCCTGGGCGCACCTGGACGCCACCTCGCCCGTGGCCGCGGGACGGCCGCCGGCATTGCCCAGCTGAGCCACACGGCAAGGACTCGCCCCGTACTCTGGTGGGGCAAATGACCAATGGCATCGGCAAGTAGGGACAGCATGTACGGCTGGATCTGGCGGCATCTGCCGGGCAACGTGTGGGTGAAGGCACTCATCTCGCTCGTGCTCGCGCTGGCGATCGTCTTCCTGCTCTTCCAGTACGTCTTTCCGTGGGCGGAGCCGCTGCTCCCCTTCAACGACGTCACGGTGGATCAGGGAATGGAGGCCGTCCGATGAGCGCGAAGATCCTCGTCGTCGACAACTACGACAGCTTCGTCTTCAACCTCGTCCAGTACCTCTACCAGCTCGGTGCCGAGTGCGAGGTGCGGCGGAACGACGAGGTGGAGCCGGGGCACGCACAGGACGGCTTCGACGGCGTCCTGCTCTCGCCGGGGCCGGGCGCGCCCGAGCAGGCCGGTGTCTGCATCGACATGGTGCGGCACTGCGCGGACACCGACGTGCCGGTCTTCGGCGTGTGCCTGGGCATGCAGTCGATGGCGGTGGCGTACGGCGGTGTCGTGGGCCGCGCCCCCGAGCTGCTGCACGGCAAGACGTCGCTGGTCACGCACGAGCACAAGGGCGTCTTCCAGGGGCTGCCCACGCCGTTCACGGCCACCCGGTACCACTCCCTGTCGGTCGAGCGGGACACCCTGCCGGACGAGCTGGAGGTCACCGCCTGGACGGAGACCGGCCTGGTGATGGGCGTGCGCCACCGCGAACTGCGGGTGGAGGGCGTGCAGTTCCACCCGGAGTCGGTGCTGACGGAGTGGGGCCACGGAATGCTCGCCAACTGGCTGGTCGAGTGCGGTGACGAGGGAGCGGTGGAGCGTTCGACGGGGCTTGCCCCCGTGGTCGGCAAGGCCGGCGCGTGACCGCACTCCGCCCCGAGCGCGAAGGCACGTCGTCGTACGGACCTCATGATCCGTACGACGACTCCGACGCGTTCGAGGCGGCCGTCGGGCAGCTCGGCGACCCCCTGACGGACCCCCTGCCCGGCCGGAACGAGCAGGCGCACCAGCAGTACAGCGGCCAAGCGCACCAGCGGTACTACGATCAGCCGCGGTACGAGGATCCGGCCGCCGGGTACGAACCGACCGCGGTCTATCCGCAGTTCTCGGCCTATGAACAGGCCGGGACGTACGCGTACTCCCAGGAGGACCCGGGTGCGTACAGCGAGGCGGCGCTCGCGGCGGCCGAGACACTCATCGCCCCGGCCGTGCCGTCCCTGCCCGCCGACGACGAGACGATGGCGCTGCGGCAGGCGGACGCGAAGGCCGTGAAACGGCCCGAGAGCGCTGTTTCACGTGAAACAGCGCCTCCGGCCCCCGGCGGACGCGCCGCGCGGCGCAGAGCGGCACAGGCGGCCGCCAAACGGGGCGGCAAGCGCGCCCGCCGGCCCGCTCCGGCCGCGGAGGCCGCCCCCGAGCCCGTGCCGACCTCGCGGGTCGCCGCACGGCGGGCCGCACGCGCCCGCAAGGAGAGCGTCGGCGTCGTCGTCAGCCGGGTGACCGGCGAGGCGTTCATCACGCTCGGCGTGCTGATGCTGCTGTTCGTCGCCTACCAGCTGTGGTGGACCAACATCCTGGCGCACAACCAGGCGGGCGGCGCGGCCAGCAACCTCCAGCAGCAGTGGGACAAGGACGGCAGCGAGGACGACAAGCGCGCGGCGGGCGCGTTCTCGCCCGGCCAGGGCTTCGCGATCATGTACATCCCGAAGCTCGACGTGAAGGTTCCCATCGCCGAGGGCATCAGCAAGCCCGACGTCCTGGACCACGGCATGGTCGGCCACTACGGCGAGGGCAAGCTGAAGACGGCGATGCCCTGGGACAAGACGGGGAACTTCGCGGTCGCGGGCCACCGCAACACCCACGGCGAGCCGTTCCGGTACATCAACCGGCTGGTGAAGGGCGACAAGATCGTCGTGGAGACGCGCAGCCGCTTCTACACGTACGAGATGGAGAGCATCCTCCCGCAGACCTCGCCCTCCAATACCGGGGTGATCGGCCCGGTGCCGCCCGGCTCCGGCTTCACAGGTCCCGGCCGGTACATCACGCTGACCACGTGCACCCCCGAGTTCACCAGTACCTACCGGATGATCGTGTGGGGCAAGATGGTCGAGGAGCGGCCGCGGAGCAAGGGCAAGCCGGATGCGCTCGTCAGCTGAGCATCATCAGGGGGTATCACGCGGTGACTGCCACCGGACAGGACGCGGACGCTCGCGGCGTCGAGGACACCGAGGCGTCCGTGACGTCCAGCACGCCGCCTTCGGCCCCGCCGCGGAGGGCGCGGCGCCGGATCGCCGCGGTCGTCAGCGTCATCGGCGAGCTGCTGATCACGGCCGGCGTGGTCATGGGCCTCTTCGTCGCCTACTCGCTGTGGTGGACCAACGTCCTCGCCGACCGTGCGGCGCACCACCAGGGTGACCGGGTGCGGCAGCACTGGTCCGAGTCCAAGGGCCCGGAGCGCAAGGAGCTGGACACCAAGGACGGCATCGGCTTCCTGCATGTCCCCGCGATGAAGAACGGCGAGGTGCTGGTCAAGAAGGGCACCAGCAGCAAGGTGCTCAACGACGGGGTGGCCGGCTACTACACCGACCCCGTGAAGTCCGCGCTGCCGCAGGACAAGAAGGGGAACTTCACGCTCGCCGCGCACCGCGACGGGCACGGCGCCAAGTTCCACAACATCGACAAGCTGAAGAAGGGCGACGCGGTCGTCTACGAGTCGCAGCACACCTGGTACGTCTACAAGGTCTTCGCGACGCTGCCGGAGACCTCCAAGTACGACGTCGGCGTGCTGGAGAAGACCCCCAAGGAGTCCGGCAAGAGCAAGCCGGGCCGCTACATCACCCTCACGACCTGCACGCCGGTCTACACCTCCAGCTACCGCTACATCGTGTGGGGCGAGCTGGTCCGCACCGAGAAGGTGGACGCCGACCGCACCCCGCCGAAGGAACTGCGCTAGTCCGCAGGCGTACGCGAGAGGGCCCGGGGCATTGTGCCCCGGGCCCTCTTCGTGTGCCGGCTGCCGCTGGATCAGTGCTTGTTGCGGCCCCAGCCGCCGACGCCGCCGAAGAAGCCGCCGTCGTCCCCGCCGCTGTTCCCGTTGTTGCCGGGCATCGTCGTGAGGTTGACGGGCGTGTTCTTGGCGACCTCCGTGCCGGCCACCGGGTCGGAGACCACGACGGTCGCGTCGTCGTCCTGCGGCCCGGTGATGTTGCCGACCGCGAGGCCCAGGTCGGTCAGGGACTTCTTGGCGTCCTTGAGCTTCTGGTTGGCCAGGTCGGGGACCTGGACCTTCTCGGCCGCCTTGGCGACGGTCAGGGTGATCGTGGCGCCGTTCTCGGCCTGGCTGCCGCCGGCCGGGTCCTGCGACAGCACGGTGTCGGCCGGCTGGTCCGACTCCTGGTCGGTGCGGGTCACCTTGAAGCCCAGGTCGGTGAGCTGCTTCTGCGCCTGGTCGAAGGGCTTGTTGGTGACGTCGGGCACCGAGGTCTTCGGCTTCGCGGCCGCGACGGTCAGGGTGATCGTCGAGTCCTTGGCGGCCTCGCCCTGCCCCGCCGGGTCCTGCTTGATGACGTGACCGGGGGTCTGGTCGGACTCCTCCGTCGTCTGCTGGATGTCCGTGAAGCCCTTGTTCTCCAGGATCGACTTGGCCTTGTCGAAGGTGTAACCGAGCACGTCCGGCACGGTGACCTTGGCCGGCCCGGTGCACATCGTGACCGTGACCGTGTCGCCCTTCCCGATGGTCGCCGGGGGCTTCGGGTTCTGCTTGGTGACCTGCCCCTTCTTGGCGTTGTCGCAGGTCTTGCTGCCGCCCCTGACGACCTCGAAGTCGCCGTTGCGGCCCGCTTCCTTCGCCTCCGAGAGGGTCTTGCCGACCAGGCTGGGCACATCGAAGTCCCCATTGGTCTTGTTGCCGCTGAACATCGCCTTGCCGATGAAGATCGCGCCGATCAGTACCAGGACCGCCGCCAGGATCAGCAGGATCGTGGAGGTGCGGTTCTTCTTCTGGCCGCGGCGCCGGTCCGGGCGCTCGTCGTAGCCGTAAGCGCCGTCATCCGGGTTGACCGGCGGCAGCATGGACGTGGCGCCCGCCGGGTCCTGCGGCCGCAGCATCGCCGTGGGCTGGTCCTGGTCGTAGCCGACGGCGCCGAGCCCCGCGGTGGCCGCGACCGGCTGCCCGTCCAGCGCCGCCTCGATGTCGGCGCGCATCTCGTCCGCCGACTGATAGCGGTAGTCCGGGTCCTTGACCAGCGCCTTCAGCACGATCGCGTCCATCTCGGGCGTGATCTCGGCATCGAAGTTGCTGGGCTTCTGCGGCTCCTCCCGTACGTGCTGGTAGGCGACCGCGACCGGTGAGTCACCGATGAACGGCGGCCGCACGGTCAGCAGCTCGTACAGCAGGCAGCCGGTGGAGTACAGGTCGGAGCGGGCGTCGACGGTCTCGCCCTTGGCCTGCTCCGGGGAGAGGTACTGCGCGGTACCGATCACCGCGGCGGTCTGCGTCATGGTCATCCCGGCGTCACCCATCGCGCGGGCGATGCCGAAGTCCATGACCTTGACCTGGCCGTTGCGGGTCAGCATGACGTTCGCGGGCTTGATGTCGCGGTGGACGATGCCGGCCCGGTGCGAGTACTCCAGCGCCTGGAGCACGCCGATGGTCATCTCCAGGGACCGCTCGGGCAGCAGCTTGCGACCGGAGTGCAGCAGCTCACGCAGCGTGGAGCCGTCGACGTACTCCATCACGATGTACGGGATCGAGACGCCATCGACGTAGTCCTCGCCGGTGTCGTAGACCGCGACGATGGACGGATGGTTCAGCGAGGCGGCCGACTGGGCCTCCCGGCGGAACCGGGCCTGGAACGACGGATCGCGGGCGAGGTCCACGCGCAGCGTCTTCACAGCGACGGTGCGCCCCAGACGGGTGTCATGGGCGAGGTAGACCTCGGCCATGCCGCCGCGGCCGAGCACCGAGCCCAGCTCGTACCGGCCGCCGAGGCGACGCGGCTCTTCCATAGCTACTCCAGCCCTCTCCGTCGATCCCGACCGCACCTGTGTGTGGTCCGGCGGTGTGCTGTTCGGGCATACCGTACCCGGCACGCCTGACGCGGCCCGGCCGCGGCCGCCACCTGATATGCGACCGGTATGGGCGTGACCGCAGTCACTTGTTGCCGTCGAGTACCGCCTCCATGACCCGCTTGGCGATGGGAGCGGCCAGCTTGCCGCCGGCGATGTCGCCGCGCAGCGTGTCGCCGCCCTCGATGACCACGGCGACGGCCACCGGGGTGCCCTTGTCGGTCTTGGCGTAGGAGATGAACCAGGCGTACGGGTTGTCCTTGTTGTTCTCGCCGTGCTGGGCCGTGCCGGTCTTGCCGCCGACCGTGACGCCCGGGATCTGCGCCGTGGTGCCGGTACCGGTCTTCACGACCGTCTCCATCATCTCCTGCAGCTTCTGCGCGTTCTCCGGCTTCAGGGGCTCGCTGAGCTTCTCCGGCTGCTGCTGCTGGATGACGTTGAGGTTCGGCGCGACCAGCTTGTCGACCATGTACGGCTTCATCAGCGTGCCGCCGTTGGCGACGGCCGAGGCGACCATGGCCATCTGCAGCGGCGTGGCGCGGTTGGACGCCTGGCCGATGCCGGCCATGGCGTTCTGCGGCCGGTTGTCCTTGGGGTAGATGCTGGCGTCCGCGCGGACCGGCGTGAAGTGTTCCTTGTTGAAGCCGAACTTGTCGGCTTCCTCGATCATCTTCTTGTTGCCGAGGTCGGCGCTGATCTTGCCGAAGACGCTGTTGCAGGACACGCGCAGCGCCTCACGGAGGCTGGCGTCCTTGCAGGGGATGTTGCCTTCGTTGTTCAGCGGCTGGTGCGCGGTGTCCGGCAGGTAATAGGGCAGCGGCGAGTCCGTCTTCGCGTCGATGTCCGTGTAGAGGCCGTTCTCCAGCGCCGCGGCCGCGGTGACCACCTTGAAGGTGGAGCCGGGCGGGTAGGTCTGGCGCAGCGCACGGTTCAGCATCGGGTCGTCGGGGTTGTTCGCCTTCAGCAGCCCGTTGTACGACTTGGCGTCCTTGTCGCTCATCCCGGAGAAGCTGGACGGGTCGTAGGACGGGGTGGAGGCCAGCGCCAGGATCGCGCCGGTCTCCGGGTTGACGGCCGCGACCGCGCCCTTCTGCTTGCCGAGCCCGTCGAAGGCGGCCTTCTGGGCCTTGGCGTCCAGGGTCGTGACGACGTCACCGCCCTGCTGCTTCTCGCCGGTGAACATGTCCACCGTGCGGCTGAAGAAGAGCTTGTCGTCGGTGCCCGTGAGGATCGGGTCGTACAGCTTCTCCAGCTGGTTCGCGTCGAACGCCTGCGAGGCGTACCCGGTGACCGGCGCCCACATGGGGCCGTCCTTGTAGGTCCGCTTGTACTTGAAGTCGCCGCTGTCCGTGGTGGTCGAGCCCGTCACCGGCTTGTCGCCGACGATGATGTTGCCGCGCGGGATGCTGTACCGCTCGATGGCCACCCGGCGGTTGTGGGAATCGTTCTTGAGTTCGTCGGCCTGGACGAACTGCACCCAGTTGACGCGGACGAGCAGGGCGAGGACGAGCAGGCCGCAGAAGATCGCGACCCGGCGCAGGGGCTTGTTCACGGTCGGACCACCTGGGTCATCTCGGCGTCGGTGGAGGGAGCGGGGGCCGGGGCCGGGCGGCGCGCGGTGTCGCTGATCCGGAGCAGGATGGCGACCAGCGCCCAGTTGGCGATGACGGAGGAACCGCCCTGTGCCAGGAACGGCATCGTCATACCGGTCAGCGGGATCAGCCCGGTCACACCGCCGGCGACGACGAAGACCTGCAGCGCGAAGGCGCCGGACAGGCCGACGGCCAGCAGCTTGCCGAACGGGTCGCGGGCGGCCAGCGCCGTACGGATGCCGCGCTCGATCAGCAGGCCGTACAGCAGCATGATCGCCATCAGACCGGCCAGGCCCAGCTCCTCGCCGACAGTGGCGAGGATGTAGTCGCTCTTCGGCGCGATACCGCCGATGAGGCGCGAGTAACCCTGCCCGAGGCCCGACCCGAGGATGCCGCCGGAGCCGAAGGAGTACATCGCCTGCGCGGTCTCGGTGACGCCGCCGTTCAGCAGTTCCAGGGGGTTGAGCCAGTTGTGCACACGGGTCTGCACGTGGTGCTCGAAGGTGGCCACCGCGACCGCGCCGGCGCCGCTGAGCAGCAGGCCGAAGACGATCCAGCTGGTCCGCTCCGTCGCGACGTACAGCATGATCACGAAGAGGCCGAAGAACAGCAGCGACGTACCGAGGTCGGTCTCGAAGACCAGGATCATCAGGCTCAGCGCCCAGATGACCAGGATCGGGCCGAGGTCACGGCCGCGCGGCAGGTACAGGCCCATGAAGCGGCGGCTGGCCAGCGCCAGCGCGTCCCGCTTCACCATCAGGTACCCGGCGAAGAAGATCGCGATGATGATCTTCGCGAACTCGCCCGGCTGCAGCGAGCCCACGCCCGGGATGGTGATCCAGATGCGGGCACCGAAGCGGGCCGGGAAGAACACCGGCAGGATCAGCAGGACCAGCGCCGCCACCATCGAGATGTAGGTGTAGCGCTGCAGGACGCGGTGGTCCTTGAGGAAGATCAGTACGCCCAGGAACAGCGCCACGCCGAGCGTGGACCACATCAGCTGTCCCGGCGCCATCGCCCCGCCCAGCTGCGGCGTGGTGATCTGCGGCTCCTGGTCCAGGCGCCAGATGAACACCAGGCCCAGCCCGTTCAGCAGCGTGGAGATCGGCAGCATCAGCGGGTCCGCGTACGGGGCCCACTTCCGCACGACCAGGTGCGCGACGCCTGCCAGCAGGCCGAGGCCCAGGGCGTAGCCGAGCACGCCGGCGGGAACCGTGTCCTCCTTGGCGAGCCCGACGTTGATGTAGGCGAACACCGGGATGATCACGGCGAAGACGAGCAGCGCCAGTTCAGTGTTCCGGCGGCTCGGGGCTCCGATCGTCCCGATGGTGGTGGTGTTACTGGTACTGCTCATGAGATCAACGGCCCCCTACGCCCTCACTGCTGGGTGCTGCAATTCTTTTCCAGCCGCTGCTGCTCCGCTGAGGGGGAGTTGCTGGTGGACGGCGTGGGAGTGGGGCTCGCGCTGCTCGTCGCGCTGCCCGGTCCGGCCGTGGAGCTCGGCGTGGCGGTCGCGCCCGGCTTCGTACCGGCGGTGCCGCCGGCCTGGCGTTCGCTCTTCTTGCGGGCCGCCTCGCGCTCCGCGGCCTCCCGCTGCTGCAGGGACTTGCACGCGCCGGCCTGCTGGCCGAGCTCGCCGACCTTGGCCAGAGCCTGGTTCCGGCTGTCGACCGCGATCGTCTCCTCGACCTGCTTGCGCTGGTAGGCGGGCAGGTACTTGAGTTCGATCTCGGGGTGGTCCTGGTCGATCTTGTTCATGGAGAACCACGCCAGGTCCTGGCTGATGCCCTGGTACAGGGCCACATGCCCGCTCTTGGCACCCACGAAGTACTGGGACTGCGTCCAGCGGTACCCCGCGTACAGTCCGCCGCCGACCACGGCCAGGCACAGCGCGACGATCAGCGTCGGCTTGAGCCACCGGCCGCGGCGCCGCGGCTGCGCGTAGTCCTCGTCGACGAACGCGCCGTACGCGCCCTGCGGCGGCACCGTCTCCGCGCCGCCGCTCCCGGGCGGGCCGAAGCCGCCGGCCGGCTGCGGGGGCACGTCGCCGCGCCCGCCGCGGCCCAGCTCGGCCGCGCGGCCCGCCGGGGTCTGCATGGCGCCGTCGTCGTACTGGTGCTGGTTCTCCGCGACCGCGCCGACGATCACCGGGGTGTCGTTGAGCTGCCCGGCGAGGGTGTCGGTGTCGTCGACGTTCAGTACGTCGGCCACGATGCAGGTGATGTTGTCCGGGCCGCCGCCGCGCAGCGCGAGCTGGATCAGCTCCTGCACGGTCTCGTGCGGGCCCTGGTAACTGGCGAGGGTGTCCTCCATCGTCTGGTGGCTCACCACCCCCGACAGCCCGTCCGAGCAGATGAGGTACCGGTCCCCGGCTCGCACTTCTCTGATGGAGAGGTCGGGCTCGACGTGGTCACCGCTGCCCAGCGCGCGCATCAGCAGCGACCGCTGCGGGTGCGTGGTGGCCTCTTCCTCGGTGATGCGGCCCTCGTCGACCAGCCGCTGCACCCAGGTGTGGTCCTGCGTGATCTGCGTCAGCACGCCGTCGCGCAGCAGGTAGGCGCGCGAGTCGCCGACGTGCACGAGGCCGAGCCGCTGCCCGGTCCACAGCAGGGCGGTCAGGGTCGTGCCCATGCCCTCCAGCTGCGGGTCCTCCTCGACCATGACGCGCAGCTGGTCGTTGGCGCGCTGCACGGCCGTGCCGAGCGAGGTGAGGATGTCCGAGCCGGGCACGTCGTCGTCGAGCTGGACGAGTGTGGAGATGACCTCGGAGGAGGCGACCTCGCCGGCGGCCTGGCCGCCCATGCCGTCGGCGATGGCGAGCAGGCGGGGGCCGGCGTATCCGGAGTCCTCGTTGCCTTCCCGGATCATGCCCTTGTGGGATCCCGCGGCGAAACGCAGTGACAGACTCATGCGCACCTCGCCCGTCGGCTCGGGGTACAGCCGGTCTCGCGCCACACTGCCCACCCTCCGGTCGGGAGCGCGCACGGGCCGGCCGAGAGGACCGCCGCGGCTCGCTCGCTCCGCTCGCTCATTGTCGTACTACTTCCGCAGCTCGATGACGGTCTTGCCGATGCGGATCGGGGCTCCCAGCGGGATCGGCGTCGGAGTCGTCAGCCGGGTCCGCTCGAGGTAGGTGCCGTTCGTGGACCCGAGGTCCTCGACGATCCACTGGCCGTCACGGTCCGGGTAGATCCTGGCATGCCGGCTGGAGGCGTAATCGTCGTCCAGCACGATCGTGGAGTCGTGTGCCCGGCCGAGACTGATGGTCTGGCCCTGCAGGGCGACCGTCGTGCCCGTCAGGGTCCCTTCGGAGACCACCAGTTTGGTGGGAGCGCCGCGGCGCTGGCGGTTGTTGCCGCCGCGTCCGCTCTCCTGGCGACGCTGCGCCTGCGGCGGTGCCGCCGTCTGCCGCTGTGCGCCTCGCTGCTGCTCCTGGCCCCCGCGACGGGCGGCGCCGCGCTGCGTGACGCGCGTGCCGAACAGATCGCTGCGGATGACCTGTACGGCCACGATGACGAACAGCCACAGTACGGCGAGGAAACCCAACCGCATGACCGTGAGGGTCAGCTCTGACATTGCCCCCGCTTCACCCTTCGGCTTGCCGGTAAACGATGGTGGTGCTGCCCACGACGATCCGCGAGCCGTCGCGGAGCGTAGCGCGGGTGGTGTGCTGCCCGTCCACCACGATGCCGTTCGTCGACCCGAGATCCTGGATCGAGGAAGGCGATCCGGCCCGGATCTCGCAGTGCCGCCGCGAGACCCCCGGATCGTCGATGCGCACATCGGCGTCGGTGCTGCGGCCGAGAACCAGCGTCGGACGCGAGATCTGATGGCGGGTGCCGTTGATCTCGATCCAGCGCCGGGTCTGGGCCTGCGGCTGCGGGCCCGCTGTGGGGCGCGCGGCCGGCGGAGCACCGGGCGGCGGGGACGAGGGCATGGGGGGCGGGCCCACGTGTCCGCCGCCGGGCCGGCCGGCCCGGGCCGCGCCTGCACCCTGGGGTGCGGCGCCTCCCTGCTGGGACGTGCTGGCGGCGAGGGTACGACTGCGCACGCGGTACAGGCCGGTGTCCAGGTCCTCGGCCTTCTCCAGGTGGACCTTGATGGCACCCATGAACGTGTAGCGCTGCTGCTTGGCGTAGTCCCGCACCATGCTGGACAGCTCGTCGCCGAGCTGCCCGCTGTAGGGGCTGAGGCGCTCGTAGTCCGGAGCGCTCAGTTCCACGATGAAGTCGTTCGGGACGACGGTCCGGTCGCGGTTCCAGATCGTGGCGTTGTTGTCGCACTCACGCTGGAGCGCGCCCGCGATCTCCACGGGCTGCACCTCGGACTTGAACACCTTGGCGAAGGTGCCGTTGACGAGGCCCTCGAGACGCTGCTCGAAGCGTTTAAGTACTCCCACGGGGCACCTCCTTCCTCAGTCTTCTTCAGGGTCGTCCCTGTACTGCTTACTGATCGTATCCACGCGTCGGGAAAACAGCTGGTTCCCCTTTCCCGCCCAGAGGACGAGTGTCGCCTCTCACAAGGTTGCCCACGCTCGCCGTCCGATGCTGACTGCGATCGTAGATGCGGCCGCACGACAGTGTCCCGCAACTGCCGACCTCCTCGGGCGGGCGGGGCCGTTGAGGGGGCACGCGGTGCACGGATGGACCTTTGCGGCGGGCGCCGTACTGACGCGACGGGGAGGATTGGATGTCCGCGGCGGGGCCGGGCGGGTGACGGCCCGGAGGGCGGCACGGCTGACGGGTCCATGACCTGCCGGGGCGGTGGCCTGCGGAGAACGGGTGTGAAGGCACCCCTCGCAGCGTGCTAATGTTTTCCATGTCGAAAGGCGCTCCCGCCGAAGACCCGGACCGAAGGGCCCGGATCCCCGGTGAGAGAATCGAACGACAACACCCATGCGCGGGTGGCGGAATAGGCAGACGCGCTGGATTCAGGTTCCAGTGCCCGAAAGGGCGTGGGGGTTCAACTCCCCCCTCGCGCACAGAGGACCCCCGGTCCCGGAGAGATCCGGACCGGGGGTTTTTCGTTGTCCGAAACCGCGGCGGGGGGGGGGGGGGGGGGGGGGGACAACCCCCCCCCCCCCCCCCCCCCCCCCCCCCCCCCCCCCCCCCCCCCCCCCCCCCCCCCCCCCCCCCCCCCCCCCCCCCCCCCCCCCCCCCCCCCCCCCCCCCCCCCCCCCTCCCCCCCCCCCCCCCCCCCCCCCCCCCCCCCCCCCCCCCCCCCCCGCGCCCACGAAGGCGGAGCCGAGGCCGGCCACCACGCTCCCCGCCGCGTTGGCCACGGCGAAGAAGCGCGCGCCGCCCTCGGCCAGCCGCAGCGTCTCGTAGGAGAACGTCGAGTACGTGGTCAACGCGCCGCACAGGCCGGTGCCGAGCAGCAGCTGTACCTGGGAGGACGCCCCGCCGGCGGTCACCGCGCCGGTCACCAGCCCCAGTACCAGGCAGCCGACGACGTTGACGGTGAAGGTGCCCCAGGGGAACACCGTGTCGTGGCGGGACTGGACGGCCCGGTCGGTGAGGTAGCGCAGCGGGGCCCCGGCCATGGCCCCGACGATCACGAGCAGCCAGTTCACCGCGCACGGCCCCCTTCACCGCGGTCGCGGCCGGTGTACCGGACGACCTCGCACGCGTCGACGACGACCAGCCCCTCGCCGACCACCTCGTCCAGCTGCGGCAGGAAGTCCCGTACCCGGTCCTCGGCATCGACGATCACGACGGCCACCGGCAGGTCCTCGCTCAGGGACAGCAGCCGGCTCGTGTGGATCACCGAGGAGGCGCCGAACCCCTCGATGCCGCGGAAGACGGAGGCCCCCGCGAGGCCCGCACGGTGGGCCCGGTGCACGATCTCGGAGTACACCGGCCGGTGGTGCCAGGTGTCGTTCTCGCCGACGAGGACGGTGACGCGCAGGACGGAGCCGGTGAGCCTCACTGCTGCCTCCAGGAGATGACACGGCGGGTGCCTGCGGCGGCGGTCGACACCGCCACCAGGGCCGCGAGCAGGGTCAGTGCCAGATACGCCAGGCCGGTGGCGGCCGCCCCGTGCGCGACCAGGCGCTGGATGTCCACGGCGTACGTGGAGAAGGTCGTGAAGCCGCCGAGCACGCCGGTACCGAAGAAGGGGCGGAGCAGGCGGTGCGCGGACCGGGCCTCGCTGATCACGACCATGAAGACGCCGATGACCGCGCAGCCGAGCACGTTGACGGCCAGCGTCGTCCACGGGAAGGCGCCGGCGGGGGTGGGCCACAGGAGCGCGGCGCCGTAGCGCGCCGCCGCTCCGACGCCGCCGCCGAGCGCGACGGCGGCCACGACGGGCCCCTGCCGCGGCCGCCGTGGGGCGCGGCGCGGCGGGGCGTGGAGATCGACGTCGGAGTCGACCGGTTCGTTCAGCATGGAGGGAGGAGACGTGGAGGGCTGGGGCGTGGAGAGGCGGGCCTCTGGCATGTGCACATGATCACCGCTCTTCCCAGCCTAGCCGCTGCCACCGTCAGGCGTTCAGCACACCCGCCCCGAGCAGGCCGAACAGCAGCACGCCGATGATCAGCCGGTAGACGACGAAGGCGTTGAAGGAGTGCTTGGCGACGAACTTCAGCAGCCACGCGATCGAGGCGTACGCGACGACGAAGGAGACGACCGTGCCCACCGCGAGCGGCAGCACGCTCACCCCGCCGCCGACCGCGTCCTTCAGCTCGTAGATGCCGGCGCCGGTCAGCGAGGGCAGGCCGAGGAAGAACGACAGCCGGGTGGCGGCGACCCGGTCCAGGTCCAGGATCAGCCCGGTGGACATCGTGGCGCCGGAGCGCGAGAAGCCGGGGAAGAGCAGCGCGAGGATCTGCGAGCAGCCGACGAGCATGGCGTCCTTGAAGGTGGTGTCCTCCTCGCCGCGCTTGTGCCGGCCCATCTGGTCCGCCGCCCACATCACACCGCTGCCGACGATCAGCGACCCCGCGACGACCCACAGCGAGGCGAGCGGCCCTTCGATGAGCGGCTTCGCGGCCAGCCCGACGATCACGATCGGGATCGTCGCCCAGATCACCCACCAGGTGAACTTGTAGTCGTGGTTGTCCCGCTGGTCGCGGTGGGCGAGGCCGCGGCCCCACGCGGTGAGGAACCGCACGATGTCGCGGAAGAAGTACACGAAGACCGCGGCGATCGCGCCGACCTGGATCACGGCGGTGAAGGCGACGACGGCCTTGTCGCCCACCGGGATGTCCATCAGCCCTTCGGTGATCTTCAGATGCCCGGTGGAGGAGACGGGCAGGAATTCGGTCACCCCCTCCACGATGCCGAGAACGACGGCCTGTCCGATGGTGATGGCGCTCAAGTTCCGTCCTTGCGGGAAGGCGATGGGGTGACGCTGCGGGGCGGCCTGCGTCACTCACGGACTCGGCGCGCGGCGCGCTCACGGAAACGTCCGCCCGCCACGGGTGTGGCGGACGGACGTGACTGTAGAGGATGGAAAAGACCTCCCGCCGGGCAGCCCGCCACGCTTCCGTCACGCGGGGGCCGCTGCGCGCCGGGCGGCGGCCGTCATCACTGCATCGGGAAGATGTCCCCGCTGCCCATGCTCGACTCCTGCTCCGCCTGGCTCTCCAGCTTGCGCGCCTTCTCCTGGAGCCGCTTGCGGTCCTGCGGATCGCTGGCCTGTTCCGCGGCCTGCGACAGTTCCTTCGCCTTGTCCCGCATCTGCCGGATCCGGCCGCCGACCTCACCGTCCATGCCCATGATCACTCCTTGCACGTCCGAGACACCACGTCCGAGACACCACGCCCGAGAAAAACGGGGCCCTCCCAGCGAACCAGCTCTCCGGGCCGGCCGCATCCCGGAGGCGTCCGGAGTGCCTACCGGCCTCCGGTTCGCCCACCGGCCGGTCATGCGGCGCGTGTCTCAGCCCGGCCAGGTCCCGGTCATGCGGCGCGTGGCGGTGGCTCCGCTGCGGTCCATGGCCGCCTTGACGACGGCGAAGATGGCACCCTGCAGCGCCGCCGCCAGCAGCACTTCCTTCCAGGTACGGTCCTCATCTCTCGCGCTCGGGGTGTCCTCCTCGTGCCCGATCCGCTTCCACGTCTGCTTGAACAGCGCCCCGGCGATCATGCCGCTGAGGGCGCCCAGCGCCACCCCGACGGGCGTGTACGCGATCTTCGCTGCGTTCATCGGGTCCTCCTGGTACGGGTACTGCGACGGCCGGCCCCACTGAGGCGGTGACCGCTCTGCGCGGCCCGGCCGCCCTGCTGATGCCGGCGTACCTGCAGCCAGACGAGGACCGCGGCGGCGGTCACGACCAGCACGGGAACGGGACCCCGCTGCGCCGCGTGGGCGGTCCTGTCCTGGATCCGGGCCCGCGAGTGCACGACGGCGTCCTGGACCTTGGCCTTGGCGTCGTCGGCCTTGTCCTGCGCCTTGGCCTTGGCGTCGCCGGCCTTCTCCTTCGCCCGCGCCTTCACGTCCGCCTTCGCGGCCAGCTCCTCGACGGTCCGGCCCAGCTCCTCGCGGGTGTGCTCCACCCGCTCCCGCAGCTGCTCCGGTGTGGGGGACTCGGACGCGTGCTTGTTCTGGGATTTACCGGTCATCGGTGGGCCTTCTCCTTCATCTCGGCGACGTCGGCCTTGACGCCGGCGATCGCCTGTTCGGGCGCCGGCGGGGTCGCCCGGGCGACCTGCTTCTTGCCGGTCAGCGCCAGGATTCCGGCGAGCGCCAGGAGTGCGCCGGTGATGATCAGGGCCGACGCCCATACCGGCAGTACCAGCGCGAGGGCGGCGATCATGGCGACCACCAGGGCTTCCAGCGCGAGGAAGCCGATCACGCCGGCGCCGCCGAACAGCCCGCCACCGAGGCCGAACCGCTTGCCCTTCCGCGCCATCTCCGCCTGCGCCAGCTGCAGTTCCTCGCGTACCAGCTGCGAGAGCTGCTGCGAGGCGCGGGAGACCAGCTCGCCCACCGACTCCTCGGTGTGCTGCGGCTGCGGCTGCGGCTCCGTGGACGGATACGTGGGCGTACCGCGCACCGTCGTCCGGTTCCCGGAAGTCCTCCCGGAAGTGTCCGTCACCGATTTCTCCGCAGTACTCATCACCGATCACCTGCCTTTCCGTGGCCGCGTTGTGCGGATCACGCTTCGCCCGGGGCCTCGGCCCGCCGGCGTTCCTCCTCGCTCCACTTCGTGGTGTCGCGCGGCTCCACGTACGGCTCCTCCTGGCCCGGATGGCCACCGGCGACCGCCCGTTCGCGGGCCAGCTCCGCGTCGAATTCCAGGCCGAGCAGAATGGCCAGATTGGTGATCCACAGCCAGACGAGAAAGATGATCACGCCGGCGAGGGTCCCGTACGTCTTGTTGTAGGAGGAGAAGTTCCCCACGTACACCGCGAAGCCCGCGGAGGCGAGCAGCCAGATGACCAGGGCCAGGAAGCTGCCGGGGGTCACCCATCGAGCGCCGCGGCCCTTCGCGTTGGGCGCGCCCCAGTAGAGGATCGCGATCATGGTCGTGACCAGGACCACGAGGACCGGCCACTTGGCGAACGACCAGACCATCAGCGCGGTGTCACCGATGCCCAGCGCCGTGCCCACCTGCCGCGCGAGCCCGCCCGTGAACACCACGATGAGCGCGCTGACGATGGTCAGCAACATCAGCACCACCGTCAGGGCGAGCCGCAGCGGCAGGGTCTTCCATATCGGGCGGCCCTCGGCGACGTCGTAGACGGCGTTGGAGCTGCGGATGAACGCCGCCACATACCCCGAGGCCGTCCACAGGGCGACCAGCAGGCCGACGACCGCCACCAGCGAGCCGACCCCGGCGTTGCCCTGCAGCTGCGTCACGGCGTTGGTGAGCACCTGCCGTACGGAACCGGGCGCCAGCCGGTGCAGCGTGTCCAGCACCTGCCGCCCCGCCGACTCGCCCGCGAGGCCCAGCAGGGAGACCAGTACGAGCAGCGCGGGGAACAACGAGAGCACGCCGTAGTACGTCAGCGCCGCCGCCCGGTCGGCCAGCTCGTCGTCCTTGAATTCCTTGACCGTGCCGCGCAGCACGGCCCACCAGGACTTCTTGGGCAGCTCTGTCGGCTCGTCGGGCGCCGCCCGCTTGACGAGCGGATCGGGTCCCGGCCGGTCGGCCTGCTCCGAGCGCGGAACCGGCTCCGTACCTGCTTCGTGCCGCGCCTCGGGTATGCGGGCCGTCGGTTCCCCGGGGCCCTCACCGGCGCGGCGAGCGGGGCCCTCCCGGCCCCCCGGTCGCGTTATCCGTGCCATACGTCGTGGGTAACCGCCCGCCCCGAACCGAAACGGATTCCGCGCCGCGGACCACGGGCCGGCATTTCCTCCCGAACGGTGCGACCGCCCCCGGATTTCACCCGCATGGCGGCCCCACACCCCCACTGACCAGCGACTCCCCCACTCCACATGCGAGCGCCCCACCACTGCGCCACCATACGAAACGGACGCGCGGAAGCCCCTGGGCACCTGCGCATTTCCCACGGGCCGGAATGCATCGCCGACTTTCCCCGGGACACGAGAAACTACTGGCAACTACTGGCAATTCCTGCGAACCGCTGGAATTCCTGACGCGTTGAGCAGCGTCCGCGCCGCCACCTCCAGGCCTTCCATCTGCCCCAGTTCCATGTCCTCGTGCTCGATGTTCACCGCCATGTCGGGGTCGACCCGCCGCAGTGCGTCCAGGAAGCGGCCCCAGAACGCCTCGTCGTGGCCGCGTCCCACCGCCACGAAGTCCCAGCTGGAGTCCTGTGGCCAGCGGTTGAGGGTGTGGTGGCCGCCGAGTCCGACCGGGTTGGCGGTGACCTTGGTGAAGCGGTCGTCCAGGACGCCGTTGACCCGGCACCGGTCCGCGTTGATCCGGGTGTCCTTGGCCGCGGCGTGGAATACCAGAGAACCCAGGTCCTCGATGGCCGCCACCGGGTCGATGCCCTGCCAGAAGAGGTGGCTGGGGTCGAGTTCGGCGCCGATGTGGGTCGCGTCGGTGCGCTCGACCAGCCGCTTCAAGGTCGCCGGGTTGAACACCAGGTTCTGCGGGTGCATCTCGATGCAGACCTGCACCCCGTGGGCGGCGGCCAGCTCCTCGATCTCCCGCCAGAAGGGGACGGCGACGGTGTCCCACTGGTAGGTGAGGGAGTCGAGGAAGGCGCTGTGCCAGGGGTTGACGTTCCAGGCCGGGGTGGTGCCGCTCGCCTCGGCGGCCGGCAGCCCGGACATGGTCACGACACGACGGATCCCGAGCAGGCCCGCCACCTGGATGGCGCGCCGCAGGTCGGCGGCGTGCGCGGGGCCCGCCACCGGGTCGGGGTCCAGCGGATTGCCGTTGACGTTGAGTCCGGTGAGCTCGATGCCGGTATCGGCGAACGGCTTCAGATAGGCCTCGGGGGTCAACGCTCCGGACAGCAGCATGTCGACCGGCAGATGCGGGGCCGGCAGAAAGCCGCCCGCGTTGATCTCGGCGCCGGTCAGTCCGAGTGAGGCGATGGCCGACAGTGCCTCTTCGAGGGGCCGGTCGTGCAGGATCGCCGTGTAGATACCCAGTTTCATCGCACAAGCTCCTTGGTGATGCGGTCGAGCATGAAGGCGAGGATTCGCGGTCGGGCATGAAGGCGGAGGATTCGCGGTCGGGCAGGAAAGCGGAGGATTCGCGGGCGCGTTCCTCCCAGGCGAAGCCACAGGCGGACCCGGTCGACCGCCGCCTCGCGGGCCCGAGGGCGGGAATTCAGGAGTAGCGGTTGCGGAGTTCCGTTTCGAGGGCTTCCAGGGAGCGGCCCTTGGTCTCGGGGACGTACCGCTTCACGAAGGCGAGAGCCAGGAGGCCGAACGCCACGAAGATGAAGAAGGTGCGGGAGATGCCGACCCCGGAGACCAGCGAGGGGAAGGCGAGCCCGATCGCGAAGTTGGTCAGCCAGAGCACCACGGCGGCGATGCCCATGCCGAAGGCCCGCATCCGCGTCGGGAAGAGCTCCGAGAGCATCAGCCAGGTGACCGGGGAGATCGCGCCCTGCTGGAACGCGAGGAAGGTGACGGTCATGGCGAGCACGGCGTAGGCACGTCCGTCGCCCGCCGGCATGGTGTACGAGAAGACGCCGATGAGCAACAGGGCGCTGGTCGTACCGATTTGACCGGCCATCAGCATGGGTCGACGGTTGACCCGGCCGAGCAGCCAGATGCCGGCGAAGGTGGCGAGAACGGAGATCACGCCGTTGGCGATGTTCGCCGTCAGCGCGCCTTCCGCGGCGAACCCGGCGTCGGTGAGGATCTGCGTGCCGTAATACATGATCGTATTGACGCCGGTGATCTGCTGTACGACGGCGATGCCGAAGCCCACCCACATCAGCCGGCGGATCCACGGGGTGGACTTGAGGTCCTGCCAGCCCCCCAGCTTCTCCTGCTCGTCCTTGACGGCGAGCGCGGTGACCTCGCCCAGCTCGGCCTCGGCCCGCTGCTCGGACCTGACCTGCTTCAGTACCTCGAAGGCGTCGTTGAAGCGGCCCTGCGCGGCCAGCCAGCGCGGACTCTCCGGCATCACCAGCATCCCGAACCACAGCACCACGGCGGGCACTGTCGCGATCACCAGCATCCAGCGCCAGACGCCGCCGGACTCGCCGCCGACGTGGGCGATGACCGCATTCGAGGTGAACGCCAGCAACTGCCCGCTGACGATCATGAGTTCATTGCGGGTGACGAGTGCGCCACGGCGCTCGGCCGGCGAGACCTCCGCGAGATACACCGGCACGGTCACCGACGCACCGCCCACCGCGAGGCCGAGCACGAAGCGCGCCGCGATCATCACTGCGGTGTCGGGCGCGAGTGTGGCGCCCAGCGCCCCCGCGAAGAACAGCACGGCGAGGAACAGGATGTTGCGGCGCCGGCCTCGGGCGTCCGAGAGCCTTCCGCCGACGACCGCCCCCAGGGCCGCGCCGAGCAGGAGAGAGCTGGTGACCAGGCCCTCCGTGAGGGGAGTGAGGCCGAGGTCGTCCTTCATGTACGGCAGTGCGCCGTTGATGACGCCGGTGTCGTAGCCGAAGAGCAGTCCACCGAAGGTGGCGATGACGGTGACGACCCGCAGCCGGCGTGTCACGGGGCGCGGTGTGTCTCCTGTGCGGGCGGGTGGTGCGGTGTGGGCCATCGCGTCGTCCCTGACGTCCATGGCCACCTCCTACCGATCGATCGGGTGTCGGGCTCCGGAAGGCCGCAGTCGGCCGGGCGGACGCGGGCACGGACGGCGACGGGCAGTACATCGACGGCGCCTTCGCCCCCTCACTCCTCGGGCCCCGTGGGTTCGGACCGGGAATCCGTGGGCGAGGGCAGTAGGCGATGACAGTGGGCCGACGACAGTGGCTGTCGCGCTCTACTAGCGCGCTCTAGTCCGCAGTATGATTGCCCTCGCGCAAATGTCATGTCAATAGGTCGTTGCGCAGAGCTTTCCCGCGTGATGCAGCTCGAAAGGATGGGGCAAAGATGGACATATCAGGCGAGCGGCGCCCCACCATGTCCGACGTCGCGGAGAAAGCAGGGGTGTCCAGAGCCCTGGTCTCCCTCGTCTTCCGCGACCGCCCGGGGGCGAGCCGGGAAACCCGCGAGCGCGTGCGGCGCGTCGCGGACGAGCTCGGCTACCGCCCCGACAACGCCGCCCGGCTGCTCGCCCGGGGCCGCAGCCGGACGCTCGGCGTGCTGCTCACCGTGCACCAGCCCTTCGACGCCGACCTCGTCGAGGCCGTCTACCCGGAGGCCGAACGGCGCGGCTATGACGTACTGCTGTCCGCCAACGCCCCCGGCCGCTCCGAGCAGAAGGCCGTCGAGGCACTGCTCAGCCACCGTTGCGAGGCGCTGATCCTGCTCGGCCCCGCCTCGGATCCCGCCTACCTCGACGCTCTCGGGCAGCGCACGGTCGCCGCATCGGTCGGCCGTCGCATCGTGGGCGCCCGCATCGACAATGTGCACACCGCCGAGGCCAAGGGGGTACGCCAGGCCATGGCTCACCTCATCGGCCTCGGCCATCGCCGGATCGTCCATGTCGACGGCGGCCGCGACCCGGGCTCGGCCGAGCGCCGCCGCGCCTACCGCGCGGCGATGCGCCGGCACGGCCTGGCCGCCGAAACACGCGTCCTGCCCGGCCGGCACACGGAGGACGCGGGCGTCGCGGCGGCCCGTCTGCTACTGGCGGAGGACAGCCTGCCCACGGCCGTCCTGGCGGGCAACGACCGTTGCGCGCTGGGCCTGTTGATGGCATTCACCCGGGCCGGCATCGACGTACCGGACGACCTCTCGGTCGTCGGCTACGACGACAGCCACCTGTCCCACCTCATGCCCATCGGCCTCACAACGGTCCGCCAGGACCCGGCCCTGCTGGCCGAGCGCGCCGTGCGCTTCGTCGTCGAACGGCTCGAAGGACAGGGGGTGGAGCCGCAGGAGGCGGTACTGGACCCGAAGCTGGTGGTACGGGCATCCACGGCGCCGCCTCGGAGCGGCGAGCCGCCAATCAGTACGAGAGCCCGGTAACCGTGTGACACGTTGACACCGCGGCGTGGGCCCCGGACGTACGGCTCTTACGCCTCGCCGATGCCCTGGAACCAAGTCGGCGCTTCCTCTTTGGCCAGCTTGATGCGGTGCAGGGCGAACTCGTCCAGCGGGGGCAGAGCGTCGAGTTCGAACCAGCCAACCTCGAGTGATTCATCGTCGTTGACACGGGCTTCGCCACTCTCCGCCCGGCAGAGAAAGCAGATGTCCATGAACTGGCAGCGGTCGCCGTTGGGGTACGTGACCGGCTGCAGCGCCTCGACCAGGAGGAGGCGTTCGGGGACGCAGTGGACGGCGGTTTCCTCGTGGACTTCGCGTACGGCGGTGACGGCGGGCTGCTCGCCCGGCTCGGGGATGCCGCCGATGATCGACCAGCGGCCGTTGTCGACGCGGCGTCCCAGCAGCACCCGGCCCTCGTCGTCGAAGACGATGGCGCTGACGCCGGGCATCCAGAGCAGCTGGTGGCCGGCGGTCGCGCGGATTTCGCGGATGAAGTCGGGTGTCGCCATGCCCCGCACCCTAACGACCATCCCGGGAGCGGACGAAACGCTTCCGGGGCGTTGCGGCTGAGCCGGCCTCGGCTACGCGGCTCCGTGGGCCGGCTTCGGCTGGAGGCCGAGGCGGGAGCGGATGCAGCGCACCGCGGCCTCCGCGTCGTCGACGGTGACGGTGAAGGTACGGCCGTCGCCGAGCCGGAGGATCACCGCCTCGCCGCGGCGCACGATCACGCCCGTGCCCTGTTCCGGGCGCCAGCGGTAGCCCCAGCCGCCCCAGTGGCAGGGCGTGACGCGGGGCGCGAAGTCGACGTCGACCACGTGCGAGAGCGGGATGCGGCGGCGCGGCAGCCCCATGTGCCCGCAGCGCACTTCCAGGCAGTCCTTGTCGACCCGCACGGCCACGTGCACGAAGGCGAGCGTGCCGAAGAGGACGAGCAGCCCGGCGGCGACACAGCCGACGACGGCCATCACCAGGGCGGTGAGGCCCGACGTCCAGGCGTTGTCGACCGCCAATTCGATGCCGAGCGCCATACAGGCCGCGCCGACCGCGGCCAGCAGCCACTGGAAGCGATTGGTCGCGCGCCCGTGCCAGACGTCGGGCACGGAGGCGCACGGCGCGTCGTCCCGCACACCGTGGGACTCCGCGGACGGCCGGTCAGGGGCGGGCGCGCCGCCGTGACCGTGCTCGGAGTGCCGGGCCGGGCGGGCGTCGCTGCTGTCGGGGGCTGCTGCCCCCTCCTGGGGGTGGTCCCTCATGGTTGGCAGCGTACGCGTACTGGCTCCGCCCGGCAGCGGGCAACGCGACTCTCTGTGACGCGTGAGACAGGAGGCACCGATTGCTCATACGGAGACGGAGCCGGTCGTTCGATTGGCGCGTTCCGTAACGGGCCGACCTCGTTGCGCCGCGTCCCCTGGGGCCCCCTGGGCTCCCTCCTAGCAGGCCGGTCCCGCGGCCGCCGGTTCGCCGATCGCGGGGATACCGGAGAGCAGCCTGCCCTCTTCGTAGGCGAGGGCCGCCTCCGGAAGCGCGGCGGTGCGCCCACTGAGGATCACGGTCAGATCGCCGCTGGGCGTGGCCGCCGGAGCCGGCTGGGCACCGATGCGGCGGAGCGCCTGGGCGGCGACGGCCTCGGCGGAACCGTGCAGCGTGAGCGCGGGCCCCTCCGGGCGCTGCAGCGCGTCCCTGATGCGGTCGGCGACCAGCTCGTAGTGCGTGCAGCCGAGGACCACGGTCCGTACGTCCGGTGGGGTGAGCGCCGCCGCGGCGGCGACCGCGGCGGCGATGGCCGCGTCGTCGGCCGCCTCGACCGCGTCGGCGAGACCGGGGCAGGGCACCTCGGCGACGTCGATGTCCGCCGCGAAGGCCCGGATCAGGCCGCGCTGGTACGGGCTGCCGGTCGTGGCGGGCGTGGCCCAGATCGCGACCGGGCCGCCGCCGGCCGCCGCCGGCTTGATCGCGGGGACGGTCCCGACGACCGGCAGCTCCGGCTCCAGCTCGGCGCGCAGCGTGGGCAGCGCGTGGACGGAGGCGGTGTTGCAGGCGACGATCAGGGCGTCCGGCTTGTGCGCCGCGGCGTTTCTGGCCACGGCGAGCGCGCGCTCGGTGAGGTCAGCGGGTGTACGCGGGCCCCAGGGCATGCCGTCGGGGTCGCAGGAGAGGACGAGGCCGGCGTCGGGGCGCATCCGCCGCACGGCCGCGGCGGCCGCGAGCAGGCCGGCACCGGAGTCCATGAGTGCGATCTTCACCCGGACACCTTACTCAGCGGGCCCCGGTACGGGCCGCACCGGGCCGGGTCCCGGGTGCCCGCCGCGCCATGGGGCAGACTGCCGGGGTGGCTGTGATGGCGTGGATCGCTGGGGCGTCTCTGGTGGCGTGGGTCTGGCTCCTGATGGGCCAGGGCTTCTTCTGGCGGACGGATGTGCGACTGCCACCGGGCACCGCACGTAGGCCGCCCTCGCGCACGGTATGCAGGGAGCGCGCCGTACCTACGGAGGCTGCGGGGACGGCACCTGTGGGCGGGCGGGGCGCAGACCCCGAAGAGCAGCCCGGCGAGGCGCCTCGGGAAGAGCCCGGCGAAGACCCCGGGGACTGGCCCTCCGTGGCCGTCGTCGTCCCCGCGCGGGACGAGGCCGAGGTACTGCCGGTGAGCCTGCCGTCCGTGCTGGCACAGGCGTACCCGGGGCGGGCCGAGGTCTTCCTCGTCGACGACGGCAGTACGGACGGGACCGGGGAGCTGGCCCGTGCGCTGGCCGCCGAGCGCGGCGGGCTGCCGCTGACCGTGGCCTCGCCCGGCGAGCCGGCCCCGGGCTGGACCGGCAAGCTGTGGGCCGTGCGGCACGGCATGGCGCTCGCCCGGGAGCGTACGGACGCGGAGTACGTACTGCTGACCGACGCCGACATCGCGCACGGGCCGGACAGCCTGCGCGCGCTCGTCTCCGCCGCCCGCACGGCCGACCTGGACCTGGTGTCGCAGATGGCGCGGCTGCGGGTCGCGGACTTCTGGGAGCGGCTGATCGTCCCGGCGTTCGTGTACTTCTTCGGGCAGCTGTACCCGTTCCGCTGGGTGAACCGGCCCGGCGCGCGTACCGCCGCGGCGGCCGGCGGCTGCGTGCTGTTGCGCCGGGACGCCGCCGAGCGGGCCGGGATCCCGGCGAGCATCCGGCACGCGGTGATCGACGACGTGACACTGGCCCGCGCCGTCAAGCGCTCCGGGGGCCGCGCGGGGTCGTCCACGGGGCGCATCTGGCTCGGGCTCGCCGACCACGTGGACAGCGTGCGCCCGTATCCGCGCCTGGCCGATCTATGGCGGATGGTGGCGCGCAGCGCGTACGCGCAACTCCTCCACAGCCCGTTGCTGTTGGCGGGCACGGTGCTGGGCCTCGCGCTGGTCTATCTGGTGCCGCCCGTCGCGCTGCTCACGGGCGCGGTGGGCGGCAGCGCGCCGACCGCGCTGCTCGGAGGCGCGGCGTGGGCCGTGATGACCGGAACGTACCTTCCGATGCTGCGCTACTACAGGCAGCCGCCGTGGACCGCTCCCCTGCTGCCGTTCACCGCGCTGCTGTACCTCCTGATGACGGTCGATTCGGCCGTGCAGCACTACCGGGGGCGCGGCGCCGCCTGGAAAGGGCGGACGTACGGGGCGCCGCCTACGGGGGCGGGGACCACCGCCCCCGGGGAGGCGTCCGAGGGCGCTTAGCGGCGCGGGCGGGGCCCGGAGGCGTCGGTCCGCGCGCGGCTGTCCGTCTCACTTCCGCCCCGGTGCCCACCGCATCCCCCACCCGTACGCCTGGTCCACCGTGCGCTGCGGGCTGACGCCCCGTTCGGGGACGAGGTAGCGGGCCTCCCGTTGGACGACCAGTTCGGTGCCGGTGTTGATGAGCAGCGCCAGGGCGCAGACGTTGGAGGGGACGGTGCACTCGTCGAGGGAGAAGTCGATGGGGGCGCCGCGCTGCGGTGTGAGGGTGACCGTGGCGTTCAGGTCGGCGAAGCTGCGCGCGCCTTCGTAGATGGTGACGAAGAACAGGATCCGCTTGATGAGGCGCTGCTGGTCGAGGTTGACCGTGAGGTTCTCGCCGGCGGCCACGGCGCCGGTGCGGTCGTCGCCGTCGAGGTGGATGAACGGCGGGGCGTGCAGGGAGCCGAAGGCGTTGCCGAGGGCCTGTACGACGCCCTTGCTGCCGTCGGTCAGCTCGTACAGCGCGCACAGGTCGAGGTCGAGGGCCGCGGGGCCGGCGAGCGCACGGCCGATCTTGCGGCCCCACCCCGATCCCGGGGGCTGCGGGCGGGTCTGCCAGTTGAGGTTCACCCGCATCGCGCCCGAGGTGCCCCCTTGCTTCGTCAGCGAAACGGCGGGGGCATCCTTCGTCAGGGTGACTTTCGACAGGCGTACCGGAGCGGGGGCGGGCGTGCCCATTCCGTGCGCCGGGGGCGCGGGAGTTGACGCGGCGGGTTGACCTTGAGGCACGGCGTGCGCCGGCGCCGCTGCGGGCGCCCCTGGAGCCGCCGCGGGCGCTACGGGCGCCGCGGGAGCCGCCGCGGGCGCTGCCTGGGCAGCCGGCCCGGCCGGGGGCGTCTCCGGGTCGTCCACGCTGATCCCGTAGTCCGTGGCCAGCCCGGCGAGCCCGCTGTCGTAGCCCTGGCCGACCGCCCGGAACTTCCAGCCGCCCTGCCGCCGGTAGAGCTCGCCGAGCACGAAGGCGGTCTCCACGGTGGCGTCCTGGCTGTCGAACCGTACGAGCTCGGCGCCACCGGAGGCCGCGGGCGCGGCACTCCCGGGGCCCGCGCCCGTCGCGTCAAGGAGGCGGACGCTCAGCCCGGGCACCTGACCGAACGTTCCGCCGTCCGCGGAGGCCGCGAGCACCACCCGCTCGACGGCCGGCTCGACGGCGGTGAGGTCGACGGCGAGGGTGTCGGTCGTGGTGCCCGCCGCCGCGCGCTTGCCCTCGTAGCGCACGGCGCCCGAGGCGTGCGCCGGCTGGTTGTAGAACACGAAGTCGCCATCGTCGCGCACCTTCCCGCCGCTCAGCAGCAGCGCCGAGGCGTCCACGTCCGGCACGCCGCTTCCGGTCCGCCAGCTCAGCTCGATCCGTACCGCTCCGGCATCCACCGGAGCGTTGCCCCCCTTGGGCATCGACATGGCCGCCTCCTTCGGATTCGCGCTCCCGCTTCGCGGCGCGCCGCCCTTCCAACCTAGGGGTTCTCCGAGGGCTCCCGGATGCCTCGCAGGAGGCAAGATTTCACCTCCCAGTGAGCCGCCCTTTACACGATTCAAACGGGCGTTGGCGACCGATTTCCCCGAGTTCGCTCACATTAGTGATCCGCAACCACTACCGACACGTAAAACAACCCTCTTTTCAGGCTCCCCAACCAGCACATCGTGGGCTTAACTTAAGAGGCATGACCTCCCCCCGCTCTACCTACGGCGGCGGCTACTACGCTTCGCCCTCCTTCCCGGACACCCCGATCTACGACAGCCTCGTCGCCGAGCGCGGCACACCCCAGATCGCGCCGATCAGGGTCCAGCCTCCGTACGACGTCGGCTCGTCCTCGTCCTCGTCCTACTCGTCACCGGCCCTGCCGGCGCTGCCCGCGCTCCCCTCCGGCCCCTCCGCGGCCCCCGCCCAGCACGGCTATCCCGGCCAGGCTCCGATGCAGCCCGCGCCCACGCCCTACATCCCGCAGCAGGCCGCCGGCCCCCAGGGATACCCGGGCCAGCAGCAGCCGCGGCGCCCGATGAGCACGGGGTACGAAGCGATGCGCCCGGCGGCCCCGGTCGCGCCGCGCCCCGCTCCGTACGAGGATCCGTACGGCCGCCCGCAGCATCCGCGGGGCTACTGACCCGCCGCCCGCTCGGCCAACTGTCCGGCCGCCCGGTCAAATGTCCGACCCGGCTGGCAGGATGGGCACATGCCGAACTCGCGCCTCCGTGCCCTCCAGCTGTACCCGGTGAAGTCTCTTGCGGGGACCTCCCCCGGCTCGGCCGCCGTGGAGCCATGGGGCCTGGCCGGGGACCGGCGCTGGCTGCTGGTCGACGAGGAGCGGCGGCTCGTCACGCAGCGGTCCCGGCCGCGGCTGGCACTGGCCGTCGCGGAGGCGCGGCCCGACGGGGGAATCGGGCTCAGCGCGCCGGGGATGCAGGACCTGTCCGTGGAGGTCCCTGTCCCCGGCGCGACCGTGCCGGTGCAGGTCTGGCACGACAAGGTGGACGCCGTGCCCGCGTCCGCCGCGGCCGCCGAGTGGTTCAGTACGTACCTGGGCGCCGAGGTCACGCTCGTGCACATGGACAATCCAGCCGTGCGCCGGTCCGTGCGCCAGGACTACGCCCTGCCCGGTGAGACGGTGAGCTTCGCCGACGCCTTCCCGCTGCTGCTCACCACGTCGTCCTCGCTGGACGCGCTCAACTCCCTGATCGCCCAGGGCGACCACGCCGACGAGGGCCCGCTGCCCATGGACCGCTTCCGGCCGAACGTCGTCATCGAGGGCACGGCCCCGTGGGCAGAGGACGGCTGGAAGCGGGTGCGGATCGGCGAGATCGCCTTCCGTGTCGCCAAGCCCTCCGGCCGCTGCGTGGTGACCACCACCGACCAGCGCACCGCCGAGCGCGGCAAGGAGCCGCTGCGCACGCTCGCCCGCCACCGCCGCTTCGGCGACGACCTGGTGTTCGGGCAGAACCTCATACCCGAGTCGCGCGGCACCCTCTGTGCCGGCGACCCCTTCGAGGTCCTGAGCTGACGTCAGCCCGTGTCCTTACGCAGCCGCCACCACGTTTCCGCGCACCGCCGCGTCCCGAGTCCGCCGACCCGGCGGCGCCGCCCTCGCCCACCGCGTTGCGGGGCCCTGTTCCGCCTGCATAAAGTGAGCGCATTGCGGTGGCGACAGGGAGATTCACGTGCGCATGCCTGCCGGGGACGCGGCGCGAGACCGCCTCATCCCGGTGCACCGGATGCGGCCCGGCGACCACGCCTTCGTCAGTTACGACGACGACGAGATCCGCTGGGACGTCCTGACGGCCTTCACCCGGCTCGGTCTGGCCCGCGGCGAGCGGGTCATCGTCTTCCCGCGCCCCGGTCTGCCCGAGGAAGAGGTCCTGGCGCGGCTGGACTTCCCCAACCGCACGACGGCGACGGCCCGTATCAGGGGCCAGTTGGTGCTCAGCAGCATGCGCCGGCTCATCAGCCCCGACCCCGCCTTCACGGCGGACCGGCAGTGGAGCCGGCTGCGCGAGGAGACCGCACAGGCCGTCGCGGAGGGGTACACGGGCCTGCGGGCCTTCATCGACATGCACTGGGTGCCGGACCTCGGCGCGGACGTGCACACGATGATGCACCGCGAGTCGAACGCCCACGAGCTCTTCAAGGGCCGCCCGTACAGCGAGATCTGCGCGTACGACCGGCGCTGGTTCGCGCCGGAGGTGCTGACCGCCATGGCTGAGGCGCATCCCCGCAACCTCCTGGAGCAGCTCGGCGCGATGCACACGGAGCGGACCCCGGACGGCGCGCTCCGCTTCGTAGGTGAGGCCGACGCCGCGACGAAGCAGCCGTTCCTCACCGCCCTGGAGCTCGCCCTGGCGCAGGGCACGGGTGCGGGCCGGCTCGTCGTGGACCTGAGCCGGCTGCACTTCCTGTCGGTCGGCTGCGCCACCGGCCTCCTCACGCTCGTCCAGGGGGCGAGTGGCCTTCCCCGGGTCGAGGTCCGCGGCGACCCGGTACAGCTCCGCACGCTCCAGCGGCTGGGAGCGGCATCGATTTCGCGGCTGACGCTGTCGGAGGTGACGCGACCGTGCTGATCCCCGAGTCCGCTCGTCCCCAGGGCGCCGGCGACGAACCGAGCGTCAGATACCTGCTGCAGCGGCGCTTCACCGCCCGGCTGCTCCCGCAGGTGCGGCTGCTCGTCGAGGAGTGCGCGGCCCGTGAGGGCCTGGCCGAGCCGCGGCGCGGGGAGTTCGTGCTGGCGGTGGACGAGGTTGCCGGTAACGCCGTCGAGCACGCGGGCGGCAGCGGCCGGCTGGTCCTGCGCCGGATCGACGACGAACTGGAGTGCCTGGTCATCGATTCGGGCCCGGGCTTCACGGAGGACGTCATCCCCGAACTGCTGCCGGGCCTGGACGGCGCGCCCACGGGGCGCGGGCTGTGGATGGCCCGGCTGGTCGCCGACCGGCTGACGATCGCCGCGGGCGCGGCGGCCGGCGCGGTGGTCACACTGGCGATACGACTGTACTGAAACACCCGCGAGAAGGCCTCTGGAGGGCCGCTGGACGCTCTTGAGCGACCTCTTGCGCCCGGAGGGCACCCCGCGTACGTCTGCGCCCTCTCCCGGCCTCTCACCGCGCGCCCGCCATCCCGACCGCCATCCCGACCGCCGCCCCGATCGCCGCCCCCGACGGCGATAGAGTGGCGGCCCGTACCCGTCCGGTGATTTTGCGCGCTCTTCATGAACACCGTGCATGAAGGGCCCCCAATGAGGTAGTTACGGACACGGAAGGGGGTGCCGGACCGTGCGAGCGATGAGTGGACTGTGGCGTTGGCGGCGTAATCCGCTGCGGCGCAGGACCGATCTCGCCGAGGCGTGGCTGGCGCTCGGCGCCGCCCTCCTGATCGCGTTCGGGGCCTCGGCGGTCGGCTGGGCGACCGCCCGGACCGCCGGTGACGCACTCCTGGACACCGTACGGACCCAGCACGCCCAACGGCACCTGGTGCGGGTCCAGGTGGACCGGCTGCTGCCGCATCCCCCCGTGGACCCCGACCCCGAGACGGCCACGCGGCGCGACGCGCACCGCAGGGTGCTCGCCAACTGGCGCGGCGTGGACGGCAGCCGGCACCTCGGGCCCGTTGCGGCGCCGCGTCCGGTGGTGCCCGGTGACCGCTTCCGGATCTGGACCGACGACCGCGGCCGGATCGTGCCCCGCCCGTTGGACGTCACGACCGCGAACTCCCATGCGGTGCTCGCCGGCCTGGGCGCGGCGGCGCTGGCCGGCGCCGCGGTCGAGGGCGGCCGCAGGCTGGTGCTGTGGCAGCTGATGCGCCGCCGGTACCGCCGCTGGGACGAGGAGTGGGAGCGCGCGGGCCAGGACTGGGGACGGGCCGGCGCCGGCAGCTGAGCACGCGCCGCCCGCAGGACACGGAGTGCGTCACCGCCCGTAGGACGAGGTGCCGACCACGTCAACTGCCGTACGCCGAGCGCGCTACGGTGGTGCAGCCAGCCGCTCGGCTGGGGCCTGCGCAGCCCGTACGCGGACATACACGCGCGTACCACCGCGGGCCGGAAACAGCCGCACGAGGTGGGGGCACGACATCGCCATGGCACAGGGCTCGGTCCAGGTCACGCACTCCGGGACGTCGCGCTGGCGGCGTCGCACAGGGGAGTACAGCTCCCTGGCCGCCGCCCTCGAAGCAGCCGGGGACGGCGATGTGCTGACCGTCGCGGCGGGCACGTACCGGGAGAACCTCGTGCTGCGCCGCGCGGTGACGCTGCGCGGGCCCGACGGGGCACGCGGCTCGGTGCGGATCGCGCCCGCCGACGGCGTCGCGCTGACCGTACGCGCCTCGGCGACTCTGCAGGACCTGCACGTGGAGGCGCAGGACTCGGCGGCGCCCGCCCTCCTGGTGGAGGACGGCGCGCCGGAGCTCACCGGGCTGCGCGTGGTGACGCGGTCCGCGACCGGTATCGAGGTGCGCGGCGGCGCCCGGCCCACGGTGCGGCACTGCACGGTCGACAATCCGGGCGGCGTGGGCATCAGCGTGCTGGACGGGGCGGGCGGCGTCTTCGAGGAGTGCGAGGTGCTGGCGGCCGGACAGGCGGGCGTGGCGGTGCGCGGCGGGGCGCATCCGCGGCTGGAGCGCTGCCGGGTGCACCACGCGAACGGCGCCGGCCTGACGGTGAACGGCGAGGGCAGCGCGGTCGAGGCGGTCGGCTGCGAACTGTACGAGATCAAGGGCGCGGGCGTGCAGATCGCCTCGCGCGCCACCGGACACCTCACCGACTGCACGGTGCACCGCACTTCGGCCGACGGCATCACCCTGGACACGGACGCGGTGCTCACGGTCGCCGACTGCGACATCCACGACATACCGGAGAACGCGCTGGACCTGAGGTCGCGTTCGGTGCTGACGCTGACCCGCAGCCGGGTGCGGCACTTCGGGCGCAACGGCCTGTCCGTATGGGACCCGGGCACCCGGGTGGACGCCAACCAGTGCGAGATCCACGACAGTACGGGCGACTACCCGGCGGTGTGGGTGAGCGACGGCGCGACGGCCGTCCTGGACTCGACCCGGGTGCACGACGTGCCGGACGCGCTCTTCGTGCTGGACCGCGGTTCGCGGGCGGATGTGGTCGATTCCGATCTCGCGCAGGTACGGAACACCGCCGTTTCGGTCAGCGACGGCGCGACCGTGCAGCTCGACGACTGCCGCATCCGGGAGGCCGCGACCGGCGCGTGGTTCCGCGACCACGGGAGCGGCGGCACGCTCTCGGGCTGCACGATCGAGGACACCCAGACGGGCGTGATCGTCACCAAGGGCGCCGACCCGAACGTCGAGCGGTGCACGGTCAGCACGCCGGCCGAAGCGGGCTTCTACGTGTCCGCGGAGGGCCGCGGCACCTTCCACAACTGCCGGGTCACGGGCAGTTCCGGCTACGGCTTCCACGTGATCGACGGCTGCCGCACGACGCTGACGCGGTGCCGCACGGAGCGGTGCGCGCGCGGCGGGTACGAGTTCGCCGAGGACGGGCCGACGGCGGTGGACTGCACCAGCGACGAGAGCCGGATGACCCAGCCGGCGGCCGCGGCGGCGCCGACCGGTCTGCCCTCTCCGACGGCCGCTCCGGCGCCTGTGACCGCCGCGCAGCCCGCGGGCACGGCCGGCCTGCTGGGCGGCGCTCCCGTGGCGCCCACGGCGCCTCAGACGCCCGCCGAGCCCATCCTGGACACCCGGCCCTCGGAGGAGGTCCTCGGCGAACTGGACACGCTCGTCGGCCTGGACAGCGTCAAGCGCGAGGTGCGCAGCCTGATCAACATGATCGAGGTGGGGCGGCGCCGGCGGCAGGCGGGCCTGAAGGCCGCCTCGGTCCGCCGCCACCTGGTCTTCACCGGTTCCCCCGGCACGGGCAAGACCACCGTCGCACGGCTGTACGGCGAGATCCTGGCGTCGCTGGGCGTACTGGAGCGCGGCCACCTCGTGGAGGTCTCCCGGGTGGACCTGGTCGGCGAGCACATCGGGTCGACGGCCATCCGTACCCAGGAGGCGTTCGACCGGGCCCGCGGCGGGGTGCTCTTCATCGACGAGGCGTACGCGCTGTCCCCGGAGGACTCCGGGCGCGACTTCGGGCGCGAGGCGATCGACACCCTGGTGAAGCTCATGGAGGACCACCGGGAGGCGGTGGTGGTCATCGTGGCGGGCTACACCGCCGAGATGGAGCGCTTCCTGGCGGTCAATCCCGGTGTCGCCTCCCGCTTCTCGCGGACCATCAGGTTCGGCGACTACGACCCCGAGGAGCTGCTGCGGATCGTCGGGCAGCAGGCCGAGGAGCAGGAGTACCACCTCGCCGACGGCACCTCCGAGGCGCTGCTGAAGTACTTCACCGCGCTCCCGAAGGGGCCGTCGTTCGGCAACGGGCGCACCGCCCGGCAGACGTTCGAGGCGATGGTCGAACGGCACGCGGGCCGGGTGGCGCAGCTCCCCGACCCGAACACCGACGACCTCACGCACCTCTACTCCGAGGACCTGCCGGCGCTGCCCTGAGACGCGGCGGGCCGCTCTCCGGGGCCGGGGTCCCGCTCGACGTCCGGCCCGCCGGGCTGCTGCGGTATCCCGGGCGCCAGGTGGGCGAGGAGTTCGGCGCGTGCCGTCTCGAACACCGGGTCCGCCTGGTAATCACCGTGTCCGAGGGTCTGGGCGGGCAGCGGGTGCTGGAGGGTGCGCCCGAAGACCAGCGGGTCGCGCAGCGGCCCGCGGTCGATCTCCGCGCCGTCCTCACAGGTGAGGCGGACCGGACCGCCGATGGGGTCGGTGAACCGCCACAGGTTGCGCCAGGCGTCCATCTCGCGGTGCAGCCCGGTGAGCGCGGCGGGCCCGAAGAACGCCGGGAACCAGCGTCCGTACAGGCGCTCCAGCGGCGACCCGTACGTGAGCAGCGCGACCCGGCTGCGCGTCACCGGGTCCAGCTGCCAGACGGCGGCGGCCGCGAGCACGCTGCCCTGGGAGTGCCCGGAGAGGACCAGGCGCCCGTCGTGGGTCTCGGTCCAGGTGGCCATCCGCCAGGTCAGGTCCGGAACGGCGCGCTCGGCGTAGCACGGGGGCGCGAACGGGTGCGCGGCGCGCGGCCAGAAGGTGCCGACGTCCCAGAGGATGCCGATGGTGCGGCGGGCCGAGGCGTCCTTATAGGCGCGGCGCCCCATGGCGAGCATGAGGACGACGCCGGCGCCCATCAGCCAGGAGCCGAGCGCCTGCGCCGTCTCGGCGACGGCGTCCACGAAGACGGGCGCGCCGTCCAGCGCCCGGCCCGGCGGCAGGCCCGTGAGCTGGGCGCCGAGCACCGCACCCGTACCGAGCACGAAGGTGACGGCCGTGATCACGCCGATCAGCACCGGCGCCCGGTCGGTGAGCCCCGCGCGGGCGATGGCGCCCGCGATCCCCTTGGTGCGCTGCGCGTCGGGCTTCTCCTCGTCCTCGTACAGCCCGGGGATGTCGGCGACGAGCTCACGGCGGACGGCGAGCACCTGGAAGCCGGCCGCCACGACCAGCAACAGGACGACGATCAGCAGGACCGGGATGACCGATGCCTGCCAGGAGAGCAGCACGGGCGGGCCCGCCATCGGGGCGTGCGCGTCACCCGGAGTGGCACCGCGGTCCAGCCAGTCGGCGGTGCGCTGCGCCACTCCCCCGGTGAACACGCCGCCCAGCGCGCAGGCCAGCAGCGCCACGGAGGCGCCGGCCAGGCCCGCGAGCGCGGTGCGCTCCGTGCCCCGCGCGGCCCGCTGGAGCACCCCGGCGGTCAGCAGCAGCCCGACGACCAGCGCGCCCTGGAGGACGGCGACGGCCCCGAAGGCACCGGCACCCGGGAGATGCCCGGCTGAGGTCCAGCCGGGGCGCGCCCAGGCGGTGTGCACGGCGGTCAGGGCCAGCGCGCCGAGCGCGGCGTACGGGAGGCACCTGACGATCGGCCGGTCGGTCTCCACGTCGGGCTCCGCCTCGCTGCGCGCGGTGCGGCAGACGATGACCACGCTGAGTACCGCGAGGGCGGCGACCAGCGCGGCCAGCGCGTACCCGGTCCAGCGCAGCCACGCGTCGGCGCCGGCCCGGCCGTCGGCGTCGTGCGCGGTCAGGAGCAGCACGGTGGCGATGGTCAGCAGCCCCGCCGCGGCGTGCGCGGAGCGCAGCCGGGCGACGACCCGGCGGCCGTACCAGAAGCCGTCCAGGCACAGCGTGGGGCGCTGGGAGGGCGGTGTGCCGCGGGAGGTGCCGGGGCGGCGCGGCGGCGGGGAGGCGGACTCGTACGCGCTCCAGGTGCGGTGCGAGAGCCACCACAGCAGGCCCACGAGGAGCAGCGGAAGGGCGCTCGCGACCACGAGGCGGCGGCCCGGCAGGCTCCACCAGCCGTCGTGCGCGGTGCTGAGGAAGCCGAGCCAGGAGCGGTCCGCCGAGCACGAGAGGCTGCCGGCGCACTGCCAGGCGAGCAGGTCCAGGGCCACCTCGCAGGCCCCGGCGGCGAGCAGCACCGTGAGGGTGAGCGCGAGGATGCGTACGAGGATGTCGTACACGCGCTGGGCAGGGTGGCCGCGCGGGGCGGCGGGACGCATCCAGTGCGCGAGGTTCGCCACCATGAAGGGCAGCAGGATCAGCCAGAGGGCGCGACTGCCGTTGCCCGAGGTGAGGTTGGACCAGCAGTACGCCTCGCGGACCGGCTCCTCGGGGTCGCCCTCGCGCGCGTCAGCGGGGCGTTCCTCGGCGTCCACGTCGTCGGCGCGGCGGTAGATGGCGGCGGTGTCGTCACCGGTGACGCGCACGACCCGTGGGTCGTCGAGCATCTCCGCGGGTGTGGTGCCGCCGACACCGTGCACCAGCAGTTCGAGGGCGATCCGGCGAGGTCTGTGCGCGGCGGCGGAATCCTCGTCGCCGCTCGGGTCCGTCGTGGCTGCGGGCGCGGACCGGTACGTGGTGTCCACTGTGGTTCCCCCGATGTCCGTACGTCGATGTGCGTCCCGGATTCTCTCTTGCCCGCCGGGGCGCCGCATTCACCTCATCCGGGCCGGGGAGTCACTGTCAGTGCCTCGTGCGAGGATGTCCCCGAACAGCAGCGCTTGTGTGACCTGGGGCGCGCCGTGAGCCGGGACGAAGGGACAGGCCGGGTGAGTGACAACCAGAACCTCCTCGCCGAGCAGCGGCGTGCCCTGATCCTCGACGAGGTGCGGCGGCGCGGCGGCGTCCGCGTCAATGAGCTCACCCGCAAGCTGAGCGTCTCGGACATGACGGTCCGTCGGGACCTGGACGCGCTGGCCCGCCAGGGCGTCGTGGAGAAGGTGCACGGCGGCGCCGTCCCGGTGAGCGAGCCGAGCGCGCACGAACCGGGGTTCGAGGCCAAGTCCTCTCTGGAGCTGTCGGCTAAGGAAGCCATCGCCGAGGCCGCGGCCCAGATGGCGGCGCCGGGCAGCGCGATCGCGCTGGCGGGCGGCACGACGGCGTTCGCGCTGGCCCATCAGCTGCTGGATGTGCCGGACCTGACCGTGGTGACGAATTCGGTCCGGGTGGCCGATGTGTTCTACGCCGCGCAGCGGGCGGCGGCCGGCGCCGGCGGCCCGCGCCCCGGAGCGGCCACGGTCGTACTGACCGGAGGCGTGCGGACGCCGTCGGACACGCTGGTCGGCCCGGTGGCCGACGCCGCGATCCGCTCGCTGCACTTCGATGCGCTCTTCCTCGGGGTGCACGGCATATCCGTCGAGGCCGGGCTGTCGACGCCGAATCTCGCCGAGGCGGAGACCAACCGCCACTTCGTGCGGTCGGCGCGCCGGGTCGTGGTGGTCGCGGACCACACGAAGTGGGGCACGGTGGGCCTGAGTTCGTTCGCCTCGCTGGACCAGGTGGACGTGCTGGTCACCGATCCCGGTCTGCCGGCGCACGCCCGGGCGGAGTTCGCGGAGTTGCCGCCGCGGCTGGTGGTGGCCGGTGAGCCGGAAGACGACGCAGACATCTGACGAGGCCCCAGCTATGGTGTGCGACGCCGGACTGTTCGACGGTCGGTCCTGACCTCATCACCGTGTGTAGGGGGTGCTCGTCCCGTGACGCGCCGACTGAGCCCTGTCGGGCTCGACTTCGCCGAGTCCGCGCCGCTGCGCATGGTCTTCGCGGCCGAGCTCTCCGCGCCCCCCGAAGCGGTGTACGCCGCGCTCGCCGACGACGTCGGCTCCTGGTGCGCGTGGTTCACCGGGGTCTCGCGGATCACCCCGACCGACGGCGGCAAGGGCCGCGCGGTCCGGCTGACGGGCGGCACCCGCTTCCTCGAGAGCATCCTGGCCGCCGAGCGCCCCGAGCACTACGCCTACCGCGTCGACGAGACCAACGCGCCGGGCCTGCGCGCCCTGCTGGAGGACTGGCGGCTCACCCCGGCGCCCGGCGGCACGCTCGTGCGCTGGACGTTCGCCGCCGACGGCCCCGCGCCGTTCCGCTCGGTGATGCAGCTGACCCGCCCGATGCTGGGCCGCGCGTTCCGCGACTCGATGCGGCAGCTGGACCGGCGCCTGGTCGGCGTCTGAGCGGCGCCTCGTCGGCGCGTGAGCGACGCGTCGGGGTACGAGTGGCCGGCGGCGCCGACGAGCCCGGCAGCGGGCCTCTCAGGCCGGCCAGGTGCCCTCAGCGAGGAAGGTCTGCAGGGTCCGCGCGTACGGCGCGATGTCCAGCCCCTGCTCGGCCAGCCAGGCGTCGGAGTAGTACTTGTCGAGGTAGCGGTCGCCGGGATCGCACAGGAGGGTGACCACCGAGCCCGTACGGCCGGCGGCGACCATCTCGGAGACGATCTTCAGCGCGCTCCACAGCCCCGTGCCCGTCGAGCCGCCCGCCTTGCGCCCGATGGCGGTCTCCAGCGCCCGTACGGCCGCCACGCTCGCCGCGTCCGGCACCTTCATCATCCGGTCGATCGCGCCGGGCACGAAGCTGGGCTCCATCCGGGGCCGCCCGATGCCCTCGATACGGGAGGCGGTGCGGCAGTCCGTCTCGGCGTCGCCGTTCAGCCAGCCGTCGAAGAAACAGCTGTTCTCCGGGTCGGCGACGCACACACGGGTGTCGCGCTGCATGTAGTGCACGTAGCGGGCAATCGTCGCCGAGGTACCGCCGGTGCCCGCGGTGGCCACGATCCACGCCGGGTCCGGGTACCGCTCCAGGCGCAGCTGCTGGAAGATCGATTCGGCGATGTTGTTGTTGCCGCGCCAGTCCGTGGCCCGCTCGGCGTAGGTGAACTGGTCCATGTAGTGCCCGCCGGTCTCGGCCGCGAGCCGGGCGGAGACGTCGTACACGGTCCGCGGGTCGGCGACCAGGTGGCAGGTGCCGCCGTGGAACTCGATCAGGCGGGTCTTCTCGCGGCTGGTCGTCGCGGGCATCACCGCGATGAACGGCACCCCGATGAGCTTCGCGAAGTACGCCTCGGACACGGCCGTGGAGCCGCTGGACGCCTCGATGACCGGCTTGCCGGGGCGGATCCAGCCGTTGCACAGCCCGTAGAGGAAGAGGGAGCGGGCGAGGCGGTGCTTGAGGCTGCCGGTGGGGTGCGTCGACTCGTCCTTCAGGTACAGGTCGATGCCCCACTGCTCGGGCAGCGGGAAGCGCAGCAGGTGGGTGTCGGCGCTGCGGTTGGCGTCCGCCTGGACCTTGCGCACGGCTTCTTTGAGCCAGCCGCGGTAACCGGAGTCGGTGCGGTCGACATCGAGGGTCGGCAGCGGCGCGCCTTCGGGGGCCGCCGGCGTGTCGCAGGTCCGGCCGCCGTCACCCGCGAGGCCGTCGTCGCGCCCGTCCGTGTGCTGTGCGGTACTCATCGACGTGCTCCTCGCGGTCGTCCCGGCCCGCCGTGACCACCGGGCCCAGCTCGATCATAACCATCCACCACACGCTTCTCACCTGCATAAACGCCCCTTTGAGCATCCCCAAGGAGCCCTCGGGGTACTGGTGTTCACAGGCCCGCGACCAGGGGAACTGGTGCCCGGGCCGCGATCCGGGCAGACTTCATGAAGGGCGCGGGCCTTTTCCCGTTGCCATGTGCGTGAGGAGGCGGTGCTCCATGAGGGAGCCGGAGTTCAACGCGACCGGTGTGCGCATCGAGCGCTGGCTGCGGTCGCTGACCCGAGCGGGTCAGGTCATCATCAGGGACGGCAGGCTGGCACTGCTGACGAGCTACGGCACGGAGATCGACAGCGCGCCGCTGACCTCGGTCCAGGCCCACCGGCCGCGGCTGCTGGCCCGTGACCGCGCGTTCGCCACGCTCAACGGCCATCGCTACTCCCTGACGATGGGCGCCCCCGAGCGCTTCCTGGACGTCGTACGGGCCGCCGGCGCCCGCACCTGACGCCGTACCGGAGCGACGGGGCGGATACGCCCGTACGACCGCGCCAACGGACCGCGTACGGAAGCGCACGCGGGGGCCGTATGGGTCTGCGGGCGGCGGTACGGCGACTGCATTCGGGTGAAGACCGGTGGGACGCGCTGGGGTTGCGGACCCTCTGCGGTTGCGGGAGTACGGGAGCGGGCCGACCCTGGACTGACTCGCATCACCAAGAGTTCACCTCTGGTGACTCCAGGTGAACGTGACATCGCCGGACCCGGTCCTCGCGTTTCCGTAGCGGCGGGCGCGCCCGGCCTCATCAGGGGAGTCGCGGTCGTGATCAGGCAGCCCAGCAGGCACTGCGCGGTGGAGCTCCAAGCCCTGCCGGCACGCATCGGCCAGATGCGCAGAATCGTATCGGCACAGCTTCGTTACTGGCGTCTCGACGCCTTGGTCGACCCCGCGACGCTCGGGGTGACGGAGCTGCTGACCAACGTCCACCAGCACGCCCGGCCGAGCAAGCAGTGCACGGTCGAACTGTCGGTCCTGCTGGACCAGTTGACGGTGTCGGTACGCGATCTCGATCCCCGGCTGCCGCAGCCCGCGGCGGCCGGACCGCTGGACACCGGGGGCCGCGGCCTGACCCTGATCGCGGAGCTGAGCGAGAGCTGGGGCGCCCGCCCGGAGGACTCCGGCAAGGTCGTGTGGTTCACGCTCCCGGCACTCACCCGTGGCCGCGAGGAGCCGGGTCACGCGCTCAGCCGTCTGCCGGAACCGTCCGAGACGGAGCGCACCGAAGCGAGCAGCGGAGTGCGCACACCGGCACGCGGCGCACGCGTGGGCTGAGCGCCCGGTCCCCCAGGGGCCGGGCGCTCAGCCGTCTGTACGGACGAGCGCGACGCCCGTCTGTAGGGACGCGAGCCGCGCCCGTCCGTACGGACGGACACGGCGCAGCCCCAGTTCCCCGGGCAGCGGGGACGGTCACGTCGCGCCTCCCCTGCCCTTGCCGCGCGTCCCGAACTGCTCGTCCAGGACGGAGAGCCGCCGCCAGTACTCGTCCTCGTCGATCTCGCCGGAGGCGAACCGGTGGCCGAGTACGGAGAGGGGCGACGGATCGGTACCGGTGTGACCGACGGCGCCGGACCGCTGCCAGGGCCCCCGCCCGCGCCATACGGTGCGCCGCAGCAAGGTGACCACACCGATGACGGCGATCGCCCACAGCAGCGGGAAGAACAGGATCCAGGGCCCCGGACCGCCGCCGGACCAGGGTGTTGCCAGGACGTCCATGATGATCAGCTCCTCGAAAGGTCACGCTGTTTCCGCGTTCCCTTCGAGCCTGATCCACCGAACGCCTCCCGTCGTCGTACGGACAGCGGCACCGGGCCTACCTCTCGAGGAGTACGCCCGGCAACGGGGGTGGCGACACGGAGTTGTAACTACTGGTATGTAAAGTGCCCTCATGCTCATACCTAAGCGCCCCACCGGGGCCAGCCCCACCGCTGCCCTCCGTACCGTGCTGGGCGACCTGCCCCCAAAGGCGCTCCGCGGCCGGTTCGACGCCCACGACCACCTGTTTCTCGCCACGCCCCAGCTGCCGGGCCGGGAACTGGCGGACACCGGTGCCGCGGCCGCCGAGCTGCGCGCCTTCCGGGAGGCGGGCGGCGGCACAGTGGCGCAGTGGACGCCGTACGGGATGGGGCGCCGCGCATCCGAACTGGTGCAGCTCTCCCGGGAGTCGGGCGTACGGGTCGTGGCGGCCACCGGGCTGCACCAGGCGGCGCACTACGCACCGGAGACGCTCGAACGGGTCCGCGAGGACCTGGCGGGCCTCTTCGTCGCCGAGCTGACGGAGGGCATCGGCGGGCCCGGCGGCCCGCGGGCCGGCCTCATCAAGGTGGCAGGCGGCTTCCACGGCCTGGACGCGCACGCCCGGTACACGCTGACCGCCGCGGCCGAAGCACACCACGCCACGGGGGCCGCCATCGGCGTCCACCTGGAGCTGGGCACCGGCGCCCTCGACGTGCTCGACCTGCTGTGCGACGAGGCAGGCGTACCGCCGCAGCACGTGATACTCGGCCACCTCAACCGCTCCCCCGACGCGGCCGTCCACCGCACGGCCGCCGAGGCGGGCGCCTACCTGGCCTTCGACGGCCCCTCGCGGGCGCACCACGCGACGGACTGGCGGCTCCCGGAGGTGCTGGCCGCGCTGGTCGACGCGGGGTTCGGCGACCGCGTCCTGCTGGGCGGCGACACGACCACGGCCGGGGCCCGCTCGGTCGACGGCGGGCCGGGAATGCCGTACGTCGTACTCGGGCTGCGCCGCCGCCTCGAACTCACCCTGGAGAAGGAAGCGGTGGAGCGCATGCTGACAGCCAATCCGGCGCGCGCCTTCGCCACGGAGTGGCGGGCCTGAGCCGCACCGGGTGGGTCAGCCGGTGTGCTCGCCCTCGAGGACGATCAGCGGGTCGTCCAGTACCGGCTGCCAGGCCAGCTCGGCCGCGCCGACCAGGCCGTTGTGGTCCAGGGTGCAGGGCAGGATCGGCACGCCGCCGCTGCGCCCCCAGAGGCTGCGGTCCGCCACCACGGCCCGCAGCCGTTCCGGGTCGGCCTCCAGAAGCGCCCGGTGCAGCCCCCCGAGGATGATGCGGTCGGGGTTCAGGATGTTGACCAGCCCCGCGATGCCGAGGCCGAGCCGGTCGATCAGCAGCTCGCCGGCGGCCCGTACGGAGGCGTCCGCGTACTCCTCGCGCAGCAGATCCGTCGCCTGCTTGAGCAGCGAGCCTTCGGGGCCCGGCGTACGGCCCGCGGCGCCCAGGAAGGCGAGCGGGTCCGCCTCGACGTCGAGACAGCCGCGGCTGCCGCAGTGGCAGGGGGCGCCCTCCGGGTTGACGGTGAGGTGCCCGACCTCCAGGGCCAGTCCCGAACTGCCGCTGTGCAGCCGTCCGTCCAGTACCAGCGCGCCGCCGACGCCCCGGTGGCCGGACGCCACGCACAGCAGGTCCCGAGCGCCGCGCCCGGCACCGTGGCGGTGTTCGGCGAGGGCCGTGAGGTTGACATCGTTGCCGCTGAAGCCGACGTGCGCGGTGACGCCCGGCACCTTGGCGTCGGCCAGCGCCTGGAGGAACAGCTCGCGTACGGGAGCGCCGGCGGGCCAGGCGAGGTGCAGCGGGTTGAGCGCCTCACCGTCCGGCTCGGCGACCGCGGAGGGCACGGCGAGCCCGGCACCCAGGCACTGCCGCCCGGAGTCGCGCAGCAGCCCGGAACCGGCGCGCACGGCCTCGGCCAGGATGTGCGCCGGGTCGGCGGGGATGGTGCCGCATCCGGACGTGGTGGCCACGATCCGGCCACCGAGGCCCACCAGGGCGACCCGGTAGCCGTCGGCGTGGATCTGCACGGCCAGCACGACGGGCCCCTGGTCGGCGATGAACAGCCGGTGCGAGGGGCGGCCCTGGGTACCCGCGGCGGCGGTCGGGTGCGCGTCGACGGTGATGAGGCCGAGCGCTTCGAGCTCGGCGGCCACCGCACCGGCCGTCGCGCGCGTCACGCCGAGTTCGGAGGTCAGCACGGCACGCGTCGGCGCGCGCCCGGTGTGTACGAGCTCCAGCGCGGGCCCGAGCGCGCCGCGGCCCCGCTCCAGCCTGGTCGTCCGAGTGTGGGTCACGCCGTCCATTCTGACTTTGTATCCGATATGAACAAAACACGGCCCGCCGCCTCACGGAAATCCCCCGGTCGCGCGCCGCACACCGAGACGCTACCCCCGCGCCGCCACCGTGTACGGCCACCCGGCGGCCCGCCCGGAGGCCGCGCGGCCGGCCCGGCGTTCCACGCGGCCGGATTCACGCACTGACAGCCCCCGGTTCCGGCTCGATACTTGAGTACGGACCCCCGTATGTGAGTACGAACACGGATGTCCGTCCCGCCCGGAGCACGTACGACTGGACACGTACCTCTGCATCTGCACATGGACCGCCCCTGGGGGGACACATGAAGGCGATACTCCGGAACCGCGACCCCGAGACGCAAGAGCAGTCGGCGCACACGGCTCCCTGGCTGCGCGACGCGGCGCGGCTGACGTTCGGCAATTCCGTCTCCCGCATCTACCTTGCCCTGGTCGCGGCAGCGGTGATCTTCGCCGTCGTCGACTCGCTCTTCGTCGACCACCCGGACGCCTCGATGTCCGGCGTCTGGGCCGCGCTGCTCACCTCTCCGACCCTCTTCCCGCTGTGGTTCGCGGGGGATGCGATCTGGAGCGATGCGGGCGCTCCCGCCTGGTACTCGATCGCCACCATCGGCCTCGCGGCGCTGGTCAACGCCCTGCTGCTGGGTCTGGTCCACCGCGCTCTGCGCGGCCGGCCGGCCGCGCCCAGGGCCATTGTCAGTGGCGGCTGGGACACTCATCGGCATGGAGATCACTGAATTCGTCGAAATGCTCCGCCGGGACGGCCGGTTGCTGGCGGATGCCGCGGACAAGGCCGGCCCCGACGCCTCGGTCCCGTCCTGTCCCGACTGGCAGATCCGCGACCTGCTCGTGCACGTCGGCCGCGTCCACCGCTGGGCGACGGGATATGTCACGGGCGCGACGGACGGGCGCGTGCGGCCGCCCGAGGCGCCCGACCTGGACGGCACGGCGCTGGTGGAATGGGTGCGCGAGGGCCATGCCGCCCTGGTCGCGGCGCTGACCGCGGCCCCGGCCGACCTGAACTGCTGGACGTTCCTGCCCGCTTCTTCGCCACTGGAGTTCTGGGCCCGCCGGCAGGCCCATGAGACGGCGATACACCGCATCGACGCCGAGGCGGCGCTCGGCGCCGGCTTCTCCGCCGTCGACCCCGCGTTCGCCGCGGACGGCATCGACGAGCTGCTGACGGGCTTCCTCGCCAGTGACCGCGGTCGCGCGCGCACGACGCCCGACAAGGAGTTGTATATACGCACCACGGACGCGCCCGGCCCCGCCGGCACGGGCAACGCCGCCTGGCGCCTGCGGCTTTCGGACGCGCCGCCTCGTACGGAGCGGGAGACGGCGACCGGAGACGACGACGGCGCGGCGGGCCCGGCGACCGGCTCCGCGCCGGACTGTGTGCTCGAAGGACCCGCTGCGGACCTCTACGCGATGCTGTGGAACCGCCTGCCGTGGCAGAGTTCCGAGGCGGTGACGGTGACGCTCGGCGGCGACGGTTCCTTCCCCCGGCTCTGGCAGGAGCTGTTCGCGATCTGATCGCGGCCGTGTCCCGCCGGCGACCGGCCCGTGGGGCATGTGCGGGAGACGGACGGCAGCGGTCCTCAGCCCGCGAAGGCCGGCTGGTCGAGCCCCTGGCCCGCGCCCGGGACGACGAGCACCGAGCCCTCCAGCGGATGCCGCGGCGTGTCCTCCTGAGCCGTGGTGATGTAGAGATCGGTGAGGTCACGGCCGCCGAAGGCACAGGCGGTCGGGCGCCGGACGGGCAGTTCGACCGTACGGTCGAGGGCGCCGTCGGGCGTGTAGCGGCGCACCTGCCCGCCGTCCCACAGCGCCACCCAGACGCAGCCCTCCGCGTCCACGCACAGCCCGTCCGGGAAGCCTGCGCCCTGCTCGATCTCCACGTAGGGCCGCCGGTTCCGGACGAACTGGCCCGTGGCGTCCCCGTCTCCGTCGCCCACGTCGAAGACGTCGATCCGCCGGGTCGGGGTGTCGATGTAGTACATCAGCCGGCCGTCCGGGCTCCAGCCGATGCCGTTGCTGACCGTGGCGTCCGGGAGCACCCGCACCGTGCTGCCGTCCGGGGCGACCCGGGACAGCGTGCCGCCGCCCGGCGCCTCGTCGTACAGCATGGTCCCGGCCCACAGCGCCCCGTCGGGCGCCACGGCCGCGTCGTTGCCGCGCCGCCCCGGCACGGCCTCGTAGGCCAGCCAGGAGAACTTCCCGGACGCGTCGTAAAGGCCCACGCCGTCCCGGAGGTTGACGACCAGGCCGCCTGCTGTGCGCGGCTTCGCGGCACCCACGTGCTGTTCGGTGACCATGACGGTGCGGCGCCCGGTGGCGGGATCGTAGGTGTGCACCCGACAGGTGAGGATGTCCACCCAGATCAGCCGCGCGTGCGCGGCGTCCCACGTCGGCCCCTCACCGAGCCGCGCACCCGACCGCACGGCAACGTCCCACTGCCTCATGACCGCTCGCCTTCCTCAGCCACCGGTTCTCCCGGCTCTTCCGGCGCTGGCAGCTGCGGCACGAGGCGTGCGCCACTGCCGTGCATGCGCTGGTTCCGGCCGGTGATCGGCCGGGCGCGCTCAGCCTATGAGCGGCCGGAGGGCAGCGGCAATCCCGTGCGCATGACAGACTCCTGCCGTGTCTCCGACCCGCTCACAGGCCCAACGGGACGCCGTCACCGTCGAGATCGCCTTCGCCGTGGTGACCGGTGCGGTCGTGGGCGCCCTCGCCTTCCTGATCTGCGCGGCGCCTGCCCTGTGGGACGTGCTGCCCGCCTCCTGGCGCGGGTCCTGGCTCATGGGCGCCGCGCTGGTCGGCGGCGCGGCCTGCGCCTACCGGGTGGTGCGGGTCCTGTGGCGGTGGCGTCAGCCCAGCCAGCCGGGGCGCACGAGCCCCGACTCGTAGGCCAGTACGACCAGTTGGGCCCGGTCCCGGGCGCCGAGCTTCACCATCGTGCGGCTGACGTGCGTCTTGGCCGTGAGCGGACTGACGACGAGCCGACGCGCGATCTCCTCGTTCGACAGCCCGATGCCGACCAGCGCCATCACCTCCCGCTCCCGCTCGGTCAGTTGGGCCAGCCCCTCCGCCGCGGCCGGCTCCTTCGAACGCGCGGCGAACTCGGCGATCAGCCGCCGGGTCACTCCCGGGGACAGCAGCGCATCACCGGCCACCACGGCGCGTACGGCGCGCAGCAGCTCGTCCGGCTCGGTGTCCTTCACGAGGAACCCGGAGGCGCCCGAGCGGATCGCCTCGAACACGTACTCATCCAGCTCGAAGGTCGTCAGCATGACCACCTTCACCCCGGCCAGCCGCTCGTCCCCGGTGATCCGCCGGGTGGCGGCCAGCCCGTCCAGGACCGGCATCCGGATGTCCATGAGGACGACATCGGGCCGCCGCTCCCGTACGACGGTCAGCGCCTCCTCCCCGTCGGCGGCCTCGCCGACCACCTCGATGTCCGGCTGCGCGTCCAGCAGCGCCCGGAAGCCGGCCCGCACCAGCACCTGATCGTCAGCGAGCAGTACCCGGATCACGCGCTCTCCTCGTCGTCATCGCCCGCCGCACGGCCCGTGGGCGGGCCGTGCGGACCCCCGTCCTTCTCCTCGGCGGTCTCGCCCGCCCGGCCGGTACCGCCGCTCCCCCGCAGCGGGATCGTGGCGCGCACGGTGAAGCCGCCGTCCGCGCGCGGGCCCGCCTGTACCTCGCCACCGAGCGCCGCGGCGCGTTCGCGCATGCCGACCAGGCCGTTCCCGCCGCCGGGCGGCCCCTCCCCCGTGGCCGGCCCGTCGTCGTCGACACGGAGGCGCAGAGCGTCCGCCGCCCGCGCGAGATGCACGCGTGCGCTGCGGGCCCCGGAGTGCCGCACGATGTTGGTCAACGCCTCCTGGACGATGCGGAACGCCGCGAGGTCCGCGCCCGGCGGCAGCCCCGACACCCGGCCCTCGACCGACACGGCCACGTCCAGCCCCGCGCTCTTCGCCTGCTCGGCCAGCTCGGGCAGCCGGGCCAGTCCGGGCGCCGGCGACCGGGGCGCCCGCCCCTGCGCGCGCAGCGTGTCGAGTACCTGCCGGACCTCGCCGAGCGCTTCCTTGCTGGCTCCCTTGATCGTCGTCAGAGCCGTACGCGCCTGCTCGGGGTCGTCGTCGAGCAGGGCGAGCCCGACGCCGGCCTGGACGTTGATGACGGAGAGGCTGTGCGCGAGGACGTCGTGCAGCTCGCGCGCGATCCGCAGCCGTTCCTCGTCGGCCCGGCGCCGCGCCGCCGCCGCGCGCTCGGCCCGGGCGTGCGCGAGCTGCTCGCGGCGCAGTCGGCCCAGTTCGGACGCGGCGACGATCGCCACCACCCAGCCGGCGACGATCAGCTCCTGCCCCCACGGCGCGGCACCGTCGCCGGCCGGCGGCAGCCATCGGTACAGCCAGTGCGCGACGAGCAGATGCCCGGCCCACAGCAGCCCCACCGCGCTCCACGCCGCGACGCGCCGCCCCGCCACGACAGCGGCGAAGCACCCGACCGCCACGACCAGGAAGGCCGGACCGTACGGATACCCGCCCCCGAGGTAGAGCAGCGCGGCGACCGCGGTACCGAACGCGACGACGCGCGGAAAGCGATGACGCCCGAGCAGCAGGAGGGAGCCCGCGAGCAGCAGAATCTCCGCAACACCGTCCAGGGCCGCCCGGTCCGGCTGCCCGTGCGCGGCAAAGCGCGTACCGACCTGCACGAACACGGCGATCAGCACGGTCGAACGCCAGGGCGTACGCCAGCGCGTACGCCGCGCGGTGGCACCGCCGGCCGGGAGATCGGCAGCAGGGCGGCCGGGGGCCGAGTCCGGCGCACCGGGAGCCACGGACCAGCGCCCCCGCACGGATCCGAGCCACCCGAAGCAGTGCCGCACCCACGACGGCCGTCCCTTGTCCATGCCGCCACGCTAGCCCGCCCCACCTGCCCACGGCGTCCCCCGAGCGCGGTGCCGACCGGTACTCCGTGGGGAGTACCGGGAGGAGCGGAAGACCGCCGCAGGCTTCCCGAGAACGGCGAGCCCGGCGCCGCCCAGCGGCTCAGCGGGCCCGGCGGCTCAGCGGGCAGGCGTGGGCAGCCCCACCGAGCGGGCGAGTTGCAGTACCGCCTGCTCGAAGAACTCCTCCCGCGCCTCGATCACCCGGTTGAACTGTCCGAAGAGCTCAAAACCCACCAGCCCGAACAGCTGCGCCCAGGCACCGACCAGCCGGGCCGCAACCCCGGCGGGCAGCTCCACGCCCTGCTCCGCGACCAGCGCCAGCATGTCCCCGACCACGGCGTCCGGCAGCGGATCGTCGGGCTCGCGCAGTGCACCTGCCGCATACGCATCCCGTACGACCTCGATGAGCGCCCGCGCCACCCGGCCGGCGGGCTCGGCGGTGGCCTGGGGGGCGCGGTAGCCGGGTACGGGTGAGCCGTAGATCAGCGCGTACTCGTGCGGGTGGGCCAGCGCCCACTCCCGTACGGCGTGGCACACGGCGGTCCACCGGGCAGCCGGCGCCACGGCGGCCGCACCACCCCGCCGAGACCGCGCTCGCCGCGCGTCCGCCGCGGCGAGCGCGGCTTCCGCGGCCTGCCCGACGGCGTTGTACGCGTCGAGGATCAGGGCCGTCAGCAGGTCGTCCCGGCTCGGGAAGTAACGGTAGAGGGCCGAGGAGACCATGCCGAGCTCCCGGGCCACGGCGCGCAGCGAGAGCTTCGCGGCACCTTCGGCGGCGAGCTGTCTGCGGGCCTCGTCCTTGATCGCAGCGGTGATCTCACCGCGGGCCCGCTCCCTGGCTCCCTTGATCGCGGTCAACCTGACTCCCTTGATCACAGTCGTGCCGGTCATGGCAGTCATGACAGTCATGCCGGTCATGGCAGTCGTGACAGTCATGGCAGTCGTGACAGTTGCGCGGAGCAGTGTGCCACTTTCTGGAGCACCGGCCAATCACGAGAGCACTGCTCTTGCTTTGGCGCACCGTTCGCGCGCACACTGCTCTAAAGCGAGAGCAGTGCTCTCACGTAGAGCTATCACGCAGTGCTCTCACGCAAACGAAAGGACCCGCCATGAACGAGCCCAGGAACGAGCTGAAGAACGAGCTGAGGAACGAGCTTCAGAAGTCCCAGCAGGCCGAGCCGCGCAGCGAGCAGTCGGCTCCCCGTTACCTCAAGCCTGGCCGGCTCGGCGCCCGGCTCAACGGCGTCGTCGGCTGGCTGGCCCGGCGCGGGGTCAGCCTGGCCGGCAGCGCGGACCTCGCCGTGCGCGGCCGGAAGAGCGGCGAGTGGCGGCGGGTGCCGGTGAATCCGCTGGCCTTCGAAGGCGCTCAGTACCTCGTCTCGGCGCGCGGCAACGGCGAGTGGGTCCGCAACCTGCGCGCGGCCGGCGGCGGACAGTTGCGGGTGGGGCGCAGGACCCGCGCGTTCACCGCCGTGGAGCTCCCGCCGGCCGAGACGCCCGCGATCCTGCGGGCGTATCTGGAGCGCTGGGGCTGGGAGGTGAAGCAGTACTTCGGCGAGGTCACCGCCCGGTCGGCCGACGACACCCTGCTCGCCGCCGCCCCGCACCACCCGGTCTTCCGCATCAGCCCGACCGAGTGATCCGGTACCCGGATATCACGGAGCTCCCGTACCAGCTCAACCCGGCACCAGCCCTCACAGATGCCAGCCCGCCCTCCCCATACCAACACTCACCGATCCAACCTCCCCGATCCAACACTCACCGATCCAACCCGCACCGATCCCCCACTCACCGATCCAGCGCAGACAACGCCCGATGGGCCAACGGATGGGTCCGTACGAGCTCCGCCAGGGTGGTCGTGCCGCGGGTGATCTTCGCGAAGGCGTTCCACGCCGGGCGGAAGCCCGTGATCGTGGCGTGCAGCAGGCCCGGGCGGCGGGAGAAGACCGCGAGCATCCGGCGGCCCACGCCCATCTCGACGCCCAGCCCGGCCTTGATCGCAAAGGCGTAGTTGAGCGCCTGGCGGCGCGCGTCCACCGCGTCGTGCGCCTCGGCCACCCGTACCGCCCACTCGCCCGCCAGCCGGCCCGACCGCAGGGCGAAGGAGATGCCCTCGCGCGTCCACGGCTCCAGCAGCCCGGCCGCGTCGCCGCAGACCATCACGCGCCCCCGCGACAGCGGCGAGTCCTCCGCGCGGCACCGCGTCAGGTGCCCCGAGGAGATGCTCGGCTCGAAGCCCGCGAGGCCCAGCCGCCCGATGAAGTCCTCCAGATACCGCTTGGTGGCCGCGCCCTCGCCGCGCGCCGAGATCACGCCGACGGTCAGCGTGTCCCCCTTGGGGAAGACCCACCCGTAACTGCCCGGGATCGGCCCCCAGTCGATGAGCACCCGCCCCGCCCAGTCCTCGGCGACCGTCGGCGGCACCGGGATCTCCGCCTCCAGGCCGAGGTCCACCTGGTCGAGCTTGACCCCCACGTGCGCGCCTATCCGGCTCGCGCTGCCGTCCGCGCCGACCACCGCCCGCGCGAGCACCGTCTCGCCGCCGCTCAGCACGACCGCGACGGTGCGGCGATCGGGGACGGCGCTGCCGTGCTGCTCGACACGGGTGACCGTGACGCCCGTACGCAGCTCGGCGCCCGCCTTCTGCGCGGCCTCGACGAGCTGGGCGTCGAACTCGGGGCGGTTGATGAGCCCGAAGAGCATCTGCCGGGAGCGGCGCGTACGCGTCAGCCTGCCGTTCAGGGAAAACGTCACGGCGTGCACGCGGTCCTGCAGCGGCAGCTCGAAGCCGGGCGGCAGCGCGTCGCGCGAGGGGCCGATGATGCCACCGCCGCAGGTCTTGTACCGGGGAAGTTCGGCCTTCTCCAGGATGAGTACGCGGCGTCCCGTACAGGCCGCGGCATAGGCCGCCGAAGCGCCCGCTGGCCCCGCGCCGACCACCACCACGTCCCACACCATTCGGCCGTCCTGGGCTGCGCTCTCGCTGCTCACCTGTGCTGCTACTCCCGATCGATCCCTGGTACGAATCCCTGGCATGGATCCCTGGCTGCGTGTACCGCCCGCACCTTTGCGCGTACCGCCCGTGCCTTGCGCGTACCGCCCGCATCCTACGGCTCGCTGATCGCGGAGGTGCCTGTGGGAAGATCGGAGGCACCATCCCCCTACGTACGGACGCACAACGTACGTACGGCCACATAACGTACGCACACCCGGCCCGGCGGGCTTCGCGGACTCCGCCCCCGCCAGGACAACGTCGCGCCCACAAGGAGCGTTCCCATGCCTGACAGCCCGCTCGCCACCACCGTCGCCGCGCTGCAGTCCCGCGCCAGGGCCGAACTGACCGAACTGGTGGCCTTCAAGTCGGTCGCCGACCCCGCGCAGTTCCCGAAGAGCGAGTGCGAGGCCGCGGCCCGGTGGATAACGGGGGCGCTGCGGGCCGAGGGCTTCGAGGACGTCGCCGTACTGGAGACGCCGGACGGCACCGAGTCCGTCTACGGCTTCCTGCCCGGCCCGGCCGGCGCCCCCACCGTCCTGCTGTACGCGCACTACGACGTGCAGCCGCCGCTGGACGAGAGCGCCTGGCTGAGCCCGCCCTTCGAGCTGACCGAGCGCGACGGCCGCTGGTACGGCCGCGGCACCGCGGACTGCAAGGGCGGCCTGATCATGCACCTGACGGCGCTGCGCGCGCTCAAGGAGCACGGCGGCGTACCGGTCAACGTCAAGGTGATCGTCGAGGGCTCGGAGGAGCAGGGCACCGGCGGGCTGGAGCGGTACGCCGAGGCGCACCCCGACCTGCTCGCCGCCGACGCCGTCGTCATCGGCGACACCGGCAACTTCCGCGTCGGCCTGCCCACGGTCACCGCCTCGCTCCGCGGCATGACGATGCTGCGCGTCCAGGTGGACACGCTGGCGGGCAATCTGCACTCGGGGCAGTTCGGCGGCGCCGCGCCCGACGCGCTCGCCGCGCTGATCCGCCTCCTGGACTCGCTGCGCGCGGAGGACGGTTCCACGACGGTCGACGGGCTGGCGGCGGACGGTACGTGGGAGGGCCTCCAGTACGACGAGGAGGAGTTCCGCAAGGACGCCAAGGTGCTCGACGGCGTGGAGCTGATCGGCTCCGGCAGCGTCGCCGACCGGGTCTGGGCCCGCCCGGCCGTCACCGTGATCGGTATCGACTGCCCGCCGGTCGTCGGCGCCACCCCGTCGGTACAGGCGAGCGCGCGGGCGCAGGTGAGCCTGCGAGTGCCGCCGGGCCAGGACGCCGCCGAGGCCACCAAGCTGCTCACGGCGCACCTGGAGGCGGCCGCGCCTTGGGGCGCTCGCGTCACGGTCGAGCAGGTCGGCCAGGGCCAGCCGTTCAGCGCCGACCTCAGCAGCCCGGCGTACGAGTCGATGGCGTCGGCGCTGCGCGAGGCGTACGACGGTACCGAGATGCAGGCCGCCGGCATGGGCGGCTCCATCCCGCTGTGCAACACGCTCGGCGCGCTGTACCCGGAGGCGGAGATCCTGCTCATCGGGCTGAGCGAGCCGGAGGCGCAGATCCACGCGGTGAACGAGAGCGTGTCCCCGGAGGAGCTGGAGCGACTGTCGCTGGCGGAGGCACTGTTCCTGCAGCGGTATGCGGGGAGCAAGGCGGGGGCGTAGAGGCGTAGCGCGAGTTCGGGGGCGTGGAGGTCGGCGTGGGGCGGGCCTGGTGCCTGGTGCCGCCCCACGCCCTGTACAGCAACGCTCGTCTCCTCGGGCAATCGCCACCGGGGCGTACCGAGGCCTACCGGGGCGTACCGGGGCGTCACCCCACAGGAACGCCCGCCTCCAGATAGAGCGGGCGTCCCTGTGCGCGGGCGCGCAGGGCCCACCGAAGGCGGTTCCAGCGCACGGGCGGCAGCATCGACTCGGCCTCGTCCTCGGTGACGAACCGCCAGTCGCGCAGCTCCGAGCCCGGCAGCAGCAGGTCCCGTATCTGCTCGTCGGGCAGCCGCCCGCCGTCGAACAGCAGCCGCAGCCCGCCGAATCCGGGCGGCACCGGCGCCTCCCAGTCGAGTACCAACAGGCGCGGCATCGTGGGGAGCCGGATGTCCAGTTCCTCGGCCACTTCCCGTACGCCGGCCCGGGCCGGCGGCTCGCCCGGTTCCACGACCCCACCGGGAAATTCCCAGCCGGGTTTGTACGTCGGGTCCACCAGCAGTACCCGGTCCTCCTCATCGAAGAGCAGTACACCGGCGGCCAGGGTCTCGGCGGTCGGCTCGGGCGTCTGGACGATGTCGCAGGCGCCGTCGCCGGTCCGCACGGCCTCGGCGATGCGCTCGGCCGTCTCCCGCGGCCCGAGGCCCGAGGTGTCGATGACGTGGGCGTCGCCGCGGATCCAGTCCAGCGCCTGACGGTAGGGCTCCAGGTGCGTCAGGCTCCGCGTACGAATCGCCGCGGCGGCGTCCGCGGCCCCGCCGTCCTCCCGTACGGGCTGCTCCTCCCGTACGGGCTCGTCCTGTACAGACGCTTCCCCTACGGGCGCATCCCGTAGCGACTCCTCCCGTACAGGCTCGTCCCGCAGTGCGATCCGCTCCCGGAGGATCGTTTCCTCCGCATGGAGCAGCACGTGTCGCACCGGGATACGACGTGAGGCCAGCCCGCCGAAGATCTCGTCCCGGTACTCCTGCCGCAGCAGCGTCATCGGCGTGATCAGCGGCCCCGATACCTCCGTGAGCAGCGCGGCGGCCGTGTCGACGACGAGTCTGCGCCAGGACGGCAGGTCCTGGTAGTCGTCGACATCGTCCAGCCGCTTGGCCGGAAGCATCTCCTTCAGCTCACGGCCGACCAGTTCGGGATCGTAGAGCGTGCTCCCGGGGAGCAGGTCCAACAGTTCCTGTGCTGCTGTGGTCTTGCCCGCACCGAACGCGCCGTTCAGCCAGACGATCACGGTTCCCCCTCATCCCTAGACGCCTGTGAGTTGCCCGCAACACCCTGCCACGGAAACGCGCCACGGACGGCCGCTCCCGCAGGGCCGCCCCACGCCGCTGTCAACCCCTCGCGCCAGAGGTCACCGCCTGGTACCCACTTCCCACCCCACCTCGACACCCCGCACAAACCACCGCATCACGCCAATTCCCCCCACGCCGGATCGTTCCCTCCCCCCAAGCCACCTACCATCCCCCCTCCGCACGCCCTCACCGCGTCCGCAGTGCGCTCACAGGTATGGGACAGTCGCCGCGCTCAGCGTTGCCGCGACGCCCGCTACGCAGGATTCACCGAGAGGACCCAGTACTGATGGACCTGGAATTCCTCCGTCTTGGACTGATGACCCAGCTCGGCCAAGGCGTGAACGACTGGACGCGCTATGACCCCACCGTTGCCCACGAATTCATTGACAAGACGGCGGGCGAATTCGCCCATGTCCACGCACGGACCACGGGCGGCGGATGCAACGCCCTGCCCGACACCACACGGCGATCAGGCGCGGGGGGTTGGGGAGGTGAGGCGTTCCATGGTGGGGGATACGCCGGTGGGCTTGAAGACGCCTTTGTAGGCGCTGATGGCGGATACGGAGGCGATGAGGATGCTGCTGACGATGTCCTTGCCCGCGAAGTCGCCGGCGAAATAGGCGCTGCCGAGGCCGACGAGGATCGAGACGGCCATTTGTACGGAGGCGCGGGCGGCGCTGCTCCACTGGGGTCGGTTGACGACGGATATCAGGAGCGGGGAGACGAATCCGATGATCAGGGCCCACATTTGCGCGTTCGTCATGGGGCGCCGCCTCTCTCAAGATTCAAGACCGGAGAGTGCACTGGAGGGTGGTGGCCGTGAGTGCTTGAGGGGAGCGTCGGGGCGGGCGGGGGACTCGGCAAGGGGGCTTACGGACTCGTTCCCGTAACGGCGGACTCGTTCCAGTAACGGCGGACCCATTCCCGTAACGACGGGCGACATTTGGGTAGCGGCGGCTTGCGTGCGTGCCGCCGGGCGTCAGCAGGTGGGGAGGCCCGGTACTGGTTGGTCGTTGTCGCCGCCCTTGAGGTAGACGACGCTGACGTAGACGCCGGTGTTGCCGTTGTCGTCGTCGGTTCTGGCCCACCAGACGTTGGTCCATCGGCCGTAGGTCTCGCGGCGGCCGAGGTCGGCCTGGCAGTAGAAGTAACTGGTGCCGGCGTTCAGGGTGCCGGCCCTGTCGAAGTTCTTCGTGTAGGAGTCGGCGGGGCGCCAGACCTCGCAGTGGTATCTGCCTCCGGCGGCGGACGCGCAGGGGGCCGGGGAAGTGCCCGTGGCGGTCGCGGTCGCGGCAGCGGTCGCAGTGGGGGTGGGGGAAGCCGTCGCAGTGGCGGGGGCGGAGGTGGGTGAGGAGGGGCTGTTGGGTTCCTTTGGCCGGTTCTTGTGCTGGTCTTGGGTGCTTGGGGTGGCCGCGGTTCGCTCATGTGGGGTGAGCAGGGCGTAGGTGGCCGCGCCCGCGGTCAGGAGTACCGCGGCCACGGCTGCGGCGAGCAGCGGTCCTCGGCGGCGACGGCGGCCGGCTTCCGGTGCGGGAGCAGCGGCGGGACCAGCGGCGGGAGCAGCGGCGGGACCAGCGGCGGGAGCAGAGGCGGGAGCAGCGGCGGGGGCGGGGCCGAAGCCCGGTGGTGGGGTGTTTCCGGCGGCCCGTACGTCGCGTTCGGTCGGGGAGTGGGGCGGGTCACCGGCCTCCGGGGCGCGTCCCTCGGCCACCGACCGCAGCATGTCGTGGGCCTGCGCGGCCGACGGGCGGGCGGTCGGGTCCTTGGCCATCAGGGCGCGGAGTACGGGCGTCAGCGCGCCGGCGCGCCGCGGTTCGGGAAGCGGCTCGGAGACGATCGCGGTGAGTGTCGACCACACCGACGTACGGCGGAAGGGCGCCGCCCCCTCCACCGCCGCGTACAGGGTCATGCCGAGCGACCAGATGTCGGACGCCGGCCCGGGCGCCAGGTCCTGGGCCCGCTCGGGCGGCAAGTAGTCCAGCGAGCCGACGAGTTGACCGCTGCGGGTGAGGTTGGTCCGCGTGCCGTCGTCGGGGGCCTGGATGCTGGCGATGCCGAAGTCGGTGATCACGACGCGGCCGGTGCGGTCGAGCAGGATGTTGCCGGGCTTGATGTCCCGGTGCAGTACGCCGGCCCGGTGCGCGGCGTCCAGCGCGTCCATCACCTGCGCGCCGATCCCGGCGGCCTCCCTCGGGTCCAGCGGCCCTCGCTGCCTCATGACGTCGTCGAGGGAGGGGCCCTCGATCAGTTCCATGACGATGACGGGCCGGTCGGCCTCCTCGATCACGTCGTGGACGGTGACGACGCCGGCGTGCCGGATGCGGGCGGCGGCGCGCGCCTCGCGCTGCATCCGTGTGCGCAGGTCGGCCAGTTCGGCGGCCGAGGCGTCGGTGAACGCCCGCAGCACCTTGACGGCGACCTCGCGGCCCAGTACCTCGTCGACCGCGCGGCAGACCACGCCCATGCCGCCGCGGCCCAGCGGGCCGGTGACGCGGTACCGGCCGCCCAGCAGCCGGCCGGTCGGGGCCGTACCACCCGGGCCACCCACGCCACCCACGCCATCCGCGCTCTCCTCGCGGCCGCCGTACCTGTCGTGCCCGCCGTGCTCGCCGTGCCCGCCGTATCCGCCGTTCTCCCCCGTCGACACCTTGTGCGTCCCCCTCGTCGCGCGTGTGCGTGGTGGCGGGAAACAGACTAGAGGGGGCGGGGCCGGTGATGTGCGGGCCGTCGGGCTCGCGCCGGGCCAGGACGTCAGTCCGGCCCGCCCACGCAGGGGCGAGCCCGTCAATCCGGCGCCGCGGCCAGCCTCCCCCCGGGGCATCGCCATCGTGACCGCCAGGACCTCAGACCGACGCCCCCGCGCGCCGGGACGAGCCCGTCAACCCGGCGCCAGCCCCGCCCGGCGCCACCCCCGCCCGGCCCCGGCCCCCCACCCTCAAGCCGACGTAGCCGCCAGCGCACCCACTCGATACTGCTGAGCGGCCGCCGCCGCGCCCACCACGCCCGCGTCCGTGCCCATCTGGGCCGGTACGACCTTGATGCCGCGGACGAAGGAGAGGGTGGCGTACTCGTGCAGGGCGCGGCGGAGCGGTGCGAAGAGGATGTCGCCGGCGCCGGCCACTCCCCCGCCGATCACCACGATCTCGATCTCGACCAGGGTGGCGGTGGCCGCTATGCCGGCCGCCAGGGCCTGTGCCGCGCGGTCGAACGAGCGGATCGCCACGGCGTCCCCGGCGCGGGCGGCCGCGGCCACCGCGGCGGCGGTCGCGTCGCCGTCCGGGCCCGGCTGCCAGCCCTCCGCGAGGGCGCGGCGGGCGATGTTCGGGCCGCTGGCGATGCGTTCGACGCAGCCGCGCCCGCCGCACGGGCAGGGGTCGCCGTCGAGGTCGACGCTGATGTGGCCGATATGGCCCGCGTTGCCGGTGGGGCCCGGGTGCGGGCGGCCGTTCAGGACGAGGCCGCCGCCGACTCCGGTGGAGACCACCATGCACAGCGCGTTCTGGTGGCCGCGTGCGGCGCCCTGCCAGTGTTCGGCGGCGGTCATGGCCACGCCGTCGCCGACCAGTACGACGGGGAGCCCGCCGGTCCGCTCGCGCACGCCCGCGACCAGCGGGAAGTCGCGCCAGCCGGGGATGTTGACCGGGCTCACGGTGCCGGTCTGCGCGTCGACCGGCCCGGCGCTGCCGATGCCGACGACGGAGGTACGGGACCACTCGGGCGCCGCGGTCAGCTCGTCGAGCACCGCGTGCACCGCGCCCATGACGGCGGCGCCGTCCTTCTGGGCGGGGGTCGGACGGGTGGCGCGTACGAGCATCCGGCCCCGGTCGTCGACCAGCGCCCCGGCGATCTTCGTACCACCGATGTCCAGGGCTGCGTTGAGGTCGGTCTGCATCGGCGTGGAATCTCCTGGTCGGCGGGCGGCCCGGGGCGGATGCCCCGGCGTGCAGGACGCCAGTCTCGCCAGAATTGACAACGTTGTCCAGACGATATGCTCGACGCCACGCCCCGACAGCCCGGATAGCCTCAGAGCGAGCAGCCACTGCCTCCCCAGCGGGCAGCCACCGACACAGGGAACAGGATCGCCGCACCGTGACCGACACCGCCCGCAGCACCACCCGCTACGGCACCCGGCCCACGATGAAGGACGTCGCGGCGCGCGCCGGCGTCGGCCTCAAAACGGTTTCCCGCGTGGTCAACGGCGAGCCGGGCGTGACGCCCGACACCGAGCGGCGCGTGCAGGAGGCGATCACCGCGCTCGGCTTCCGCCGCAACGACTCGGCGCGCGTGCTGCGCAAGGGCCGCACGGCCAGCATCGGGCTGGTACTGGAAGACCTCGCGGACCCCTTCTACGGGCCGCTGAACCGCGCCGTCGAAGAGGTCGCGCGCGATCACGGGGCCCTGCTGATCAACGGCTCCAGCGCCGAGGACCCCGCCCGCGAGCAGGAGCTGGTGCTCGCGCTGTGCGCCCGCCGGGTGGACGGCCTGGTGATCATCCCGGCCGGTACCGACCACCGTTACCTGCAACCGGAGATAGCGGCCGGCGTCGCCACGGTATTCGTGGACCGGCCGGCCGGGGAGATCGACGCGGACGTCGTACTCTCCGACAGCTTCGGCGGCGCGCGGGACGCGGTGGCCCACCTGATCGCGCACGGCCACCGCCGGATCGGCTTCATCGGCGACCAGCCGCGCATCCACACGGCCATAGAGCGGCTGCGCGGCTACCGAGCGGCGATGGACGAGGCGGGGCTGCCGGTCGACGAATCGTGGGTGGCGCTGGGGTCGACGGCGCCGGAGCGGGTGCGGTCGGCGGCCGAGGCGATGCTCGCCGGGCCGGCGCCGGTCACCGCGCTGTTCTCGGGCAACAACCGCGTCACCGTCACCGCCGTACGCGTCCTCGCGGACCGTCCGCGCCCGGTCGCCCTGGTCGGCTTCGACGACTTCGAGCTGGCCGACCTGATCACCCCCGGCATCACCGTCGTCGCGCAGGACGCGGCCCGGCTCGGCCGTACCGCGGCGTCCCTCCTCTTCCGCCGCCTGGACGGCACCGACGAGCCGCCGCAGCAGCGCGTCATCCCCACCCGCCTGATCCCCCGCGGCTCCGGCGAACTGCCGCCCGCCTAGCACCTCCCGTTACCGCTGACTCTCCCCTTCTTTCAGCCTTTGAAATACCCCCGGGGGTACCCACTGTTATGGTGGGCACCGATACCCCCGGGGGTACACGCACAGGGGTATACATTTCTCGATACGGAAGGAAGGGGCGCTGCCGTGTTTTTCGTCGACACCCTGGAATTCGAGGGGCTGGGCAACCGCAGCTACTTGGCCGGTGGCCGCTCGGCCGCGGTGGTGATCGACCCGCCACGCGACATCGACCAGGTCCTCGCGGCCGCCGCCCGGCGCGGGGTCCGGATCGCCTACGTCGCGGAGACCCATGTGCACAACGACTACGTCACCGGCGGGCTGGAGCTGGCCAGGGTCAGCGGCGCCCGCTACCTGGTGCCGGCCGACGCGGCGGTCTCCTTCGCACGCACGCCGATCGCCGACGGCGACACCGTCACGGTCGACGAGGGAGGCGAAGGAGACGAGGGGGACCAGGGAAGCCAGGGCTTGGTTCTGCGGGCGGTGGCAACCCCCGGGCACACCCCGCACCACACCTCCTACGTACTGGAAGAGGCGGGCAGGGGCGTGGCCGCGTTCACCGGCGGCTCGCTGCTGATCGGCACGGTCGGGCGGCCCGACCTCGTCGAGCCGCGGCTGACCGAGCGGCTGGCCCGCGCCCAGTACGCCTCGGCGCACCGTCTCGCCGACGAGCTGGATGACGAGGTGCCCGTGCTGCCGACGCACGGCTTCGGCAGTTTCTGTTCGTCGGCGCAGGCCGAGGGGGACAGCACGACGATCGGCGCGGAGCGGCGGAACAACGCGGCACTCACCAAGGACGTGGACACCTTCGTCGCGGAGATGCTGGCGGGCCTGGAGGACGTACCGGCGTACTACGCGCACATGGGCCCGGCCAACGCGGCGGGGCCCGCGCCCGTGGACCTCACCCCGCCGGAGTCCGCCGACGCCGAGCAGCTCGCACGGCGGCTGGCGGCCGGTGAGTGGGTGGTGGACCTGCGCAACCGGGTCGCGTATGCCGCCGGCCACCTCGCCGGGTCGTTCAACTTCGAGGGCGAGGGGAAGCTCGCCACGTACCTGGCCTGGCTGATCCCCTGGGGCAAGCCGGTCACGCTGCTGGCCGAGACGCCAGGGCAGATAGCCGACGCGCAGCGGGAGTTGGCGCGGGTGGGCATCGACCGGCCGGCGGCCGCGGCCACGGGCGCGCCGGACAGCTGGATACGCGAGGGGGACGAGCTGCGCTCCTTCCCACGTGCCACCTTCGCCGACCTCGCGGCCGTTCCCGAAGACGAGGTGCAGGACCTGGTCGTACTGGACGTACGGCGCGACTCCGAGCGCGCCGGCGGGTACATCGAGGGCTCGCTGCACATCCCGATCCACGAGCTGCACGGCCGCGTCGGAGAGGTGCCCGCGGGCGTGGTGTGGGTGCACTGTGCGGGCGGGATGCGGGCGGCGATAGCGGCGTCCCTGCTGGACGCGGCCGGGCGGGACGTCGTCGCCGTCGACGACGGGTTCGACGCCGCCGCGCCGGCCGGGCTCCGGCTCGCGCACCCCGGGCCGGGGACCGCTACGGCTCGATGACGGGACTCATCCTGGCCCTGGTCGCCGGGGCCGTGGTCGGCCTCGCGCTCGGCGCGCTCGGCGGCGGGGGCAGCGTGCTCGCCGTCCCCGCGCTGATCTACCTCCTCGGCTTCACCCCGGCGGCGGCGACCACCGCCTCTTTGCTCATCGTCACCGTCACCTCGCTGACGGCCCTGTACGCGCACGCCCGCGCGGGCCATGTGCGATGGCGGGCCGGCGCGCTCTTCGCGGCCGCCGGGCTGCTGCCGGCGGCGCTGGCCGGCGCGGTGGCGGCCCGGCTGCCGCAGCAGGTGCTGACCCTCGCCTTCGCGGGCGTCGCGGCGCTGGCGGCCACTCGGATGCTGCGCGGCGCCCGGCCGGACGCCGCCTGCCGGGAGGCGCCCGCGCTACGGCCGGCCATGGCGGCGGGCAGCGGCGCCGGACTGGGCGCGCTCACCGGGCTGCTGGGGGTCGGCGGCGGCTTTCTCGCCGTACCCGCGCTCGTGACCGTGCTGGCCTTCGAGATGCGGGCCGCCGTCGGCACCAGCCTGCTGGTCATCTCGGCCAACTCGCTCGCCTCCCTGGCCACGCGCGGCGCGACCATGGGCGGGCTGGACTGGGCCGTCATCGCGCCGTTCACGGCCACCGCGGTCCTGGGCGCGTGGGACGGCAAACGGCTGGCCGCGAAGGCGTCGGGCCCGCTGCTGCAGCGTACGTTCGCAGGAGTACTGCTGGCCGTGGCCGCGTTGATGGTCGTGGACGCGGTGACGTGACCCGGAGGCCCTGCCCCATGCCCCACACCTCATGCCCAGTACACGAGTCACCCAAGAGCTACGCGACACACGAAAGGCAATGATCCCGTGACCACCATTTCCACCACCCCCACCGCGCTCACCGCCGACCAGGCGCACGCCCGGCTCGGCGAGCTGACCGTCATCGACGTACGGACGCCCGGCGAGTACGGCTCAGGCCATCTGCCCGGCGCGTACAACATCCCCCTGGACCGTCTCGGCGAGGCCGTGCCCGCGCTCCGCAACGCGGCGGCGCGGGACGACCTGCTCATGGTGTGCGCCTCGGGCAACCGGTCGGCACAGGCCTGCGCCGCCCTCGCCGAGCAGGGCGTGCCTGCCGCCACCCTGACCGGCGGCACCAACGGCTGGGTGCAGCACGGCTTCGACGTAGCGCGCCCGGAGGGCGGGCACGCCGTCTGGGCGATGGAGCGTCAGGTGCGGCTCGCCGCCGGGTCGCTGGTGCTGACCGGGCTGCTCGCCGGGCGCCGGTGGCCCGCCGCCCGCCTGCTGTCGGCCGGTATCGCCGGCGGGCTGGTCTTCTCGGCCGTCACCGACACCTGCGGCATGGCCCGGGTGCTGAGCAAGCTGCCCCACAACCGGGCCGGTGCCACGGACCTGTCCGCCACGCTGGCCGCCCTGAAGGGCTGACCGCCCGGATCAGCCCGCCTGCGTCGGCCGGCCCGCGAGCCCGTCCAGGTCCGCGCGGGTGAGGCCGGTGAGCCGGGCGACCTCGGCGATGTCGACGGCGCCGCAGTCCAGGCCGCGCAGCAGGTAGCCGCTGAGCGCCTTGGCCGTCGCGGGCTCGTCCATCACGGCGCCGCCGGCCTTGGCGACGTACGCGGCGAGGCGCGCGGCGGCCTTTTCGAGGCCCTCGCGGTAGAAGGCGTACACGGCCGCGTACCGGGTCGGCAGGTGCGCCGGGTGCATGTCCCAGCCCTGGTAGTACGCGCGGGCCAGCGAGCGGCGGACCAGGCCGTGGTGGAGCCGCCAGGCGTCGTGCACCTGGGCGGTGGCGCCGACCGGGAGGACGTTCGTGGAGCCGTCGGACAGCCGGACCCCCGTACCGGCTGCCGCGACCTGCATGACCGCCTTGGCGTGGTCGGCCACCGGGTGGTCCAGGGACTGGTGCGCCGCGCTGACCCCGCAGGAGGCGCTGTAGTCGAAGGTGCCGTAGTGCAGCGAGGTGGCGCGCCCCTCGGCCGCCTCGATCATGCGGGCGACGGTGGCGCGGCCGTCGGCGCCGAGGATCGACTGGGTCGTCTCGATCTGGATCTCGAAGCCGATCCGGCCCGCGGCCAGGCCGTGCTCCTTCTCGAACGCCTCCAGCAGCCGGACCATGGCCGTGACCTGCTCGGCGTAGGTGACCTTGGGGAGGGTGAGGACGAGGCCGTCGGGGAGCCCGCCGGCCCGCATGAGGCCGGTGAGGAAGATGTCCAGGGTGCGGATGCCGCGGTCGCGGACGGCGGCCTCCATGCACTTCATGCGGATGCCCATGTACGGGGCTGCCGTGCCGTCCTGGTACGCGGCGGCGATCGTGGCGGCGGCGCGGGCCGCCGCGTCGTCCTCCTCGGCGTCCGGGCGGGCGCCGTAGCCGTCCTCGAAGTCGACGCGCAGGTCCTCGATGGGCTCGCGCTCCAGCTTGGCCCGTACGCGGTCGTAGACGGGCCCGGCGAGCTCCTCGGAGATGCCGAGTACGGAGGCGAGGGCCGCGGCGTCCGGGGCGTGCTCGTCCAGGGCGGTGCGCGCCGCCTCGCCCCAGGAGCGGATGGTGTCGGCGGCGAAGACGTCACCGGGGACGTAGACGGTGTGGACGGGCTGGCGGGTGCCGGGGTCACCTGGGTAACGCCGCGCGAGGTCCGCGTCGACCTCGGCCAGAGAGGCCCCGATCTCCTCGCGTACGGCGCTCGCAAGGCTCGTGGCCACGGTCTCCTGCTGCGGCATTCGACACCCTCCCGATATGGGGACGTTTCCATCCCAAGGTTCGCTTAAGAGTTAGGCAAGTTTCGCTTCATGGAAGCTAAACTCCGCATGGCGAAGCTATCCGTGCCGTCTGTCCAGGTCAACACCCATCTTGCCGCCGCGCACAGTTCACGCCTTTCCGGCAAACGCCGGGCCCCGTACGCGGCGTGCGCGTACGGGGCCCGGCGAGGTGGCGCGGGACGGGTCAGCCCTTGCGGGTCTTGACCTCGTCGGTCAGCGCGGGGACGACGTCGAAGAGGTCGCCGACGACGCCGTAGTCGACCAGGTCGAAGATCGGGGCCTCGGAGTCCTTGTTGATGGCCACGATGGTCTTCGAGGTCTGCATACCGGCGCGGTGCTGGATCGCGCCGGAGATGCCCGCGGCGATGTACAGCTGCGGCGAGACCGACTTGCCGGTCTGGCCGACCTGGTTGGTGTGCGGGTACCAGCCGGCGTCCACCGCGGCACGCGAGGCGCCGACGGCCGCGCCGAGGGAGTCGGCGAGCGCCTCGATGACCGGGAAGTTCTCGGCACCGTTGACACCGCGGCCACCGGAGACCACGATCGCGGCCTCGGTCAGGTCGGGGCGGCCGGTCGACTCGCGCGGGGTGCGGGAGACGACCTTGGTGCCCTTGGAGGAGTCGGCCACGGTCACCGCGAGCGCCTCGACCGTACCGGCGGCCGGCGCGGCCTCCGGAGCGGCGGAGTTGGGCTTGACGGTGATGACCGGAGTGCCCTTGGAGACACGGGACTTGGTGGTGAACGAGGCCGCGAACACGGACTGCGTGGCCACCGGGCCCTCGTCGCCGGCCTCCAGGTCGACGGCGTCGGTGATGATGCCGGAGCCGATGCGCACCGCGAGGCGGGCGGCGATCTCCTTGCCCTCGGCGGAGGAGGGCAGCAGCACGGCGGCCGGGGAGACGGCCTCGTAGGCGGCCTGCAGCGCGTCCACCTTGGGGGCGACGAGGTACTCGCCGAACTCCGGGGCGTCCGCGGTCAGGACCTTGACCGCGCCGTGCTCGGCGAGCGCGGCGGCGGTGTCGGCCGCGCCGTTGCCGAGGGAGACGGCGACCGGGTCGCCGATGCGGCGGGCGAGGGTGAGCAGTTCGAGGGTCGGCTTGCGGACGGCACCGTCCACGTGGTCGACGAAGACAAGGACTTCAGCCATGGGATTGCACTCCTGCGGGAAAAGATGCGGCGGTTGAGGGGCGACCGAGCCGGGGCGAACCCCGGCCGCAGGGGCCTTAGATGAACTTCTGGCCCGCCAGGAACTCGGCGAGCTGCTTCGCGCCCTCGCCCTCGTCCTTGACGATCGTGCCGGCCGTACGGGCCGGACGCTCGGTGGCGTCCTCGACCTTGGTCCAGGCGCCCTCCAGACCGACCTCTTCCGCGTCGATGTCCAGGTCGTCCAGCTCCAGGGACTCCACCGGCTTCTTCTTGGCGGCCATGATGCCCTTGAAGGAGGGGTAACGCGCCTCACCGGACTGGTCGGTGACCGACACGACCGCCGGCAGCGAAGCCTCCAGCTGCTCGGTGGCGGTGTCGCCGTCACGACGGCCCTTCACCACGCCGCCCTCGACGGAGACCTCGGAGAGCTGGGTGACCTGCGGGACGCCCAGCCGCTCGGCCAGCATCGCGGGCAGCACGCCCATGGTGCCGTCGGTGGAGGCCATGCCGCAGACGACCAGGTCGTACCCGGTCTTCTCGATGGCCTTGGCCAGCACGAGGGAGGTGCCCAGCGCGTCGGTGCCGTGCAGGTCGTCGTCCTCGACGTGCACACCCTTGTCGGCGCCCATCGACAGCGCCTTGCGGATCGCGTCGTTGGCGTCCTCGGGGCCGACGGTGAGGACCGTGATCTCCGCCTCGCCGGCCGCTTCCTTGATCTGGAGAGCCTGCTCGACGGCGTACTCATCCAGCTCCGAGAGCAGACCGTCCACATCGTCGCGGTCGACGGTCAGGTCCTCGGCGAAGTGCCGGTCGCCGGTGGCGTCGGGCACGTACTTCACACAGACAACGATCCTCAGGCTCACGCCGGCTCTCCTACCTGCTTCGTCGCTTCACAACTGCCTTGTGCTGGCAGCATAGGCGCCTGTTGGGGCGGCTCCCGGTCGGGTGCGCGTCCCCGCGCCGACCGAAATATTACTCGCCAGTACACCTGTGCATTTCCCCGATATCAAGCTCGTCGAACTGTGACCTTGCCAACGGCCCCGACCTGGCGTGTCGGGGCCGCCGGACGGGGTGTCAGTCACGTAGGGCGGTGAAGCTTCCCTGGTGGTACAGCAACGGCCGGCCCGGCCCCGTCGGGTCCCCGACGACGGCCTCGGCCAGCACGATCCGGTGGTCCCCCGCGGGCACCCGCGCCACGACCCGGCCGACCAGCCAGGCGAGTACGCCGTCGAGGACCGGCACACCCTGGGGGCCGGTGTGCCACGAGGTGGGAGCGGCGAAGCGGTCGGCGCCGCTGCGCGCGAAGGTGGCGGCCAGCTCGTGCTGGTCCTCGCCGAGTATGTGCACGCCGACGTACTCCGCCTCCGCGAGGACGGGCCAGCTGGAGCTGCCCACGCCCACCCCGAAGGAGATCAGGGGCGGTTCGGCGGCGACGGAGGTGAGGGAGGTGGCGGTGAAGCCGACCGGCTGGGCGTGCGGGCCCTGCGCGGTGATCACGGCGACTCCCGCCGCGTGCCGCCGGAAGACCGAGCGCAGCAGTTCGGGAGAGGCCAGCTGGGGTGCCGCGAGATCGGACGAGACGGTCATGAACGTGTCCTTCTGCTGTGGTGTACGAACCGGAGCGGTGGTGCTGTCGTCGCTGCTCACACGCCCGGACAGCGCGCGCTCGCGGTGCGCAGGAGGTCCACGTGGACACGTCCGTACAGAAGGGGATCAGGCCGCATGACGTCAGACTGACGATGCGTGCGTGATGCAGTCAAGTGCTCACGGGCAGGTGCGACCACAATCACGCAGCGTGCACGAGTCACGCGCGGGGATTCATACGAGTCACGCGCAAGGATTCAGGTGCCGACCGCGGCACCCAGGGCCGCGATGACATCCGCCTTGCGGGGCTGCCCCGAGGCGCGGCGCACGACCGTGCCGGCCGCGTCCAGGACGAGGACGGTCGGGGTGCGCACGATGCGCAGCTCCCGTACGAGGTCGAGATGGGCCTCGGCGTCGATCTCGGTATGGGCGACGCCCGGCACCATGGCGGCGACCTCCTCCAGGGTGCGGCGGGTGGCCCGGCACGGCTGACAGAAGGCGCTGGAGAACTGCACGAGCGTGGCCGGCTCCCCCAGTCCGGCGCCGATCCGCTCCGCGGTCAGCCGCTCCGTGCCCTGCTGTCCTGCCGCCTGCCCTGCCACCTTCGGCCTTCCGTCGCTGCGCCGTCGCACGTGTACGCGTACGTGCCTCCGGTGTCAGCGTAGGCGCGCCGACGATGATTCCCGGCCGGTGTACCGTCTGCGGCGAGGGCCCGGTTGGCCGGCGGTCACCGGGGTACGCGGGAGGGACCCACCGAACACCGACGTGACGAGGATCTCCCGGCCCGAAGCGGCCCGGCGGTAGCTCCTGGGCCCTTCTTCGGGCACGATCTCCCGAAAGCCGCAAAGCTACGGCCGCGTAACTTCCCGCCGGGAGAGCCCCTCCCCAGGCACAGAAGGGGACCCCCCGACAATGGCAGAGCTCGTTTATCCGCCCGTCATCGGCTTCGCCCGCACGGCGTTCAAGGCGCTGGACCTGAAGTTCGACATCGCCGGGACGGAGAACATCCCGCGGCACGGCGGCGCGGTGCTGGTGAGCAACCACATCGGGTACCTGGACTTCATCTTCTGCGGTCTGGCCGCGCTGCCCGCCAAGCGGCTGGTGCGCTTCATGGCGAAGGACTCGGTCTTCCGGCACAAGGTGTCCGGGCCGCTGATGCGCGCGATGAAGCACATCCCCGTGGACCGCTCGCAGGGCGTGCACGCCTACCGCCACGCGCTGAGCGCGCTGCGCGGGGGCGAGATCATCGGCGTCTTCCCCGAGGCCACCATCTCCGAGTCCTTCACGCTGAAGAACTTCAAGTCCGGCGCGGCCCGGCTGGCACAGGAGGCCGGCGTACCGCTGCTGCCGATGGCGCTGTGGGGCACACAGCGGCTGTGGACCAAGGGCCACAAGCGCGACCTGGGGCGGAACCACTTCCCGATCACCATCCGGGTCGGCGAGCCGATCGAGGCGCCCGCCGAGGAGCAGGCCGAGAAGATCACCGACCGGCTGCGCCTGCGGGTGCAGGACCTGCTGGAGGCGGCCCAGCGCGCCTACCCCGTACGCCCCAAGGGTCCGGACGACACCTGGTGGGTACCGGCCCACCTGGGCGGCACGGCACCGGCACCGAGGACGGCGGGCTGACCCCGGAGGGCGCGGCTCAGCGCTCCCCGTAGCGCGTATGCCCGCAGCCCCCGTGGGCGCCCGGCTCAGCGGCGGATCTCGCCCATTTCGATGCGCGCGCCCGGGGAGAACTTCTCCAGCGTCTCGGCCAGCTCCGCGCCCGCCTCTTCCAGCGCGTCCAGGGTCATCGGCGCCATCCGCTCCAGCAGGAACAGCGCGCTGGTGGAGTCCTCGGTGAGGCGGGTGCGGACGCCCTGGCGCCAGTTCCAGCGGCGGCAGGTGACACCGATGCCGTCCTGCCAGACGACCTCGCCGGGCTCGGGGTGCTCGATGACCTCTTCCCCGCCGGCCGCCGTCTCGAAGGGCTCGTCCCCGGTGGCGCGGACGAGACGCATACCGCCCTCGATGCGGCCCAGGTCCTCGCCGCCGACCGGGACGACGTGCGCGACGCTGACCGCGTTGTAGACGTCGACGAGGCGGTTGACGCGGGGCAGGCCGCCGTCGGCGAGGGCGCGCCGGGCCAGCGCCTCGGCGGAGTTGCGGGTGCGCGAGGGCTTGGCACCAAAGGCGGTGTACGCGGCGCGCCAGGCGGCGATATGGGGCTCGTCCTGCGGGGGCGTGCCGCCCAGCCGCGCGGCGAGCCGGGCCGCCGCCTCGTCCAGCAGTGCCGAACTGGCGTCGTCGCTGGGCCCGTTGACCAGGTCGTGGGCCTCGACGACGAGGTGGGCGAAGCCGGGCGCCAGCGCCCGGACGTCATCGGAGACGGTGACGGAGATGCTCATGGCAGGCATTCCAGCACGCGCGAGCGCGGTTCAGCAAGCTGCACTATGAAGTACAGCCCACTGAACCGCGCGTCGCGTACCGTGCGCTGGGCTTACGGCCTGCCCATCTCCTCGCGGAGCGCTTCCACGAAGCCGTCCACGTCCTCCACGGTGGTGTCGAACGAGCACATCCACCGGACGTCGCCGGCCGCCTCGTCCCAGAAGTAGAAGCGGTACCGCTTCATCAGCCGCTCGCTCACGTCGTGCGGCAGCCGCGCGAAGACGGCGTTGGCCTGCACCGGGTAGAGGATCTCCACGCCCTCGACCGCGCGCACCCCGGCGGCCAGCCGCTGCGCCATCGTGTTGGCGTGCCGGGCGTTGCGCAGCCACAGATCCTTGGCCAGCAGCGCTTCCAGCTGTACGGACACGAAGCGCATCTTCGAGGCCAGCTGCATCGACAGCTTCCGCAGATGCTTCATGGCGCGTACGGCGTCGGGGTTGATGACGACCACGGCCTCGCCGAAGATCGCCCCGTTCTTCGTGCCGCCCAGCGACAGGATGTCCACGCCCACGGCGTTGGTGAACGTCCGCATGGGAACGTCCAGCGACGCCGAGGCGTTGGCTATCCGGGAGCCGTCGAGATGTACGACCATGCCGCGCTCGTGGGCGTGCTCGCAGATGGCCCGGATCTCTTCGGGGGTGTAGACCGTGCCGAGTTCGGTGTTCTGCGTGATCGAGACGGCCTGCGGCATGGCCCGGTGCTCGTCGTCCCAGCCGTACGCCTCGCGGTCGATGAGCTCGGGGGTGAGCTTGCCGTCCGGGGTGGGGACGGTCAGCAGCTTCAGGCCGCCGACCCGCTCCGGCGCGCCGCACTCGTCGACGTTGATGTGCGCGGACTCGGCGCAGATCACCGCGCCCCAGCGGTCGGTCACGGCCTGGAGGGCGACGACGTTGGCGCCGGTGCCGTTGAAGACGGGGAACGCCTCGGCGGTCTGCCCGAAGTGGCTGCGGATGACGCGCTGGAGATTCTCGGTGTACTCGTCCCCGCCGTAGGCGATCTGGTGACCGCCGTTGGCGAGGGCGAGCGCTTCGAGGATCTCGGGGTGCGTGCCGGCGTAGTTGTCGCTGGCGAAGCCGCGTACCGAGGGGTCGTGGTGGCGCCGCGCGTCGGTCTTGCCGGCACTCACGGCTTGGGGGTCAGCCACAGACGCTGTCCATTCACTTCGTGGGCGGGCCGGTTCCAGACGCCGACGACGGCTTCTGCCAGCTCCGTCACGTCCGTGAAGCCCGCGAATTTCGCGTTCGGTCGCTCGGCGCGCATCTGATCGTTGACGAGCGCCTTGACCACCAGGATGGCAGCCGCCGCGTGCGGGCCGCCGTCGCCCCCGGCCTTGCGGAAGGCGTCGCCCAGCGCGAGGGTCCAGGCTTCGGCGGCGGCCTTCGAGGCGGCATAGGCGGCGTTGCCGGCGGTGGGCTTGCTCGCGCCTGCCGCGCTGATGAGCAGGTAGCGGCCGTTGCCGCTGCGCTTCAGCGGACCCTCGAAGGCGAGCGAGGTGTGCTGGACGGTACGGATCAGCAGCTTCTCCAGCAGGTCCCAGTCGGCGAGGTCGGTCTCGGCGAAGGACGCGGAGCCGCGCCAGCCGCCCACGAGGTGCACCAGGCCGTCGACCCTGCCGAACTCCTTCTCGGTCCGGTCCGCCCAGTCCCGCGTGGCGTCCAGATCCAGGAGGTCGACGGTGTCGCCGGTGACGGTCGCGCCGCCGTGTGCGTACCGCGCGGCGTCCACCGCCTCGGCCAGCCGCGCGGCGTCCGCGTCCGAGGCGACGACCGTGGCGCCCGCCTCGGCCAGCCGCATCAGCGCGGCGCGCCCCGCCGGCCCGCCCGCGCCGGCCACCGCGACGACCGCGCCCTCCAGTACGCCCTGGTTACCGGTCGTAGTAGTCATCTCGGCCTCCCGCTGCTGCTTCTCGTCCGCGCTCACGCCGCCGCCCCTGCCTCGTCGCCGGCCGTGATGCCCTTCGTGGAGGCGATGACATCACGGAGCTTCTTGCGCAGGGCCTCATAGAACATGCTCAACGGGAATTCGTCCGGAAGCACCTCGTCGACGAGTTTGCGCGGCGGGAGGCTCAGGTCCAGGGCGTCGGGGCCCTTGGCCCAGACCGAGCCGGGGTGCGGCGCGAGGTAGGTGGAGACCAGGTCGTACGCGGCGAACCAGTGGACCAGCTTGGGCCGGTCGATGCCGTCGCGGTAGAGCTTCTCGATCTCGCCGCACAGCTGCTGGGTGACCAGCGGGGCCCGCTGCCAGTCGATGTGCAGGGTGTTGTCCGTCCAGCGCACGACGTCGTGCTTGTGGAGGTACGCGAAGAGCAGCTGGCCGCCCAGGCCGTCGTAGTTCTTCACGCGGTCGCCGGTGACCGGGAAGCGGAACATCCGGTCGAAGATCACGGCATACTGGACGTCCCTGGCCTGCGGAAGCCCCTCCGCCTCCAGCTTCACGGCCTCCTTGAAGGCGGTGAGGTCGCAGCGCAGCTCCTCCAGTCCGTACATCCAGAACGGCTGCCGCTGCTTGATCATGAACGGGTCGAAGGGCAGGTCACCGTGGCTGTGCGTGCGGTCGTGCACCATGTCCCACAGGACGAACGCCTGCTGGCAGCGGTCCTGGTCGGCGAGCATCGCGCGCACGTCGTCCGGGAGGTCGATGCCGAGGACGTCCACGGCGGCCTCGCTGACCCGGCGGAAGCGCGCGGCCTCGCGGTCGCAGAAGATGCCGCCCCAGCTGAAGCGCTCGGGCGCCTCGCGCACGGCGATGGTCTCGGGGAAGAGCACCGCGGAGTTGGTGTCGTAGCCCGCGGTGAAGTCTTCGAAGGTGATGCCGCAGAACAGCGGGTTGTCGTAACGGGTGCGCTCCAGCTCGGCGAGCCACTCGGGCCAGACCATGCGCAGCACGACCGCTTCGAAGTTGCGGTCGGGGTTGCCGTTCTGCGTGTACATCGGGAAGAGGACCAGGTGCTGCAGACCGTCCGCGCGGTCCCGGGCCGGCTGGAAGGCGAGCAGCGAGTCCAGGAAGTCCGGCACGGCGAAGCCGCCGTCGGCCCAGCGGCGCAGGTCGGCGACGACCGCGCGGTGGTACGCGGCGTCGTGCGGCAGCAGCGGGGAGAGCGCCTCGACCGCGGATATCACGCGGTCCACCGTGCGCCGGACCGTGGCGGCGTCGGGCGCGCCCTCGGCGTCGAGGTCGATGGAGCCGTCCGCGGACTGCCAGGGCCTGATGGCCTCGACGGCGTCCTTCAGTACGGGCCAGGCCGCGTGCTCGACCACGCGCTCCGCGCTCGTCGTGCCCACCTGGACACTCACAGGCGAAAGAATTTCCGTCATGACTGCCCTCCGGCAGGAGATCGTTCGGTGGGTCCACCGTAACCGGGACGCTCCCGTCCCTCAAGGGGGATCAACGGAAATCATCCTGTCCAGCTCCACCATGGAAGATGTTTTTCCTGTGGACGTAGCGGGAATCGGCGTTTTCTGCCGTACCGGCCATGCGAGTGACATACGCACGGTGACCGACCGAAACCGGTCACCAGTCGGCGTTCGTACGATCACCGAACGATCAGGAACGTCCCGGATCGCGAGATGTTCGGGCTCCGCGACCGCGCTCCCCCACCGCGCCCCGAAGATGGCCGGGCAAGCACGCCGTACCGCCGCCAGGGGGCCATCACGTACCCGCGACTCCCCGTCACCGCCTGGGCCGTGCTCGGGCTGCTCTCCTTCCGTGACGGCCGCACCGGCTACGACCTCAAGAAGTGGGCCGACGCCTCACTCCGCTTCTTCTACTGGTCACCGGCCATCAGCCAGATCTACGCCGAGCTGCGCCGCCTGGAGGAGCTGGGGCTGGTCACCTCGCGGCGCTCGGGCCCGGACGAGCCCCGGGCCAAGCGCCGCTACACGATCACCGAGGACGGCCGCGACGCGCTGGCCGCCTGGGCGGACGGCGCACAGGACTGCGGCCCGCCGGTCCTCAAGCACCCGCTCCTCCTCCGCGTCTGGCTGGGCCACCTCGCCGTACCGGGCACGCTGCGCGCCCTCGTGGAGCGGCACCGCGAGCGCACCCGGGCCGGGCTGCGGGAGGTACGGGAGGCGCTGGCCGACGCGGGCCCCGAGCCGGAGTGGGACTTCCCGCGCGTCGCGCTGGGCTGGAGCGAGCGGCAGCACCTGGCGGAGCTGGAGCTGACCGAGGCGATGCTCGCCGACCTGGAGCGGCTGGGCGGCCGTCAGCACGCGCGGGACGCGCCCACGCACGGGTGAGGGGATTCGCGTGCCCGCGCCCCGCCCCGGTAGGACAGCTGTCCCCGTACCGCCCGACGCAGAGGGAGCCGCTTCGCGTGAGTACCCGTGCCGTACTGGTCGCCGCCGTCATCACCGGCCTCGTCCTCGGGGTCGCGAGCGCCCGCGCGGGCCACGCCGCGACGACATCCGGCGTTCCCTTCGCCGTCAGCGTGGCCCGTTAGGCTGGCCGCCGTTTCCGGCAGCCGTGCCACAGCCGGTGGCCGGTGCCGCACCGCCAGCCACAGCCGACAGCCACAGAAGCGAGGCAGCCTTGTCCTTCCTGACCATCGGACACCGCGGGGTCATGGGCGTCGAGCCGGAGAACACCCTGCGCTCCTTCCGCCGCGCCGAACACGAAGGGCTCGACCTCATCGAGCTGGACCTGCACCTCAGCAAGGACGGTGCGCTCGTCGTCATGCACGACGCGGATGTGGACCGCACGACCGACGGACACGGGCCGATCGCCGACCACACCCTCGCCGCGCTGCGCGAGATGGACGCGGGCAAGGGCGAGCGCATCCCGGTCTTCGAAGAGGTCGTCGAGGCGGTGCGGGCGCCACTGCAGGCCGAGATCAAGGACGTGGCGGCGGCCCGCGCGCTGGCCGACGTGCTGCGCGAGCGCGACCTCGTCGACCGGGTCGACGTGATCTCCTTCCACGACGAGGCGCTGGCGGCCGTCCGCACGCTGCTGCCGGGCGTCCGCACGGGCCTGGTGGCGAGCCGGTACGGCACGGACGTGGTGGACCGGGCACGCACGGTGGGCGCGGAGTACCTCTCGCTGAACATCCGCCGGCTCACCCTGGAGCTGGTCGAACGCGCGCACGCGGCCGACCTGCGGATGCTGGCCTGGACCGTGAACACCCACGACCAGCTGCGGATCGCCCGCGGGATGGGCCTGGACGGCGTGGTCACCGACTTCCCGGAGATCCGCCGGGCGACCCGCTTCACGGCGTAGCCGCCGCGCCGCGTCCCGTGCCGAGCGGCCCCGGTTTCAGGCCAGCTTCTTGACCAGCAGCTCGAATTCCAGGTCGTCGCGCTGCGGGATGCCGAAGCGCTCGTCGCCGTACGGGAACGGGGTCATCCGGCCGGTGCGCGCGTAGCCGCGGCGCTCGTACCAGGCGATCAGCTCGGCGCGCTGCCGGATGACCGTCATGTGCATCTCGCGGGCGCCCCACTCGGCGCGCACGGTGCGCTCGGCCTCGGCGATGATCACCTTGCCCAGGCCGCCGCCCTGGAGCGCGGGGCGCACCGCGAACATGCCGAAGTAGGCGTGCTCACCGCGGTGTTCGAGCTGGCAGCAGGCGACCGGCTCGCCGTCCCGCTCGGCCACCACGAGCCGGCTGCCCTCGGCGGCGACCACCGCGGCGACGCCCTCGGGGTCCGTGCGCTGCCCGGCCAGCAGGTCCGCCTCCGTGGTCCAGCCCGCGCGGCTGGCGTCCCCCCGGTACGCCGACTCGATGAGGTCGACGAGCGCGGGGACGTCGGACGCGGTGGCGGCGCGGAAGGTCAGCTCGGGTGCGGGCGTGGTGGCCATGGCGGGCGGGGGTCCTCTCGGGCGGGCGGACGGCGGTGTCGAGGCTAACAAGGGCACGGGTCCGCACGTCGCCGTGTTCCGGAAGCCGGGCACCCCTTAGGGTCCGTGGCATGGTGCAGGTACTGAGCAGCAGAGTGCTGGTGCGGCCGGCCGACCCCGAGCGGTCGCGGGAGTTCTACGGAAAGGCGCTGGGCCTCCCGGTGTACCGGGAGTTCGGCACGGGGCCCGAGCGCGGCGTCGTGTACTTCCTGGGCGGCGGCTTCCTGGAGGTCTCGGGCCGCTCCGAGCAGCCGCCCACGGCGACGCTCCAGCTGTGGCTCCAGGTCGCGGACGCGGCGGCGGCGCACGAGGAACTGGCGGCGCACGGTGTGGAGATCCTGCGGCCGCCGGTCAAGGAGCCGTGGGGGCTGATCGAGATGTGGATCGCCGATCCGGACGGCCACCGGATCGTCCTCACGGAGGTCCCGGCGGACCATCCGCTGCGGTACCGGCCGGGGATCTGAGCGGCCCCCGCACGGGAAGCACGCGGGAATCGCGCGGGAATCGCACACGCGCTCCGTCGTGCGCCTGTGCGCTCCCGTGAAGCGGGTTCGGGGCGGGCATCCTGCGAGCGGAAGAGATCGTTCGCGTCGGGACACGGGAATCCCGGCGCGGCGGTCCGCACGTGCTCCAGGGGCCGCAGGCGCCCCAGGGGGGAGGTATGCCGTGCACGGACCGACGATGACCGGCTGGCTGCTGGTTGCGCTGTGCGCAGCGGCGAGCGGGTACTGCCTCGTGCGCTCACGCGCGGGGACCGAGCGGGATCCGGCCCGGCGCGGGCAGGCACGCGGCGAAGGGCTGATGGCGCTGGGCATGGCGGCGATGGCGCTGCCGGCCGCCGTCGTGCCGGTGCCCGGCTGGTCGGCGTGGGTCTTCGCGGCCGCCTTCGGGGCGACGGGTCTGTGGGCCCTCGCCGCCCGCCATCCGCATCACGCGGTGGGGTCGCTGGCCATGGTGTACATGGCGCTGGTGATGACGACGGTGCGGGCCGGTGCCGGACACGCGGGCCATGCGGGACACGACGGTGCGGGCGGGATTCCGGTACTGACGGGCCTGCTGCTCGCGTACTTCGCGGTGCACGCCGTCGCGTCCGGCATACGCCTGATACCGGCCCCCGCCGTGGCCCCCGCCGGTGGCCTGCCCGCCGTGCCGCGGCCCGAGTTGCTGAGCGCCTGCCGCACGGCCATGAGCGTCGGCATGTTCACGATGCTGCTGACGGTCTGAGCGTTCGGAAGCGCCGTACACCTCCCCCGCCGGTGGCGTGCGTCACTTCCGTGGCGAGACCGTACCTACGAGTAGCCTCCCGCCATAAGGTGACGGCCATGATGGTCCCCTTCGCGCTGATCCTCCTCGGCGCGCTGGCGGCGGCAATGGCGCCGCGCCTGATGGCCCGCGCGAGCTGGCCCGACCGCGAGCCGGTGCTCGCCCTGTGGGTCTGGCAGTGCGTGGTCGCCGGTGTGCTGCTGTGCTGTGTGCTGGCCATGTCCCTGAGCGCCGCGGCCGCCTGGGAGGCGGTGCGGGGCAACGTCTTCGCGCTCGCCCCGCACGACGTCATCGAGGCCTACGCGCTCGGCGCCTACGGCTCCTGGGCGGCGCCGTTGGCCGTGCTCCTCGCCTGCGGCGGCGCGTGGACCGCCGTCGTACTGACGCGGGAGGTACGGGCCTCGCGGGCGCGCCGCAAGCGGCGCCGGGCCGACGTGGCGCTGCGCTCCCCGCTGCTGCCCGGCGAGGAGCGGACCGACGACCCGCTCGTGGTGCTGGAGGGCGACCGCGCCGAGGCGTGGTGGCTGCCCGGCCTGTCGCCCCAGCTGGTCGTCACCACGGCCGCGTTGCGCCGGCTGAAAGGGGATCAGCTCGACGCGGTGATCGCGCACGAGAAGGGCCACGCCCTGGCGCGCCACCATCTGCTGCTGAACTGCGCGACGGCGCTGGCCGTGGGATTCCCGCAGGTGCCGGTCTTCGCGGCGTTCCAGGACCAGGTGCACCGGCTCGTCGAGCTGTGCGCCGACGACATGGCCTCGCGCCGCTTCGGACGGCTGACGACCGCCCTGGCGCTGGTCGAACTGAACGAGGACCGCGGGGTCTTCGGCCCCTGCCCGGCGCAGTGCGCGCAGGTTCCGGCACGGGTCGACCGGCTGCTCGCCCCGGCCGCCCGCCTCACGCCGCGCCGCCGGCTCGGCATGACCGCCGTGGCCGCCCTGGCACCGGTCGTCCCCCTCCTGATCACCTTCGTACCGGGGCTGAGCGCACTCACCTGACGGCGGTGCGGTGCGGCGCGCGGCACCGGCGCGCTCCCGCCATCGGTCCGGCGCGCGGCACGGGCGCGGCTGTGAGGTGGCCGGGGCCCCGGTGGTTCGGCCAGGATCGGGGCATGGGTACTCCGTCGTCCTCCGGCACCGGCAGCGCACCCGGGACGGCCACGCCGCCTGGGCCAACGGCGGGCGCGCGGGCGCTGTGCACGGCGGGGTGGCTCGCCGCCGCTGCCGTGGCGCTCGGCGTCCTCGTGGCCGTCCGCTGGGCACCGCTGATGCATACGGACCGGACCATTGCCGGGGACCTGCACCAGGTCGCGCGCGCCTCGCCGGACTGGACCGAGGCGAACCGCGTCCTCACCGACTGGGTGTGGGACCCGTGGACGATGCGCGCGGTGCTGGTGGTGTTCGTGGGGTGGCTGGTGTGGCGCGGAGTACGCGTCCTCGCCGCCTGGGTGGCGGCCACGTCCGTCGCCGGCACGCTGCTCCAGCAGGGCCTCAAGGCCCTGGTGGACCGGCCGCGCCCGGTCTGGTCGGACCCGGTCGACTCCGCGCACTACGCCTCGTTCCCCTCGGGACACGCGATGACCGCCATGGTCGCGAGCGGGCTGGCGCTGTGGGTACTGGCCGAGCGCGGCGCGCCCGTGGTGTGGCGCCGGGTTGCGGCCGCACTGGCCGTGGTGTCCGTGCTCGGCGTCGGCTGCACCCGCCTGTACCTCGGCGTGCACTGGCTCTCCGACGTACTGGCCGGTTGGCTGCTGGGCGCGGCACTGGTGGCCGCCGCTGCCGGCCTCTACACCCGCCTCGCCTCGGCCGCGGCGACCCCGCCTCCCGACGCCGAATGAGCACACCGACCCCACCCCGCCACGCTCGCCCCTCCCCCGTATGCCCTTGGCCCGGACCGCCGTACAGGACAGGATGGTGACCATGGCGTACAAGGGCGTGCTCTTCGACTTCTCCGGGACGCTGCTGCGGATCGAGCCGGTCGCCACCTGGCTGCGCGCGGCGCTCGACGCGACCGGGACCACCATGACCGAGGACGAATTCGACCGCGCGGTACGGGAGTTGGACCGCGCCGGCGCGCTGCCCGGCGGCTCCTCGCCCGAGCGACTGCCCGCCGGCCTGGAGGAGCTGTGGCGGACCCGGGACCGCACGGCCGAGCACCACCGCGAGCTCTACACCACCCTCGCCCGCCAAGTCCCCCTGCCCACCGAGGAGTTGTACGACGCCCTGTACATCCGCCACAAGTCGCCGGCCGCCTGGGCGCCGTACCCGGACGCCGCCGAGGTACTGGGCGCACTGCGCGACCGCGGCGTGGCGACCGGCGTGGTCAGCAACATCGGCTGGGACCTGCGCCCGGTACTGCGCGCGCACGGCCTGGACCCGCTGATCAGCACGTACGTCCTGTCCTTCGAGCACGGCATCCAGAAGCCGGACCCGCGCATCTTCGAACTGGCCTGCCGGGAGCTGGGGCTGCCCCCGCAGGACGTCCTGATGGTCGGCGACGACCGGCGCGCGGACGGCGGCGCGCAAGCACTCGGCTGCGGCTACCTCCCCGTCGACCACCTCCCGGCCGACGCCCGCCCGAACGGCCTGAGCCCGGTCCTCCCCCTGGTCGACTGACGGAAGCCGCACGGCTCCCGTGACGGGTTCTCGTCGGGCTCGTGCAGCTCGCTGACGAAGCCGCGGTCCGGACACTCCAGGACGGCGAGCTTCAAGCCGTAGCACGCCGTCCCGCCGGCAGGTCTCGCTCTACGACAGCGGCACCGCGCTGACCAGCTGCTTTGCGCCAGCGGACGGGGCTCGACGGAGCAGAACGAGAAAGATGCGAGGCACGCGCTTGAGGCCCCAATAAAGGGTGTATAACGGTAGAAAGCGGTCGAGTCCGCATGGGCCAGTCGTAGGGAGAGGCTGATCGTGACCTCTGTCCAGAACAGCCGGGCGCCAAAGCCCGCGCCGCACCCGCTGCGGCGCGCAACCGACTGGCCGGCTGCGGGCCCCGGGCGCCGTTCGGGCTGCATGCTGCGCGACCCCGGCTCTCACCCCGGGCGGCGGGCATCCGACCGCCTGACCACTACCGCACCCGTGCCTCGCGCCACCGTGCGCAGGATCGCCACCCCACGGAGCAGGCGGACCCGCTCGGCGTCATCGCGCGCCACGGCCGGACGTCAAAAAGCGGACTCCGAAGGCGGCCCAGGCGGCGACACCCCCCGGCCCTCTCGGGCCACCTCTTCGGCATGCCCTGCCAGGCCCCAGCACCCGGGCCCTGGCAGGGCATGCCGTGTATCCGGGCGAGGCGACTCCTGATGCGCCGCGGGCTCGCAGGCGTGGCCACAGGACTGGCGCTGGCGCTGAGTGTCGCGGCGCTGGCCGCCTGGTTGATCCCGACCTACCTGGGCAACGGGCGAGACGGCCGTGCCGCCTCCGCACAGCCCTCCTTCGCGCCGTACGCCCTCATCGCCATCGACTCCACGTCGGATGCGCTCCGTGCCGCGACGGAGATCGGGGTCAAGCAGTTCAATCTCGGCTTCGTGGTCGCCGACGGTGGCCGCTGCGGGCCGGAGTGGGGCGGCGGTAAAAAGCTGCGGTCCGCCGCCGTTGCCCAGCGGATCGATGACCTGCGCGCCGGCGGCGGAGACGCCCGGGTCTCCTTCGGCGGCCAGCTGGGCACGGAACTGGCCCGCGCCTGCCCGTCGGTGGCCGCGCTGGAGAAGGCGTACGCGAAGGTGGTCGACGCCTATGGGCTGACCAAGGTCGACTTCGACCTGGAGGGGGCCGCGGCGGCGGACACGGGGGTCAATGCGCGGCGCGCCCAGGCCGTCGCCCGGCTGCAGAAGACCCACCCGGATCTCGACGTATCCATCACGCTCGCGGTGGAACCGCAGGGAATGGCCCAGAAGGACGTGAGGCTGCTGACCGATGCGAGAAAGCGCGGCGTTGACATCTCCGCGGTGAACATCCTGGCGATGCACTACGGCGACTCGTACGACGGTGACATGGGGGAATACGCCATCCAGGCCGCCACCGCGTCCCAGCGGCAGATCAAAAAGGCGCTGGCGATCAAGAATGACGCCACGGCGTGGCGGACCCTCGCCGTCACCCCGATGGTCGGCGTCAATGACACAAAGACCGAGGTGTTCACGGTCGGGGACGCCAAGCAGTTGAAGAGATTCGCCGACAGCAAGGGGCTCGCCTGGCTGTCGATGTGGGCGGCCGACCGTGACCAGCAGTGCGCCGAGGGGGCGACGAAGAAACCCCAGCCCACCTGTTCCGGAATCCTCCAGGACGAGCTGGCCTTCACGCGCACGTTCGCGCCCGAACCCGACGCAAACTCATAATTCAAACCCGAATTCCGCCACTGACCCGAATTCCGCCACTGATTTCTGCGATGCGCTGGGGAAATCGGGCTGGTGAGCCAGTGCGCCCTGATAGAAGATCAAAGGCCTTGTTTCCCGTATCACGCCCGGGGGGCTCGGACGAATTGAATGGAATCTCCGTGATGAATCTGCAGCTCAAGCAGGGCGACGAACACCCGGTATTCGTCGCTTCCTCCGGCCGCCGGGCTCACCTCCTCTGGGTCCTCGGAATTGTCATAGCCCTCGCTTGCCTGGCCTATGCCGCGCTGATCGGCATTTCCTTCATGGGTGATTCCGGCCGCGCCCCGGATCCGGTGCCCGCGTCGTCCGCCGCATACCGGAGTGTGAGCGTCCCGTGATCGCACGACACCGTGTTCCAAGAGCGCCGCGCCGTGTCGGCAGCGTCGTACGGCGCATCCTGCCCCGTCCCCGGGTCGTGCTCGCCGTCCTCGGCCTGCTCGCTCTTGCCTGCCTGCTGATGCTCAACGGTCATATGGACGCGCACCTGAAGATCGACCCGAAGGCGAACAAGGCCGGAGCCTGGGACCTGGTGCCCGAGTCGATCCTCCAGGGCGGCCCGGTCATCGACCAGGAGCACGGAAAGCTGGTCAGCCGCTCCATTCCGCAGAAGACGATCGTGCTCTCCTTCGACGATGGTCCGGACCCCTCCTGGACGCCCAAGGTGCTCGAGGTGCTGCGCCGACACCACGTGCGCGCCGATTTCTTCCTGATCGGCCAGAACATCGCCCGCCACCCCTCCGTGGTGCGCACGATGGTGGACCAGGGCCATGAGGTGGGCGTGCACACCTTCAGCCACGTCAACCTCGGATCCAAGAGCCACGCGAGCATCGACCAGGAGCTGTCCACGACGCAGTCAGCGCTGGCCGGGGCCGCGGGCGTCACCACCTCGCTGATCCGCACGCCTTACTCCGCCACTCCCAGAGCCATCGACGACACATCCTTCCCGGTCCTGAAATACCTCTCTTCCAAGGGCTACACCACCGCCTACGTCGACACCGACAGCGATGACTGGAAGAAGCCCGGCATCGAGAACATCGTCCGTAACGCCACCCCGCAGGGCAGCAACAAGGGCGCCCTGGCGCTGTTTCACGACGCGGGCGGCGACCGCTCCGAGTCCGTCAAGGGCGTGGACGCCTACATCACCCATATGAAGGCCAAGGGCTACCGGTTCACCACGATCAGCGCAGCCGTGGGGTCCCCGAGCGCCATGCACAACGCCACGGGGACGACCCTCTGGAAGGGCCGGGCGATGCTGGCCGTGACAGCGGTGGCGACATGGACTGCTCCCTGGCTGGCCTACCTCTTCTACGTCGTCGGAGGCATGGTCGTCCTCCGCTTCGTCATGATGCTGGTCCTGGCCGGCCGGCACTACCGTCAGCGCAACCCCAAGGGCTCCCGGGGGGAGTTCTCCTGGGGGCCGCCCGTCACCGAACCGGTGTCGGTCCTGGTGCCCGCGTACAACGAGAAGGAGTGCATCGCCCATACCGTGCGCTCGCTGATGGCCAGTACCCATCCCATCGAAGTCATCGTGATCGACGACGGGTCCACCGATGGCACCGCGGACATCGTCGAGGCCCTCGGGCTCCCGAATGTCCGCGTCCTGCGACAGCGGAACGCCGGCAAGTCCGCGGCTCTCAACAACGGAATCGCCCACGCTCGCCACGACATCATCGTGATGATGGACGGTGACACGGTCTTCGAACCGTCCACCGTCTCCGAACTTGTCCAGCCCTTCACCAACCCGCGCATCGGCGCGGTCTCAGGCAACGCCAAGGTCGGCAACCGCACATCACTCATCGGCGCCTGGCAGCACATCGAGTACGTAATGAGCTTCAACCTCGACCGCCGGATGTACGACGTCCTGGACTGCATACCGACCATCCCCGGCGCGGTCGGAGCCTTCCGGCGCCGGGCGCTGGAGGAGGCGGGCGGCATGAGCGGGGACACCCTCGCCGAGGACACCGACATCACCATCGCCATGCACCGCGCGGGCTGGCGTGTCGTCTATCAGGAGCACGCCGTCGCCTGGACCGAGGCGCCGAGCAGTTTCCGCCTGTTGTGGCGGCAGCGTTACCGCTGGAGTTACGGCACCATGCAGGCTCTCTGGAAGCACCGCCGCTCGGTCGTCGAGCGCGGGGCCTCGGGCCGCTTCGGCAGGGTCGGCATGCCGCTCCTGGGAATCTTCCACGTCGGTGCCCCACTGCTGTCGCCGGTCATCGACGTCTTCACCCTCTACGGGATGATCTTCCTCTCCCCCTGGAAGTCGCTGGCGGTCTGGTGCCTGTTGCTCCTCTTCCAGCTCCTGTGCGCCGCCTTTGCGTTCCGCCTCGACCGGGAGCGCTACCGCTGCCTGGTGATGCTCCCCCTCCAGCAGGTCGTCTATCGGCAGTTGATGTACATGGTGCTCATCCACTCCTGCATCACGGCGGCCACCGGTGCGCGACTGCGCTGGCAGAAGATCCGCCGCACCGGCGAAGTGGTCGCGCCGTCTCCGAATGCGTCGACCGTCGCGTCCACCGGCGAACGCCAAGCTGCGAGCGCTGCGCCCCCTGGAGCAGTGCCACGCTCTGAGTCGCCGGTGGCCCCACCTGTCCGGTCGGACAGTAAGGCAGATCCCGCGGGGTCTCGCCGGTGAGGGTCAAGGGAGACGATGGACTGCGGACCAGGGCGCTGCGTACCGAGGGACAACCCCCGAAGTCGGCGAGGAAGCGCACTGGCATTCCGCGGATCGCCCCCGCCACCGCGTTTGGTGGCGGAACTACGAATCCGAGCCGGGGGGCGGCGGCTGGGCGGAGTCGTGGGCGCCCCGGTGCCCCAGCAGGCCCCGGCGGCCATGCAGGCGATGACTGTGCAGGCGATGGCCGTGCGGGTGTGCCGCCATCCGCCCGGCCTGCTGGCCGTTCAGGCGGTGGATCAGGAGCGCCCCCAGAACGACCATCGCGAGAATGACGGCGATGGTGATGCCGGTGTCCATGGCGGTCTCACCGCCTCTCTCTGACGGAAACAACCAAGACCACGGGGGCGTCGCATTACGACGCCCAGGTGATTTCAGCGTACTCCTGCTGCGTACTGACTCCACCCGGGGCGAGGGCGCCTCTCACTCCCCCCTCAGGGCCGCTTCACATCCGTATGGATGGCCAGTTTGAATTGGGCGTGGGTGATCGGGGCCGGCACCTTGGTGTCGCCGCTGGCGCGGGCGGAGATTTTCAGGCCGACCGGGGTGCCGGGGTGGACGAAGATCTGCCACATGTAGGTCTTGTACTGGCCGCCGCCGGTCTTCCAGGTGTCCGTCGTGGCCGTGGAGTCGTAGCCGCCGGCACTGCTCAGCGGGTCGCGGACGAAGCGGGCGCGGTATTCGTTGGGGCGGGAGTCGGCGGCCCAGAAGACCATCGCGGAGAGCACGCCCCAGCCTTCGTGGCTGGGCCAGATCAGTCCGGAGCGGGCGTCGGGGAAGGCCGAGGGGGTGCCGCCGCCGTTGGCCGGGTCGTGCATGCGCCACGGGTCGTAGTTCTCGTCCGAGGCGCCGTACGGGAAGCGGACGAGGTGGTAACCGTCGGAGTCGTAGGAGATCTTCTGAGTACGTGCGCCGTGCCGTTTCGCGTCCCACAGCAGGGAACAGATGGTGACGGACACCTGGGCCTCCTTCGGAAAGCCGACGGCGCGCGTTCCGTGCCGCGCGCCGGAGGCGAACGTAAGGCGCGGGAGGGTGGTGGTCAATGCCGCGGGGCGATGGACACGAGACGACGGCTTTCGTTCAGATTCGGCACCGGATCGTTCGGGCGAGGGCTCGGATATTCGATTTTCTTGCGCAGTCGTGCAGTTGGCGAACGACTCGGTGCGGAGCGGACGCGGTCGCTTAAGTTCTGCTGAGGTTGGCGTACGGCACGGTCCGGACGGTGGTGCGGTCGGGAGGCGGCGGACTATGGCCGGGGAGGTGAGTCGGCGTGGCACACTGCCCGTCCAGCGGCTGCGGGCCGGGGACCACGCGTTCTGCCGGTACACGGAGCGGCCGAGGTGGGACCTCGTGGCCGCGTACGCGTGGGCGGGGCTGGCGCGCGGCGAGAAGGTGATCATTTGCCCCGCGCCGCAGACCGACCGCGACACGGTGCAGGAACGGCTGGAGGAACACGGTCCCTCGCTCGACCATGTCTGTGCCCGCGGCCAGTTGGTGTTCGCCAGCATGCGCATGCTGCTCCACCCCGATGACCGCTTCATCCCCGCCCGCCAGCAGCAGCGCATCCAGGAGGAGACCGCCGACGCGCTCGCGAAGCGCTACGCCGGGCTGCGCACCTACATCGACATGTGCTGGATCGCCGACCTCGGCGCGGATGTGGAGGAGGTGATGGCCCGCGAGAAGAACGCGGAGCACCTGTTCGCCGCCCGTTCCTACAGTGAGATCTGCGCGTACGACACGAGCGTCTTCGAGCCCGCGGTGCTCGACGCCATGCACGCGGCCCACCCGCACGACCTGCTCGACGGGCCGGGTGCCCTGCGTGCGCTGCACGCGGCGGGCCTCGTCCGGCTGATCGGCGAGGCCGACATGGCCACCCAGATCGAGTGGATCTCCGCGCTGCGCGAGGCGTTCAAGCGCTCGGCGCACGACGGCCACCTGGTCGTGGACCTCTCCCGGCTGCACTTCCTCAGCGTCGGCTGCGCCTCGGACCTGCTGAACCTCGCCACCGACGCGCAACGCCACGGCCGTATCGAAGTACGCCTGGACCGCGACAAGGCCGTCCTGCTCGTCGGCCTCGGGAGCCGCTACCTCAAGCATGTCGTTCTGGTCGAGGACTCTTGATGTGGCGTCGTGATCGGGATTCGTGAGCGGGGGCTCATGATCGAGGCTTCCTGGAGTTTTTTTGGGCGGGGTTCAACGCCATCGGCCCGTGCCGCGTATCCCCTTCGACGGTGATCACGGACGATCGGCTCTCGGCGTTGGAGGAGGACGGGCGCATGTGTGTGCGGTGGGCGGGATTTCCGGGGCGGGGCCGGTAGTGGGCGGGCTGCTCCGGCGCGTGCGCCGCCGCGGGACGGCCGACGCGACCGGCGCGGAGCCGCCGGCCGGGGACTGGGCCGCACCGGCCGGGCAACCTGTACCGGACGGGCCCGCACCGGCCGGGGAAACGCTGGCCGGGGAGGCGGACGTACGGACCGCCTACCACCGGTACGGCGGCGAGCTGTACGGCTTCGCGCTCAACGCGCTGGGCGACCACCAGCTCGCCGAGGACGTGGTGCAGGAGACCTTCATCCGAGCCTGGCGCGCGGCGGACGGCTTCGACGCGGCCCGCGCGACGCTGCGCACCTGGCTCTTCGCCATCGCCCGCAATGCGGTGGTGGACGCCGTGCGCCGCCGGTCCGTGCGCGACCGCGCCGACCGCCGGGAGCAGCGGGAGCCGGAGCCGGCCCGCACCGACGTCTTCGACCACCTGCTGACCCGCATCGAGCTGGACGAGGCGCTGCTGCGGCTCTCCGACGAGCAGCGGCAGGCCGTCGTGGAGGTCTACTTCCTCGGCCGGACCTGCGCGGCCCTCGCCGCCGAGCTCGGCATCCCGGCGGCCACCATGCGCAGCAGGCTGTACTACGGTGTCCGCGCGCTACGGAGCATCCTGGAGGAGAACGGATGGCTGGCCCCATGAGTGCCCAGTGCCAGGCGGTCCGTTCGCAGGCGACCGAACTCCTGCTGCTGGGAGACCCGCTGCCGGCGGCCCTGACCCGGCATCTGGCGGGGTGCGAGGAGTGCGCGGCCGAGTGCGAAGGCGTGCGCAGGGTGGTGCGGACGTTCGAGCGCGCGGAGGGTGCGCCGTCGCGGCTGCCCGCACCCACGCCACTGCCCACGCCCGCGCCACAGCCCACGCCCGCGCCACTACCCGCGCCCACGCCACTGCCCGCGCCCGCTCCGTCGACCGCTTGCGCGCCGTCGACCGCGCCCCGTTCCCGCACCCGCCCCCGGCGCGCGCGCCGCATCGCCGTCCTCGCGGCCGCCGCCGTGCTGGCCGCCGTCGCGGTCCTCGTGCCGGTGGCCGTGCACGAGCGGGACAGCGGCCCGGTGGACGTCGTCACGGTGGCCCGCGAGGGGCTGATGATCCCGCGTCCGTGGGGTACCGAGGTACCGGTGTCCCTGTCCGGGCTCACCCCCGGCCGGACGTACCGGATGATGACGGCCGACGCCGACGGGCACCGGATGCCCGCCGGCAGCCTCACCGCGCCCGGTCCCGGCGCCCGTACCCGCATGATGACCGCGATGGCCCGCGACGCCATCAAGTCCCTGCTGGTGGAGGACCAGGACGGCCGGCTGGTCGCCGACCTCCCGGTACGGCCGCTGCGGTCCCCCGGCGCCACGACCGGCGGGACCGCCCCCGACGGGACCCCGTCCAACAGGACCCCGGCCGACAGGACCCCGGCCGACAGGACCCCGGCCGACAGGACCCCGGCCGACGGGACCCCGTCCGACGGGACCGCCTCCGGCTGAGTACAGGCCCCGGTCCGCGGCCGCTCAGCGCGCCCAGCGCAGTACCAACGGGTCGTGGCGGCGGGCCAGTTCGAGGAGGCCTGCGCGGGTCGCGGGCGGCACCGGGCCGAAGGGGGCGCGGGTGCGGTCGGAGGCGATGATGCCGCCCTCGGCCATGAGGATCTTCTGCGCGCGCAGCCCGCACTGGCGGTTCTCGTAGTGGATCAGCGGCAGCAGCTCCTCCCAGTCCGCGACCGCGCCGGCCCGGTCGCCCGCGCGGTACCGCCGCACGATCCGGCCGAGCCGGTCGGGCACGGTCGAGCTGGACATCGTGCCGACCGCGCCGGCGTCCAGGTCCGGTATGAGCGTGACGGCCTCCTCGCCGTCGAACGGGCCCTCCAGCCGGTCGCCGACCGCGGCGATGAGGGTACGGAGCTTGTCGGCGGCGCCCGGCGTCTCGATCTTGGCGTACCGCAGCTGCGGCACCTCCTTGATCAGGTGGACGAGGACGCCGACGGCCAGCGGCGTGGTGGACATGGGGGCGTCCTGGACCATGAGCGGGAGGTCCGTGGCGGCGGCCACGGTCGTGAAGTAGTCCGTCAGCGCCGCCTCGGGGACCGCCATCGTGGCGCCGAAGAACGGCGGCATCAGCATGATCATGTCGGCGCCCATCGCCTGCGCCTCGCGGCTGCGGCGGGCGGCGACGCGGGCGCTGTAGTGGCTGGTCGTCACGACCGTGGGGACGCGCCCCGCGGTGCGTTCCAGGACCGTACGGCACACCTGGTCGCGTTCCTCGTCCGTCAGCGAGAACTGCTCGGAGTAGTTGGCGAGGACGCACAGCGCGTCGGCGCCGCCGTCGATGAGGTAGTCGACGACCCGGGCCAGCCCGGCGAGGTCCAGCTCCTCCTCGTCGTCGAAGACCGTCGGGACGACGGGGATCACACCGCTCAGGGGCGTCGTCAGCATGGGAGCCTCTCTGATCACGTTCGCCATGTTCGAGATATCGAACGTTGTCCGACCTGTTGAGCGGGAGCGTAGAGCGGCCTTCTGAGCGGCGTCAATGAGCGGGTGGGCGGGGGTACCTGAAGACACGTCAGAGCTGTAGGCGTCATTGACACCCCTGCGCCCCGGCTGTATCGAGGTGCTCATGGTCCTGGTCCCGCCCGCAGCCGCCCGTGCCCTCCGCCTCCAGCCCGAGGACGACGTCGCGGTCGCGGCGGCCGACACCCCTGCGGGCACCACCGTCGACGCGGGCGGCGAGACCGTACTGCTGCGGGACGATGTCGCGCGCGGGCACAAGATCGCGCTGCGGGCCGTCCGCCGGGGCGCGCCCGTCCTGCGGTACGGCCAGGTCATCGGCTTCGCGGCGGCGGACATCGCGCCCGGCGACCATGTCCACCTGCACAACCTGGAGTACCGGGAGTTCGAGCGCGCCTACGAGTTCTCCGTGGACGCCCGCCCTGCGGACCTGCTCCCCGAGTCCGAGCGCGCCACCTTCCAGGGGTACGTGCGCGCCGACGGCTCGGTCGGCACCCGGAACTACCTGGGGATCCTCACCAGCGTCAACTGCTCGGCCACCGCCGCCAAACAGATCGCCGCACGGATGCGGTACTCCGGCGTCCTGGACGACTTCGACCACATCGACGGCGTCGTGGCGCTCACCCACGGCCAGGGCTGCGGGCTGGCGGCGGACGGCGAGGGCATCGAGGTACTGAGGCGCGTGATGCGCGGCTACCTGACGCACCCGAACTTCGCCGGCTTCCTGCTCCTCGGGCTGGGCTGCGAGGACAACCAGATCGCGGCGCTGACCGACGGGCTGCCGCTCCGCGCGGACCTGCCGGTCTTCGCGAGCACGATCCAGGAGCTCGGCGGTACGAAGAAGACCGTGGCGGCCGGCGTCGAGCGGCTGACCGCCATGCTGCCGGCCGCCGACCGGGCCCGCCGGACGACCGTGCCGGCGAGCGAGCTGATCCTCGGCACGAACTGCGGCGGCTCCGACTCGTATTCCGGCATCACCGCCAACCCCGCGCTCGGCAACGCGGTCGACCGGCTGGTCCGGCACGGCGGCACCGGCGTCGTCGGCGAGACCCCGGAGATCTACGGCACGGAGCACCTGCTCGTGCGCCGCGCCGCCACCAAGGAGGTCGGCGAGAAGCTGCTGGCGCGGATCGCGTGGTGGCGCGAGTACACCGCGAAGAACGGCGGGTCGATGGACAACAACCCCTCCCCCGGCAACAAGGCGGGCGGCCTCACCACCATCCTGGAGAAATCGCTCGGCGCGGTAGCCAAGGGCGGCACGACGGCCCTCGCCGATGTGGTCGACTACGCGGCGCCCGTCACCGGCAAGGGCTTCGTCTTCATGGACACCCCCGGCTACGACCCGGTCTCGGTGACCGGCATCGTCGCGGGCGGCGCGAACGTGGTCTGCTTCACCACCGGACGCGGCTCGGCCTTCGGCTGCGCCCCCGTGCCGAGCCTGAAGCTCGCCACCAACACCCCGCTGTACGACCACATGGCCGACGACATGGACATCAACGCCGGCTCCATCATTGACGGCACCACCACCGTCGAGGAAACGGGGCAGGTCATTTTCGAACGCATCCTCGCGGTCGCCTCGGGCGAGCCGACGAAGAGCGAATCGATGGAATACGGCGAGGAGGAATTCGTGCCGTGGCATATCGGTACGGTGATGTGACCGGGGAAATACCGGGACGGACAAGATGTATCACGATGTGAGACACCGGGACGTCGCGTTGCGGTGAGCTGCGCGGTTGTCCGACACTCCCTGGTCGGGAACACCACCCATTGTTCCCGGGTAACCCTGAGAGTTCGGATAAACACCGTGAGTCTGCTACGAAAAAAGCCCCTGGAACGCGCGATGAAGGAGGCTCGCGGAGAAGGCGAGCAGCGCCTTCGCCGTGATCTTTCCGCGCTGGATCTCACGATCCTCGGGGTGGGTGTCATTCTCGGCACCGGAATCTTCGTACTGACCGGCACGGTGGCCCGCAACATGGCGGGCCCCGCCGTGGCGCTCTCCTTCGTCGTCGCCGCCGCGGTCTGCGGCTGCGCGGCCCTGTGTTACGCGGAATTCGCGTCCTCGGTGCCGGTCGCCGGGTCCGCGTACTCCTACTCGTACACCTCGCTCGGCGAGCTGCCCGCCTGGATCATCGGCTGGGCGCTGAGCCTGGAACTGACGCTGGCCACCTCGGTGGTCGCGGTCGGCTGGTCCGGCTATCTGAGCTCCATGCTCAACGGCATCGGCGTGCACCTGCCCGCGGCGGTGAGCGGGGGCGACGGCTCGGTGATGAACCTGCCGGCCGCGCTGCTCATCCTCGTACTGACCGGGGTGCTCATCGCGGGCGGCAAGCTCTCCAAGGGCGTCACCAACGTGCTCGTCGCGGTCAAGCTCGCCATCGTGCTGCTGGTGATCGTCGCGGGCGCGTTCCTCATCGACACCGCGAACTACCACCCCTTCGTGCCCGACGCCCAGCCGACCGGCAAGGTCTCCGGGCTGCAGGCCCCGCTGCTGCAGGTGCTCACCGGCATCACCCCGACCGCGTTCGGCGTGGCCGGCATCCTGAGCGCGGCCGCCATGGTCTTCTTCGCGTACATCGGCTTCGACATGGTCGCCACCACCGCCGAGGAGACCCGCAAGCCGCAGCGCGACCTGCCGATCGGCATCATCGCCTCGCTGATCATCGTCACCGTGCTGTACGTCGCGGTGTGCCTGGTGGTCACCGGCATGCAGCACTACTCGAAGCTGTCGGTGCAGGCGCCGCTCGCGGACGCCTTCACGGCCAAGGGGCACCCGGGCTTCGCCACGGTCATCAGCGTGGGCGCGGTGGTCGGCCTGACCGCCGTGAGCCTGATCTGCTTCCGCTCCCAGAGCCGGGTCGTCTTCGCGATGGCCCGCGACGGGCTGCTGCCGAAGGCGCTGTGCAAGGTGGACCCGAAGCACGGCACGCCCAAGATCAACCTGTGGGTGCTGGGCGTCATCATGGCGTGCCTGGCCGCGTTCCTGAAGTTCGATCTGCTCGCCGAGATGGTCAACATCGGCACGCTGTTCGCCTTCGCCGCGGTCTCCGCGAGCGTGCTGGTCCTCCGGCGCACGGCCCCCGACCTGCCCCGCGCGTTCCGGACGCCCTGGGTGCCCGTCATCCCGCTGATCTCGCTCCTCTGCTGCCTCTACCTGATGCTCAACCTCCAGGTCATCACCTGGATCGGCTTCCTGGTCTGGCTCGCGGTCGGCCTCGCGCTGTACTTCGGTTACGGGCGCCGGCACAGCGCGCTGGGCAAGCGCGCCGAGGAATCCCCGGCGGTGGACCCGGCGGCGGGCTAGCCTCACCCGGAGGCGCCGCCGCCCGGGCGGCGCATGGGGAAGGGACCGCCAGTGACCACCGGACAGTCAGCCGGACAGTCAGCCGGAGAGTCGGCCGCGAAGGACGACCGCGTCATGCCGCCGCTGCGGGGCGGGGAGCGGGAGACGCTCCGCGGCTTCCTCGACTTCCACCGCGCCACGCTCGCGATGAAGTGCGAGGGGCTGACCGACGAGGAGCTGCGCCGCCACTCCATGCCGCCGTCCACGCTCACGCTGCTCGGCCTGGTACGGCACATGGCGGAGGTGGAGCGCACCTGGTTCCGCCAGGTGATCAACGCCGAGGACATCCCCTTGGTCTGGTCACCCGAGGGAGACCGCCAGGTCGCATACGACGCGAGCGGCGCCACCCGGTCCGAGGCGTTCGCGGCCTGGGAGGCCGAGGTCGCGCACGCCCGGCGCATCGAAGCGGCGGCGCCCTCGCTCGACGTGACCGGCCACTTCGCGCGCTGGGGCGAGGACGTCTCGCTCCGCCTCGTCATGGTGCACCTCATCCACGAGTACGCCCGCCACAACGGCCACGCCGACTTCCTCCGCGAGGGCATCGACGGGACCGTGGGCTTCTGAGCGTCGGTGGGGTGCGGACCCGGGCTCTGAGCGTCACCGCTCGTCCGTCACCTCCCGTACGAGGTCCAGGGCGCGGCCGAGGGTGCTGAGGCGGGCGTCGAGGGTGTCGCCCGCGGGGTACAGCCGTACGGTGTCGACGCCCGCCGCCTGCCACACGCGCAGCCGCGCGCGGACCATGTCCACCGTCCCGATGAGCGTCGTGCCGAGCACCATCTCGTCGGTGACCAGCCCGGCGGCGCCCTCCCGGTCGCCGGCCTGCCAGCGTTCCCGTACGGCCGCGGCGACCTCCGCCCAGCCCTGGCGGCTGTAGGCGCGGTTGTAGAAGTTCGTGCTGGCCGAGCCCATGCCGCCGAGGCTGAAGGCCAGCTCCTTCTTCCGCCCGGCCACCATCGCGCGCAGCGCGTCCTCGTCGTCGGCGAACGCCACCTCGGCGCCCTGGCAGATGTCGAGCCCCGCGCGGGTGCGCCCGGCGGCGGCGAGCCCCGCGTCCAGGTGGTCGAAGTACGCTTCCTTGGCGCCTTCGGGGACGAAGGACGTGCCCAGCCAGCCGTCGGCGAGCTCGCCGGTCAGCCGGAGCATCTTCGGCGAGAGGGTGGCCAGGTAGACCGGGATGTCGTGCTCGGCGCGCGTGGAGAGACGCATCGGCCGGGCGTCGCCGCCCGGCAGCGGGATCGTGAACTCCCGCCCCTCGTACGCGACCTTCTCGCCGGACGCGGCCTGCCGCACGATCTCGACGGTCTCCCGCATACGGGTGAGCGGCCGGGCGAACGGTACGCCGTGCAGCCCCTCGATCACCTGCGGCCCGGACGGGCCGAGCCCGAGCAGGAAGCGGCCTTCGGAGATCTGCGCGAGAGTGATCGCCGCGCGGGCGATGGCCATCGGCGTACGGGTGCCGAGCTGGATGATGCCCGAGCCGAGCAGCATGCGGTCGGTGCGCGCGGCGAGGTACCCGAGCGGGGACGGCGCCTCGGAGCCCCAGGCCTCGGCCACCCAGCAGATGTCCACGCCCAGCTTCTCGGCCTCGGTGACATAGTCCACCAGCTCCGGCCAGGGGCCGCCGGACGCCTCGATCGTCGTCGCGGTACGCATCAGGCACCCGCCGTTCCGGCGCCGGCGTCGGCGCCGGTACCAGCGCCCGGGTCCGCGCCCTCGGCCAGCGCCTTGAGCGCGCCGAGCGTGGCGGTGATGTTCCGCTCGAACTCCCGCAGCCGTACGAAGACGATCTTCTGCTCCTTCTCCGGCATCCGCTCGATGGCGTACGAGAGCCCCGAGCGGCCGGGTCCCAGCCGGACCCACTGCCGCAGCCGGGTGCCGCCGTCCTCGGGGGCGAGGGTGAACCGCCAGGTGGCGGAGGGGTTTTCGGGGTCCGCGACGGCCCAGGCGAAGGCCCGTGGCGGGTCGCACTCCACGACGTGCGAGGTGGTCTGCCACTTCCCCAGCGACTCGTGCGCGCTGTGGCCGGTGAAGCGGGCGCCGAGGGCCGGCCCCGACGCGCCGTCCAGCCACTGCGCCGACCGCAGTTCGGCGCTCAGCTCCGGCATCCGCTCGACGTCGGACACCAGGGTCCACACGTGTTCCGGCGGAGCCGCTATCCAGGTGTCCGCTTCGGCCGTCGGCCCGTCCGCGTACCGCGCACCCGTCCATTCCATGCCTGGCAAGCCTCCTCAGTACACCCCGTTCTGGGGTCCTGACCTCCAAAGTTGCTTAATAAGACTTACCTGTCAAGAGCAAGCACCGACCCTGCGCGCAGTCGGCTCAGTGCCCGAACCGCTCCCGTACGTCCGGCCGTTCGGCCAGCTTCGGCGGATAGCCGGGGCCCATCCGGGCATGGGTGTTCTCCGCCGTCATCGGCTCGCCGCAGTCGGCGCAGACCACCTCGGCGTGGCTGTCGTGCCCGCACGGGTCGTGCCGGAAGACGATCGGCGGCCCCTGCTCACCGGCCAGCCAGCGGTCGCCCCACCGGTTCATGGTCAGGAGCACGGTGTAGAAGTCGCGCCCCTTCTCGCTGAGGACGTAGTCGTACCGCACGGGCTCGGTCTGGTACGGCCGCTTCTCCAGCAGCCCCTCGTCCACCAGCCGGCGCAGCCGGTCCGTCAGCGTGTTGCGGGCGATCCCCAACGACTCCTGGAACGCGTCGAACCGCCGGATCCCGTAGAACGCCTCCCGCAGCACCAGCGGCGTCCACACGTCGCCCAGCAGGTCCATCGTGCGGGCGATCGAGCACGGCCAGTGGGCAAAGGATGTCCGCTTCATGCCGCCAGGATACGGATGGTCTCGTGAAAAGACCCAGCAGGTGCCGGCCTCCGCGCGCGCCTATCCGAGGCTAGGCCCGCCGGTCCGTGAACCGCTTGCGCAGTTCGCGCTTGAGGACCTTGTGGCTGGGGCCGAGCGGGTAGGCGTCGACGAACTCGACGCGGCGCGGGTACTTGTACTTGGCCAGCCGCTCCTTGGACCAGCCGATGATCTCCTGCGCGGTGGGCGCCGCGTCCGCGTGCTTGTCGCGGATGACCACGGCGCAGACCTCCTCGCCGTGCGTGGGGTGCGGCAGGCCGATGACCGCGGCCTCGGCGATGCCGGGGTGGCGCAGCAGCGCCTCCTCGACCTCGCGCGGGTAGACGTTGAAGCCGCCCCGGATGATCAGGTCTTTCTTGCGGTCGACGATGCGGAGGAACCCCTCGGCGTCCTTCGTGCCGAGGTCGCCGGTGCGGAACCATCCGTCGACGAGGGCCGCCGCGGTTTCCTCGGGGCGGCCGAGGTAGCCGGCGAAGACATTGTGGCCGCGCACGACGACCTCGCCCAGCTCGCCCGCGGGCAGCAGGTCGACGCGGTCGGCGGGCTCGGGCGCGGCGATCTCCACGTCCACGCCCCAGATGGCGTGGCCGACCGTGCCCGCGCGGGCGCCGAAGGCCGGCTGGTTGACGGCCGCGGTCGGGGACGTCTCGGAGAGCCCGTACCCCTCGTACACCTCCGCGCCGAAGACCTCGGTGAACTTCTCCAGGACGGGGACCGGGAGCGAGGCGCCGCCGGAGATGCAGCGCCGCAGCCGGGGCAGTTCGGCCGCCTCGCCCGCGGCCTCCAGCAGCCGTACGTACATCGTCGGCACGCCCTGGAAGGTGGTGACGCCCTCGCGCACCATCAGGTCGAGCGCCGCGGCGGCGTCGAAGCGCGGCTGCAGGACGAGCGTCGCGCCGCGCCGCCAGGAGGAGTTCATGCTCGCCGTCTGTCCGAACGTGTGGTAGAGCGGCAGCGCGCCCAGGGTGATGTCTTCGGGCCGCACCTCATGGGAGTCGAAGGCGTTGGTGGTCGCGTTCATGACCAGGCTGAGGTGGGTGAGCACGGCGCCCTTCGGGACGCCCGTCGTGCCGCTGGTGTAGAAGATCACGGCCGGGTCCTCGGCCTCGCGGGTGAGGTACGTGGGCAGCGGCTCGACGGTCTCCGCCAGGTCCTCCAGCCGGCCGTCCGCGCCGGGCACCCGGACCTCGGGCCCGATGGTGACCATCCGCGCGTCCGTGGCGGCCGCGGCCTCGCCGCCGGTCGCCGCCTGGTCCGCGTGGCAGAGCAGCAGCTTCGCGCCGCTGTCGCGCAGCACGTGCGCCACCTCGCCCGGGGAGAGCAGCAGGTGTACGGGGACGACGACGGCGCCCGCGGCGAGGATCGCGTAGTAGGCGCGCGGGAATTCGGCGGTGTTCGGCGCCATCAGAGCGACCTTGTCGCCGGGCCGCACGCCGAGCGCGACCAGCGCCGCCGCCTGGGTCCTGGCCTGCCGCCACAGCTCCGCGAAGGTGATCCGCCGCTCGCCCTCGACGAGCGCGAGGTGGTCGGGGCGGCGCCGGGCGGCCTCGGTGAGGATGGTGGCCAGGGACAGGGTGGTCATGTGCGGATGCTCCTGTTCGCCGTGTACGACGCTGTGTACGACGCGCCCGCTACCCGTAAACTAGCGGTGCAAGTTTTTCGCACCCTACTCCGCCGTAACGCCGCTGAAAAGAGCTGCTCCGCGACCGTCCGGGCACGCACCGTGTAAGGTCCACGTCTCGTCGACCCTGCCGAGGAGGTGCGCCGTGGCCCGCCCGCGCCAGCCACTGCTCAGCCGCGACCGCATCATGGAAGCGGCCCTGCGGATCGTCGACGACGAGGGGCTCCAGGCCCTGTCCACCCGGCGGCTCGCGGCCGTCCTCGGCGTCACGGGCCCCTCGCTCTACAACCATTTCCGGACCATGGACGAGCTGGTCGACGCGCTCGTGGACCAGGTCGTCGGCCAGGTCGATCTGTCGATGTTCGGCCGCCTGGACTGGCGTACGGCGCTGCGCGACTGGGCCCGCTCCTACCGCGCGGCCCTCGCCGGCCACCCCAACCTCGTCCCGGCCCTCATGCGCCCCTCAGCGCACCGCCCCAACTCCCTGCGGCTGGCCGACGCCGTCTTCGGCGGGCTGGTCGCGGCGGGCTGGCCGCGCGCGCACGCCACCCACATCGGCGCCTCGATGCGGTACTTCATCACCGGCTCGGCCCTCGGCTCGTTCGCCGCCGGCTTCCCCACCGACGCGGACCTCTACGCCGGCACGTACCCCCACCTCGACCAGGCCCACCTGCTGGCCCAGCATCAGCGGTCGGTCGACGAGGGCGCCTTCGAGACCGGCCTGCAGGCGCTGCTGGAGGGCCTGGCGGCGCAGTACGCGCGCGTCGTCGGCACGGCGGAAAAACCCCGGTCCGACGCCGCTCCGTAATGGCATGCTGTGGGGGTGAACGGTCCCGAGATCTCCATCGATTTCGCCCCTGAGCTGCAGCTCCTCGCCACTGCCGCCCGGCGCGGCGGCCCCACCGCCTTCCGTACCGACGGGTCGTCCACGCTCGGCCACATCGTCGAATCGCTCGGCGTGCCGCTCACCGAGGTGGGCACGCTGCTCGTCGACGGCCGCGAACGGCCGGTCTCGTACGTGCCCCGGGAGCGGGAGAGCGTCGAGGTGCGGCCGGTCGAGCGGCCGCAGCGGGTGCCCGGCGCCCCGCTGCGCTTCCTCCTCGACGTCCATCTCGGCACGCTCGCACGGCGGCTGCGGCTGCTGGGCGTGGACGCGGCGTACGAGAGCGAGGACATCGGCGATCCCGAGCTGGCCTCCCGCTCCGCCGCGCAGCGCCGCGTGCTGCTCTCCCGGGACCGCGGACTGCTGCGCCGCCGGGAGCTGTGGGCCGGCGCGTTCGTCTACAGCGACCGGCCGGGCGAGCAACTCCGGGACGTACTGGGCCGGTTCACGCCCCGGCTGGCCCCGTGGACGCGCTGCACGGCGTGCAACGGCGAGCTGAAGGACGCGGACAAGGAGTCGGTGCGGGAGCGGCTGGAGCACGGCACGCGGCGCACGTACGACGTCTTCGCGCAGTGCACCGCCTGCGGCCGGGTGTACTGGCGCGGGGCGCACCACGCACAGCTGCAGACCATCGTGGACGAGGCGGTACGGGAGTTCGGGGACGCGGTGGCCTGACCCTCCTGCCACGCACCGGTCGCCCGCACCACCCTCGCCCCGGTTCCGCTGCGACGCCCCAGCCTGAGTTGTCCGACCAGCGCTACTCTGAACCGGGTTGACGCCGATTCGGTTGGGAAACGGGGGCAGCATGTCCAGGGACGACATGGACGACGCGGGCTACGCGGTATCAGCGGAGGACTACGAAAAGGCAAAGGAAGACGCTGAACCACGAGTGAGGGTGCAACGTCAGGGCGAGGTCCACATCAACCTTGCCGGTGGGACCGCCGGGAACATCGTCCAGGTCGGCGGAGATGCCGTCTACACCGGAACCGGCCAAGCGAATTTCCAGGGCAGCAACCAGAACTTCAACGGCGAGACCCTCGCCAAGCAGCGGCAGCGGTTCTTCTTTGACTTCCTCAAGGAATCGCTCAAGCAGGCCGAGTGGACGTTCCGGCTGAGCGTCTGCTTCATGGCGGGTGGTGCGACCATTCTCCTGGCCGGAGGGGTGCTCGCCCTGATTCACGCGGATAACCCCGACATCAGCTACCTGCCGCTGGTAACCGCACTGACCGGTGCACTGATCACGGTGGGCGGCGGCGCGCTGGCGGTCCACGCGCGGCGCGCTCGTGCTCATATCACCGAGCAGGCCGACCGTCTGGACGTGAAGATCGAAGCGGATCACAAACTGGAGAAGGCGACCGGCTTCATCGACCGGGTCAACGATCCGGCCGCCCGCGATCGCCTCAACTCGGCTGCCGCACTCAAGGCCCTGGACATGCAGTCGGACCCGGACGCGATGGGCCGCCTGCTGCCGAACCCGGACGAGCGGCCCGGCGAGATCGGGCCCGCCGACACCGCCCGCTGACGCAGCGAGACCCCGGCGGCCGAAGCCGGGGTCTCCTGGTACGAGCCGTAGAGACTCTTGTGACCGATCGATTCATCGATTACCCGCCGACAGAACCACCAGGCGCCGGGCGGCACAAGCCGAGCCGGGCTACGCGGCGGGTGGTTCCCGATCCTGCCGGGCCGGGGACGGTGCGTCACCCCTCCTGAAGCGGTTCCACGCTGCACGCGTCCGCCTGGCGGAGTCCAGGACCTCGCAAATTTGGTCGATGATGCCCTTCGTCGCGAAGAGCATCACAGATGCCACGCCAGCGACGACGAGAATAATATTGGTGATGGCGTTGCCGTCCACCGATCCTTGCCTTCCTGTCATGGACTGGACCGGTTGCGCAGGCAGCTTCGATCCAACCCCTTAAGGTTTGGACCGAGCACCTGCGCTGACGCAACACACGGTTCTCAGTTGTCCGGACGCTCATGTCGCCCGGAAAAATTCCTAGGTTCCTCGTCTATGTTCTCTGTGCGACGCATTCACAACCGTCGGCGTCAAAGGAGGCTGTCTTACTGAACAGCTGCCCTACTCGGCTCCTGCGTCACAAGTCCTGAATATCCGGGTCGAATGCCACGGAATGCTCAGGTGCACCGAGCCAACAGAATGGCTCGCTGACTCGACTATCACGCAAGGCGGGCGGAAGCGGACACAATTGCGCCCCATCTAGGGAACGTTGGACGGAGCGCAGGTAAGAGCAGGTCAGGTGGGACGGTCGCCCAGCAGCAACATTTCCCCGGCGGTCATGCGGGCCGAGCCGCCGTCCTTCCAGGTCAGGACGATAGCCAGACCGCCGGTCGCCAGGCGGACCGTGCGGACGTGTTCAACGGTGTGCCAGCGGCCTGCCCAACCAATCACGTCGCCCCGCTGAGCCAGCGCCGCCAACCGGACCGGCGCGTTCACGACTGGTCCTCCACCGGCCGGATGCGCTCAGCCGGGACCTCCCATTCCCGGCCGCCCCCGACCGGCCGCATAAACGCCCGGCGGGCGACCAGCTGCTGGGTCTCCCGGGAATGCTCCTCCAGCACGCCGACCAGCCGGCCGGTGTCCTCGATCTCGGTGTCCTCGACCAGCGTGCCGATCGGGTATGGCAGCTTCCCGTGGCTGAGCAGCGTCTTGATCTCGTTCATGACCTGAGTCCCGTCTGGGGCGTGATCCTTTCCCATCAGTCAACTGCCGACGAGGCCGTGACGCAGAGTGCCTTCTTGTAGCCCTTTCCCGTAATCCACACTGAGGGTATGAGTGGCGGGGAACCGATCGGGCCGATGATCCGAAGACTGCGCCGGGAGCGCGGCAGGCGGAGCTTGCCCGGAAGCTGAACCAGGGGGCAGGGGGGGTGCCCACGCTGGACCGCCAGCACGTCTACCGGTGGGAGACCGGACGGCGGACCCTCAGGGACTGAGCCTTTTCCAACCTCAGTTTGAGCATGTCAGGTGCAGCGTGAGGACGGCCTGGACGAGGCTGGTGATACGGCTGGTAGAGCATCGCAGTTTGCGCATGAGCCGCCAGGTTTTGAGGGTGGCCATGGCCTGTTCGACGAGTGCACGGATCTTCGCGTGTGAGCAGTTGACGGCCCGCTGACCAGGGGAGAGAGTCTCCCAGCGCCCCCAGTAGGGAACTCGCACGGTGCCGGCGGCGCCCCGGTAGTCCTTGTCGGCCCAGCATTCCACTCCGGTCCCTGCCAGCGCACCGATGATGCCGTGAGTTCGCGCGGCCTTGATGTCGTGGACAGATCCGGGCAGCGCGGGCGAGGCCCACAGCAACCGTCCCGCCGGGTCGGCGATCACCTGCACGTTCACGCCGTGCTTCTTATGTTTCCCGGAGTAGAAGGGTCGGTCGGCGGCGATCCGGTCGATCGGCAGCAACGTACCGTCCAGGATCACGAACGCCTTGCCGGAGGCTGTCCTCACCGCCTCGGCGAGGGTTGGAGCCAGAGCGGCCAGGATGTCGACGGCCTCGGTGATGTACCGGTAGGCAGTGGTGGTGCCCACGCCGAAGCCGGCGGCGAGCTGGGCGTAGGTATGGCCGCATCGTAGATGAGCCAGCACGAGCAGCGCCTGTCGTCCGGCGGCCAGCCGGCGCCATCGTGTCCCTTGCGCAAGTCGACGTGCGGTCAGCTCACGGGCGAGGAAGCGCAGAGCGGAGGTGGACAGATCGACCCCGGCAGGGTAGACGAGCATGCGGAAGCTCCTGGCAGGATGGCTTGGACTCGACACGCACCCGTCTACCAGGAGCTTCTCTACGCCCGGACCCCGCCCTCACCCCAGTGGCCCCGCTCCGCACGCAGGTTGAGGAAACCTCAGTGGGTGGTGGCGTGAGGGAGCGCGCGCGGAAGTGCTCGGCGCCGATCACGAGCGCGGGACGGTGGTCGAAGCGACACCGATCCCCTTCGTGCCCGCGTCGTGCCCGGCTACCTGCGAGCCGGGCGCGAGCTGGATTCGGTCGAACTCGCGGCTCAGGGCCGAATCGGACTCCCCTCCGGTGTGCTCAGCTGTGCTCAGCGAGGAGCGGTATCGGCCGGGGGCCCTGCTCCCAGGAGCGCGAGGAGCCCGGGGAATCTCTTCTCGATGTCCGCGCGTCGTAGTCGGATGCCCTTGCGGTTGCCGTAGTCGATCTCGTCAATGAGACCTGCCTCGCGCAGGACCCGGAAGTGGTGGGTCTGGGTCTGCTTCGAGATCGGAAGATCGAACGAGTTGCAGCCCCGCTCGCTGTCGCTGCGGTCGGTGGCCAACTCCGTCATCACCGAACGACGGTGCTCGTCGGCGAGGGCACGAAACACCGCACCCAGATCGAGTGCATCGGCCTCCGGGCCGTCCAGGTTCCTCCCGGCCACGCGGCACCTCCTTCAAGTACGACTTGCATCGTACCTGAAGGGCGTGCTTCCCTGAGGTACGAAATTGATCGTACCTGGGTCCGGTTGCACCGCCCGTGCCGCCGCTCCCGCAGACCCGGCAGGGCACTCGCCGGGGACCTGGTCATCGACATTCCGAGAGGTCATCGTCATGAAGAAGCCCGAGGTGCTGATAGTCGGTGCCGGAATCGCAGGGCCCGCACTCGCGTACTGGCTCTCCCGGAATGGATACCGGCCGACGGTCGTCGAACACGCCCGGCAGCTGCGCTCCGGTGGTAGCGCGATCGTCGTGAAGGGGCCCGCGATCCCGGTCGCCGAGCGCATGGGCATCCTCCCGCAGCTCCGCGAGCTCGCCACCCGCAATCGGTCGCTGACCCTGCTCGACCCCGGCGGCAGGCGAATCCTGCAACTCCCGCTCACCTCGGACAAGGCGCCGACGGTCGAGGTGACCCGAGCCGACCTGTCCGAGGTGCTCCACCGGTCGGCGCAGGCCGAGGCCGAGTTCTTGTTCGACGACACGGTCACCGCTCTCGACCAGGATGAAGGCGGGGTGGACGTCACCTTCCGGCGGTCCGCGCCACGGCGCTTCGACTTGGTAGTCGGTACCGACGGGATGCACTCCACCGTACGGCGCCTGGTATTCGGGCCCGAGCGGCAGTTCGCGAGCGACCTGGGCCTGTACGGCGCGACCGTCCCGCTGGAACCCGACGCCATCGAGGACCCGACCGAGATGACGATGCTGACCGCGCCGAACCGGATGCTGGTCCTCCACCCCTCGCGGACCACCCCGCTCGCGATCTTCACCTTCCGGGCCGCACAGCCGGCGCCCCACGACCGCAAGAACATCGACCTTCACAAGCAGACCGTGGCCGACGCCTACGCCGACGTGCGGTGGCGGGCACCGGAACTCGTGGCAGCCTTCCTCGACCACCCGGCTCCGTTCTTCGACCCCCTGACCACCCTCCGGATGCCCTCGTGGTCCCGCGGACGGGTCGTCCTGCTCGGGGACGCGGCGGCGGCGACAGCCCTGCTGGGTGACGGGTCCAGCATGGCGATGGCGGGCGCGTACGCCCTCGCAGAAGAACTCGCCGCCCATCCCGGTGATCACGCCCGCGCCTTCGCCGCCTACGAGTCGCGGCTCCGCCGTGAGGTAGGCCCGCGGCAGCGACGCGTCGGTCCGCTCTCCAGGCTCATGGTGCCCCGCACCCGGCCGGGCCTCGCGGTGCGCAACGCGGTGGGCCGCGCGGTCAGTCACACGAACCGGATCGCCTCTCGCGAAGCCGCGAACCGGTAGACCGGGCCCGCGCCGACCGGTCACCGGTCGGTGCGCAGCTCCACGGTAGCTCTCAGCCGGGTCGGCGCCGCCATGTCCGACGAGCCCAGCTCGGCGTGGCAGGTAATCACCTATGCGGCAGGTCGGCTGCTGTGGGCCTCACCCACCGTTCCCGGCGCTCGCCACGACATGGGGACTGCCGGCGACTACGCCCCCGCGACGCGGAGGTGAAGTGCTGGGCGGACAAGGCGTATCAAGGCGGCGACGGCATCATCCCGGGGGCCCTTCCGCAGCCTGCATCTCAAGCTGCGGCAACGTCGGCATAACAGCACCCACGCCAGGATCCGCTGCCTCGGCGAGCAAGCCATGGCCGCCCTGAAGGGCTGGCGCCTCCTGCGGAAACTCCGCTGTAGCACCAACCGAGTCAGCGCCACCGTGAAGACCATCCCCGCCCTTCGTCACGCCTCAACCTGAGGTTGGAAAAAGCTCAGTGACTGCCGTTCCTGGCAGCCGTCTTCCGACTGGACGTCGAAGTGCTGGAGCGGGCGACGACGGTAGGCCATACCGAGCTGCCCGCTCCCACACCGACCGTCGACGACTTCCTGCCCGAGGGCGATCCGCTGGCGCCACTCAACGTTCGACAGGGGCGCCGGCTAGGGGCCAGCACGGTCGCCGACCTGAACGGCCGGGTGCACGGACTGCGGCTGGCCGATGACGTGGTCTACGGCCGCGACCTGATCGGCCGGGCGGTCCGGGAACTGCGGTCGGCGGTCACTCTCTACAGGGAATCCACGTTCACCGAGGAGATCGGACGTCAGCTGCTGTCGGCGATCGGGGAGCTCGCCCAGATCGCGGGCTGGATCGCCTCGGACGCCGGTCGGCACGAGGACGCCGAACGGATCTACCGGCTGGGGCTGTCGGCGGCGCACCAGGCTGGTGACTCGACCCTGGCGGGCACCTGTTGGGCTCGCTGGCCTACCAGACTTCCAATGTCAGGGACCCCGTGAAGGCGGTGGCGATGGCTCGTGCGGCGGCCGACCAGGCCGCCGGCGCCCCGCCCCGGGCGCGGGCCCTGTACCTCGATCGGGTGGCCTGGGCGCATACCAAGGCGGAGCAGGCGCAGCCCGCGATGAAGGCGCTGGGCGAGGCCGGAGAGGCACTGGCCGAGCACACGCCCGGCACCGAGGAGCCCGGGTGCCTGTACTGGGTCAGCGCCGAGGAACTGCAGATCATGGAGGCCCGGGTCTACACCGAGCTGCACCGGCCGCTGCGCACGGTGCCGCTGCTCAGGGACGTGCTGGGCCGGTACGACGCGACCCACGCCCGGGAACTGGCCCTGTACTTGTCCTGGCTGGCCGTGGCGCTGGCCGACGCCAACGAGCCGGAGGAGGCCGCCGCCTGCGCCGACCGGATGATCCGGATGTCGGCGGACGTGGCAAGTGACCGCACCGACGGACGCACCGGGGTCGTGCTCAAGAGGCTTCGCGACTTCGAGGACGTGCCGGAGGTTACCGAGCTGCTGGCCGAGTACCCGGCCTCCTCATAGCCCGCCCCTACCTCACTCCGATGGGTACGGCGGGACGCCCCGGGGAAGCGTCCCGCCGAAACCCCACACCCCCGCCCCGTCCGGCCCCGTGGCGCGAACCCTTTCGGCTCAGCTCAGCAGCGTCGGTTCCGCCCGGTCCAGTACATCCGCGATGCGGTCCCAGGCCTCCTGATCGCGCGGCAGCGGCGGCAGCTGTTCGCCCTCCCCCGTGCCCCAAGTGGCCGCGATTGCCACGGGGTCGGCGCCGGTGGCCGCCGCCGCGGCCAGCGCGGCGGCGCCCAGTGCGACCAGTTCGGTGTGGTGCGGCACGACGACCGGGCGGCCGGAGAGCCGCCGTACGGTGTCCCGCCAGACCCGACCCTGTGCGCCGCCGCCGGTCAGCCGCAGCGGGCGGTCGCGCACCTCCGGTGCCGCGGGGTCCAGGCCGCAGGCGCGCAGCAGTTCGTCCAGGGCCCGCAGCACGGTGAAGGCGGCGCCCTCGTAGGCCGCGCCGAGCAGTTGCCGCGGGGTGGTGTCGTGGCGGACGCCGGTGAGCAGCCCGGAGGCGTGCGGCAGGTCGGGGGTGCGTTCGCCGTCGAGGTACGGCAGCAGCACCGCCGCGCCGCCCGGCTCGGCATCCTCGCGGTCCAGGCCGAGCAGCGCTGCGATCTTGTCGACGGCGAGCGTGCAGTTCAGGGTGCAGCCGAGCGGCAGGTACGTGCCGTCGGCGGCGGCGAACCCGGCGATGCCGGGGGCAGCGGGCCGGGTACGGCTGGCGGCGAAGACGGTGCCGGAGGTGCCGAGGCTGACCACGGGGTGGTCGAGCAGCCCCGCGCCGCCGAGGCCGAGCCCGACGGCGGCGGCCATGTTGTCGCCGGTGCCCGCGGCGACGGCGGTACCCGCGGGCAGCCCGAGTGTCTCGGCGGCCGCCGGGGTCAGCGTGCCCACGCGCGCCGCGCCGGTCGGCGCGACCTCGGGCAGCAGCTCGGCGTCCATGCCGACGAGGTCGAGGAGCGCGGTGTCGTAGGCGCCGGTCGTGGTGGCGTACCAGAGCGTGCCCGAGGCGTCGCCGGGGTCGGTCATGGCCGTACCGGCGAGCCGTTCGGTGAGGAAGTCGTGCGGCAGCCGGACGGCGGCAGCGGCGTCGGCGGTGGCCGGCTCGTGCTCCCGCAGCCACTGCCACTTGGTGGCGGTCATGGAGGCGACCGGCTCCGACCCGGTACGCGCGAGCCAGGCGTCCGGGCCGCCGAGCGCGGCGGTCAGGGCCGCGGCCTGCGGCGCCGAGCGGGTGTCGTTCCACAGCAGCGCGGGCCGCAGCGGCCGCCCGGCCGCGTCCAGGACGACGAGGCCGTGCTGCTGGCCCGCGACGGCGATACCGGCCACGGCGGACGGCTCGGCGCCCGACTCCTTCAGCCCGGCGGCGACGGCCTCGCCGAGCGCGCTCCACCACGCCTCCGGGTCGCTCTCCCGGGCCCCGTCGCTGCCGGTGACGGTGTGCGGGGCGCGCCCCTGCCCCTGTATGCGGCCGGTCTCGACCTCGACGACGACGGCCTTGGTGGCCTGGGTCGAGCTGTCCACCCCGATGACCACGCACTGCTGTCCGCGCACGTTTCCTCCTAGAGAGCCTGACGCTTTTTCCGGTCGGTCCGCCGTGGGGTCTTCCCCGCGACTGCGCCGCATACTAATTTGTTTTCTGGCTTTACTAATAGGTGCGACGCAAGAGAGGTGCCCCTCATGAGCTACACCCCCACCCCCGAGGACCGGTTCACGTTCGGCCTGTGGACCGTCGGCTGGACCGGCATCGACCCGTTCGGCGTCGCCACCCGGCCCGCGCTGGACCCGGTGGAGTCCGTCGAGCGGCTGGCGGAGCTCGGCGCGTACGGCGTCACCTTCCACGACGACGACCTGATCCCCTTCGGGGCCACGGACGGCGAGCGCGAGGCGATCCTCAAGCGGTTCCGCGCCGCGCTGGACGCCACCGGCATGAAGGTGCCGATGGCGACCACGAACCTGTTCACGCAGCCCGTCTTCAAGGACGGCGGCTTCACCGCCAACGACCGCGACGTGCGCCGCTTCGCGCTGCGCAAGACCATGCGCAACATCGACCTCGCGGCCGAGCTGGGCGCCGAGACGTACGTGGCGTGGGGCGGCCGGGAGGGCGCGGAGTCCGGCGGCGCCAAGGACGTCCGGCACGCGCTGGACCGCATGAAGGAAGCCTTCGACCTGCTCGCGGAGTACGTCACCGAGCAGGGTTACGGGCTGCGCTTCGCCATCGAGCCGAAGCCGAACGAGCCGCGCGGCGACATCCTGCTGCCCACCGTCGGCCACGCGCTGGCCTTCATCGAGCGGCTGGAGCGCCCCGAGCTGTTCGGCGTGAACCCGGAGGTCGGCCACGAGCAGATGGCCGGCCTGAACTTCCCGCACGGCATCGCGCAGGCCCTGTGGGCGGGCAAGCTCTTCCACCTCGACCTCAACGGCCAGAACGGCATCAAGTACGACCAGGACCTGCGCTTCGGCGCGGGCGACCTGCGCCAGGCGTTCTGGCTCGTGGACCTGCTGGAGACCGCCGGGTACGCGGGGCCCCGCCACTTCGACTTCAAGCCGGTGCGCACCGACGGATACGACGGCGTCTGGGAGTCGGCGAAGAACTGCATGCGCAACTACCTGATCCTGCGCGAGCGGGCCGCCGCCTTCCGCGCCGACCCCGAGGTGCAGCAGGCGCTGCGCGACTCACGGCTGGACGAGCTCGCGCAGCCCACCGCCGCCGACGGCCTCGCCGCGCTGCGGGCCGACCGCGCCGCGTACGAGGAGTTCGATGTGAACGCCGCCGCGGAGCGCTCGATGGCCTTCGAGCGCCTCGACCAGCTCGCGATGGAGCACCTGCTCGCGGTCCGCTGACCGGCCGGGGCAGCCGCAGGGCCGAGCGGCCGGGGCAGTCGCTCAGCCCTGCGGCTGCCCCTCCGCGTACGCCACCGGATCGGCCAGTACCTCCCGTACGACCTGGGCGGCGGCGCCCCGCGCGGCGTCGCCCGAGGAGGACGAGGCGCGCAGTCGCCCGCCGTCCGCGCTCCACAGGCCCGACACCACCCGCCGGGCCAGCTCCGCGTGGGTGGCGGGCGCCAGCCACGGCATCAGCAGCCGGTAACTGCCGCCCAGCACCACGGCGTCCGGGTCGAAGAGGTTCACCGCGCCGGAGAGCACCAGCCCGAGCCGCCGCCCGGCCTCCTCGATCGCCGCCAGCGCGCGCGGCTCGCCCTGCCGGGCCCGCCGCTCCAGCTCCGTCACGGCCGGAGCGCCGCCCTGCCCCGGCTCCAGCCCGGCGTTGCGCAGCAGGGCGGCCTGGCCCGCGTACTGCTCCAGGCAGCCGCGCGCGCCGCAGCGGCACTCGGGCCCTTCGGGGTCGACCACCACGTGCCCGATCTCGCCCGCGAAGCCGTGCGCCCCGCGCAGCAGTTCACCGTCGAGCACCAGCGCGCCGCCGACGCCGGTCTCCCCCGTCAGGTACAGGAAGCTGCGCACCCGGTCCAGGCCGCCGAACCACAGCTCGGCGAGGGCGGCGCTGTTCGCCTCGTTGTCCGAGCCGACCGGCAGCGGGCGGCCGGCGGGCCGCAGCCGGGACAGCGCCCGGCCGAACATCTCCTCCACCGCCACGCCGTTCCAGCCCAGGTTCGGGGCCTGGCGGACGGTGCCGCCGGAGAGCAGGCCCGGCACCGCGAGCCGCACCCCCGCCGGGCGCAGCTCCTGCTCGCCGGCCGACTCCAGCGTGCGGGCCGCGATCCGGGCAGCCCGCTCCAGCACGTCCTCGGGGGACGCGCCCCGGTTGTCGACGTGGGTGGTCAGCCGTACCCGGTCGGTGCCCGCGAGGTCCACGACGCACACCGAGACGTAGTCGATGTTGATCTCGACGCCGAGGCCCGCGGGCCCGATGCCCGCCACCTTCAGCACGGTGCCGGGACGGCCCGCCTGGCCGCTGAACGTCTTGCCCGACTCGACCAGGAACCCGCCCGCCATCAGCTGTTCGACCAGCGAGGACACCGCCGCCCTGGTCAGCCCGACGCGCGCGGCCACCGCGGCGCGGGTGACCTCGCCCTCGTCGTGCACCACCCGCAGCACCAGGCTGAGGTTGTGCCGCCGCACGGTGGACCTGTCCGCCTTGGCCGCCGGCGGCACCTGAGTGTTCTTCATCGCCCGGTGAGCCTATGCGACCGCCCCGGTCGGGGGTCCACCTGTACCGTGACGAGCCCGTACGCCGTCCCTGCGCGGGCCGTACGCAGTCCGTACGTCCAGGAGGCCGCCCGGTGCGTCTGCTGCTGACCGCCGACACCCATCTGCCCAAGCGCGCCAAGGTCCTGCCGGACCCGCTCCTCGGGGAGATCGAGCGCGCCGACGCCGTGCTGCACGCGGGCGACTGGGTGGACGCGGCCACGCTGGACCTGCTGGAGGCCCGGTCCCGCCGGCTCATCGGCGTGTACGGCAACAACGACGGGCCGGAGCTGCGGGCCCGGCTGCCGGAGGTGGCGCGCGCCGAGCTGGGCGGGCTGCGCTTCGGCGTCGTGCACGAGACCGGCGCGGCGCAGGGCCGCGAGCGCCGGTGCGCCGAGCGCTACCCCGACCTCGACGTGCTGGTCTTCGGGCACAGCCACATCCCCTGGGACACCACCGCTCCCGGTGGTCTGCGGCTGCTCAACCCCGGCTCCCCGACGGACCGCCGCCGCCAGCCGTACTGCACGTACCTCACGGCGACGGCGGCCGACGGCCGGCTGAGCGAGGTACAGCTGCACCGGCTGCACCGGCGCCACTGAGCGCCTGGTCCGTCCGCACGACGGTCCCCCCGGCCGCCCCTCCGGCCGCCGACGTGCAGCCGCCGGACGGGCCGCACATCATGGCCGCATGGACCGCATGGACCGCATGGACCGCATGGACCGCATGGACCACATCACCGACAGCACCGGAACGGCCGACGGTGCCGCCGGGCCTGCGGGCGCGGGCCCCGGCATCGAAGCCACCCGTACGGCACTGGCCGCCACCGGCGCCCATCTCATGCCCCCGGCCGCCGTGCGGGCCGCGCTGCCGGGCGGGGCCGGCGGCTGGGCGCGGTTCGCCGCGCACTGGGAGGACCTGTCACCCGACCCGTACGCGGCGTCCCGCGGCACCCGCAGACTGCGCCGGTACGGGCACTTCCTCATCGACCGGGAAACCGGCGAACGCACGCTGCAACCCCACACCCCTTTCCTGCAGCCGACCGGCACCAATCACCTCTACGAAACACAGGACCGCCATTTCGACCCGCTGACCCACGCATTCCTCGCCGACCCCGTCCTGCATTCCCTGCTGGAATTTCTGGGAAAGGCGGCGGACGCGCTGGCGAGGCCGGAGCGGTGGCGGGTCAAAGTGCATCCCTTCCGGGTGACGGCCGCCGCCGACGGCGAGGGAGCGCCCACTCCCGAGGGCCGCCACCGGGACGGCGTGACGCTGGTGACCTCGCTGCTCATCGGCCGGGAGAACGCCACCGGCGGGCAGAGCACGGTGTACGCGACCGACGGCCGCGAAGTGCTGTCGGCGACGCTGCGGGAGCCGGCGGCCCTGCTGCTCTCCGACGACCGCAGCACCCTGCACGAGGTCTCCCCCATTCGGCCGGTGGACGCCGGCCGGCCCGCCCGCCGCGATGTCCTCGTCATCACTTATACGGCGGCCTGAATTTCTTGCTCCATCGGGGCGATTACGGCATCCCCACGCCGTGACAACCGGGCCGCCGGGGTACCCCCAGCGCATGGAGAACAACGTGAACCCCATCGAAATGCAGAAGTGTCTGGGCGGCGTCAGCTACCCGGCCTCCAAGGAAGAAATCGTCAAGCAGGCGGAGCAGCACGGCGCGAGCAAGGACATCATGGGCGCGCTGAAGAAGCTGCCCGAGAACGACTACGACTCGCCCGCCGCCGTGAACAGGGAAGTGGGCAAGGAGTAACACCGCACCGCTCGCGCAGACGGAGCCGGCCGCCCCCACAGCGGCCGGCTCCGTCGCGTCGTCAACCTGCCCGGGGCGCGGGCGAGTTGGTCCGTACCTCTTGACGGTGTGTCCTCACACAATGAACATTCGACGGGCAAGAGAGCGCTCCCAGGAAACCCCACCGTTCAGTTCCTGAAACAGTTCCTGAAGCAGGAGAGTCGCCATGCCCGCACGCCGCTCCGTCCTGGCCGCCATGGCCGCCGCGCTCCCCGCGGCCGGCCTCCCGGCCCTCACCGCCTCCGCCTCCGCCGCCCCGGCCGCGCCCGCGGCACCGGCCGCCGACCCGCTCCCCGGCGGCGGCGACCTCGGCCCGAACGTCCTCGTCTTCGACCCGTCCACGGCCGGCATCCAGAGCAAGCTGGACGAGATCTTCCGGCAGCAGGAGCGCGCGCAGTTCGGCACCGGCCGGTACGCGCTGCTCTTCAAGCCGGGCACCTACCACGGCCTCAACGCGCAGCTCGGCTTCTACACCTCCATCGCCGGCCTCGGCCTCTCCCCCGACGACACGTCCATCAACGGCGACGTGACCGTGGACGCGGGCTGGTTCGACGGCAACGCGACGCAGAACTTCTGGCGCTCGGCGGAGAACCTCGCCCTCACCCCGGTCAACGGCACCAACCGGTGGGCGGTCGCGCAGGCCGCGCCCTTCCGCCGGATGCACATACGCGGCGGGCTGAACCTCGCGCCCGACGGCTACGGCTGGGCCAGCGGCGGCTACATCGCCGACAGCCGGGTCGACGGCACCGTGGGACCGTACTCGCAGCAGCAGTGGTACACCCGCGACAGCTCGGTGGGCGGCTGGACCAACGCGGTCTGGAACATGGTCTTCTCCGGCGTCGAGGGCGCGCCGGCAACGGGCTTCCCCGACCCCCCGTACACCACCCTGGACACCACCCCGGTCTCCCGCGAGAAGCCCTTCCTCTACCTGGACGGCGACGCGTACCGGGTCTTCCTCCCCGAGAAGCGCACGAACGCCCGCGGCACCACCTGGGGCAGCGGCACACCGCGCGGCACGTCCCTGCCGCTGAGCCAGTTCTACGTCGTCAAGCCCGGGACCGGCGCGGCGACCATGAACCAGGCGCTGGACCAGGGCCTCCACCTGCTGCTCACACCCGGCGTCTACCACCTCGACCGGGCGATCGAGGTCAAGCGCGCGAACACGGTGGTCCTGGGCCTGGGCTACGCGACGCTCGTCCCGGACGGCGGCGTGACGGCCGTGAAGGTCGCCGACGTGGACGGCGTGCGGCTGGCCGGCTTCCTCATCGACGCCGGTACGGTCAACTCCCCCACCCTGCTGGAGGTCGGCCCCGAGGGCGCCTCGGCGGACCACGCCGCCAACCCGACGACCGTTCAGGACGTGTTCCTCCGGATCGGCGGCGCGGGCGCCGGCAAGGCCACCGTCAGCATGGTGATCAACAGCAACCACACGATCGTGGACCACACCTGGGTCTGGCGCGCCGACCACGGCGACGGCGTCGGCTGGGAGACCAACCGCGCGGACTACGGCGTCCGCGTCAACGGCGCCGACGTCCTCGCCACCGGCCTCTTCGTCGAACATTTCAACAAGTACGACGTGGAGTGGCGCGGCGAGCGCGGCCGCACCGTCTTCTTCCAGAACGAGAAGGCGTACGACGCGCCCAATCAGGCGGCGGTGCAGGACGGCAGCACCAAGGGCTACGCCGCGTACAAGGTCGCCGACTCGGTCACCACGCACGAGGGCTGGGGCCTGGGCAGCTACTGCTACTACAACGTGGACCCCACCATCCGGCAGGACCACGCCTTCGCGGCGCCGCGCACGCCCGGGGTGAAATTCCACGACCTGCTCGTCGTCTCGCTCAGCGGCCACGGCCAGTTCGAGCACGTCATCAATGACACGGGCGCCGGCACGTCGGGCACCTCCACGGTGCCGTCGACGGTGGTCTCCTACCCCTGAGCGGTCGCGCGCCCGGTCACACCGGGAACGTCACACCAGGAACGCGAAGGCGAGGAAGAAGACGACGCACAGCAGGACGACGATGCCGATGGCGATCAGCGGTCCCTTGGCCCAGCCCTTCGGGGGGTTGTACGTCTCCTGCGGACCGGCCCAGGGCGTGCTGCCCTCGGCGGGCGGCGTCTCGCCCGGCGGCACGCCGCCGCCGGGCTCCAGACCCGGGGTACGCCGCGGGTCCGGGTCCGGATTCTGCTCGGTCATACGCCTCTCCTGTCCACGGCGCGGGGCACGCAACATCTACCACGGCCGTACCGCACCGGCGGGGCACCGGCACACCGTCAGCGCGCCGCGCCGCCGGGTCACGCGGTGAGCAGGGAGTCGTCCTCCATACGGGCGCCGGGCAGCCGGTGCCGGGCGGCGATCAGCGCACTGTCCACGTCGGCCGTGCCGGTGCTGATGCACAGCAGATACGCGAGGTCGTCCATCCGCTGGCGCACCTCGTCGCTGCCGCGTTCCGCGCTCAGCACCGCCAGCGCCTCGTACTGGTCGATGAGATTGCGCAGCATCGCGGAGTGGGCCATCAGCATGGTGGGCTCCTTCCCTCATCCGCAGACTCACGTGCCGGTCCGCAGACCGGCGATCACCCCCCGGCTACCCGGCACGCGCGTCCTCATGCCCGGTGTTTTCCGGGTGCCCGGTGTCTTCCGGATCTCCGGTGTCTTCCGTACGGAGCAGACGCAGCACGGCCTGTTCGACGGCGCCCTGGGTCGCCGGGACGCCGGGCGTGCCCTCCTCCCCCAGGTGCGGCAGGGCCGGTGCCACCGTGATCCCCTCCTCGTACAGTTCGACGATCCGGGGGTTGATGTAGGAGGCGCGGCAGACGGCGGGGGTGTTGCCGAGGTAGTCGGCGACCTCGCGGACGGCGCGGGCGATGGCGCGGCGGCGGGCGGTCTCGCCGTGCGCGGCGCCCTGCGACACGGCCAGCGCGACGGCGGCCATGACCGTGGCGTGCCAGGTACGGAAGTCCTTCGCGGTGATCTCCAGACCGGCCGCCGCCTTCAAGTAGCCGTTGACGTCGTCGCTGCTGACGTCGTACCAGGCGGGGCGCCGCCAGTACGCGAGCAGCCGGTCGCCGCCGCCCCGCCGGGCCAGCAGGGCCCGCACGCAGCGGTACGTCGCGGGGTCCACGACGGCCTGCACCTGTTCCTTGCCGTGCTTGGCGGGGTAGCTGAAGACGATCTCGCCGCGGCGACAGCGGGCGTGCTCCCGCAGCAGGGTGGTCAGTCCGTAGGTGTGGTGGAGGTCGGCGTAGCGCTCGCTGCCGACGCGGAAGAAGCCGACGTCGAGCAGGCGCACGGCGGTGGCCAGCACGCGGTCGCGGGTCAGTCCGCGGCCGCTCAGGTCCGCCTCGACGGTTTCGCGCACCTGCGGCAGTGCCGCCGCGACCTCCAGGACGTGCTCGTGCTTGCTCGCCTCCTGCTCGGCCCGGAACTGCGGGTGGTACAGGTACTGGCGGCGGCCCGCCGCGTCCGTGCCGACGGCCTGCAGGTGGCCGTGGGGCCGGGCGCAGATCCACACGTCCCGCCAGGCGGGCGGGATGACCAGGTCCTTGATCCGCCGCAGCTCCGCCGGGTCGCGCAGCGGCTGCCCGGACGCGTCGAGGTAGCGGAAGCCGCGACCGTGGCGGAGCCGGGTGTATCCCCGGTCGGTGGGCCGGGTGTGGCACAGGCGCACGGAATCATCCTCCTCTTCCCGGGTCCGGAACGCGTGCGGAACCGTCGCTGGGCACAGGATCGGGCACATGGCCGTGGTGCCCGATCACATTGCCGTGCGGGGCGGCCGCGCGCAGGATGCGGCGCGGTGGTCGGCGGCGGGTTCCCTGGAGGTGCGGATGAAACGCTTTCTTTCCCGGACGGCTTTCCGGACGGCGACAGCGGCAGGGGCGCTTCTGCTGCTCGGTGCGGTCGTCCCGGCGCCGGCGGCGCACGGTGCGGCGCCTCCGGTGGACTGCGCCGCGCTTCAGGGCACGGCGGTGCCCGCCGCCGCGATCGGGCTGCCGACCGGCGGCGGCGAGGTGACCGGGGCCCGGCAGGTGACCGGCGGCGGGCCGGTCGGCCCGTACTGCCGGGTGGAGGTCGCCGTGCACCCGGTGGATCCTGCGGCGCCGGACATCACCGTGCGGATCGGCCTGCCGGACGGCTGGAACCGCAAGGCGGTGATGTTCGGCGGCGGGGGCTACGACGGTGCCGTGCCCGACGTCGCGGGCAATGTGCCGTTCGGGCCGGCCGGCGCGGCGGCGACGCCGCTGGCGCGCGGGTACGCGACCTTCGCGAGCGACTCGGGCCACCGCTCGTCGGCGCCCGACCCCTCGCTCGACGGCTCGTTCGCCCGCAACGACGAGGCGCTGCGCAACTTCGCGGGCGACGCGCTGAAGAAGACGCGCGACGCGGCGCTGTACGTCATCGGCGAGCGGTACGGCCAAGGGCCGCCCGCGCGCAGCTACTTCGCGGGCGGGTCGACCGGCGGCCGGGAGGCGCTGGCCGTCGCGCAGCGCTGGCCGCGCGACTTCGACGGCGTGCTCTCCGCCTACCCGGCCTGGAACGCGGCGAGCCTGGACCTGTTCTTCGGGTACGAGGCACAGGTGCTCGCGCGCCCGGGCGCGTTCCTGGACCAAGGGGAGCAACGCCTGCTGTACGACCGGGTGCTGGCGGCCTGCGACGGGGACGACGGGCTGCGCGACGGCGTGATCGCGGACGAGGCGGGCTGCCGGTTCGATCCGCGCGCGCTGCGCTGCCGCGGCGGTGCCGACCACGGTGACACCTGCCTCTCCGACCGGCAGATCCGTGCCGTGCGCGCACTGTCCTCGCGCTTCACGTGGCCGTACCGCCTGGCGAGCGGCGAGACCAGCTACCCGGGTTTCCCCTTCCTCTCCGGGGCCGACATGACGACCCCGCGGCTGGGCATGGGGACGGCGGCGCCGGCCGACCCGATGCCGGAGAGCAGCGGGTACGGCGTGCGGTTCTGGGACCAGTGGGTGAAGCACTTCGTGACGCGGGACCCGGAGCACGGCGCGCTGGCGGTCGATCCACGACGGCCGGGCCCCTGGCGGGACCGCATCAGCGAGCTGTCGGCGCTGCAGGACGTCAACGACCCGGATCTGCGGCCGTTCGCCGCCGCCGGGGGACGGCTGCTGCTCCTGCACGGCACGGCGGACGAGCTGGTCAGCCACCGTTCGACGGTGGAGTACGCGGAGCGGGTGCGGGACGTCATGGGGAAGCGCGCGGCCGACGCGTTCGCGCGCTTCTACCTCGTGCCGGGCGCGAACCACGCCAACGTGGACGCGGCGTTCACCGCGGGCTGGGACTCGCTCGGCGCCCTCGACGCCTGGGTGGAGCGGGGCGCCGCGCCCGCGCACCCGGTGGTCACCGACAACGGCCCGGCGGGGCGCGGGCGTACGCGTCCGCTGTGTGCCTACCCGGCCTGGCCGCGGTACACGGGCGGCGACCCCGGCCGGGCGGGCAGCTTCCGGTGCGTCCGCTGACCGCCGCGGGCCGCGGCCCCGGGTGCCCTCACCCGCTGCGGTGCGCCGGGTTCTGGTGGGCGGCGAGCGCGTGCACGACGTCCGCCGTGGCCGGGTAGAGGTCGCGGTACAGGCCGTACAGCTCCTCGTACCGGGCGGCGGCCCCGGGCTGCGGCACGACGGTTTCCCGTACCGGGTTCCAGGCATCGATGCGGGCGTCGCCGATGAGCTGGGCGGCGAGCAGCGCGCCGCCGTAGCTGGCGCCGATGGAGGTGGCCCGCACCTCCTGCGCCCGGCCTGTGACATCGGAGACGATCTGCGTCCACAGCCCACCCTGGGTGCCGCCGCCCACCGCGACGACCCGCCGGATGTCGCCGCCGACGGCCTCGATGGCCTCGATGTTGTGCCGGACGCCGTACGCGGTGGCCTCCAGCGCGGCGCGGTAGAGGTCGCCGCGGGTGTGGGAGAGGGTGAGGCCGGCGATGACGCCGCGGGCCTGCGGGTCCATGACCGGGGTGCGCTCGCCCGCGAAGTACGGCAGCATCAGCAGGCCGCCCGCGCCGGGCCCGGACTTCTCGGCCTCGTGCAGCAGGTCGGCGTACTCGGGCGCGCCGCAGAGGTCGCGCAGCCAGGCGGTGACGGCGCCGGAGGTGGCCATGCCGCCGGCGAGGTTGCGGGTGCCGGGCAGGGCGCCCACCGTGCTCCACAGCGCGGGCGCGGTCAGCAGGCCGGGCACGGTGTGGACGAGGAACATCGTCGTGCCGTACATGAGCATCAGGTCGCCGACGGTGTGCGCGCCGACGCTCAGGGCCTCGGCCCAGGCGTCGACCGTGCCGGTGATGACGGGGACGCCTGCGGGCAGTCCGGTCAGCCGGGCGGCCTCGGCGGTGACCGTGCCGGCGGCCTCGCCGGACCAGCGCAGCGGCGGCAGTTCGAGGTCCGGACAGATCAGTTCGGCCCACGGGGCGTACCAGGAGCGGGCGACGGTGTCGTAGAGCGGCGTGGTCTGGCTCGCGGAGTGGTGGTCCAGGACGTACGCGCCGGTGAGCTTGCGGACCAGCCAGGAGCTGGGCATGTAGAGGCGGCGGGCGCGGGCGAAGAGCTCCGGCTCCTCGTCCGCGACCCAGGCGATCTTCGCGCCGGCGGCCTGGCTGCTGAGGCCCGAGCCGCAGCGGGCCCGGATCTCCCCGTCGCCGAGCCGGTGTTCCAGCCGGGCGATCTGGTCGGTGGCGCGGGTGTCGACGCCGTAGAGGATCGCGGGGCGCAGTGGTACGTCGTCGGCGTCGGTGAGCAGGACGCACGGCCCCATGCCGCTGACGCCGACGGCGCGCACCTCCACGTCGCCGTCCGCGGTGAGTTCGCGGGCGAGCGAGGCGAACTCCTGCCACCACACGGCGGCGTCCATCTCGACGTGTCCGGGCGCCGGGCGGTCGACGGCGTGCTCGCGGACGGCCGAACGCAGCAGCGTGCCGTCCGGGCCGACCAGCACGCCCTTGCTGCTGGAGGTGCCGATGTCGACACCGATGACTGCGTTGAGGGTCATGCGGCCACGTTCGCAGAAACCGTCCGGCGGGGCCGCCCCGCCCCAAGCCGTACCGCCCGCGGGCCGCTTGCACGTGGGCGGTGTGCGGGAGGTCAGACGTGGGCGGTGTGCGGGAGGTCCGTACGCCCCGGCCCGCTGCCGTCCTTCCCCTCCTCCGCCGGTACGCGCTTGATGGCGAGGGCGGACGCCATGGCGAGGACCAGCGCGACGAGCGCGGCCACGAACGCACCCGTGTACAGCTCGGAGCCGGTCGCCCCGCCGGCGCCGGCCGCGGTGATCAGCCCGGAGGCGAGGGCGGTGCCGAGGGAGGCGCCGATGCCGAAGCAGGCGCCGGTCAGGCCGGTGAGGGCGCCCTGCTGGTCCTTGGGCGCGGAGACGACGGCGAGCCCGTTGAGCGCCGTCACGCTGATACCGTTGTACGTCAGGCCCAGCACGGTGAGCGCGCCGAAGAGCACCCAGGGGTCGTTCCTGAACGGCACGGCGACGGCGAAGGCGAGCAGCGAGCCGGCCGAGCCGATCAGGGCGGTACGGCGCCAGCCGACGCGCGGCCCGAAGTACCCGGCGAGCGGGGCGCCGATCACACCGATCGCCGAGGCAGGCGTCGCGTACAGCAGTGCGGACCGGGTGGCGGACAGCCCGTAACCGGCGTGCGCGTCCTGCGTGAAGAGCGGGATCGTTAGGGCGAGCGCGCCGAAGGCGCCCGCGAGGGAGAGGGTCACGGTCAGCAGCAGCGGCCAGGCCCGGCGCGAGGCGAGCAGCCGGATGTCGATGACGGCGGTGGTGCGGGGGCGGACGGCGCCCGGGTGGGGGTCCGCGCCGGTACCGGAGGCCGACCGGGACCGCTGTACGAGGACGAACGCCGCCAGCGCGGCCAGCCCGCCCAGTACGCAGCCGAGCGTGGCCGCCGAGGTCCAGCCCCAGCCCGCGCCCTGCGCCAGGCCGATGAGGACCCCGGACAGGCCCAGCGCGAGGAGTCCGGCGCCCAGCCAGTCCATGGCGCCGGCGGCCTTCGGCGGCACGGCCGGCACGTACCGGGCCACCCCCAGAGTGCCCACCACCGACAGCAGCAGGCCGCCGAGGAAGATGGCGCGGAAGCCGACCGTGTCGGCGAGCCGGCCGCCGACGATGGCGTCCACACCCGCGAAACCGCCGTTGACGGCGCTGATGATGCCGGCGGCGCGGCCGAAGGCGGCGGGCGGGAGCAGGTCGTTGAGGGTCAGGAAGGAGAGCGAGAACATCGCGGCCGAGACGCCCTGGAGGATCCGCCCGCCGAGGTAGACGCCGATGTCGGGCGCCAGGGCGCAGGCGAGGTTGCCGAGGATCAGCAGCACGCCGCACAGCAGCATCACCGGCTTGCGCCCGCGGTAGTCGCTGAGCCGCGCCAGGGTGACCTGTCCGACGGCGGCGAGCAGGAAGAACAGCGTCTGCGACAGGCCGACCAGGCTGCTGGTGGTGTCCAGGCGGCGGGCGATGTCGGGCAGCGCGGGGCTGAGCATGGTGGCGTTGATCTGGTAGCCGAGTACGGCCAGCACGAGCGCGGGCAGCAGCAGCCGCGGGGTGGCGGGCGGCGCTGGACGCGTGCGCTCGCGGTACCTGAGGGACATGACGGCTCCTGGGACTGAGTGGGAGGGCGTTCGTGCGGGCCCCGGACACCGGCGCGGCCGGATCGCGGCACGCTGCGGGGGGCGCCCGTCACGCGATGAACCGGCGTCGTCGACGGTCGTTCTGCGTCACTTGTCAGACAGGAACGCGTCGTGCGCTCTGGTCTATCCCGCGCTTTCCGGGGGTGTCAAGAGATCGCGGACGATTCCTTTCCGCTGCGTACAGCGCCGTCCCGCGGTGCGAAACTGGAGGCCGCGCGGCCACGCGAGCGCGCGGACCGCCGCCCCGTGAGGGGCGACGACGTCGGACCACGGCCCCAGGGAGACGAACATGGCCGCCAGACAACCCGCGCCGCCGCGACGACGGCCGGTCGTCGCGCTGTACGAGCGGATGGTCGAGGCCATCCGGGACGGCACCTACCCCCCGGGCTCCACGCTGCCGACCGAGCCGCGGCTCGCCGCCGAGCTGGGGGTGAGCCGCCCCGCCCTGCGCGAGGCGCTGATCCTGCTGCAGGAGGACGGCGCGATCACCGTACGGCGCGGGGTGGGCCGCACGGTCAGCCCGCACCTCCCGCCGCGCGGCTTCGAGTACCTCAAGCCGGTGGAACAGCTGCTCAGCGAGGGCGGGCAGGCGGTGACCACGGCCCTGGCCCGCGCCTACGAGGAGCCGACCGACTTCTCCACCCAGCACCTGCTGCTGCCGGGCACCAGCCGGGTGCGCTTCTGGGAGAGCCTGATCGAGGTCGGCGGCCTGCCGGCCTGCCTGACCCAGGAGTGGGCGGCCCGGGACGAGACGCTCGCCGAGCTGCTGCCGGAGGCGGCGGAGGCGTTCGACGGGCCCGCCGCGAAGCACTCGTCCATGCTGCGGCTGCTGCTGGAGGCCGGGCGCGCGCTGCCGCTGACGGGCAGCAGCACGATCGTGGCCACCACGCTCGGCCGCCAGCGCGGCGAGCAGCTCGGCCGCCCCGCCGACTCCCCCGCCGTCCTGGTGATCCAGGTCGTACGCCTGGACCGCACCCCGCTGCTCGCGGCCAAGCACATGCTGCCGCCGGGCGCACCGGCCCTCCCGGTGTGGCAGGCCCGCTGAGGCCGGCCCGGGGCGCGGCGCCCCGGGCCGCGCACACGGCTGCCGACCGCCGCCCATGAACCGCCGCCCATGAGACGCGGTCGCCCCCACTCCGGAAGCCATGTCATACTCCGACCCCATGACGCTGTCTGACAAGTACACCCACGCGCTTCCCCACGTACCCACGGCCCCCCTCGACGAGACTCTGGTCCGCCTGGCCCCCAAGGTCCTGCTGCACGACCACCTCGACGGCGGCCTGCGCCCGCAGACCGTCGTGGAACTGGCCGCGGAGGCCGGATACGACGCGCTGCCCACCACCGACCCCGCCGCGCTGGGCGAGTGGTTCCGGGACGCCGCGGACTCCGGTTCGCTGGAGCGCTACCTGGAGACGTTCGCGCACACCTGCGCCGTGATGCAGACCGCCCCCGCGCTCTTCCGCATCGCCGCCGAGTGCGCCGAGGACCTGGCCGCCGACGGCGTGGTCTACGCCGAGGTGCGCTTCGCCCCCGAGCAGCACCTCGCCGCAGGGCTCACCCTGGACGAGGTCGTCGACGCGGTCACCGCGGGCTTCCGCGAGGGCGAGCGCCGGGCCGCGGCCGACGGCCGCCGCGTCCGCGTCGGCACGCTGCTGTGCGCCATGCGGCACGCCGACCGCGCGCTGGAGATCGCCGAGCTGGCCGTCGCCCACCGCGACCGCGGCGTGGCCGGCTTCGACATCGCGGGCGGCGAGATCGGCAACCCGGCGAGCCGCCACGCCGCGGCCTTCGACTACCTCCGCAGCGAAGGCGCCCGCGTGACGATCCACGCCGGCGAGGCGGTCGGCATGGAGTCCATCCACGAATCCGTACTGCGCTGCGGCGCCCACCGCATCGGCCACGGCGTCCGCATCACCGACGACATCGAGATCGCCGCCGACGGCTCCGTACGCCTCGGCCGCCTCGCCTCCTACGTACGCGACATGCGCATCGCCCTGGAGGTCTGCCCGACCTCCAACCTGCAGACCGGCGCCGCGACGAGCTACCCCGGGCACCCCATCGACCTGCTCCGCCGGCTCGGCTTCCGCGTCTGCCTCAACACGGACAACCGGCTGGTCAGCGGCACCACGATGACCCAGGAGTTCCAGCACCTGGCCACCGCGTTCGGCTACGGCCCGGCGGAGCTGGAGGAGTTCACGGTCAACGCGGCCAAGGCGGCCTTCCTGCCCTTCGACGAGCGCACCGCCCTCATCAACGAGGTCATCCGCCCCGGCTACGCCCGGCTGCGCTCCCGCGCCCTCGGCCACGTCCCGGTACGCGACGGCGCGGCGGCGGCCTGACGCGCCGGCCCCGTACAGCACCGCACAGCACCGGGCCGGCGCCGGGGACTCCCCGACGCCGGCCCGGCCGGTCCTGCCGCGTACCGCGCGGCTACTTCTTGAACCCGTAATCCATCAGCTTCTTCGCGTCCGCGGTGCGGTTGGCCACCGAGGAGGACGCGAGGACGGTGCCGATGACCGTCTTGCCGCTGCGGGTGGCGGCGAAGACCAGGCAGTACTTGGCCTCCGGGCCCGAACCGGTCTTGACGCCGATCGTGCCCGAGTAGCTGCCGAGCAGGTTGTTCGTGTTGGTCCACTCCATGTAGCGGTAGCCACCACTCTTGGTCGTGACCTTCTGCTTGGTGGTCTTCGTCTTCACGACCGTGCGGAACGTGGAGTACTTCATCGCGCTACTGGCGATCTTGGTCAGATCGCGCGGCGTGGAGTAGTTCGCGCCCTTGCCGATGCCGTCGAACGAATCGAAGTGCGTGTTCTTCAGCTTGAGGCTCGTCGCCGTCGAGTTCATCTTGCCGATGAAGGACTTCACGCGCGCGGCCCGCGTGGAGCCGGTGCCGAACTTGTCGGCCAGCGCGTACGCGGCGTCGCAGCCGGACGGCAGCATCAGCCCGTACAGCAGCTGACGGACCGTGACCTTGTCGCCGACGATCAGCCGGGCCGACGAGGCCCAGTTGTTGTCGACGATGTAGTCGCTGTACGCCTTCTGGATCGTGACCTTGGAATCCAGGTTGAGGTTCGGCTGCGCGAGCACCACCCGGGCGGTCATGATCTTGGTAGTGGACCCGGTGGAGAGCCGGGTGTCGGCGGCCTTGGTGAAAAGGCTCGTCCCCGTGCCGTTGTTCATCACGAAACCGCCCTTGGCGGTGATCGTGGGCGTCGTGAGCGTGGCGGCCTGCGCCGGAGCGGCGAACGCTCCGGCGGTCAGGACGGCTCCCGCGGTGACGAGGACCGCGGACACGCGACGCATGCCGTTGATGCCGTTTTTCAAGTCGAGTACTCCATACCTGCCATGCGGTCACATGAGAGTGCCGCTCACTCATGAGACGCACGAGCCGCACCAATGGATGCACGCACCGGAGGACCATCACCCTTCGCACATGCATCGGGAACCGGCCGTGGCTGATTGCGAGCGTGTGCCGTACGGGGCAGGCTGTGCCCCATGTCCTACGTGCGGCTTGAAGCCTGGATCGGGGGTGCATGGCTTGAGGTGAACTGCGTGAGCGTCACCGTCATGGACTCTGCACTGACCCTGTCCTTCGAACACCAGCGGAGCGAGTCCGGCTACCAGAGCCTCATCTGGGAGCCGCTGGAACGATTCCTGAAGGAGTACCGCGACGAACCCCTCGTCGTCGTACCGCGGGGCCACGACCTGCCGGTGATGTACGGCCCCGGCGCGGCCGGCCCCTTCCGCCTGGCAAAAATCGACGAACACTGAGCCGCATCCACCGGCCCTCCGCCGTCCCTCTGGGCCGCGTCCGAGAACAACGAGGTCCAAAAACGCCTCGGCCTGCGCAAGCCGCAAGGGCGAGGTCCAAGGGTGCGTCGGGCAGCTTCGGTCCAGGCCGGTCCTGAAGGCGTCAACGTGTAGCAACAAACGATCTGTACGGATACCAGAGACGGTCATGTTGCGCGGTGCCCGAGGCTCGCCGTGTGCTCGCTCGCTAGCGTGGGGGGCACTTCTTCCCTGGCCGAGTTGGGGCTGCGATGGCGACGCATCATGAGCGGGTGGGGGTCGACCTCCCGGCGGAGGTGACGAGCTTTGTGGGGCGGGCCGAGGAGCTCGCGGCGGCGCAGCGGTTGCTCGGCCGGGCCCGGCTGGTCTCGCTCGTCGGGCCGGGCGGCGTGGGCAAGACCCGGATCGCGCTGCGTACCGCCACCCAGCTCGCCGCACGGTTCGCCGACGGAGTGTGCCTGGTGGAGCTCTCCGCGCTGCGCGACGCGGCACTGCTGCCGAACACCGTCATCGGTGCCCTGAGCCTGCCCGAGCAGTCCGGCCGCCCTCCGCTCGATTACCTCATCGAGTATCTGAAGGGCAAGGAAATCCTTCTCGTTCTGGACACCTGCGAGCACGTCGTGGACACCTGCGGCATGCTCTCCGACGCCCTGCTCCGTACGGCCCCCGATCTGCGGATCATGGCCACCAGCCGGCAGGCGCTGAGCGTGCCGGGCGAGAACGTCCTGGAGGTTCCCCCGCTCGGCGTCCCTGACGAGGACGGCACCGCGGAAGAGACCGACGCGGTGCGGCTGTTCGCCCAGCGGGCGGCGGCGGTGCGCAGCGGATTCACGGTCGACGACCGCAATCGTGCCGCGGTCGGCGCGCTGTGCCGGCGACTCGACGGCATCCCGCTGGCTATCGAGCTGGCGACCGTACGGCTGCGTGCACTGTCCCTCGATCAGCTCGTCAGCCGGCTCGACAGCAGGTTCCGGCTGCTCACCGGTGGCAACAGGACGGCGATGCCCCGGCATCAGACCCTGCGTACGGCCATCGGCTGGAGTCATGAGCTGTGCTCCCCCGAGGAGCGGCTGCTGTGGGCGCGGCTGTCGGTCTTCGCCGGATACTTCGACCTGGCCGCGGTGGAGGAGGTGTGCGCGGACGCCGAGCTGCCCGCCGACGAGATCCTCGAAGCGCTGATCGGGCTCGTGGACAAGTCGATCGTGCTCAGGCGCGACGACGAGAGCGGGACCTGCTACCGGCTGCTCGACACCATCCGGGAATTCGGTGAGGAGTGGCTCACCGAGCTCGGCGAGGCACGGGCGTTGCGGGCCCGCCACCGCGACCACTATCTGGCCATGGCCGAGGAGTTCAAACGGGAGTTCTGCACGTCGCAGCAAGTACCCGGATACCTGCGGCTGCGGCGGTGCTCCGCCGATCTGCGGGCGGCGCTGGAATTCTGCTTCACCGAGGCAGCCGGTGGGGCCGGAGCGGATGGCGGGGAGGTCCAGGACACGGTCGAGGCTGCCCGTATGGGACTCGGGTTCGCCAACTCGCTCTGGTGCTACTGGGTCTGCTCCTCCCGGTACAGCGAGGGGCGGTACTGGATGGACAAGGGTCTCAGTCTGGTCGCCGGCCCTGTTCCCGAACGGGCCATCGCCCTGCGGTTCTCCGGCTGGTTCGCGATCATGCAGGGTGAACACGACTCCGCTCTGCCGCTCCTCAACGAGTCCAAGGCCATCGCCGAGGAGCTGGCGGACGAATCCCTGATCACGTACGCGCTGCAGTATCTGGGCGGGACGTACATGTTCAAGGGCGAGGGCGCGCTCGCGCTGCGGTACTACGGGGAGGCCCGGCGCCGCCTCATCGAACAGGAGGACCGCGTCGGCGTGGTGATCGTCCACTACCAGGAGGCGTTGATGCACGCCATGCTGGGCGATACCGAGACCTCGATCGAGCTCTGTGATGTGACCCTGCGCCTGCTGGCGGGCACGGAGGAGCGCTGGAACCAGGCATGGGCGCTGTGGGTGAAGGGGGTCGCCCTGTTGCTCGGCGGTGACCACGGCACATGCGAGGACGTCATGCGCGCTGCCCTGACGATGAAGTACGACGTCCGCGACATGACGGGCTTCGCCCACTCCCTCGAAGTGCTCGCTTGGCTCAGTGCCGAGCAGGGGCACCCCGAGCAGACCGCGTGGATGCTGGGGGCGACGAAAGTGCTCTACGAGAAGATCGGAGCCCCGCTCTTCGGCATCGCCATACTTCAGAGCCACCACGACGCGGCCGTACGGAAGGCCAGGGCGGACCTCGGCGATGCCGCCTACGACACGGCGTTCCGCCAAGGCACGGTCATGGCACTCGACGAGGTGATGGCCCGGATCCAGCCCGATGCCGTGGGCGGAGAGGCGGCGGCATCCGAGGATCCAGCGGGTCCGCTGGAGTCGCTGACCCGCCGGGAGCGCGAAGTGGCCGAACTGGTCGCCTCCGGACTCTCGAACCGTGAGATCGCGACCCGGCTGGTGATCTCCAAGCGGACCGTGGACGCTCATCTGGAGCACATCCTGAGCAAACTGGGATTCTCGTCCCGCTCCCGGATCGCCGCCCTGCTGGGCGAAATGCCGCTGGCCCAGCTGGACGCCCGTCGAAACGCCTAGGGAGTGTCACCTCCCGCAGCGCGCACTGCTGGGGCCGGCACGAACGTGGACGGCGTCCCGCCGGATATGACGTTCGCGGCCCCTCAGTCGATACAGAACTCGTTGCCCTCGATGTCCTGCATCGGGATGCACGCGTCATTGCCGTCATACAGCGTTTGCACGTGTACCGCCCCGAGCGGGACCAGTCGTGCGCACTCGGCCTCAAGTGCGGCGAGGCGCTCTTCACCCACGAGTCCGGTGCCGACCCGTACGTCAAGATGCAGCCGGTTCTTGGCGGCCTTCCCTTCGGGAACGCGCTGAAAGTACAGTCGCGGGCCCACGCCTGAGGGGTCGATGCAGGCAAACCATGCGTCCTGCTGCTCAGGTGGCTGCGAGCGCTTGAAATCGTCCCACGTGGCAAACCCCTCCGGTGGCGGCGGCACGACATACCCCAACACCTCACACCAGAAACGAGCGAGGTGCTCAGGCTCTGCGCAGTCGAAGGTGACCTGGAACTTCTTGATCGACGCCATCGGGCCACCGTATTGGCGCGCGCCGCTCAGCGGAACGGGCAGAGTGTCATCGTTCGACCTCCATTGGCGCGGGCCCACCCCCGCCACCTCGGAGCACTACCAGGTCTACTCGTGCTCGTACTTCCGTCTGCAGGACGACCAGGGCCACCCCCTGGGCGTCTGCGAGGCGGCCGTCGACATCACGGAACGCTACGAGGCACAGACTCGCCTGGCACTGCTCAGCCGGGCCAGCGGCATCGGCACCACGCTCGACATCAGTCAAACGGTGCGGGAACTCGCAGAGCTCGTGGTTCCGCGCCGCCGCTGCGGCTCAGGAACCGCAGTGTTCAGCGCCCTGGCAGCGTCTCCGTTCACCTCATGCCCGCGACGCGGGCAGCGGTCACGGGGCTTAAGATTGCGCCTCATGCGAGGAACACGGTGGATCACAGCGGTAGTGGTAGCGGGCGCGCTCACCTGCGGATGCGGGGCGTCACAGGGGGACTCTGACAAAGCGGCATCGCCGAAGGCGTCGGAGACTCCGCTTCCTGTCGCTGTGCCTTCGCCCTCGGGCGAGTCGATCGACACCAGCGACCCGAAGGTCAAGCCCTCTCCGGGCGCCAACGCCTCCTTCGTGGACAACCTCGTCTTCGAGCTGCGGAAGAAGACCGTCGGGTTGGCCTACGCCATGGGGAAGACCAGCGGCGAGTGTGATCAGAAGGACGCCAAACCGAAGGCCGGCACCAAACTCGACTGCACGGTGACGTATGAGGGCGTCAAGGTGCCCTGGTCGGTGAAGATCAAGGGTGAGGGGATCACTCCCAACCTCGTCTCGTACGAGGCCGAGCCGAAGAAGGGGATCGTCACCCGCGAAGGGGCGATCCAGTTCTTCTGGGGCAACGAGGTCTACGGCAAGAAGCCCAAGGTGCACTGCACGGACATTCCCAAGGCCGCCGTCGTGCCGCTGGGCAAGACGAAGTATCAGTGCGAGATGGCCGGCGGGCTCCGACAGAACTTGAGCGCAACGACGGACGGTCCGCGGTTCTACTGACTCCCTTGCGGTCGGCCGCACACCGGCCGACCGCGCACCGGCCGACCGCAGACTGCGGGACGACGTCCCGTCGGTACCGCGCGCAACGTTCGTTGTCTCAGGCCCCGGACCGCCAACAGCCCAACGGAGTACCTCATGTCGGACAGCCGCACCGACGTCGCGGCAGCCCGCCGACGGAACCGCGGCGTCTACCGCAAGCGTCTCACCGGGCCGGAGGCCAACAAGCCTGCCGGGACGGTGCCGTCCGCTCTCGTCGTCACCGTCATGATCGCCCCGGTCGTTGTCGTCCTCGGCATGGTCTGCATCGTCCGCCCGCGCACCGCGGCCGGCCTCGGCGCCGACGCCGTCTTGGCGCTGGGCATCCTCCTCCTGCTGTCGCCCTGCTTCCTGGTGCCGCGCCTGCGTGAACGCCGCGCCCTGCGTGCCGCGGCCCGCACCGCAGCAGCCGCCCTCCCCGCCGGATCCGCCCCCTACGCAGTTACCTTCGGCCTGACCGAGGACGTAGCCCACGACACGGACACGGAACCGACCACCTGGGACCGCGGTCCCGCCCGCTCCGGCGCCACAGCGCTCACTGGACCTGCATCTGCAGTCGGGTGACGCCATCGAACTCCGCACACCCCAGCACAGGCGCTTGGCGGCCGATCTGACCTCGGCGGGCGTGAGGGTGCTGCGGGCATAGCGCCGGCATCATTCGGCGTCGAGATGCTCAACTGTGCCCCATGCCGCAGGTCGGGAACGGGCCTGCCAGGTGGTGCGCCTTGGGCGCGTCCTTCCTGACCCTTGTGGCGATGGTCCTCCTGCCGCCGCTCCTGGTGCAGGCGGGAGTCGTCGGTGACTTCTGGTGCGTCCTGGCTCTCTTCGCGCACATAACCGCTGCCATGGTCCACCTGTTGGCCACCGCCCCGCGGCAGCCCGAATTGCGGGACAGACTGCTGACCGCCCGCACCATGTTCGGCCGCCGCACCGTGGACCTGGACCGGCTGACCAGGGTCGGGCACCTGATGACTCCCGCCCAGCCCGCCTCCGCCTCGATCGACTGGCTGCTGCTCACCGATGAGCACGGCGTCCGGCTCGCCGTCCAGCCGGGTCCGCGTGTCCCGCGGGGCCAGGAAGCGCCTGCGGCCGGGGAAATTCCTCCTCGGCTCCTGCCTGTGGATGGTGGCCAAGGTTCTCTTCTGGGCAGTGCTTCTGTTCGCCGTCGTCGCCGGGGTAGGCATTGCACTGCTCGGATTCAGCGTTTCGCCGACGGGGGGAATGTGACGGCCATTCATCAGAGTAGTGAATCCAGGGCACCGCTCGCAGTTCGCGTGGGCCATGCCAGGTTCGTACCCCCGCAAAGGCGAGGCGGGCACCGGTAGTTCCGTATGGCATCGACAACTCCGGTCGCTTCCAGTTGCTGCCGCGAGGGCGGCCGGCGGAGTGGTGTCTCGACGCGGCTCAGCGGGATGCCGCGGAGGCCGGAGGACTGACGTTCCGGTCCCGGAGGACCTGTGCGCCTTGTTTCACGACTTCCTGTGCCCAATCAAGCTGCCGCGCGATCTGCGGCACAAGTGGGCGACCGTGACCCTGACGAAGGGAGTGCCCAGCTACGAGGTGCCCCGTTGGCTGGGGCACCGGTGCGTCAAGGTCACAGTCGGCCGCCTTAGTCACCTGCCAGGTGGTGCAGACGGCTTTGGGCCTACCCGCCGCTGAAGCCGAGCGCACCGGCTACGGGCAGATCCCCAGCTCGCGCAGCGCGCGGTGCTGGGTGGGGGTCGGCTTGGCCGGGAAGTACAGGTAGCACACGCCGCCCGTGCCCGACTTCACGGCGCCGTTTGCGTCCTTGCGCTTCGTGCGGAGCCAGATGTTCTCCCACTGGCGGCGCTTGTAGATGTGGCGGACGGCGATGTCGTTGGGGGAGGCCGGGTCGTTGGCGATGATGTCGCCTGTCTGGGTGAAGCCGATGACCGTCATCAGATGGCCCGACGTGCCGTAGCCCGCGCCGTCCAGTTCCGAGGCGATGAAGGACTGGGAGGTGATGACGGGGATGCCGACGTGGATGAGCTTTTCGACGTCGGTGAGGGAGTTCAGGCGGGTCACGACGCCCTGGAGGTTGTCGTACGTCGCGGCGTAGGCGGCGTTGAAGGGCCAGTTGCCGCAGCCTTCGTACTGGTAGTCGAAGGTGTAGCGGGCAGCGTGGCAGACCTGGGGGTCGGCGTAAGAGGGGTCGACCCAGGCCAGGTCCTCGGGGGTGGGGCGGCGGCCCCAGGACTCGATGATCATCTGGGAGGAGGTGGGGCTGCACCACGCCTCTCCCCCGTTGTCGTACTCGGGGTACTGGCCCTTGTGGATCTCCTGGGAGTAGCGCGGCACGGCCAGTTCACGGCCTGCCGCAATGCCGGGCTTGGAGGCCGGGACCGTGTAGCGGTCGGGGATGTCGGAGCCCATGGCGCCCACGCGCCACACCGTGGGGGTGAGCTCCGTACCGGGCTTGCGGTACAGGGTGAGGCGGAGCTCGTACGAGATGAGGCGGAGGCCGGACGCCGGGGTGTCGAGGGAGAGCGTGTCGGTGTAGACCGTGCTCTTGTTGTCGGTCTGGCCGTCCACGGACGTACGGCGGATGTCCTGGTCGCCCGCCGCCCAGCGGCCCATGACGTACCACGGCGTACGGGACTTGTCCGAGTACATGCCGCGCAGCTCGATCGCGATCCAGGTGCCGGCCGGGGTGTGCGCGTTCCAGGACGCGATGATCTCCGTGGCGGGGACCTCGAGCTTGTGGGCAGGCGACGTCCAAGTCGCGTACTCCCAGGTGGAGGTCTTGTTCAGGTGCGGGTCGCGGTAATCGATGGTGCCGATCGGGACCGCGATCTGCACGCCGGGGCGTGCACCGGGCTCGATGCGGGTGCCGTGCCCCGATCCCGCGAGCCAGTCGGCCACGCGGGTCCAGCCGTGGTAGTCCACGAGCGAGGCGGCGTCGGGATGGGCGTCGGAGTCGTCCGGGCCGGGCGTCCCGGAGCGGCTCGCGGCGTGCGCGGGCAGGGGGGTCGCGGCGCCGGCGGCGACGGCGAGGGCGGCGGCCAGCACGGTACGGCGTGGCGCGTATCTGGTCATGGGCTTCATGTCCCCCAGTCGGGTGCGGGATGAGCGTCACGGCAGTCGTGGCTCAACTATCACCGCACGGGATGCCATTCGGCCAGCGGTTCGACGCGCGTCGCGCGCCGAATATTGGTGTGGACCACTGTCGTACGCTGGCGTGATGGAAGGCGCCATGGATCAGGACCTGGCCGCGCTCGCCGCGCGTCTGCGCGGGCTGCCGCCGTCGTGCGGGCCGGTGCGGCTGGTCGCGGTGGACGGGCACGCGGGGTCGGGCAAGAGCACGTTCGCGGGGCGGCTGGCGGCGGCGGTGGGCGGCGGGACGACTGCGGCGGGCGCTGGGACAACCGCGGCGGACGGTGGGACGACCACGGCGGGCGGCGAGCCAGCGGCAGCGGCGGGCGGCGAGCCGGCGACGGGCGGCGAGCCGGCGGCAGCGGCGGGCGGTGAGCCGGCGACGGGCGGTGAGCCGGCGACGGTGGCGGCTGCGGCCGAAGAAACGGTGACGGCCGGCCCCGCCCCCGTACTCCACCTGGACGATCTCGCGACGCACGACGAGCTCTTCGCGTGGACCGGGCGGCTGCGGGAACAGGTGATCGGGCCGCTCTCCGAAGGGAGGAGCGCGCGGTACGGCGTGTACGACTGGGTGCGCCGGAGCTTCACGCGGGAGTGCACGCTGGCGCCGGCTCCGGTCGTGCTTCTGGAAGGCGTCGGCGCGGGCCGCAGCGCGCTCCGCCCGTATCTGGCGTGCCTGCTGTGGATGGAGCTGCCGGGCGAAACCGCCTGGGCGCGCGGGCGGCGGAGGGACGGGCCGGGACTCGCCACCTTCTGGGATGGCTGGATTCCGGCGGAGCGCGCGCACTTCGCGGCGGATCCGTCCCGGCCGTACGCGGACCTTCTGGTGACACAGGGACAGATGGGGTACGAGTGGCGCAAGGGACCGGTGGACGCGCGTTGACTCCCCCATTCCTTCACGCTCGGTGACGCACGGGGGCCGGTGCGCCGAGGACGGCCGACGGGCTCCCGCCGAGTGCCTCAACTCCGCTTGACCTGGGGGCCGTACAGGACTTACGTTCTCAATGTGCGGTTCTGACGGACCGCCCGCAGTCGCGAAGCCCCCGGTTGTTCCCCCGTGATCGGGGGCTTCGTTCTGCCCTCAGCTCCCGATTTCCGCGCTTCGCGCCGCATCCCCCTCACCCTCGGTCACCGGCCCCTTCGCGCCGCCGAGTCCCCGCTTCCCCCCTGCGCCCCTCTTCGGCCCGCCTCGGGAGCGCAGGTACGATGCCAGTTCGTGCCACCCGAGGACACGAGCCGACGGGCGCGCGACGGCGTGCAGATCCCGTCCACAGCACGCTGCTTCGATCACGCCGCTGCCGGGTAGTCACCCGACGGGCACAGCGCGGGGGATCTTTTGTGGGGGACAGGATGGATTGTGGCGCGCAGGGCACGGCGGCCCCGGCCGAACTCGCCTGGCTGCGCGCGGTCGACGCGTACACCATGGGCGCGTACGCGCAGGCCGAGGAGGAGTTCCGGGCCGCGGTGCGGACCGACCCCTCGATGGCGGACGCCTGGCTCGGACTGCACGCGCTGCGCGCCGACACCACCACGGCGCTGCTGCGGATGTACCGGCACCGCGACCGCTTCGGCGAGCAGCGCGCCCGCCACCGCCGCACCCTGAACTCCTGGTACTGGCTGGGCTGGTGGGTGCAGCCGGTGCTGGAGTCCGGCCGCGACCTGCTGCTCGCGCACGCCTCGCACTGGCTGGACGGCCGGCACGTCGCCGAGCTCGACCAGGCGCTGGCCGGCTGCCCGCCGGTCGACACCGACCCGCAGGTGCGTTTCCTGCACGCCTGCCGCGCGTATCTGGTCAAGGACTGGGAGCAGCTCGTGCGGCACACCGAGCCGCTGATCGACGACCCGCTGCTGGGCATCGAGTCGGGGCTGTTCGGGGGCATGGCGCGGGTGCGGCTGGAGATGTACGGCCAGGCCGAGCCGCTGCTGTCGGCCGCGCTGATGCGGTGCCGCAGCGAGCAGCCGCAGCGCAAGGAGCTGCGGTACTGGCTGGCGCGGGCGCACGAGGGCACGGGGCGCAGCGCCGCGGCCCTCCCCCTGTATCGCGCCGTGCACCGGGTGGATCCGGCCTTCATGGACACCGCGGCCCGGCTCGCGGCCATCGCCGAGTGCGACGGCCTGGAGGAGGGCGCCGACCTGGCCACGGTGCCGGCCGGGCTCGGCCAGGAGAACGGCGGCGATCTGGACCCGCTGGCGCCGCTGGACCCGGTGGACGGCCGGGAGTTGCTGGCCACGGTCGACCCGGAGGGCCCGGAGAGTGACCTGCTCGGCTCGCAGGCCACCGGCGCGGCGGGACCCGCGCGCGCCAAGCGCGTGCCGGAGCAGCGCAGCGCCGATCAGCTGCCGGCCGGACCCGCCGACCCCGTCCTGCTGGCGCAGGCGCTCCAGGAGCTGGAGCGGATGGTGGGCCTGGAGCCGGTGAAGCGGCAGGTCCGGGCGCTGTCGGCGCAGCTGCGGATGGCACGGCTGCGGGCCGGGCAGGGGCTGCCGGTCCAGCCGCCGAAACGGCACTTCGTCTTCTCGGGCCCGTCGGGGACGGGCAAGACCACCGTGGCGCGGATACTCGGCCGGGTCTTCTACGCGCTGGGGCTGCTGGGCGGCGACCATCTCGTGGAGGCCCAACGGGCCGATCTGGTGGGCGAGTTCCTCGGCCAGACGGCGGTGAAGGCGAACGAACTGATCGACTCGGCGCTGGGCGGCGTGCTCTTCGTCGACGAGGCGTACTCCCTCTCCAACTCCGGCTACACCAAGGGCGACGCGTATGGCGACGAGGCGCTGCAGGTGCTGCTCAAGCGCGCGGAGGACAACCGCGACCGGCTGGTGGTGATCCTCGCCGGGTATCCGGAGGGCATGGACCGGCTGCTGGCCGCCAATCCCGGCCTCTCCTCGCGCTTCACCACCCGCGTGGACTTCCCCAGTTACCGCCCGCTGGAGCTGACGGCCATCGGTGAGGTGCTGGCCGCGGACAACGGCGACCGCTGGGACGAGGAGTCGATCGACGAGCTGCGCAGCATCAGCGGGCACGTCGTGGACCAGGGCTGGATCGACGAGCTGGGCAACGGCCGCTTCCTGCGCACGCTGTACGAGAAGAGCTGCGCCTACCGCGACCTGCGGCTGTCGACGTGGTCGGGCACGCCGGGGCGTGAGGACCTGTCGACGCTGCGGCTGCCGGACCTGATGCAGGCGTACGGCGAGGTGCTGTCGGGACGGGGGCCGGCGCCGGACCTGGGACCGTGACCGGGGCGGGGGCGGACGGTTCTTCCCGGCCCCCCCCCCCCCCCCCCCCCAGCCCCCCCCCCCCCCCCCCCCCCCCCCCCCCCCCCCCCCCCCCCCCCCCCCCCCC